>JAJFLQ010000184.1 GCA_021772615.1 Verrucomicrobiota bacterium | reverse complement strand
GCGGCCACGGCCGTGGCCGCCTGCCACGAGAAGGCAATGCCGACACCGAATTACGATGGCCACCTCTGGATGGGTGGACAACGTCTTGTTTCGATGCTGGAGACGATGCCGTAAGACGCCGGGAATCCGTCACAACCCCCGACAGCTTCAACACCGCGGCCGGAATCCGTTTCGCCCGATCAGCGCCGTAATACGCACGACGCCTGCCCTCGGTATTCCCAACGGCGATAGCATACGGTGGAAAACGCTCCGGATATTGCTAGTAACCTGGCAAATCCGGTTGCCGGCGTTTCAGGCGGTGACAATAACGACACGCCGCCGCGTATTGCCGCTGGGCCAGATGTGCGAGCGCCACGCCCCGTAGCGCACGCTCGCTGTCTGCGCGGATTTTCAGCGCTTCGCGAAATGCGTCTTCCGCAGCGGCGCAGGGACCGGTGCGCAAGGCGTCATAACCGTGCTCTGCAAGCAATCGTGATGCATTCGCCCTTGGGACACTACAGCTTTTTTCCGCGCGATTTTCCTGGGATCACGGGTGCGGCTGCGATGGCGTTTATGCTTCCACATAGGCCGGCTATCTGCAGTCTGTCAATCTTTCGTGGAAACGACGTGTCGTTGTCATACGGAAAGATCATACACCGGTAATTCGAAATCGTGCAATCATGTCAGTACGAAAAATTTACCATGGTGCCGATAACATCAGTGCCGTCCCAATCGTTCCGCCGACCTTTTTTCGAGACATGCAAGTAATAGAGTGACGCCTTGATCGTGTCTGTGATCTTGCGGGATACACCGACCACCAGACGATTCTGATCATTCTCGTGCTTGTCCAGATCATAGAAGAGCTCACCCGAAATAAACGGCGTGATCGTCTGGTCGCCAATCGTCACAGCCCTGGCGAACTGTAGGCGATTGCGATAGCGCCTACGGTCGTCATTGCCGACGAACCGGTATTCGTAGCGACTTCGATCAGTGATCTTGATACCGAGAACTGTTGTCGCCAGCGAAAGATCGCCGCGCAAGCGGTTTTCGCTTTGCCAATCACCCCTGGTATTCTCGATGCGCACGAACAAATGGTACAATCCGACACTGGCAAAGCTGTTCAGCTTGTGATGGAACCCCTGTGCAGACTCCCAATGGTAAAGATCACCGGCGTCGTCCCGCAAACGCAACTGCGGACTCAGCCGGAACGCAGTTCGATCTGTCAGCTTGATATCGAGATTGTAATGCCCCCAGTACTCAAGGTCGGTATTTGCGTGCGACGGCAGCGCAAAACCGATGACGAAAACCGTGCAGGCAAGCGTCGTGCGTGCTCGTGTTAAACGGGAACGGATTGAATTCACCATTACATATCCCTTAATGTATTTTCGCATTTTCCGATGGAAAAGGATAACTCACCACGTGCCTTAGCGGAGCTGGATCCACGCGCATAGCAGCCTTAGCGGTGCACATTCACAGCACGCCAGGCACACCTGGTTGTAGCCACGCAAACAGCATTTCAGTCGAAGGAATGACGAACACGTACGTCGGCAGAGGCGCAAGAATCATGCCGCAGACATTCCGCATCGTGAAGGACTGAGAAGGCACGGTATCCACATACTCTTTCATAATGAACGCGTGCGCGTGGGGACGACACCTGGAGGGCGAGCGGCCTCGCGAGCCACTGCGCAACGGATACGGCTCGCGATGGATACGGCGGCCGAGGCCGTCCGCCCGCCAGCACGATGCGTCCAACCAGCACCGCCGGATCGCGCATGCCGCATTCCGAGTGCGGCAGGGTGCCTACAACTGTCTGGCAAGCTCCGCTGAATCCATTTTTGAAGCCGTTACGAAGGCGCGCTCCAAATCCCTCTATCGCGAATTTCCGTTACGCATGCATAGGATAACGTCCCCGATCATGACCGACAAACGCAGCACCGTATCACAGCGTGCCTACACACAACTGCCGCCATTCGGCAACCGTTTACGTAGCCAGTTCATGCGCATGTTCATCGGCTTGCGGAGCAAGGCGAGGATCATACGCCATTCCGGATCCTCGTCTTCCAAATCGGTAGCGAATTTCTGTTTCTCATTCTTCTTCATCTTTGGATTTTCCCCGCACAACATTACGCAAAGCCTGCGTCTTCTCAAGCACCGGCAACACCGCCAGGTCCTTTGGTCCACCACTCGCTTTTTTGCTTCCGATCATGTTGTACGGTAACCACCTCTTAAATATTGCGCAAACACTCGATCCTGCGGCGTGACGGCGGCAAACACGGCGAGACGAACAGTGTGGCATATCTCGCGACGGCCACGTCGTCATCGCAACGTTCTGCGTTGATATTGACTTAGGCGAAAAAACCCTCGCTCGACAAATCCGCCCATCACACTCAGCCGCGAGCAGCAATCAACACAGCCTGCATGCCGTTCGCGATGGCGATGGCCTTCTGCTCGGCATCGTCGGTCACTCCGCCGCAATAATTCTTGTGCAGGGTATCCGAAAAAATAGCGATCCACCGGTCAAAATGTTGTTTTGTCAATCCACCTTCCAATGCATCGTGAAGCGCCCGATGCACGACCATTGGATTGCGATGGTAGTTCCCCGCACCGAATAACACGCTTTCCCAGAAATCCGCAATTATGGGCAGATGCTCTTCCAGGTCCAGCCTGGCAACGTCTGTGAATATGAACCCAATGGTATCATCCACCAACGCCCGGTCATAGAAGCGCCGCAAGAATGTCTCAATATCCGCCCTGGTACATATGTCGTGCATTATTGAAGGTAGCGCGCTGTCAGCTCGGCGGTGAGGTAGTCGAAGGCTTCGTCGACAGTGTTGATGGTGCGAAACCAGTGCAAGTCGTCCGGACAGATTGTGCCCCACTCTACCAGGGCTTTGAGATTCATGACCTCATCCCAATATTCGGAGCCGTATAGAACGATCGGCATGACCTTTCGGGTCTTTCCGGTTTGAACGAGTGTCAGGACCTGAAACAGCTCGTCGAGCGTACCGTAGCCGCCCGGAAAGATGACGAGGGCCTTGGCGAGGTAAAAGAACCAGAATTTCCTGATGAAGAAATAGTGAAAATTGAATGTCACGCAATGGGTCTGGTAAGGATTTGGTACCTGTTCCATCGGCAGGCTGATGTTCAACCCGACGGAGTAACCGCCGGCGTTGTGAGCCCCACGATTTGCGGCTTCCATGATCCCGGGGCCACCGCCGGAACAGATTACGAAACGCCGACCACGCTGCTGCAAGCCCATGGACCAGGTCGTCAGCCGCTCGGCCAATTCAACCGCGTCGTCGTAGTACGTGCTCAGCCGTAGAAAGTTTTTGGCGATCTTGTATTCCTGCCCAACCTCAGGCGAGCCCTCGCCGTATTTCTGCACCAACGCTTCGGCCGCTTCGAGGCGTTTTTCTGCGCCTTCTCGGGAGAAATCGCGGGCCGAGCCGAAAAAGACGATCGTATCTCGAATACGGGCCTTACGAAACCGGTTCTGAGGCTCGATCAATTCACAGAGTATGCGTATTTGTCTGGCCGCCGGACTGTTGAGAAACGCGAGATTCTTGTAGGCCTTGAGCGGCCAACCTTCCACTGCCGCCTGCTGCTTCCTGTTTTTTTCCCTGGCCACGCGCTTTTTCCTCTACTGTGCGTTTTTTAATGGAAGAAGACAGACATGTCGTTCTTCGCAAGCATGATGGTGAAAATATTATCAAATGCCGCCTGATCTACGTCCATGACATTGCGAACAAACTCAAGAAATTCAATTTCTTCAGTCTTCAACTTACCGTCGATCATAGCGAGCTCGATCATGTTCGCGAAAAGGCACGCCTTCTGTTCGGGCGAAAAAAGCGGTGCGACTTCGGCAAGCAATGTCGGCGTCCCATAGTATTTCCAGCACTGCCTGCCCTTTTCAATAATGTCCTTATTCTTCAGAATCAACTGAAGGTCCTGAAGCTCCTCTACAGCACATTCGTCGTCGATATACACCATCGCATGCAGCACCGCACTAAACCCGGCGATCGCGTCCAATTGTGGCGCCGCCGGAGAATCGGCTTCGCGAAAGACTTCCAGTGGTGGTTGATCCGGCAAAGACTGACGAGATGAATCTTGCTCAACGGCATGTTGCCAGAATGCAAGAAAGCTGTTTATTCGCGGTTCATCATCACTGGCGAATTTGAGAGAAATTACGCATTCATCCGATCGTATTTCGAGAAAAAGAAATGGATCCTGACGTGTCGCCGTAGCCTCCACGATCGCGATGTAACGGCATATTCGTATCTCCAAGGGCTCTGTAAAGCCCCCCGAATAAAGAACACATGACTCCTGGTCACCAAGAAGATAGGTCTCACCGAGGTGGTTTTGCAGGTCAGTCAAGGCCCGCAACGTGAGAATCGGGTAGACGCCCGCTTTGCGATTGTTATAATCGGTCAATATTTCACGTGGAATCTGCATGTCATTCAGCTCCTGTCTGCGCGTCGTGAAGCAAGGCCTTCGCCCATGCCTCATACGCCGGATGTTCCCGAAACTTACCAAGATGCGTATCTGTCATCACTCGCCGCCAGTCACGCCATCCCAGACTCCGCGCGTTATCAAAATATTCCAACGCAGATGTAAAAAGCGGTTCAACTGCAGCCTTGTCCTCAACGCCGACCGCGGCGACGTATTTCCGTCCGAGATAAACGCCGAATGTGACATACAACCAGGGATCACGCGCAGACGTCAGGTACGAGCCGACGGCTGCGGGTGCAAGGGACCAGACATAATCGCAGTATTGCAGGATGCGCTCAACAGAAACACCGTCGCATCTCCGGATGTGATCCAGCCACTGTCGCTCGGTGAGGTTTTCCATACCACCGGTGTCGGCCACAACAGATGATACCAGTACGATATCGAAATCATCAACAATGTCCAATAACGTCATATCCAACCCCATATCAAGCGACCGCCTTAAAACGCGGATCAATTTTGCTTCGGACGCCACGGTGTCCGCTGGCTTGAGCGGGTCGTCTTTTGCGCGGGTCAGCCGGTATTTAAGAAGGGCGGCGAGATAAAAATAATACGGATCATCCGTGACTCGCCGGTCGGATCCGGCTAGGTCCCTGAAGCGCCATTTGATCAAGGCATCATCACCGGCATCGACCGGCTGTACTGCCAACCATTCAAGGAGCGCCTTTGCGGCTCTTGTCCGATCGCTCTCCTGCAGACGCCGCAATACCGCAGTGGCACCATGCCAGTTCCCGGATCGCACGAGAGCTGTAAACACCGTCCGATCGATCTCGTCATCGGATCTACCGTATCGCCGGATACCGACAGCAGTGTTTGGATGAAGATTGGAAAAATGCGTCGTTCCGGATGCGGGGTTCCACTTTACGGCGTGGCCGCTCGCGTCGACACGATCGGCATAACGCACATAATTAACCGCTGTCACGATGCGCGGCGCCCAGGCGCGAATCGAGCCGTCCTCGTGGCCTGAGTAAATCTGGTGACTCGCCGTATCCCATTTCAGCGCTGTAATTGCAGCAGGAGTGTCGATAGATACAATTGGCAGCCCGGTGGCGGCGTCCCATATCCGTAGCATTCTGTCTGCACCGCCGGTAAAAACGCGCTCACCGTCGGGACTGAACCCCACTTGTCGTACGGATTCGGCGCCGGCCTCGAACGTGGTCACCACGTCCATTGATTTCAGGTCCCATGTAATCACATTCCCGTCGGCGGCACCCGATGCCAGAGCATGGCCATTTGCTCCAAAGGCCAGGGAGACAACGTCGGCCGAATGTCCTTCCAGTGTTGCTATCGCAGCTCCATCCACTGTATTCCACAGGCGCACCTGCTTGTCCTCACCGGCCGACGCCAACAAGGCGCCATCCGGGCTGAATACAAGATCGTATACCAGTCCCGTGTGTCCATTGCATGTTGGCCCTTCCTGCTTTTCGCGGCCGATGCACAAGACGATTTCGCCGCCGATCGCCCCGATCGCTACCATCCCGTCGACGGGTGACAACGCGATAGATCGCCACAGTGTACCGTCGTCGCGCGGCGCAATACGCGCCGCCGTTCCACCTGTGGAAAGCCAGGCACGACCATTGCCGTCGCACGCTGCAATGGTCCCGCCATCCGCCGAGATGGCCACGTTAGCGATATCATACGCAAACTTCGGATACGATCGAAAAAGGCGTTTGCCACGAATACTCCACGCCGTCACCGCACCATCCGCTGCCGCGGCCAACAGGGGTTGGTCGACGACGGCCGCCGACAGGCCGCGTACGGCCGGACCGGAGGAGCAAAAGACATGCGTCTGCTGAAGAAATGATTGTACGGACAACCCGTCATTGCCAATCACCGCGTCACTGAGTGACCAGTCCGGCAGCGGCTCGTCAGCGGTTCCATCGATATCGATGTGCCAGAATTCGATCATTTTTCCTCCGGCAACACACAAAACACTGCTGTCTGGACTGAAATTCAGCGATTGCACGGAATCTGAAAGACCGGAAAACTTAGCGACGAGTGTGCCGTTGTGCACGGACCAGATGCGCACGGTATCGTGCGCACCGGTTGCGATGAAGTGTCCGTTCGGTGATACAGTGAAAGCGGTATCGACCCCGGTTTCGGAGTCCCACTCATTTCGAAGACTGCGACTCGCCAGGTCCCATGTCGTGATGTATCCGTCGCGCCCGAGGGCGGCAATCGTGGCGCCGCCAGGCAGGTACGTTGCGGCCTGTACCGGCGCGTCCGGCCCTTGAATAGTCATGAGCACTTTCCGGGTATCGGTATCCCAAAGGCGAATCGTCGCATCACTCGATGCCGATGCCAGGACACGGCCGTCGAATCGAAAGGTTACTGCGTTGACTGCGAGACCATGTCCATCCAGAACGCCAGATGCTACACCGGTAGCCGGATTCCATAATCGAATGGTATGATCCTCACCGGCGGAGGCCAACATCTTGCCGTCGCCCGAAAACTCGAGGTCGGCAACGGGCATATCGTGCCCACGCAGTGTCGATATCTCATTGCCAGTTGCCGGATTTATGATCGTGATCCGGCCGCTTTCATAAGCTATGGCTACTGAATTCTCGTCACTCGAAAATGCCAGACACCGAATGTCGCTCGCCGCCGACATCACCCGGGGTTTGGTATCTTTACCGACGTCGAATATAAGGCATTGTTCCCCACACGCGACCGCCAGATAGGCGCCAGACGAACTCCAAGCGGTCACGACTGGAGACGTACCGGAAAACCGAAGCCGACGGCGCCAGACCGGGTGCACCGATCCCGGCTTTTCCAGAATTGCGACAGCCTGCTGGTACGGTATGCTATCCTTCTTCACCAGGGTGTTCGGGACATCGGCATCGAAACCGGGAAATACGTGTGGATTCCCCAGAGCCTGAGCAGCCAGAAACCTGGCGTCGAATATGTTCTTTTGTTCAAGGGCGTGTGTCGCTGCATCAACCCACAAACGCCCCTTCCGCTCGTTGAGGTCCTGCATGACATTCGCAGCCCGACTCCGCAGACCGTTCTCAATGCCCATTTGCGAGGATGAAGGAGGCGCCGCAGCGATTTCTCCAGGTTTTGCAACCATCGCGATTTCCGGACGTGCAGCATGCGCGTCATTCGCTGCTTTCCGAGCCCCGCCGGTGCGTCCCGCATCCGGGCGGGTGCGACGCGGAGCGTCGTCCTGTGTCTTATTGGATGCGGCATTGCGACCGACCTCGGCGCCGGCTGCCTCTGCCGCGGCAGAAGGGATGTCATCGGTCGCCATTGGCCTCGCGTCCTCGCCGCCGGCGTCATCAGCATCATCACCAGGTTCGTGGCCACCGGCCGGTATATCATCCAAATCGGCAGTGGAAAGCAGCGATTTGAGGTCCTCCGCGTTTCGCACTTTCAGCTGCGACAATTTCTTCATCCGATTAATCTCGGCGGCGATGTCTTCGTCACCGTCAGCGAGCACATCATCAACGGAGGTAGAGGCCGCGTCGTCACTAGCGACCGATATTAACCTTTCGACCTGTTCCTGATTCCGGACCTTTAACGCTGCCAGGCGCTCAACGCGTTTCGTCTCTTCCGCGACTTCGTCGCCTTCGGCGTTCATCGCTTCAAGTTCTGCGCGCAACAGTGCCGCAATTTCGTCCTTCGCCACCTTCTCGCGGACGGCGTCTGTCGACTCGCCGGACGGCGGTTGCACCTCCGCGTTATTTTCATTGGGGGCCGGCCGTTGTCGGTCGAACGTGGTCAGTTCCTCAACATGCTCTTCGATCTCTGCTTTAATACTTTCCCTGGCGGCCACGACCTGGTCGTAACCAGAGCTGGCGCGGAATACCGTGACGGCAACCACGCTCGCGGCCGTACCCACAGTCAATCCGCAGCCGGCAAGAATTATCATAAGCCGGCGAATTCGCGATCGTGCCAGACGTTTCAGCTCGTTATCTGCCTCGAATCGTCGCTTGTTCACACTGCCGATATAATCGTTTGTCAACAATGACCAGCTGTTCATAGTGCAACTATAGGTCGAATCCTGTTTCGCAGCAATGTATCTTGATCATGTTAAGCGATGTGTTACACTATCGCGGTGCGTCTGAATCCTGAAGAAATCTGACTTATCACTACACTCTACTGAGCCGCCTTCATGGCATCTACGGTTGAACAGAGCACAATCCCTTTGGTAGCCGCGCTAAGAAAAGGCAATTATCTGTGTGCCAGATGCGGCGTGGCCGTTCCCCTGAACGCTGCAGCTGCTCTTGTTACAGCTCCATGTCCCGGGTGTAAACACAATAATCTGGTTCCGCGAAAAATCAGCAAATTCTGGCTGATTAAGCTGCTGCGCGATGATGACACCGCAAAACAATATCTGGCGCGTCATGAGGACATGCCGCTTGAATCGTTTTGCGTAAAACTGCTTTCGGATGATCTTCCGAATATCGCCGAAGCGGTCAGTCAATTCAGTACCGAAGCCACTATGCTGCGCCAGCTCGGCGATCACCCGGCGCTGCTGAAATGCGTGGAGCTCGGGTGTATTCAGGGCGTGCACTATATCGCTATCGATTATCATGACGGCGAACGGCTTGATGACCGTGTTGCGCGACAGGGACCGTACCATGAAGGCGTCGCACTTCTTGTGACGCTGCGCCTCCTCGCCGCTGCCGCGCATATGTACCAGCGCGGTTACTTATTCCGGGATTTCGATCCGCGCAATATCCTCGTTACCGACAAGCACGGGCCGTATGTGTTTGCTTACGATGCCTGCACGCCGATTGATGATGCCCAATCCGGTGCGACGACGTTCGGTTCGCCCCTCTTTATGTCGCCCGAACAACTAACCGGCCTTGCAGAAACGATTCCAAGCGCGATATACAGTTTGGGCATGTGTCTCTACTATTGCCTCACTGGCAACACCTATTTTCATGACGACGACATTCCCACGTTGCAGCAACGCTACATCGAAAATACCCTTTCGCTGAATGATATGAACCAAAAGCTAAAGCACCTGCCGTCCGACGCCGGCGCGATTGTGGCCGGCATGATTAATCGCCAATTGAAAAATCGCTATCAGCGGTTTGCCGACGTCGAAACCGATTGCCTGAACGTACTTCTGAAACACATTTGACAACGATGAGCGAGATCCCCAAAACTGGTGAAACCCTGGGCAACTACACGCTGCTGAAGCATATGGGCGCCAGCTTGTCCGGTGCGTCCTTTGCCGCTCAGGAAACGGGCCGGGACACCTACGCAGTTGTCAAATGGATCCATCCGAGAAACCTTGCCGGCAGAGGGGCAGCATCCGCAGAAACGCTGGCGGCGCGAATGACGACCATGACCGGCGCGACGAATCCGCACAACGCTACGGTGCATGCATGCCGCATCACGTCCGAGTCAGGGTGGGTTGCGCGCGAAATGCTGAGGGGACAGGCCTTGTCCCACACGCTGCGAAAAAAAACGCAAGTCTCGAATGATGCACTGGTTCGGACCGCGAACTCACTGATAAGCGGCCTGCGGTATCTCTGGAAACAACACGGTTTTATTCACGGCAATCTGAATCCGAATAATATCATCGGCGAAAATGACGGTGACGAGAAACTCACAGACTTCGGCCTCGGTTTGAATATTCTTCCGACGCCCGTCCAGTCCCTGCCTACCGTGTATCCGTTTGCATATTGTGCGCCGGAGCCTAAGACAGCGGAGGCGGACTGCCGCACAGACATATTCGCACTGGGTGCGATCCTGTACGAGCTGGCTGCGGGCGCCCGCGCGTTTCCACAAACGACCGCGGCGGCGATTCAGGAAGCCAAGACAAACCGCGCCTTTATTTCGATTTACGATGTGAATCCGAACCTGCCGCCGGAAATCCTGACATTGATCGAGGCGATGCTCGAACCGAACCTCGGGGACCGCGTGGCAGATTATGACGAGATCGCCGCCGCGTTACAAATCGACATCGCTAACGATGTCAAAAGGGTGCCCTGCCCTCACTGTTCGGGACAGTTGTCGCTGGATGCCGAGCTGATCGGGACAGCTGTGACATGCCCGTTCTGCAAGAAGCCATTCACCGTGCCGAATTTTCTGACCTGCGCGCTGATCCCCAAGGTTGCAGCCAAACCAATGCCGGCCGCCGCGCCACATATCCGACAGGCCGGTGGCCGAGCCGCCGGCACCGCGGCACACCACGGCAATCTCGACTTTCTCCATACAGATTACGGTGTCTCAAAGCGCGCCATGACGTCCCTCGCCACGTCGCATTATTCGCAGTACGGCGTAGCTGCGGTGCTGTTGAAGTCGAGGATCGCGATGGTCCGCAAGGGTGTTGTAACACCGGACCGCACGTCGAATGTGTCGACGGCGCATAAAGGGCGGGTGGGAACATTCGAAAAATTTATTCAGGGACGCGCGAAACTGCACCTGGATGTAACGGTTGCCGTTCTCGCAGCGGTTAAGGATGAATTGGCGCCGGCTCTTGGCGAGGGAGACCCGAGGTCGATGATCGCCCCAGTTGAATCGATTGGTGCATTGCTCGATAAATTGACTGCGTGTCACAAGAGTCTGGCCCAACACCCCGTTCCACGCGAACCGCTCCGCCGCGATGTGAGTCGGGTCGTGTCCAATCTGTTGCCGGCGGCGCTGGCGAAAAACGCGCTGCCGCCCGAACAGATGTACGATGAATTAAAACGTATCGTCCTTGGCTGGACACCTTACTGCCTGGATGCTCTTGAGGCCCTCGCAACTGCGCTATCGGTATATTCCGAACGGCCCGCTGACGCATCGCCGCCGACTATGGACGTATCGCTGGCGCCGCCGTCATTGCTACGTTTCTGTAGATTTGCCGGTGCAACCGGTATCGGCTTCAAAGGGCGCAGTTGGTCGGAAATATAGTGGTGTTGTTCTTCAAGTAAAGAATATCGAATATCGCCATGAAATCGTCGCTGCCGATCTCAAACATGTTGCACACGTGCTCCAGGAATTCCTGTTCCTCGGCCAGAAGCGTGCCATCGACCATGGCCAGTTCAAGAAGATTGGCCAGCAGACAGCGTTTTTGCGGTTGCTCCAGCTTGGCTGCCAACTCTTTCATTAACTCGCTGGTGCCCTTGTTGCGCCAATATCCCAGACCAGCATCGAGGATATGCTTGTCGCGCACGATCAATTCAAGATTTTTAAGCTCCTCGTCGGCCAGGTCGTCATCCACGTAGGCCATGGCGTGAAGTGCGGCCGCGAAACCGATCCGCGGTGTCAAACGCGGTGCGATGATAGATAACTCGCCGATCATCGGAATCTTCATAAGATCGGATGGTTCCGCTGCTTCGATGGGTTCGACCACAGCTTGTTCCTCGGCCAGGCCGCGATAACGGCGATAATGTTCGATGAACTGATGGATCTTGTGCAAATCAAACATCGGAAATTTCATTTTCAGCGACTCATCGCCGACATGCATTTCGAGAAAAACAAATGGTTTACGCTCGGACGCAACGGCATCGGTCACGTCCTGAAAGGAAAGTTCCAACGTTTCCCGTTCTTTACCCAGTTTTCCGAAAAACAGGATCATCACCTGCTCGTCGCCCAGAAGATAGGTTTCGCCCAGGCGGTTATTGATATCGGACAACGCACGCAGCTTGACTGCAGGCGAATTGCCATTTCTGGTACTGGTAAAATGGTGCAACAGCTCTTTCGGCACGATCATTTGACAATCCTCCCTGAATTTGTCAGTATAAGATGTTTATCGCATGTGCAACGTATGCCACCAATCTGCCAACGCAAGCAAAATTTCCGTCTATTCGCCACACTCTCGCCGTAAGCCCGTTTACACATTGCCGGAATTGCTACATTAGTTTGAATTTGGGCAGGTCCTGGATATCGACCGAACCCACAGCATGACCGTCGTCGTCAACAACCGGGATATCGTCGATCTGTCGATCTTCCAGGAGGTTGAGCGCGGATACCGCCAGACGCCCCTGATTCAATGACACAGGATCGCGTGTCATGACTGTACCAATCTCGGCGTTCAGCACTTCGAGATTATCCTGCGCATGCCGACGGAAGTCACCGTCGGTAAAAATACCGGTGAGCATGCCGGCGTTGTCGACGATGAGAACGGAACCCGAACGCTGCCTTGTCATCATCATCAACGCGTCTTTTATTGCCAGCTCGGCCGTAACGATCGGCACCCGGTCGCGCCCACGCATGACGTCGGCTACTCTCAGCGTCACGCTGCGACCGATCGAACCTGCAGGATGGAATTTTCCATAGTCCTCGCGGCTGAATCCTTGAGCATCCAGAAGTGTCATCGCAAGGGCGTCACCAAGGGCAAGGAGCGCCGTGGTCGACGTTGTCGGCGCCAGATTGAACGGACACGCCTCCTCCGGCACGGTCATGGCAACGACCAGATCGCTCCACGTCGCGAGCCGCGATGCGGGATCGCCGGTAATTGCAACGATCGGGATCTCGAATCGCTTGGCAGACGGCAGCAGGGCAAGCAGTTCTTCTGTTTCGCCACTATAGCTCAGTGCGATCAATACGTCCTTGCTACTCAGGATGCCGAGATCGCCATGCATAGCCTCAACCGGGTGCATAAACGCCGCCGGCGACCCGGTGCTGGCCAGGGTTGCGGCGATCTTGTGGCCGATATGGCCGCTCTTGCCGATTCCCGCCAGCACGATTTTGCCGCCCTGCGAAATAATGGTTAGGCACTGATCGACCAACGCTTCAAAGGCGGTGCCGAGGCCGTCGCGTACAGTTTCCAGGCCTGCAATCTCATTGTCAAAGACCTCGCGGGCTTTAGTGATATAGTTGGCCATAATGCATTTCGAAATTATAAAATATGACTGCGCCGGTTATACTGCTATTCTTGCCGGTAAAACAGATATCGGCGAAAACCCGAAATACAAATTTACCCGTGGTCACGGCATATCGAGCGGCGAGCGGCCCGAAGAGAACACGTGAATGGAACGGTCGAGCCCGACGAATCGGGCGTGTGTCCGGATTACGTTGGATGAAAAACATGACAAAACCGAAAACGGCGACACTGCGTCTCGCATTATGCCAGATGGCATCATCGGAATCGTTCGCAAACAATATCGCCGCGGCCGAATCTTGTCTGCGTGAATCCCAAGGTTCGGAATGTGATGTGGTGATATTCCCGGAGAATACCCTCTGCCGGGGATCGCATCAGCAGATTCGCGATTCTACGTTGACGGACCTGGTGATTCGCGAGCGGCTCGGCGCGTTGTCGGCGACCTACGGCATGTATACGGTGTGGGGTGGCATTGCGGTTCGGTACGACAAGCAACTATACAACGTGGCAATGGTTTTCGATCGCAACGGCGCGTGCATACAGACATACCGCAAGATCCATCTGTTCAAGTACGTCGGAAGTAAGGGCAATCACGTCGATGAATCAACACTCTACGAAGCCGGTGAACAGCCCGCTTCATTTACGGCAGACGAATGGTCTATCGGGTTAACAATTTGTTACGATCTTCGATTTCCGGAATTGTTCCGCGCGTATCACGGTGCACACCTGGTTATTTGCGCAGCAGATTTTACACATTTCACCGGCCGCGCTCACTGGGACGTCCTGTTGCGGGCGCGAGCCATCGAAAATCAATGCTACATTGCGGGCGTCAATCAATGCGGCTACTGCCCGTCGCAACATGCGCGCGCTTACGGCCACTCACTGCTCGTCGATCCGTGGGGGAGGCGCCTGGCCGAGGCCGAGGAGACGCCTGTCTGCTTACACTGTGATATTGATCTCGAAACCATCGACCGGGTTCGCAACAAATTGCCGGTACTCGACGCCGTGCGTCACCACCACCCATGGCCATGATATTCATCGTCCTTTATAACCTGCTGTTTCCGGTTCTCTTCACTATTTATCTGCCGTTTTTTCTGTCGCGGCTTATTCGCAGAGGACACTATCGCGAAGGATTCTGTGAACGCTTCGGTGTATACGCGGCGGCAAAACGCGACCGGCTGAAAGCGACGGAGAAGCCGGTGTGGATACACGCAGTAAGCGTTGGTGAAGCAGTTGCAGCACTAAGTTTTATATCGCGCTGGACCGCACGCTACCCTGACCTCACGTTTGTGATATCGACAACCACCAGCACAGGGCAGCACATCGTGCGAAAACGCGCGCCCGAAAATGTCATCCCGGTGTATTTTCCGTTAGACTTTTATCCGATTACACAACGTGCAATCAAAGCCATTGCACCGCGCATGATCGTGATATTCGAGGTCGAAATCTGGCCCAACATTATCACCTGTGCGGACCGGCGCAATATCCCTATTACACTGGTAAATGCACGAATGTCAGACAACTCCGCCAGAGGTTATCGGCGGTATCGAAGTTTCTTCGGCGCGATTTTTTCGAAATTCGCGCTGGTCTGCACGCAGACACAGGAAGATGCGCGACGCATTCGCGACGTTACGGGAGAACGGGCGCCTGTTCACGTATGCAATACCATGAAATTTGATCAGGATCCCGGCATTCCCGACACCGGCACCAAAGACGCCATATACGCACTCTACCCGCGGTCATCGCACAAGATATTCGTCGCGGCCAGTACCCATCCGGGCGAGGAGAAACTGGTACTCGATGCCGTAGAGCAATCTCTGGGCCCACGTGCGGCTATCGGCATCATACTTGTTCCGCGGCATGCCGAACGCACACCGGAAATCGAGTCGATCTTGAAGCGGGCCGGTCGGGACTATATTCTTTTTACGGATCTCGTCGCGAACAATGAGCGGTACCGAACACAAG
The DNA here is from genome assembly GCA_021772615.1 of Verrucomicrobiota bacterium. Classification (GTDB taxonomy): domain Bacteria; phylum Verrucomicrobiota; class Lentisphaeria; order JABSQK01; family JAJFLO01; genus JAJFLQ01. Next base: position 3,805 of record JAJFLQ010000184.1, on the reverse strand, counting down.
AGGCGGCGGGACCGTCGGCGAATCCACCGATTCTTGTCGTCAATACGACTGGCGAGATGCTGGCCGTATTGGCAGCAGCCGATATAGTCTTCATGGGCAACAGCCTTGCCGGTCACGACGGCGGCCACAACATTATCGAACCTGCGTTGTTCGGCAAGCCGATTATTTTCGGTACGGGAATGAAGAATTTCCGCCTCGTGGCGCAGATATTCAAGGACAACAACGCCTGTATCGAGGTCGCCGACGGCGACGCACTGAAAGCGGCGACGCAGCGGCTGCTTCGGGATTCGGAGGAATGTAGCCGGCTGGGCAAGGCCGCAAAGCGAACAATCGATGAGAATCGCGGCGCCATAGACCGAACTATAACATTGCTGCAGGATCTAGTAGAAAACATATGAGACGCGATCGTGTAAATACTATTGCCGCTGCTATTTCCAACTGCAGCATCGGGGTTGTAGGCGACCTTATTCTCGACCAGTATATCTGGGGTCATGCCACGAGGATTTCACCGGAAGCGCCCGTGCCGATCGTGAAAGTCGAGCGCAAGACGACAACATTGGGCGGCGCCGCCAATGTGCTCCGCAACCTCAAGTCGCTGGGCGCAGGCGCTCAGGCGTTTGGTGTGATCGGCGACGATGCCGGGGGTATCGAGATGCTCACGCTGTGTGAACGCTGGGGCATTCTCACGCCCGGCGTCGTTCGTAGCGCAGATCGCGTCACAACGGTAAAAACCCGGCTTCTCGCAGACAATCAACAAGTTGCGCGGATCGACGAAGAGATTGACAGCCAGATTGGCGACGAAATCGCGGAACGGCTACGCTCCGGTGTGTGTCAGCAACTCAGATCCGGGGCGCTCGCTGCGTTGATCGCCGAGGACTACAACAAGGGCGTGCTCTCCGGCCCATTCCTTCAACACCTGGTAGCCCTTGCACGGGAGCACAACGTACCTGTCGCGCTGGATCCGCATCCGGGAAACCGTATGCCGATCAAAGGGTTGACGCTCATCACACCGAACCGTGCGGAAGCCTTTGCTCTCACCGGCGAGTTTTTGACACCGACCGTACTGCCGCTTTCGGCGGATGCCGGATTGATCCGCGTTGGCGCCAGACTGATGGTGGACTGGGCGCCCGACATCCTGCTGATCACATTGGGTAAAGACGGGATGGCTGTCTTCCAGCCGGACAAACCACCGCATCACATCCCCACCGCAGCACGCGAAGTCTATGATGTATCCGGCGCCGGCGATACCGTGATCGCCTCGTTTATGGCGGCGATGTGTGGTGGCGCCACTGCACTTGAGTCGGCCGAACTCGCGAATCATGCGGCTGGGTTGGCTGTCGCTCACGTGGGCACCGTCTCGGTGGAAATGACCGATATCATCCAAACATTTGCATGAAAGCGTTATTTCTAGACCGCGACGGCACCATCATTGTAGATAAACATTATCTGCGCGACCCCGACAAGGTGGAATTGTTGCCAGGCGTCGGCCCGTGTTTGCGGACACTGACGCAGAATGGCTTCATCATCGTGGTGGTGACGAATCAATCGGGGATTGGACGCGGGCTGATCACCGAGGCGGAGGTCGACGCACAGCATCATCGCCTGGCAGGCCTGCTGGCAACATTCAATGCCGAGCCGAGGCGCATCGTGTACTGTCCGCACGCGCCGGAGTCCGACTGTCTGTGCCGGAAACCAAAGCCAAAAATGATTCTCGATGCAGCATTGGAGTTGGGCATCGATACGAAACGATCGTTCATGATAGGTGACAAGGAATCGGATGTCGAAGCGGGGCGGGCGAGCGGTTGCCGAACGATCCGAATTGGTAACGCCGTTGACACCGCTGCCGATTATTGCGCGCCCTCGCTAGCAGCTGCCGCAAACATCATTCTGCGTCACCAGCGATCATGACGCCAACCGCCTCGACACACGCAACGACAAAGGATGGCCAACCAACATCGTTGCATAAAAATATTGCGAATTCGCAAATCCCGTTATATAATGATTAACGACACTGTCGCACGCCGCCGTGCCGTGATGCTGAATCTTATGGCCGTAATGGCGATACATTGCCGCATTCACCAGTCACGTGGATATTTCAGACGTACGAGATCGAGCCCGAGATGAGACCGATGCCTGCTGCCGCCACACCTTGCCGATACACCAAACGTGCATTCTCACTCATTGAATTGCTGGTCACGATCGGCGTACTATCGGTCCTGGCCTCAATGCTTCTCCCGTCTTTGGCACGCAGCCGCAACAAGGCCAGACACATGGAGTGTATTTCCAACTGCAAACAGGTAGCCATGGCGATCGAAATGTACACCTCAGAAAATAATGGCCATTACCCCCTCGAATCGTTCCACGCGATCAACAGTCCCGGCGCCGAAAATTTCTGGACCCATAAGGTAAAAGAATTTTTCGGCGACAGCAAGGACAACACCGAGACCGTTTCGTACCTTTCTTGTCCGGGCATGCCGATCGGAGAGATCTACGATGTTAACAACAACGAAAAATCCAATTATATGGTCAATGAAACCATCTTTCGCGGTGTCGGCATCACCTACGAGTCACTGCGCAATAATGCAATAAAATCACCGGAAAGAACGATGTCCGTGATCTGCGGATCATCGTCGTATTCGACCTTGAGCGGCGTCTCGGCGGATGTGGCCGCGTTTTTTTCACGTTGCGGTGATGTCACGCGCATCAGCGACGGAACGCTCCGATTTCCGCACCTGCAGGATGAGAACAAAGAAGATACCACCGGTCAGGCCACCGTCATTTATGGCGATGGGCATGTCGAGCCGGTGTTCTATGCGGACGCACCCACCAGTTCCGGAGACGTATTCTGGAACCCAGAGCAATAGACGCGCTGTCGCGCCTTCTGAACGCCTGTCGGCGGGAAGCTGTCGACACCACGCCAATCTGGCTGATGCGGCAGGCGGGGCGATATATGCCGGTATACCGCAAGCTACGCGAGAGGTACGGTATACTTGAATTGATCAAGACACCGGATTTGGCCGCGGAAGTGACGTTGCAGCCAATCGACGCATTTGATCTGGATGCTGCGATTATCTTCGCCGATATTCTACCGCCACTCCAAAGTATGGGGCTGGAGCTGTCATTCGTCGACGGTGACGGACCGATGATACATAATCCGGTTCGATCCGAAGACGACGTCGATCGCCTGCGAACACCGCCTGCCGGGGAAGCGCTTGCTTTCACATTGGATGCAATTCGACTTGTACGCCAGCAAGTGAACGGTCGCGTGCCGCTTATCGGCTTCAGCGGGGCGCCGTTTACCCTCGCATGTTATGCGATCGAAGGTGGCGCCTCACGCAATTATGCCATTGCCAAACAGCTGATGCACAGCAATCCGACACTCTGGCATGCGCTCATGAACAAATTGACGCATGTCGTGACCGACTACCTCCTCGCTCAGATCGATGCCGGAGTCGAGGTCGTACAACTGTTCGACTCGTGGATCGGCGCCTTGAGCCCCGGAGATTATTCCAGTTTCGTGATGCCGTACAGTCGCACGATTGTATCCGCCATTCACGCCGCGTATCCATCGGTACCAGTGATACATTTTGGTACCGGAACATCGGGTTTTTTGCCGCTCTTTCGCACATCGGGTGCAGACGTCATTGGCGTCGATTGGCGCATCGACCTGCTGGATGCGTGGTCTGTGCTGGGCAGTGACGTCTCGATACAAGGCAATCTCGATCCGTTGGTTCTCCGTGCGCCGATCCCGGAGATCGAACGACAAGTCACACAGCTCTTTGAGCGCGTGGGACATCGCGACGGG
>JAJFLQ010000183.1 GCA_021772615.1 Verrucomicrobiota bacterium | reverse complement strand
TGACGCTCTATTGAACCACATCAGGACTGATGCCACGCGTCGCGCTCGGGTTACAATCTCAATTTGACCAGTGTTCGCAACAAAATTCCAGCCAGTTCCACTGGCCTTGACGATCTGCAATATTTTTCACGGATTCAGGTTGTAAGTATATGCCCCGCCGGAACGCTGTAGCGATATCAGCGATCTGAAAAAGATAGCAGTATTCCACTGCGTGGGTATTGATGATGAGCCGGCCTGCGGGTATGTTACAGACAGGGAGCAGGAGTAACAACTCTGGATAATTCGAGCATCGAGATTGCAAAATCTTATATTACGATCCCTTGCAGAGTATGCTCACTCCTGCTCCCGCTCTCTTTCCCGCCAATCAAGAATCATTCCCCGCAACAACCGCAGGCGGTGACATGCCGTAGGCCGACAGGCCTGAAGCCCAACGAATCGCCGAGTTCGCAATTGTCCGCCTGATGCCGTACGTTCGCAATCGTTGCTGATGCGACGCCGACGCCAGTCGCGCGTGGAGCCCACAACTGAAATTGTGAACGCCAACGCACTACGCATGACGCCGGGAATCGTTCATTCAACGACATTATTGAGCGCTTGCGTATAATGCGTGATGAATTATTGTGAGAGCCTTCTGTATTTGCGAATGACCATTTCCTTCGAAAACCACGAACATACGGCTTGAACGTGAAAACGCTGGTTACCATACTTGTGATCGCCTTGGCGGTCGTTCATCAGGACTTCTGGCTTTGGCATGACGCGACGTTGGTGTTCGGTTTTCTTCCCGTCGGCCTTGCGTATCACATGCTGTTTTCGGTTCTCTGCGGCGTCGTTTGGGCACTGGCAGTGGTTTTTGCTTGGCCGACCGCGATCGAACGTATGGCTGAAACCGGTGATGACGACGCATGACGACGACAATCATAATGGCCGGATATCTGGGATTGCTGCTGGTTCTGGGGCTCGTGAGCAGTCGGTTGTTCCGCGGTACGTCCGCCGACTATTTCCTTGCCAGCCGCTCAATCGGCCCGTTCCTGTTGTTGATGTCGGTTTTCGGCACGACCATGACCGCGTTTGCCCTCGTAGGCAGCACCGGCGAGGCGTATCGCGCCGGAATTGGCGTGTACGGCAAAATGGCGTCGTGGTCGGGACTGGTACATTCCGCCGTCTTTTTCCTGATTGGCATTCGACTCTGGGCTTACGGGAAACGGTACGGTTTTGTCACGCAGATCCAGTTTTTTCGTGACCGTTTCGAGAGCAACGCGCTCGGATCGCTGATGTTTCCAATCCTGGTGGGGCTGGTGATACCGTATCTGCTGGTCGGCCTGCTTGGAGCCGGCAGCGTCGTGCGCGCCCTGACGATCGGCGCGTTTCCACAGCACTTTCCGGACACCGGCGGCGGCATTCCACCGTGGCTCAGTACAGCCGTCATCTGCCTCGTTGTATTGACCTATGTCTTCTGGGGTGGCCTGCGCGGCGCAGCCTGGGCGAACGCGTTCCAGACGATCGTATTCATGATCACCGGGTTTATTGCGTTCGCGCTGATCGCGAACAAGCTCGGCGGCCTGGCGGCAGCGACGTCCATGGCGAATCCGGAAAAACTGATACGCGGCGATGAGATTCCACAGTTGCAATTCCTTACTTACGCGTTTATTCCCTTGTCCGTGGGGATGTTTCCACATTTATTCCAGCACTGGCTCACTGCGTCGTCGGCCAAGGCATTCCGGCTGACGGTAATCGCACACCCCATCTTTATCATGATTGTCTGGGTCCCGTGTATTCTCATCGGTGTCTGGGCAACAGGCGCCATGATCGACGGGCAGTTGATCGTTCCATTGAATCATCCCCAAAATTCCGAATTGGCGATCATGGTGAAGAAACTCACGAACCCGATGCTCTCCGGTTTTCTCGGCGCGGGCATACTGGCGGCAATCATGTCGTCGCTGGATTCGCAGTTTTTCTGCCTGGGAAGCATGTTTACGAATGATATTGTGATTCATCATTTTGGAAAAGACCGATTCGACGATCGCCAGAAAATCTGGCTCGGCCGTGGTTTTGTGACCCTGGTTGTCGTCGTTACATACCTGCTCGCATTGACGGAACCGCGACGCGTATTCACGATGGGGGTGTGGTGTTTCAGCGGCTTTGCGGCGCTGTTTCCACTTATCTTTGCGTCGCTTTACTGGCGGCGTACGACGAAAGCGGGCGCCGTCGCATGCGTGCTGACCACGGTGCTCGTCTGGTTTGGGTTGTTCAGAGCTTCCGGTTACGGCGCCGACCCTGAGTTTCTGATCATGGACATGATGCCGGTGGCGTTTATTTTCGCTGCGTCGGCGCTGTCACTTGTGACGGTGTCTCTGGCAACACGACCGCCATCACCGGCCACCGTATCACGATACTTCGATCTACAATGACCGACAACACCATCACGGCTGCCGCGGATACGCTGGATGCGCACGTGCGCGACATCGTTGCCTGGCACTTTTCCGAAGAAACGGGCACGCCGTACTGGCTCGACTGGGCCCGTTCAAATTTTCCGGATGTCCGAAATCACATTCACGGCCTGGAAGATTTGACCATGACATTCCCACTCTTCGACGACACCATCCTGCGCACCCTGCCGCACAAACACCTCATACCAAGAGCATATCGCAGCAAGCCCTTTAAGGTATTCGAGACCGGCGGCACGACAGGTGCACCGCGACAGCGACTGAGCTGGCAGGATCATCTCGAAGACTACACGGAATTTTCCCGCACGCTGTGCGACGAGCATTTTCCACCGCACGGCAACTGGCTCATGCTGGGTCCGACGGGTCCACGGCGACTGCGGCTGAGCATCGAGCACCTTGCCAACCTCCGCGGTGGCGGTTGTTATTTCGTCGACCTCGACCCGCGCTGGGTCAAGGCATTGGTCGTGGAACAGCGCCCCGAACGCATCCGGGTATACAAGCAGCATGTCATTAATCAGGCGCTCACAGTCCTGCGTCATCGCGAGGTACGCTGTCTCTTTACAACTCCGCTGCTGCTTGAGGCACTAGGTGAACGCATTTCCATCGCAGACGCGGGCATACGCGGCGTCTTCTGCGGCGGCACCACGATGACACCGCAGACGGTGCGTTTTCTGGTCGAGGAAGTGCTGGAGAACCGCGTTGGTTTCGTCCCGACGTACGGCAACACCCTCATGGGATTGGCCTGCAGCCTGCCACCGGCTCCGGAGGCGAACTACAGCGTAACCTACTGGGCGCCGCAGCCCCGCGCCGTGTTACGGGTCGTCAAACCGGACGCACCGGACACGGTCGTCGGCTACGGCGATTACGGCCGCGTGGAATTAACCACGATGACGCGAGAGTTTTTCATGCCCCGCCTGCTCGAACGCGACGAAGGCATCCGCCGACCGCCGACAGCAGCCTATCCCTGGGACGGGGTCGCCGACATCCGACCGTTTCAAAGTGACACCGGCACGATTGTCGAGGGCGTGTATTAGCACCAACGAAATTGCGGTAGTGTGAAAACGTGAACCGGTGTACGGATATGTTGAGGCTTGAGCGCCAACGGTAACGGCGCGCAACATAAGATTCGAAGTCGCGCCTGAATGCGCTGGCGAGGAGACGTGCCAATGCGCTATGTAAGATTGATCGTGGCAAGTGTCGGATTGACGGTTGCCGGGCCAATTTTGTTGATTCGGTACGTTCAAGGTCTTCCAGATTATGTAGCCCTCACCCGAATCGAGGGAGAGATCCAGACCAAAGACATCACAGCGCGCCTGTCTAGAGTAACGTAAACGGAAAATCTGAAAATCACTATTTCTGGACGGACGGAACCATTCAGTTACCTGGACTGGTTCCCTGAATATGACAAAATATTCGAGAATCTCCAAAAGGGCGACCGAGTAGCTTTGTGGGTCGACGCCGACAGGCATGGGTGGATCTGGCAGATTTCCAAGGGCGGTCATAACCTCGTGTCCTATGACAGTGTTTACGCTGCAGTCGAGGCGAACAGCCGTTATGATTGGCTCATCGGCCTGCTTTGTTCAGCCGGCGGGATGGCGGGGCTCATCATGTGCTACCGTCGGTGGCGTCTGGACCGGGCAGGTTCCGAGTAGACAACCTTGGTTCCGCATGTTGGCTTTCATGAAATATCGTCTAAACTTGCCTATGTATCTCGCCGGCGAGATAGTATCGGAGCCGTCCGGGCCCGGCATGTTGACATCAACCCCACACGATCCTGTGTAATCACGTTACGGAGCCACAAGCAAAGAATTCTCGATCATGATGATACCACATATTCCGATCCTGCGGCACGGCGAAGCATATGAGAGCCTGGACGTTTCGGACGTTGTCGATCACCGCACCGGCGACCGCGTCGCGCGGATAAGCCAGGCAAATACCGGCTTGATTCGACGCGACCTAAATAGGCGTCGCCGCGACACCAATCCGTTCTCCGGCCTGACGATTACTGAAATATTCGAAATCTGCTGCCGCGCAGGCTCTCTATTCATGACAGCATCGCTCCCGTGCGGACGGATGATGCAGACGCCGGACGATTACATCCGGCAGCTGTCTCGTACGTCAGGCCTGCCATACACGCTATGTCGACGGAATATGTCAAAGATTCATAGTGTTCTCACGGAAATGCAGAGCATTGTCTCGGGCCTGACGCGTCAACTGGACGCCGCGATATTTGACGGCGAAGTAGTCACCGCCGGTGATACGCCGTATTGCTTTTACCGGGCCGTTGCCGATATCGGCGTGGTGCTCCCAAGCAATTCGCCCGGCGTGAATTCATTATGGCTCCCTGCGATTCCACTCAAGACCCCTGTGGTGCTGAAGCCTGGGAGCCTGGAGCCGTGGACACCGTGGCGGATCATACAGGCGCTGATTTCGGCAGGCTGCCCGCGGGAAGCATTTTGCTTTTATCCCACAGGACATACGGGCGCGGATACGATTGTTGAGAACGCCGGTAGTGCGATCGTGTTTGGCGACCAGCGGACTATCGATAAGTATGCCGCAAATCCCCGCGTCAATGTTCATGGCCCCGGCCACAGCAAGGTGATCTTCGGCGCCGACCTGGCGCCGCATTGGCAGGACTACATTGACATTATCGTCGAATCGGTGGCAGCAAACGGCGGCCGCAGCTGCATCAACGCCTCGATGATCGTGACGCCGTCCCATGCCGACGCTATCGCGCATGCGCTGGCAGAACGCCTGGCATCCCTCAATCCGCTCCCGATGGAAGTCGAGACGGCGGCATTGTCGGCGTTTTCCAATACAGGCACTGCCGAGGCTATCAACACTGTCATAGAGCGCGGCCTCGACGTTGATGGCGCTATCGATGTATCTGCGGACTACCGAACCGGCGATCGCCTGATTGAGGTCGAGGGCAGTTCATTCTTGCAGCCCACGGTCATTCGCTGTGCATCCCTGCACCATCCTCTGGCACAGCGAGAATTCATGTTTCCGTACGTCAGCGTTGTCGAGACCGATTATTTGGAGTCTGAACCGCACCTGAACGCAACACTCGCAGCGACGATCCTGTCCGATAACAGAGACTTCGTGAAAATCCTGCTGCAAAGTTCCAAATTGGAACGGATCAATCTTGGCGCAATACCGACGACGCACGTTCGCTGGGATCAGCCGCACGAAGGCAACCTCTTTGAGTTTCTGTACCACCGGCGGGCAATACAAGGCGTCACGGCCGTGGATACGGACGGGCTATCGGCAACCAATCGAATCCCGTCGGATAAAAGAAATTGAGGGGCAACGTGGCATGCCCCCCAATGCCGTATACGTGAGATTTTCGTTGGCGTTCGCGCTTTAGCATGCTTGCACTACGCCATGCGTACTGCTCAACGTGACCTGAAACTCACGATAATTCGGGAACTTCCATCGAATGCGACATCCGAGTCCGGCTCGGAATGTGACGAGACCGGTATTACGAACACGGGCAGTGTTCTACTGAGATCACGCTGTTTAGCGTACCAAATTCATTGATCTCCCATGTCGGACAGTTCGGATCGGATTGATATTGCCCGTTAATCACGAACTTATATTCGTACGTACCGGGAAGGAGCATAAGGCTAACATGGTAGTCGCCCTCACCGCTAATGTCGGTCATTTTTTGCGAACTGCCGTTCCAGTGATTGAACGTACCAGTCACGTACACATCACTTCCGGGTGGCGCATTCACGGAGAATGCCACACAAACAAGTCGAGCTGTCACCGTGGTTGTCATGATTCTTCCTCCCTATAAGTTACCGTCATGGTTTGACCATCATTCACACAGTGCCACATTATTACGAGCATCGAACCTGCCATGCCGCGCGCACGGCGATGTAAGTCTTGAAAACCTTTGCAATTATGGCGAATACGCGGATACAGGCCGAGCGGCATTCATCCGTTTACGGATGAATGATTTTGTGTGACTTCGGGTAATGTCCGGTTAGGAACGATATGACAGGGCGGAATAGTTCGGACATTGCGAATGCACCCATTCAAGGTCGGGCATGGTGGATCGCAGCGTGGATTGTATCCGCCGCGGTCGCATCGACCGCCCTTGCGGGCGAAATCGGTGTGCGGGCCGGCATTCCGGCGACCGACAAAGACGAGGAATTCGAGCAATATGAATTTTATTACACACATGACTTGTCGTGGCAACTCACAGTTTGGGGAGATCTTACAGCCGCAACATATCTTGATACCGCTGCAGGCGCTCTGCTAACCAACCACGAAAGCGCCGTAATCGTCTCGGTGGGACCGATTCTATCGATAACGACGCCACAGTTGCCGGTATCCATCGCAATTGGTGTTTCACCCACATTTATCAGTCAGGATGAACTGGGTGTACAGGACTTTGGCGGCCAGTTTCAATTCATCAGTCACGCCGGACTATTTTTAAAAGCCCCCCATGACCTGCGCGTCGGGTATCGATTCCAGCACATGTCAAATGCCAGTACACGGGAGCCCAATCCCGGACTGAATCTACACACGCTGACGGTGGGCATGATGTTTTAACCGCACGCCGATCGATTTGCGGTGAGGCCAGGTGACCTGTATGCTACTCCCCTTAATGCTCCAGTATTCAACACTTTCCTTGCTGCAATTGCCGGCGCGACTTCGGTTCCCGACCACATGAAACTTGCGATGGTCACCGAGTTCAGCGTGCCGCATTACGCGGGCGGCGGCGAACGGCGTTATTTCGAGCTTTCGAAACGACTCGCAGGTCGCGGTCACGATGTCACGTGGGTCAGCATGCGACAGGGCACGTGCCCCGACACCGAAATATCCGACGGCGTAAAAATGCGCCATATAGGGCCGCGCATACAGCAATTGCCATATCGCACCGCGGGTCAATTCCTACATTATCAGGTAGCGTTGTTACGGTACTTCTCGACGCATCGCTACGATCTCATCGACGTCCAGCCGTTCAGCCCGTTATTAGCCTGTTTTGTTGCGAGTAAATTGATGAAAATGCCGATGGTCGCATCAATTTACGACGTTGCCGGCGCGGATGAAGATCAATGGCTCGATTCCGGCCGTATCGGACGGATTGCGGAGAAGGTGCTGTACCGACTGCCCTACAGCACAATGGTTACGATCAGTGATTCGGCACGGGACGCCTTGCATACGAATTACGGGATACCACGGAGTCGGCTGCAGCTGGTCTATTGCGGCGCAGACATTGCCACGATCGATTCGATCGCCCCCGCGGCCGGCAAGCCGACCGATGTGATTTTCGTCGGCCGCCTGGCACCGAACAAACATGTCGATGATTTTGTCGATGTAGTCGCGCGACTGAAACAAACCATTCCGGCCATATCGGCGATAATCATCGGGCATGGCCCGATGGAACCGACATTACGGAAGTTGATTGACGCGAAAGACCTTCGCGTGGCAATCAAGGTTTTGGGCAAACTGGAACGTCACGACGACGTTATCGCGGAAATCAGGAAATCGCGACTATTGATTCTGCCGTCGACGCGGGAGGGATTCGGCATCGTGCTTGCAGAGGCCGGTGCATGCGGCATACCGGTGCTGGCATATCGCTGCCCCGGCGTTATTGATGTTGTCGAAGACGGCGTCAGCGGTTTTATCGTTCCGCCGCGAGACGTGGGACGACTCGCGACGGCGGCGTTACAGTTACTCCAGAATGACAAGTTGCGCCACACCATGGGTGTGGCGGGACGTCGGCGCGTAGAGCGCCGATTCTCGTGGGATGCTGCCGCGGTGGCGCTTGAGCACGTATACCTAAGTATGACGGTAACGAATGACGGATGAACGTGTGTATCGAATTCTGGTTGTAAACGACGATTTCAACCCTGTCGGCGGCGCCGAGACAATCGTGGCCAATACCATTGCAGAATTGCGCAAGATCGGACACGACGTCTTTCACCTTGCCTTCGGAAATCGCAATGTTCGCGAACGACGTCTCCGCGTAATACGCGATCCGGCTTGGGATCTGCTTCGATATGTGTCCGGCGCCACACTTCACCCGGTCGGTCTCATCGCATTGCAGCGTATCCTGAATACATTTAATCCACACATCGTGCATCTGCACAATATAGACAAACACATCCTTACGATCCTGTTACCGCTGAAGCGGCATCGTGTGGTTCGCACGATCCTCGATTACGGCATCGTGTGTCCGGCGTTATGGGGCGTACACCGCGACGACATGCGGGTTTGCGACCAGGGCATCGGGCTGAAATGCCTGCGTCATGGCTGTCTTACACCCGTGTCATATCCGACGCACGCCTATCTCTTTTCGTTGAAGTATTTCCTTCAGAAACGGCACGTCAGCACGTTTATGACGGCGACAAACCGATTGAAGGTTTTCATGGAAGATGCGGGCTTCCGAAATATCGACGTAATGCCCTATTTTTCCGGCAAGACGGCTGATGCCGCCCCGGCCGCCGCACGACCGACAGGGAAAGTGTTATTTGTTGGCAGACTTGAAGAGAATAAGGGATGTCGGATTTTAGTTGAGGCGATGAACACGGTCGCGAAAATTTTTCCTGACGTGCGATTAACGATAGCGGGCGACGGGACCGAGCGATCCAGCATGGAATGGCTGACGTCGCAACTGGGTTTATCACATATCATACGATTTATCGGGCATGTTCCGGAAAGTGAGGTCGACACCTACTATAGCGAATCGTCACTTCTGGTGGTACCGTCAATCTGGATGGAAAATTCACCGGTCGTGATATACGACGCCCTCGCCCTCGGACTACCCGTGATTGCAACGGATCGCGGCGGCAACGCCGAACTCGTGAAACACCGGGAAAACGGTTTAATCGTGCCACCATGCAATGCCGACGCACTCGCCGAGGCTATTCTCGAATTGATTCACAACAAACCACTCTTGATTGCCTACGGTGAATGCAGCCGCCGACTTTCCGAAAACGTGACTAAAGACCGCTATTTTGACAGACTCCAACGTGTTTATCGCGATCTCATTGAAACCACTCCGAACGGCAAAAACAAGGCATTATACAACTGAAAATCATGCGGAACGTCCAGCAATCAAACCGTATATTCTTCAAAAGACTCCGTGATGCCTACCGCCGGGAGAGTTTTCATCCGACGCTATTGTCGGTGCTTATCAGCCCAGTGTATTTTGTCCGCAAGGAACTGAAGGCCGAGATCGCGATAAATAGTCACTTCATGAGCGGACGGCTACTGGATTTTGGTTGCGGCAATCAACCCTATCGTCATCTTTTTCCGGCAGACGCTTACGTTGGACTGGATATCGTGGACAGCGGACATGCCCCATCCGACAAACGGGCTGATGTCTGGTATGACGGAGAAACGATACCCTACGATGATGGGCATTTTGATGCGGTTTTTGCTTCCGAGGTTCTTGAACATGTATTCAATCCCGACCGCATTCTGTCGGAACTCAATCGCGTTCTGAAACCTGGCGGCCATCTGTTGGTGACCCTGCCGTTCGCATGGGAGGAACATGAGGCTCCCTTTGATTACGCTCGTTACACGTCCTTTGGGCTGAAATCGCTCCTGACCAGACACGGGTTCGCCATTGTCCACGCCGGTAAATGTGGTAATGTCGTCGAAACCGTTGTGCAATTGTGGAATAATTATGTTTACAACCATATTCTTCCCCGCAATCTCTACCTTAAGTTGTTATTGATGCCGCTTGTTGTCGCCCCGTTCACAATGGCCGGCATCGTTCTTTCCAACCTTCTTCCTGTTCACAACACGTTGTATCTCAGCAATGTGTTTGTCGCGAAGAAAGCGGGTTGACGGCATAGTTTTGTTGGGGAAGATGATCGGCACGGCAGCAATCCAACCAGCCAGCCAGCCGCGGCGGTTGACGCTGATTCCGTTGTGACAACAAGTGCCTGGGCGAAAGACCCAGTAGCACATTCCTGTCTGTGCGATCGGAGCGTGGTATACTCAGACAAGAATCAAAGCTCCTTCACCGCGCTCCAGATCGGGATGTCTCGGTTTTTTCGCTCAGGCACTAACTTCAGCTATTGCGCCTTCCAATGGCGCCTCAAGAAGACGGAAAATGACACCAGACGTGAAGCGAACATCGGGAGCAGAGTTCTTCAACGGCGTAGCAATATCCGGTATCGCCTTCGCATTGATAGGCCTGGTTAATTATGCGATCCGCAGGGTGCTGGCGGTAAACCTGAACGTCGAAGACTACGGATTTTTCTACAGTGCGTTGACGCTTTCTACGACCGCTGTTGTCTTGCTTGATATCGGGATAGGCGAGTCACAGACCATTCTCACCGCGCGCGCGAAATCAGCAGGCAACCCGGGTCAGGCGAGATCGGTTTTCTACGCGTCAGTGATGCACAAAGTGGTATGCGGCGCGGTCATCGTTCTCTTACTGTACATGATTCACGACCTTCTGCTGCACCGATTTTTTCGATACGCCGATGGTGCTGCGCCGTTCCTGCTCCTTGCGATTTCGATTCCCATCGCAGCGATTTTTCGATCCATGCTAAACGCCCTGAGAGGCGTGAAGGATTTTGTCTCGCTTAATGCCACGCAGGCATTGGTATTCCTGATGGTTCTCACGATCAATATATCCCTGATCGATGACCTTGGGGTACTCACGCCGGCCGCTGCATGGCTGGCTGCTCATATGATCATCGTTCCCGTCGGCTGGCTCTACCTCCGCAGCCGCCATCGCGACCTTGTGCTGCCCGCAGGCTGGAGCAGATCGAGCCTGCGCGACCTATGGGCGTTCAGCGGCTGGATCACTATTGCACAGGCCGGCACGATGATCATCACGTCCGTCGACACACTTATGCTCACCCAGCTTGCCAACCTCCGTGAAGTGGCCTTGTACAATGTCGCGCTCCCGATAATGCAGATATTTCTATTTCTAATGATCCTGCCCATGGTCTTCTGCCCGATCGCCTGCGAATTATGGGAAGACAAGAAACACAACGAATTAAACCAAATCTATCAATTGACATTCGATCTGATCCTGTTTTTCGGATTCCTTATGTTATTGTTTACTCTGTGTTACGCCGAATCCCTGATCTCCGTAATGTTCAATACCGAATTCACGGCGGCAGCGACGGCATTGAAGATACTGGGTTTGAGCGTACCGCTACAGGTTATTGCTGCATTGAATATCACCATACTAAATGCAGTCGGGGCCACAAAGCCAGCGGCAAAGATCGTAGCGGCAGCGGTTTGCGTAAACATCGCCGGCAACGCGGTACTCATCCGTTTATACGGAATTGATGGAGCCGCCCTCGCCACGCTTGCAACATATGTGCTGATTTTCGCGGGCACATGGGGCGTCATACGGTCGACGTTGCGCGTTCACGCGTTTCGTTGGTCAACCATTGCGCTCATCGTCAGTGGTGTTCTTGGCAGCATGTACCTGTATGCCGCGACGTCCGTTTCCCGGCGCGACAGTGGTTGGCAGGTCTTTGGTGCTGTGGTTGCGATATACTGCCTGGTTAGCGGTGTCGCGATGCAAGCTGCGGTACGGCGCGGGATAACCTGTATAAAATGCGCGATCGTATCGCGTCGGGGCAGCCAGTGAGCCGAAAACGAAGAAAACAACACGACGGTCGGCCATCTGCCCGGCGGCCTGAGAAACACTCCGCCCACTCGCAGGCAGACGAGAATCCGCCGGCTTCCGCAGCCCACCACGCACCTGCGACTGCGCCCGCCAAACGCAACGCAGGCGACCACCATACCGGGCCGCTGCTGTCATTCGACAAGCGACACAAAACGCTTCTCGCTGTGATCCTGGCACTATGGTGCCTGCTGTCTTTATGTCAGTTCCACGGATACTCGATCGCTGCGTGGAATAAACTGCTTGGCGATCCGCAACCCACATCGGTGTTATGGGGCGAGGCACAGAATATCCGGTTGGACGACTGGATCGTCTCAATCCCCTTCATTCTGAGCCAGCGCCTGCACCAGCCGCGATTCCCGGTATTCAATACATTGATCAGCGAGCAGGGTGTCAACATGCTGATCTGCGGCCCCAGCAGACACCCCACAACGCTGTTGCGACCAACCGATTGGGGATACTTTGTGAGCGACGGCTTCGGTTTGGCGTGGAAATGGTGGCTGGGTGTCTTCGGCCTGTTTTATTCGTGTTTTCTGGTTTTCATGATCGTCAGCCGAAACCGGTTCGGGCTATCTGTCACCGCCGCGCTGGCTCTACTCTTTTCTCCTTTCGTGCAGTTCTGGGCGATGAATTGCGCGGTATTCATTCTGTTCGCGGCCTTCGGATTCGTCGCCGCTGTTCACGTTTTGTTTGCGCGCACCACTCGGAATATTGTGATCAACAGTGCGCTATTCGGCTATTGCGGCGCGGTCTTCACTACGACCCTCTACCCCCCTTATCAAGTCACGCTTGGCTACCTGTTCTTAATTCTCCTCATCGCCGTTACGATTCAGGAAGTGTCGCGCGGAAGGTGCGTCGATCGCATCGCTATGCGAACGTTGGGTTTGAGTGCAGCTCTGCTTTTCATTGCCGCTGCAACGGCGTACTTTCTTATCGAGGCAAGAGATGCGCTCGAACTTATGGCGCATACCGTGTATCCCGGCAATCGGGTCACGGTTGGTGGCAGCCTGCGGGATGTTGAGCTGTTCAACGCAAATTTTTTCGCGGCGAAGTTCGTCACCGACTGGGGCGACTTGCGCAGTATCTGCCGGGCAGCGTCGTATGTTCTGATCTTTCCTGTTGTTCTGCTCAAGATCGCATGGGATTGGCTCGCGGACCATCGGCGCCCGACATGGCCGATCCTATCGATGTGCGCGTTCCTCGGCGTGCTGCTGGTCTGGGGATTTATCGGCGTACCGCCGGTGGTGGCAAAAATCACCCTGTTGTCGCGCGTCCCGGAGATCCGCTCGATCCTCGGCTACGGGATCGCCGAGATGATTCTGCTGGTAGCGTATGTGTCGTGGCGGCAGCCGTCAAAATCACCGGCACGAGACCGCGCGGTATGCGGAACGCTTGCCGCGCTATGGTGCGCGGCAATGATTTTCGAAGGACTGCGGGTGCAGGCCGTCATACCTGACTTGAGCACAACCCGTGTGTGTGTATTTGGCGCGGCCTCTTGCGCAATAGCGTTCCTGGTCCTGTCAGGTAGGCCGATTGCCATAGCATGCCTGGCCGCGCTCGGGATATACGGGACGATCTGGTTCAATCCGCTGGCAAAGGGGGGTGTTGATTCCATCCGCAACCAACCGCTTTCACGAACGATCGTGGACCTGGACCGAACGGTTGGACAGTCGCGTTGGGCCGTGTTCAGCGGCATTCGCCTACCGAACCTATTCCGTGTCATCGGCGTGCACGCGGTGAATGGCGTACATCCGTACCCGCAGTTCGATTTTTGGAAAAAACTGGATCCTGACGGTCAGTTCGTGGATGCGTACAATCGATACGCACATGTTATTTTCAAGACCGACAAACGTCCTCGGGCACTCACCATTTTCAGCAATGCCACAGACAGTGTCACAGTGCGTGTAAACCCGGACAATCCGGAATTTCTCGCGCTGGATCTCGACTTTATCTTGTGTCTGGGAAGGCAGAAAAATCATTTTGATCGGTCGACGAGTTATAGACATATTACGTCTTTCGGCCAGGCGCATATCTATCAGGTGGTGCGACAGGATAATACCCGGTGAAACCGATGCGTGTTCTCTTCGTTTATGACTACGCCTATCCCTATGTCGGCGGGGCCGAAATGCTTATCAAATGCCTGACCGAAGGTCTTGCAGCAAGGGGACATCATGTGACTATCGTGACATCGCGATACAGGACGGATCTGGCACGTGATGAGACGATTAACGGTGTGCGCTATATCCGACTCTTCACCGTGAATATGCTGTCGCCGCGATTTTCCCTTTTCTTCACGTGTTTCCCCTATCTACTGCGGCATATCCGTACCTACGATGTAGTCCAGACCTTCCCGTATATTGTGACGTTTCCAGTCTGGCTCGCCACCAGGTTAACAGGTACACCGGGTGTAATCACTGTTTTCGAAGTTCTCGGCCGCATGTGGACGAAGAATCGTTCCCGGACAGCGATCCTGTATCGCATCATGCGTTTACACGAGCGCATCGTGTTGAACCTGAGATTCGACCGCGTCATCGCTATCTCGCGTTACACCCACAACTGCCTGCGCATATTCACCCGACATCCCGATACGAGGTTGCGCCGTATTTACTGCGGTATCGACTACGAGCACTGGGATGCAGATAAGTACAGCCACGAATCGACGGAAGCGATTCGCAGATGCCACGATCTTACCACGAAATGGGTATACCTGTTCTTCGGCAGGCCCGGCATCACCAAGGGCATAGAGGTGATGATGCAGGCGGTGAAACAGGTGGCAGGCAGAATGCCGGAGGCGAAAGCGGTGTTACTGGTATCCCATTCGGAAAGCTACGAGATTGAGCATCTCAAGTCGTATATTGCGACTCACGACCTGGAGAGGAATGTCGTGCTTGTGGATTCCGTGCCGTACGACGCCCTCCCCTCTCACCTGCTGATGGCGGATTGCGTCGTGATCCCATCGCTGACCGAAGGCTTTGGATACAGCGCGGCCGAGGCCTGTGCGCTCGGTCGCCCCGTCGTCGTCAGCGATGCCGCATCGTTGCCGGAGGTCGTGCACGGCAAGGTGAAGCTGTTCCGCGTCGGTGACGCAGATGACCTGGCACGCGCTATTCTGGACGTCCATCGCGGGAATTTCGACGTCATACCGGAGAAGACATTTAGCATCGAGGCCCTGATCGATGCGTACGAAGCCGTCTACCAGGATCTACGGGCCTGATTCAATCAAGCCAACGGCAAAAGATATCTGATCGATCCTTCGTAAGATCAATGTAATGCTGCGGAATTTCCAGATCCGCCCGGTAATAGTCGAATATGGCATAGCAGCGGGTGTTCATGACCTGCTTGAAGCGAAATCCCAGATTCTGATATAGTCGTATGGCACGAGTATGTGTAATGCAGGTGTTCAGGATAACCGCATCGAGACCGAGAGCGCGACCGTGTTCAAGCAGATGCATACCCAGATAGAACCCGTATGCGCGCCCGCTCGTGTCGTGACCAGTCAACAACCCCAGCGCGGGAAAACCCGGTTTGTCGAATCCCCGGAGATATCCGTAACCGACCAGCTGCTGGTCACGCTGCAGTGCGCAGTAGTAGTTGCCATCCCGCAGATTACCCATCATAACGGGGAGATCGAAACCATGTGGCTTGAAGTACGCCGTCACGTCGCGCGGCTGTTGCGCATAAAATGCGCACACGGCCGGTACGTTTTCTTCGTCAAGCTGCGCGACGACCAACGCTTCGGAACGTCGCCGCATGTCCAGATAGTCCTGACGCGTGTCTACCTCGTAAACGTCGTCGACAAAAACTCCCCGAAAGCCAAACGGGAGAATGTCGTCTACGACTTCCGGGAAAAAAGTATTGAAATCAGATCGACTTAGCGCACGGAAGAGACGTTCGCAGGTGGACGCAGAGAACTTATGGATGCCAACGGATTCGAAATCTCTGTCGACACCGCGACCAATCTTCACGATGTCGCCATTCTCCAACTTTACAGAAATTTCCGAGACCGGACAATGTGGGGTGTTCCGTATCGCCGCGGCGTCATCATACGGCATCATGGCGGCGATCGTTGCGTCTGAAAACATGGTGTCGCCGTTGACGACAAAGGCTGCACGACGGTCACTTCGCAAGGCCATCATCAACGAATAGGCGGTATTTGTAACCCTGTACAAAGGATTTTCGACATACTGCAGCTGCGGGTAACGGGATTGGATTTTCGCCATGTCGTGCCCGACAACCACGATGACGTCACAGATCCCGTTACGCTTCAGAGCTCCGAGTTGGCGATCCAAAATGGTGCCGGCCCCAGTCCGCAGGAGGCACTTGTTGCCGCATCCGACCCGCCGGCCTCGGCCCGCGTTGAGTAAAATGGCTCTCATCGGCTGCCGCGCGACTGTGCTTTTGAAACTACGGCTCGCGCCCAGATCTCCATGGTATCGAATACGGGTAGATCAGAAATCGGGTGCAGACGAATCAGGGATAATTCGGTACATGCAAGGAGGGCTGCGTCATTCCCGCGTCCTTTGAATTCCATGAGAAGGCGGGACAGCGCAAGCGACAACTCCGCCCCGGGCCGACCCTGTTTCGTCGCTTCAATCACGGCGCTGACATCCGATTGTAGTGCGTCGGCGCCGTAATCCAGACGTGTGTGGTTTTCATCAAAGTACGGCGCATATAACGTCTTGACGACCGTGGTGGCTGTGCCGAGTATCGCCAGTCGCCGCACCTGCGGCATCGACTGCACAACGAATGCATGAGCGATCGCGAGCATATCGAGCACCTCTATCTGTACGGCGTCGACATAGTCATCGAAAAAATAGTGAACGGAGTTGCATGGCGTAGCGATAAAATCGACGCCGGCGGCCTCGAGAACCTGCAATGATCTGCGGATCGCGGGAACGGGTGAGTCGCCGCCATGGATGGCCGCACGCGTGCGGCTTGGCGCCTTCGGATTACTATCTATAATTACGCGAAGATGATCGCTCTCGGTTTCGGCCGGTGTATGTTCGACTATCCGCCGAAAAAACTCGCTCGTTGCGTATGGACCGAAACCTCCGAGAATGCCTACTACCAGGTCATCCTTTATTGGCGTGTTGGTTGCCGATACCATTTGGATTGTTCCCGTTTGAAATGTCTTCCGAATCGCCCTAGTTTCTTGTCTCGCAAATGGGGTGAATAAATTAAGTGCCAGGACACTAGCCTAGCCTACGGTATACCATGAACTTTGCTGAATCATACCGATCCGACGTGAAGGTAAAAAATTTCGTCGATCCCCTGCAGATTACTCTCCTCGAGGGCAGAGACTGCGCCAGAACGTTGCGACGCGGTTACGCGTTGACGCTCAAAGCTGCGATTGACACCATGTGGCCGGCAACACCGGTGTTATGGCTCGCAGCCGGCACGGCACTGGGCTTTCGCCGCGAACGGGACTTCATATCTGAAGACACAGACATCGACGTCCATATTGCCCTGGATTATCGAAACAAGAAACTATGCGACGATTTCGCAACCCGGGTTGAGCGCTACCTCTGCGAATCCTCATTCAAGCTCATTCGGACAGCCGCGTATTTCGGTCGTTTCACGCAAAAAGCATTTTACGACACCGTCAACGACAATCTTGTCTACGATATCATGATATTCTACAATAATTCACCGCCGTACGACTCGCCCACAAAGTATTGCAACTATACCAAGGTCGGCCTGCAAACCATGGACGCAGATATGATCGACAATGTCATCTTCGATTACTTCTCCTTCGGCGTATATCCGATGCCGCCCGATTCCTACTTTCCCTATCGCTACGGACCGACCTGGCGGCAACGGATCAACTCCAAAAAGAATTTTGCCCGTGCGGTTCCTGAACCGACGTCATGAGCCAATCACCAGACTGTTGCGGCAAGGATTTTCTTGCAAGAAATGACATGCGAGCGTAGTTGGAGTTACCAACTCCAGTTGTGGCTTCCCGGACGCTTCCGCACCGTCCTACTCCGTGCGGTCTACCGCCATGTAGCAAATCAAACGGGTAGTACACATGCGTATTACGAAGAACTTAAATCCGACCGTTCGTCTGCCCGCCCCCGGCTTCGCTCGGTCCGCGATGCGGCCGAGTCGGCGCGGGGCGATTGGAGAATTTCCAGCATCAGCCCTTGCATTAACATCTGAAAGCCGAGTATCAACGGTAACACCGCGATCATAACGGTCCCCGTTGGTGTGGCGACGCCGAGGCGTGCTGAGGTTACCCAGGCGTTGATCCCGAAGACGACGCCGAAGGCAAACAGCGAAAAACCGAAAAAATAGAGTGGAATAATAATCGAGAAATCGCGCAGGACATGGCGATGATAGAGCCGCGAGAAATAGCCGCGCAGGAGCAGATACGGGTAATAAGACAGGATATGCGAAATTTTCAACGATGAGGTCTCATTACCGTATTTCGCGGGCATCGGACAATCGAGTACGCGAGCCCCGACGATATTGAGCTGGATGAGCATCTCGTTTTCGAAGAAATAACGGCGCCTCCGAATCCTGTCCAGATCAAGAGTCACAAGATAAGGCCGGCCGATGGCGACGAAGCCGTTCTGGGGGTCGAAGATATGCCAGTAGCCGCTGGCGACCTTGGTAAGAAATGTGAGAAGGATATTTCCGAACTGCCGGACAAGCGGCATTCTCCTGAGTTCGCGGAAGTGCAGAAAGCGATTGCCTTTGGCATAGTCGCAGATTCCTGCCCTAAGCGGGTCAATCAGGTCGACGATGTGTTCCGGCGCCATCTGCCCGTCGCCGTCAATCTTTACGACAACATCAAGGTTCAGGTCCAGCGCCTTGTCGAAGCCGCTCGCCATCGCGCCGCCGACACCTTGATTCGTATCGTGACGAATAACGATAAGCCGAGGATCGTTCATAGCGTCGAGGACCGCCGCTGTCCCGTCCGGCCCAGCGTCGTCGACAGCGATTATCCGGTCGATAAACGCTGGGAGCTGAGCAATAACAGCGGCGATTTCTTTCTCGACCCGGTAACAGGGGATTACGACGCCGACGGTGTGATTGTTGTACATCGGAGGCAATGGCCAATCGGGTACGACGCCGATGTCGGCGCTGGAATGTTCGCACGCCGCCTACCAGACGTTGGACTATACGGCGACAAAACGACGACGGCGGCAGACCACGAATAAACCGGCGGCGCCGGCCGCGAGAAGCGCATATGTCGATGATTCCGGCACGGCTGCCGCGGCAAACCGCAGATTTGCGATGGCGATATCGTCGTCGCCGCTGCCCTCATCGAACGAAATTCGTGGTCAAGCCCGTATTCACAGCCTGAAAGGTAAGGACCCCAGTCTCAAGCTGCTCATTGACTCCCGGCGCCGCATCACCTTCATCGGCTGTCGCGACATTTTCACTCGTTAAGAGAAAGGTTTCAAGATCGGTGACGTCAGCGAGCCATTCTGCCTCGCTATCATAGAATGTAATACCGCTTTGTGCCGGCATCGGGCACAAGAGGCACAATGCAACCAAGGCAGAGGCCGCTATTTTCGAGTACGTTTCTGTAGCAATCATAAGTGTTCCTTTCATGTAATCGCGCTTAGCCTGTATCGAAACGCACTACGAACGGCGCACAAGTAGCACAGGCTTCCAGCCTGTAGCTTGCCCTCACTCTGAATCGGACAAACACTTAAAATCCTAAATCTATGTGCTGTTGTCAATGCGCTTACCAATAAAGCTACAGCCCGGATGGCTGTGCTACTATTGCCCCAAAAGCGGCTGATAGAACTCTTACAGTCAGTGTTGGACGTGATGGCTTCTGTAAAGAAAAAACACTGGTTTTTGACTATAAGCATAATATGAAAGAAATCAATGCCGCGAGACAAACCGGACCGGGCGACCGCGACCGAATCAATCCGCGAATAGTACGGTGGTCTCAACGGTCGTACCGTTGCGTATCAGGCTCACCGGCACCGCTACACTGCGATTGGTGAAAAACAACGCAATCTTCAGGTCCTCCAGGCTGCGTATGTCTTCGCCCGCCACAGCCGTGATCCGGTCGCCGGGGTGAATATCTGAACGTGCTGCCGCAGAGTCAGTGACAATGTCACGAACCAACAGGCTGTCGTTCTCGTTTTCGATCATGACGCCCAGTAACGGTGCGCCGCGCCCGGGAATAGTCTCGGTCTGTAGCACGAAATCAGCAATGCCTTCTGTGGTGTCATCGTCCTGCAGAATCGTGGTGCGGCGGCTCGGATAACGGCGGCTGAGTCGATCAGGAATTCCGTATCCGTACCGAATATGGCCATTTCCTGCAAGGACGACCAATATGACGTCGGGATGGGCATTCAGGAAACGGGCAGCATGGTCGGCCATGGATTCATCCCATACCGCCTGAGCCTGGACAAAGTACTCGAAACGCCGGTCGTCGTGGCCGATGCCGCCATGCATATGTGCCGTAAAAATCGGCCTGAGGTCGTCGCGATATCGTGTGTTTGTAAGATCCATTCCTGCCGGCAACAGGTCGGTGTCTCCGACACGCTGCAACCCGACTCGGGCTACGCGTGAAACAAGCTCCCGATCCAGATTCAAGCCGATCACCGGGATCTTATTTTCACGGGCGTAGTCAAGAATCGGCTTGTAGAGGGTGTAGTCGAAACCCCAGACGCGATAATAGCCCGATTGCCGCAAAAACTGCCGTTCCTCTATCGTTCCTGCGATATAGGCATTCAGCGTATCCTGGGCCGTGGCCGGAAACATCTCCATTCCCACTGCCGTCGCGCCGTGCCGCTCGTGAAGCGTTCGAATAATCTGTAACTGGTTTATGTGGTGGGCGTATTGGTCGTGCTGCTCACCAACGAACACCACCGAACGCGCGTCGACATCGCGCAGCATATCCGGAATTGACGGAGGCGGCCCGGGTTTCGTCACGCGGACCGGCCGCGCGATCGGGACATGGATGCCGTCTGCCGTGGCGGCGACGGATTTATGCGTATTACGCCCATCCGTGAAGGCCAGCTCGGTGTACTTGCCGTAACGCCTGAGTTTTCGGCCCACGACCTGGTTTTCCGATGTGGTGTTGTTGACCTGCAGCACCATCACGAGTTCATCGCGATGCCACGGGCTTCGTGCAACGACCAAACGCACATCGTCGACAGGCACAGCCTGGCGACCGAAGACCTGGCGCGCCGCACGGCTGTCGAATCCAGTGATGACAAGCGATGTATCGAATGCGATGTCGCCGTTGTCCAGTAACGAATCGTCGATTACTTCGGTGCAATTCTGCAAGTGCATTGCCGCAAGAACCGGTCGATAACGGTCCACATCGGCTTCCGCGATGATCGCAGTAACCCGCGGTCGCGCCAAAAACGCAGCCAGCACCGGCGGGGTCTCCGCGGGACTCAACGCACGCATGACATGATAGGCCGGGTCGACGATCAGGCTGGCCGGCGGTACAGGGACCGGCACAGTCACAGTGGCCGAAACTTCGTCGAATGGCAACCACGATTCGACCGGCGGAGCATCGGACCGCATGACCACCGGCAGGCTCATAGGATAAGGCGGCGAACGCTGGCGAAGACCCAGTTCGAGCTGCGGGATTCCGTCCAGAACAATGGTGCCGGCAGCAGAGACCGCGATCTCGGGCACATCGCTACGATCCAACCAATGCTGGAAAAAAACCTGTAAAGCCGAGTCTGATGCGGCTTCAAATGCGGCCTGTAGGTCATCCCAGCTGGTCACCTCGTAGCGTCGCACTTCCGCCACGTCTCGCAGAGCCGTATAGAATGCGCCCTCACCGATCTTCCCCTTGAGCATGTGAAAGATCATCATCGCGCGGCCGTAGCCCAATGCTCGCTCGGTCTTCGACGATCCAAATCGAAAATCCCGCACGCTCGACGCATTGTCTTCGGCGATATAGGCGTCGTAATCGACCAGCAACGCCTTCCGGTATGCGCTCCCCTCGCCTTTCAGATCCGCCGCCCGGTGATCCGCGAGATAGGTGGTAAGCCCCTCGCACCAGTTGCCCGAGGCGTAGTCCACGTACACGCTGCTGCCAAACCATTGGTGCGCGATCTCGTGACGAAGCGATGCGTCCACAATGAACGGCAGCCTGACGACGGACTGCCCCAGGAGGGTAAACGTCGGAAAGGAGTTGCCGGCATGTGTAATCGTCTCCACGATCGCAAATCGGGAATATGGAAACGGCGTCAGGAGCTGCTCGTAATCCGCGATATACGCCACGGCCGCCGCAAGGTACTGATCCGCCAGATGCTGGTCGGCTCCGAAGAAGTAGGCTTCGACATCGATGTTGCGATGCTGTTTACGGGAAACGGTATAGTGTCGCGACGCGACGAGTGACACCGAGGGCAAAGGATGATCAAACACAGAATCATGCGTGATGGTATCCGTTGCACTACGGGAGCGGATGTTTTCTGCTTCAGAAACCGCAATGAACCCTGCAGGCAGCGTGACGGTGACACGATAGGTCGCCAATACCAACGGCAACGGATACCAGCTGTGCGTCAAGACGACGTTGTCGGCGTCAATGACATTTACACCGTCAGACGGCGGCGCCGCTTCGAAGGTAAGGTGTATGTCGCCGCCGCCGGGCACATTCACTGTGACCGAATCGGCTTGCAAAGCCATTTCGACACCATCGACCTCGAGCGTTCGCAGGCCGTCTGTAGCAATATCGAGGGATACCGGCGCCGCCGAAGCGATTACGGCAGTGCCGCTGACGCGGTTCTGATCGGGATCGACTTCAACGCGAAGCACCACAGACGGCGCGGACAAGGTCGTCGACCCCACGCACGAAAGCGCCAGTACGAGGCCCCAGGCAGCGAAATACGCAAAATAGGTATTGTAGGAAGATGTCACGTAAAGCCCGGTATTATTCCAGAACACGAAGCAGGTCGATGACGCGATTCACCTCATCGTGAACCAACTCTACGAAACGAAATCTCGCCTCTGCCACGCCAAGGCTGATCTCGCCCAATCGCGTCAACGTAATGAGACCGGCCCTGTACTGGTCACGTGCATCGTCGTAGTTCGCTGCACTGAGTTCGACAGCGCGTTCCTGCTCGCCGATACGCGTGTCGAGCTGCCGCAGGTCGACGGCGATCTGCTCGACCAACCTGCCCCGCTCGCGAACCTCTCCCTCCCACAGATGACGCCACTCCAGAGCACGGCGCGATGCGGACATCGCGCGCAGCCGATGCTCGCCGCCACTGTAAAATCGCCAGGCCAGTGTCAGCCCGATATGCCACGATTGCTCCTGGTCGTTCAACGAATCGCCATCGGATGAATACTCGCCTACTGATCTCAATTCCGGCCACATAAGTGCATGCTGAATTCTGCTCTCCGCTTCTTCGAAGCGAATTCGCGATCGCAACGCGGCAATCTCGGGTCCACTATTGATGAATTCACGGGCGCGCTCAAGGAGCGCATCGACGGCCTCCGCTCGCTTCAACGTACCGACAATCCGAATGGTATTCGGGGCGGATGCGACGGCGGCGGCGGCTTCGATCCGGGCGCGTTCGATTTCGGCCTCTGCTTCGCGCACCTCGTCTTCCGCCTGAATGAGATTTATCGCCGCCTGGCGCACATCAAGTTCGGTGACCTTGCCGACGTCACGCAAGTCTCGTGCGTCCACCAGCTCCTCGCGGCGCTGCTGCACACGATCCGTCGCCACGTCGCGACGTGCTCGAGCAAACCACACCGCAGCGACTGCGGACCTGGCGCGAAAGGCGGCATCCCGCGCGGCAAGCATAACATCAGCCCGTGCGACATCGGACAATGCCCAATTCTGTTTGCGTGTGATTCGACGACGTCCTCGATGCCACAGCAGGTACTCGGCATGCAGTCGTCCTCGCAGATCGTTGTCGCGACCTGTTTCGATATTGCCGAACGGCCCAAATGGCACAGTAGCAAGATCACCGTTGTAGGTATACTCTGCGCCGAGCTGCAGGCTTGGACGGGAAAACGCCATCGCGGCACGAGAATCCGCGTCCGTTACCGCCAAACCCGCTTCGCGTGCCAGTACCCTCTCAGCTCGGGAGCGCGCAAGCGCCGCCGCAGAGTCAAGATCAAGATTGAGAATCGCTTCCTGTTCGGCCAAAAGCGAATGGGTAGACAGACAGACCGAGGTTAGGACAAGTGAGGCGGTAGCAACAACGAGCCGGTTGCGCACAAAAATAAATCGATAACCCATTCTTCTGGCAGTCTGTTGGACTTTAGTGGCGAAACGAGATAATTGAGAAATCGAGGCTGTTTTTTCGCGGATTTGATGCGAATATTGAACATATTCAAGTCGAATCCGAGGATAAATGGATCGATTCTGTCGTTGTCGCAGTCGACATGTCCAAAGGTCATGCGAAACCAATCATGACTAGTCCAGTTACAACTACTGCGATGATGTCGGCAACAAAATCACCCCGCGTTGTAGATTCCGGTTTATTCCAGCAATCGCTGCAACCCCGAGCCACAGAAACGCGACCACAACAGGCAAATACCACCCTGATTCAAAAAGTTCAACCATATTGCGGCAACCTTATCCTTATATGAGCCAGAGCTCGATAGCGTAGGCTCAAACGTCTGTAACATTGAATGTCATCATTCTTGCATCATTTAGCAGGGGTGTCGGCGTGTTGATAAATTGGACATTCAACTTTAAAGCTCTGTCGAACTCTGGTTATCGTTTGCTGGGGGATTATGCCTTTTTCCTTTCTTTTGGGCTTTGCGTCTCTGCGCAAGATCCATTTCGTTGCGGATGTAGCCGCGGCTCTGTGAGCCGTGCCCGCAATGCGAAGCAATGTCAGAACGGCACGTCTCACAGAGACGTGGCTACAGTGCGATGCCGGCTGGTTCTGTCAATCGGATGACCGTCTTGCGACACATAGATGATTGTTACATCACTATTCCCAACGGCACGTTCACCAACGGGAAAAAAACAACAAGAAGGCAGAGTAAGCCGGAAACCGGTAATTCCATCCTTGGCACTCGGCCGTTGTTTGGCAAAAGCATTGATGTCCAACAATTTGAATTCTCCGGGAACGAGTTGGGCGTTAGCGTTCTGACATTCGACGCACTTGCTATCGCCGTCTTATCCTAATTTTCCCAATCTTCATCGTTATAATAGTCCAGTACCAACCATTGTTCTGGTGTGAGACCAAAGGTCTCATCAAAGCCAAGGATCGTGTCGCCCCGAACTTCCTGCCGAGCTGCAACATAACAATCGAGATTGTCATCGGCCTCAAAACGCCATATCCAATATTTGCTATTATTGACCAAGGCGGTCCGGACGAACTGTAACGCAAATTCCATGACATCTTCCGAACCGGACAATGATCCACCGGGCGCCTCAACATCCAAATACTCAAGGATCTCGGCCATGGGAATCGGACAATGTGACGGATCATTCGGGCTCAAGTAAGGCAGGTCGAATGTGTAATCCTTAAGCCCTTTCCACGAACTTGGCAACTGTGCTCTGGGAGGAATCATCGTGTCCCTTGGTGTCGTTCACCTTGAATTCATGCTACTGCTTTATCAGGTAGAGTTTCCTTCCGCGAGAGCCATGCCGATTTAGATCGGCCAGAACTCGAAACGTATTACGTTCATCCAGGAATCTATCAGTTCCCGGAGTAACGTCCGGCCAGTAGTCGTTATGATAGTCGTCCACGACCATGATCCCCCCTGCCAGTAGGTGTTTGCTACATAGATTGAGATCAGAATAAACCTGTTCGGCGGAATGCCCGCCATCGATATGGATAAACCTGAATCGTTCTTCTGTATCGAGCTGGAGATCGTTGCTCATGCACTCGTGTATGACAATACGATCTCTATTTATCCCTTGATTGACACATTCAATGTTCGCGATCAGCTCTTCCGGTGTTGGTTTCTTGCCATAACTATCATTTGTATCCAGACCAAACGCGTCGCATACAACGATGTTCTCTCCTTGCTTTAAGCACGTTGCCATCAAAGCTGTTGATCGCCCGAAATAGCTTCCTATCTCCAACATATCTCCTGTGATTCCGACTGCAGACTGGTAGGACAATATGAGAAAAAAATGTCCGCAATCATCAACAGTGAACCAACCGGGAATATCCCTTAGCCGACTAAATACATCGGTAATTAGCGGGCCCGGTTCACCGATATCCGCAAAGCTTATCGAATCTTTGAGGTGGACCGATTGTTCTGATTCTTTTCCCTCGCAACCTTGAAACGATTTTTTCATCCTTTCCGGAAATAACTTTTTCAAAATGCGTTGCATGGTCCATTATTCCCAGGCTTCATTAATAGGTTTAGCGGCTCGCTCACAGCTATGGCCGCATAATCCCGTTGGATCCACGTGAGATCGACTGCATAGGCGGAAAGTAGCTCGGGCATTCCTGCCTGAGCATCCCTGACGCAGCCAAGAATGGCCGCGCTACTCTGACAATCCAATGGGAATTTGTGGCCATAGGCTCACAGAGCCTCGCTGTCATGCCCGTATCGCGGAGAAATACCATGCAGTGTGCGGCGAACTGCGGCAATAGCGGAATCGTCTTTCCCGCAATGAAGCTTTGCGAAAATTCCGTAAATTCACCGTGCCAATCGTCATGAAACACGGTCGGACGCTGATTGCCGCGATTGACGATACCCGTCACATCGTAGCCCGTAGTGCAGGCGGAGATCGTATGCTGCACCGGGCGATGCATTTCGTAGAGGCAAAACGATCCCTCTCTTGGTTTTATTCGTTCTGAGAAAATTACTTCATTGCCGCATTTTTAGGTATCGAGAGATCCACTGTGTTTGCAGGTAGATGCTTTACTCTGGAAACATCGGTGTAGCGCATTAGCCCGCCGATTTTTCCGTCTTTCATCAAGAAAGTGCGATGACCGCCTGCCAGTAGCACGCCGTTCACATTTTTTAAATTATCCAGACTAATGAATTTTATCGGTCCCGGACCATTGGGAGCAACCAACTTATTGGTCACACTATAGTAGGCGCCCCTGGTCAATTTCGTTTTAGGGTCGATGAGTAATACATAGAAATCGTCTGGAGAATCTCCAGCCGCGCTGTTGTATGTCACTTTCACCTGCGTGTATCGTTCGCCTTCAAATTCCATCGTCTCCGCAAGCTTCTCGAAGTTAGCATTTGGGTCATTAAAAACAAAAGGAATACCGAGGAAGTAGTAAGGAGTCAGCGCCCAAAATCTAGGTGGAGGCGTAAAGTCAGCTTCAGCAGGGAGAATCCAGGCTTGTCCACCATTCATGCCAAAGCGGATGTCTTGTCCTTCAACTTCATGCACCACAGCAAGTGTTTTCGGATCTACGGTTTGCACCGTATCTACGATAGCCTCAGGCCCCTTGTCAGACATATGGTAGGTCCAGCGGAACTGAAGCTGACCGCTATTGTACCACTTGTCCTTGCCACCATGCGCATCTATGGACTGCATCACGAGCTCGCGAGCTTCATCTTTCTGTTGCTTACAAGCAACGAGTGACAAGCAACACATGACTGCTGTAATTATGGTAATAATTTTGCCGCCGGAAACGTCTTTATTTTCGTTCTTCTTCATCTTTTCGCTTTCTCTTTATACACCGTCCTCTCGGTTCGTCGCCCTCATGGAGGACGATATCGGAATGCAGAAACCATGCAGCCTCTGCTGAATCCTTCACTTTCGTAGCACTACGTTCCAACATTTCTGATTCAAATTCAGTTAACACGCAGTCCCTCACTCCTGCTTTCTTCCATTGAGATAAGGGCCTACATCCTTTTGTGATCCCCCGAGCCAGAGCCAGCGCATCCAGCAGAGCTTGATTCGCTCCCTGTCCTTTGAATGGACTCATCGGGTGAGCCGCATCCCCGATCAGGGTCACTTGAGCCCCTTTCTCCAACAATTCTGACTCGAGTAGCGCTCGGTCATACACGGGATACCCTGAAATCTGAGCTTCCAACGTCGCCGCCAAAATCTGGGGAATGGGATCGTGCCACTGGCATCTACGGCACGCTTCTTTCTTAAGAGCTTGCGTTCCTTGAGCACTCAACGCCTTAGCCTCTTCTTCTGACATTGGAAAGCTAAGCTGCCACATCACCGAGCTTGACGAATAAGGCATCACGTAGATCCGCTCATTGCCATTGGCGGTTTGGAACACCGTGGCCGAGTCCAGCAACGAACTATCAAGACCTTCGATATCCCCCAAAGGACAAATCCCCAAAATCACAATACAGCCTAAGTAACATAGTGGGGAAGCGTCCTCACCAATCAACAACCTCCGCACCGAACTACGAATTCCATCCGCCCCCACCACAAGATCCGCCTTGGCGCTCTTCATTTCACTCTCTACCAGAAAGCTCAAATCCACCCCTTTAACCTCACATTCCTTAAAATCCACCAGCTGGTGCCCCCACTGCACCGCGTCATGTCCACCTAACTGTTCAAGCAGAGCCAAGCGTAACGACTGCCTGGCAACATGCACATTCGTGCGCTTCGGTGACGTTTTCGCATCTGGCCGCCCCCATTTTCTGATTCCCCATTCACCGATCACTTTTCCTTCGGTAGTATGAACCACATGTCTGGTTGAAATCACTCCCCCTTGTAACGAGAAAATTCCCAATCCCTCGATCGCTCTACTCGCTTGTTGCAAAGTGAGTCCATAGCCCTGAGATCGTGCACCGAAGCCGCTATCACGTTCATAAAGTGTAAAGGGAATTCCGCGGTGCAAACAAGCGACGGCGAGAGCCACCCCACCGATTCCACCCCCAATGATGGCAAGGTGTGGATAGTTTTCTTTATCAGGTAAAGGTCGGATAGCAGTATAAACCAACCCTGACCCTCTACAGGGAAAGCATGAATCGAGGTGGCCCTTCGGGCGAACTGGAGGCGCCCCTTCGCTTTTCGTTTTTTTAAATTGATCCAACTCCCTCTGGTAGCGAAGTCTCACTTTCTTTCGGAGCCTGTGCCTCTTTTTGCCGCGTCCCTGACATGCCGGACAAATAGTCCAGTTGTCCTCTTCATTTCTCACATTTTCCACCTGATCTCTGTAATACAACCGAATCCAACCAGAATTTCTCGGTCGCCCGATCGCAGCAATTGTCGGCATACTTCTCCCTAGTTTATGCACCCACCGCGCCGTTAATCTGCAGTTTTGGAGTCGAGGTTTTTGTGTTATTAAACACAAAGCACACAACGAAAAAGTTGTCGGCTAAGCGGAGCGTTAGACCCCCCACATCTTATCCGCGAAATGCCGCCTCGATAGCAGCAATGTCGATTTTCTTCATCGTCATCATCGCGTCAAAAGCCCGTTTTGCGGCCAGGCGATCGGGACTAGTATATGCTTTCGTCAACGCTATCGGCGTAATTTGCCACGAGACACCCCATTTGTCCTTGCACCAGCCACACTCGCTCTCCTGACCGCCGTTGCCAACTATCGCGTTCCAGTAGCGATCAGTTTCGACTTGGTTTTCAGTCGCAACCTGAAACGAGAACGCTTCGCAGTGCTTGAACATGGGGCCGCCGTTGAGACCGAGGCACGGGATACCCAGGACAGTGAACTCGACAGTCAATATGTCTCCTTCTTTTCCCGATGGATTTTCCCCGGGAGCGCGATGTACCGCACGGACCGACGAATCGGGAAATGTTTTGGCGTAAAATTGCGCAGCGTCCTCGGCGCCGTCGTCGTACCAGAGGCAGATGGTGTTCTTTGCAATATGCGTCATGTCACCGCTCCGTTGAAATTAGTGTTTTCGCTTTTATACGCGGCTCAAGAAAGAAGCGCCTTGTCATACACTCGGCGCACGCCCTCATCTTGTTCGCTTGCAGCAATTTCCTTCAATCTTGCCCGGAAGTTGTTATCTTTATACCCCACTCGCAAGATGGCGGCGAGTGCTTGCGCAGTGGCCCAGCGCACAACCGTACCGTCGTTAGTCGTATTCTCCAGGAGTGTGTGGACGGCCGGCCCAAGACGCTCAGCATGCCGGCTAGCAACATTACTGATCGTTCGTGCGGCTTCCCACTGTACGCGCGGCGCCGTGTGGCTAAGGCTCTCAACGAGGAGTGTAAATAGCTTGTCGTTTGCCAATGCCGGATTCTTTCGAGTAGCGCCTTCAAGTGATTCCATTAGGATCGCAAGCTCCGCGTCCGTCGGCGTCGGGCTAATTTCTAAGAGAGCTTCAGGTTTCAGCGTCCCGCTCAACAACGCATCCGCGATCGCTTTGGCCTTCTTCTTCGCGGTCAACTTCGACGCCAATATTTCAGAAATGCTTGAAATCATTTCTAACTTCCACTGAAAGCTTCGCAACGGCGGCCTTTGGGGCATTGGATGTGTTGGCTTTTTTACTGATTTTTTTGTCTATCAAAACATCCTGTTGCCATTTGCTAGGCTTCTTGTCCGTGCGATGTATACACCCTACCCAGCAGCAAGGTCGCTTTTTCCCGTCTAGAAGCTCCTCAGTAGCTCGAATAATCCGCTTTACTCTAGTCTTCTCTTGTTTGGCATCTTCAACCCAACAAATAAATTCGTTACGGCCAATTGCCGACAAGGCTTCCCAAGTGCAAATTATGTCTTTTTCAGCTAAAGCCTTAGCCAAATCAACGGGCAATTCGTGCACTAGGCCTCCAGAAATTTCCGGCTTCATATCCAATACCTATTTTCTGTGGTTGGCTTTACGAATTCGCGATTGGAAATACATAACGTAATAAATCATCACTTCCTATGCGAGCCGCGCGCGAGTATGGGAATTGGATCAATTATCTGGTTAGGGGACTTTCTTTAGGTGGGCAAACGGTTCCATCCCCTCTGCAATATTTCGATCTGTTGTTTCGTATCCTGCTTGCCGATGCCTTTCGAACAACTTCATGTCAAATGAGTATATTGACGCGGCATCGTGCCAGATGGCTACTTCACGTTCCAATCGTGTCACCGCATCCTGTGCCTCAAGCATATATTCGAAGTTTCCGGTCGTCTTCGCGTATTCCAAAATTCGTGAATGTGCCCCGAGTGCGGTGTATACAGCGACTCCCGTGGCCTCCTCAATCTTCTTCAAAACGGTGAAGGCACCATAGGCTCCCGTGCCAATGACAGCAACCAATAGTGCGACTACAAGATGGATTGACATCCGCTTTTTCATTTCCCCAATGACCTGAATCACTCATCCTCTTGGAGCGCGGCGGTTGGAGGATTGAGTGCATTCGCTTGTCCGCATTTTCGTATAGCGTTTCTGGATTATTGATGGTATCGACCTATCAACCCTCTCACAATATTCAATTTTCGTGCCTTTCGTATGTTTCGTGGGCTATCCAATCGCTTCG
Source organism: Verrucomicrobiota bacterium (assembly GCA_021772615.1). Classification (GTDB taxonomy): domain Bacteria; phylum Verrucomicrobiota; class Lentisphaeria; order JABSQK01; family JAJFLO01; genus JAJFLQ01. Next base: position 6,111 of record JAJFLQ010000183.1, on the reverse strand, counting down.
TAATGTTGCCTACGAAAGACACGAAAGACACACGAACTCCAAAGAGCGATTTCCACTTAAGCTGGGACTAAAAACAGGCCAAATTCAGCCGCCTTCCGGCACAGCATCGATCATGAGGCACCCTCGCGTCTCCCTTATGTAAGAACAAAAAAACGACATCAAAATAGAATATAACGGCCTATTTTTTCTAGCAAGAAAGCCACAAGCAACTTGTTATAAAAAAGATATAATTCAAGAACAAGGTCAAGCCCCAAAATAATACTTTATCAGCTTCCCTTATGATCCCGACATTGAACTGCGTAACCGGCGCTTCTACATGCGCGATGAATCTCCTGCAACCGTCTATGAACCAGAGACCTTGTTTACCATGAAGACACGGTTGCAGAAGAGCTGGAAACGGTTGAGGACATTCTTCTCGAATAGCCGACACAAGAGACTCAACATCTGTCCAACGTATGCCGAACTTTGTCCGATTCTTGTTCCGGTTCGGGTTTTGCTAGTCTATGCGAAACATCTCCTGATCAGCCTCGCTCTTCTTTTTGTAACGAGCGATGCCGACTACCACCTCTGAGTACTTCCCTTTTGCGTACCGCCGATATCCTCGTATGCCGATGCCATCTAGGCGGCAATTGTCAATAGAGATTACCTCTCCTGCAACTTCCACATGACCTATGATAAGATGTTCAAAATCTCCTCTGCCTAGATTTGAAACATGTAGAGTTAGATTATCTCCATCAGTTTGTTTTCTGATACTTTTTTACTGCAGTAAACGTTTAATTTATCCATCTTCATCCAACACACATTTGACTGGATACCCACATTTACGGCAGCTCAAAAAAGCTAAAGTTTCGTGGTGCACAACGGACATTGAATGAATTCGATCATTAGGGTTCGATATCTTTTTCTTGCGAGTTAGGATTACAATATTGACATTGGCAAGATGTTATGCTGGCGAAATTGGCAAACTGTTTATTGACCGTTGAATAAAATGCTTCCGGATCATCAAGATTCTCCAGATACGCCTTATCGAATTCTAAAATCGACTCAAATCCGTCTGCTTCGTCTAGCACAAAATTCTTGTTTAGGATCCCGTAACCATAGGACTTAGTCGCAATTATTATCTCGTTTACGAAACACTGTTCGAAGTCGCGTAACTCAAAATGGTTCTCATTAATCAAAAAGTCTTCGCATTCTGTTCGATAATCAATTAATACCTTTTGGAGCCAATGTGCGAGCACCACATTAGAGGTCTCAGCCATCCCGGCACAACCGGAAAAAACCAAAGTAATAAAAATTGATTTCTCAGATTCGAATATTGATAGATCCGCGATATCAAGGGATATATAACCGTCAAATACCCTTTTGCTGCTTTCATTTGGTGAACCAATTCTCAGGCGAACTTTCTGCAATATAAAGTCATAAAATCTATTGATTGGTCTCGGGTTATATATTTTTATCTGTTTACCTTCACTATCTTCGCCAAGATATGGGTGCGTTTTCATCCTGAAAGTCCTTGCCAGGAAACCAGGTGACTGGTCGGTATAAGGAGCGACGTCAAGTAGCTTTCCTATTAGAACAATTGCGGTTCGTGCCATTTCTTCATCCTAACGATTAACAGATCTACCGGACGACGCGCCAGTGGAATATCCATCAGATCCAGTGCCTGGTTGGGATTCTGCATTCTGTCCGTCTCCAATTGAACCGGTTGTACCATCTGATACTTTCAAAATCCCCAAGTCGGAAAGCGTGTATTCGATAGCTTCTGGGGCCATGATCGGCCATACTAAAGGACCATATACCAAATTCGAAATTGATACCGGCACCCTATCGCCGGGATTCTTCGCTCTCAAATTAGCGAGCAATTCATATCCCATATACAAAAATCCACCGATGAGTCCAAACATTATCCAAGTAACAGCAGCCTTCCTAAAATCAGTATTAAAAATCATTGCGATCCCAATCACGTAACTAGCCAAAATCCCTAAATTCCGTAAGGACCGTATTGGATAGTGGTTGGTCATCGAAAAGACGATGGTCCATAAGAGTGCTATGGCCAAAGCAATTGCGAATTTGGTTGATATCATTTCTGCTCCCAACGATAGACTGACGTACGGAGGTGAAGCTAGCGGGATCTCCGTTAGTGTCCAGCGACTGGTTATAGTTCTTGTGCCAGACATCGATTGTCTAGTATGTAATCGACCGATGCAAAAGTGTCTAATGCAATAGCTGAGACCTTATCCACTATACCTTTTGTTAGAATTGATTGACCAACTCATTCCTGAAGATATAGGCAAATGTAAATCTATTTTATATTGCTGGATATTCATATAGAAAATTACCCGCCTACAGACGCAGTCTTTCGAGTGCATCTAGCCGGTAATTAGATGTCTGGGAATGCCAGAACTTCTTATCGTCTTTGGCCTGTTGCTCGTGAGTCGTGATCTGGATGATTTTCTTCATTACAAGTGATTATCCTGATAGATTAGCGCTTCAAGGCGCCCTCCCGCACTGCACTATCCATCACGTACATGCAGGACTCCCCGCTTCGTAGGACTCTATCGTGGATCGCCGGACTTGCAACATCGGCGCCGCACACGATTGTGGAAATAATTGCGATATCCTAGAAACGAAGGTGCGTTTAGGCAGCGTTGGTTGCGTGGGCGCGGGGCCGGCGACGCAGGCTTTCGAGAATCTCGAAGAGTACCGGAACAACCAGTAGGGTCATCGTGGTGCTCACGGTCAACCCGGCAATGAAACACGTGGCGAACGGTCCCCAGGTCACATTGAACGCGGGTATTCCGATCGCCATCGGCAGGAGCCCGGCGATGGTGGTCGCCGTGGTCATGAAGATCGGGCGCATACGCTGATGACCGGCCGTAACCAAGGCCTCACGAAGCGGCAATCCGTCCGCCAGCCGTTGATTGATGAAATCGATCAACACAATGCCATCGTTTATTACCAGCCCGGTCAAGCCTACGATCGCAATAAACCCCTGCACCGTAATCAACGAGCGCTCGATAGCAATGGATCCTTCCGGCATCATGCGGACTGCAATGCTGAAAGCCGACATTACGAGGATGACGCCGGTGAAACTGAATATGATGTTCGACATGATAAGAAACGGCTGCAGATAGCTGTTGAACTGGGTCGCCAACACGGTGTAGATGAGCACTATCGCGATGCCGAACGCCAGGGCAAGGCTGCGGTAGCTCTTTGCTGTGCTCTCGGATTCGCCGCCGAACGCAATGGTAACGCCCGGAAAGCGATCGGCATGAATGTCGAACCAGCCCCGGATATGGCGCGCAGCATCTACCGCGCCGATTGGTGCATCTTCGTGGAGATTTGCCACGACGTTGATAACCCGCCTGAAATCCCGGCGCACGAGCGTGGCCGGCGTTTGCGACACCGAAATCGTGCCGACATCGCCGAACCGAACGAGGCGCCCGTCGGCATCGTTGGCGATCGGCACGCCCAGAATATCGGCCGGCTCACGAATATGTAGGCGGCTCATGCGCACGCGTACAGGCACGTCTTTGTCGATCCTGCGATAGTCGCCGACATAGGCGCCGTCGAGTGCGTCTGCCACGAACGCCTGTACGTCGCGTTCACGTAAGTCAAAAAGCGACACCCTGTCGCGGTCGGGATGAAACGAGACGACTTCTGTTAACAGGTTACGGTCGTGTCGTATATCGATGAGTCCCTGGACCGCTCCGCCTTTGCCGGACTCCGCGTTGAGATGCGCCAACAACGCCTCTGCGGCTGCGAATACAGTGGCATCGTCGCGACCGGCGACCCGCACGTTTACCGGTTCGCCAATGGGTGGTCCGTCGGGCGCCGCGGTAAGTTCGAGATCTACACCGTTATGCTCAAACTTCGCCTCGACCTCGGCCCGGAGTTCGCGGATAAAAAGCCGGGAATCGTCAAACTCTCGGATCTCGCGCGGCGGAAGCTCCACCTGAATGCTACCGTACTGGCGGCTGCGCAACGGTTTGTAATTGCGGTCGACAAGCATACCTGCGGTGCCGGTGGTGTTGGCGATGAATCCCGTGCCACGTTCGACGAGAAACCGGGACACGTCGCGGACTACACGGTCGGTTTCGGCCAGAGGTGCGCCGGCCGGCATTCGGATCGAGGTCACAAGCTTTGAGGTATCATCGGGAAAGAAAACGACCTTCAATATCGGCCGATAGCCGAATGCAGGCACTATTATGATTCCAACCGCGAGAAAAAACAGAATGGCGGAAAACGTCACTGTAAGATACGGATGCGACAGGTTCCACCGCAACAGTCGATCGTAGATACGTGAGAAACGCCCGGTAATCCCGCCGTAAACAGGAATAAGGCCCTGCGCCGGTCGTGTGGCGGCCGACCTGTCGGGCCCGAGCAGTCTTTCCAGGTCCACAACATGCAGCGGCAGGACAATCAGGCATTCTACAAGGCTTATTGCAAGCGCCACACAGACGGCGATGGGTACCAACGAGAAAAAATCACCAACGGAACCGGTCATCAGCAGCAACGGTAGAAACGCCGCCATGGTCGTGAGTGTAGCGCTGAAGACCGGCAAGAACACTTCGGCGGTACCGTCTACAACCGAGGACATCAGTGATTTTCCGGTTTCCCGCAGACGCTGAATGTTTTCGATAACGACTATGGCGTCGTCGACAACAATGCCGATGACGAGCACAAAGCCGAGCAGCGAGAGTTCGTTTATGCTCTTGTCCAGCAGATGAAACACCATCAGGCTGCCGAGGAAGCTAAAGACAATTCCGGACACGGTAAGAATCGCCGCACGACAGGTAAAGAATACGAACAGCGTCAAGGCCGCTATTGCCGCGATTTTCACAGTGAAATTGTCGCTGAGTCCCACGGTGAACGCCGCCGCCAGTCCTGCGAACAGAACAAATATCGTCATGCTCCGCGACCGATTGGACATGAAAAGAAACAACAGCGCCAGAACAAGGACAACCGATAGCATGAGGTTGTCGGCGAGTACGCCAAGGCCGTTTCGAATCTCGACGGAACTGTCGAGTGTCGCAACGGCTGCGACCTGATGACGTGAATTGGCAGCGATGAAGCGCTCGATCACGCCGTCGATTTCGCCCTTGAGTCGAATGGAGTTTGCCGACCGCTTCTTCAACACCTTGCAGGCAACGGTATCACGTCCATTGACCGTGGCGATGACGGAACCCTCGATACGCTGCATGCCGGTGTCGTCATGATCGACCAGATCACCAACGGTGATGCGGTTGCCTGCGCCGTCAACACGAAGCACGACAGTCAACACGTCATCGCGTGTCCTGAATCGATTGTCGACACGAATTAGGCGCTCGCCGTAACCGGTATCGACGATACCGGCAGGTGGCGCTACACCGGCATCCCGCAACGAGGCTACGACATCAGCAACGGTGAGCCGATGCTGTTCGAGCCGCGCAGGATTGAGCGCGACGACGAATTGTTCGGCCTCTTCACCGGCGATGATCACACTTTTCACACCGTCAATCTGTTCGATTTCGTCGCGTAGATCCTTGGCGAGGAGGGCAAGGCTGCGTTTGGAAATCAGCGCTGCAGGGTCGGCGGCTATAAGATTGACCTGAACGACAGGCAGCCATTCGTCGACATCGACCTCGTTGATACGCGGTGTAAGCGGATCGCCATTGACGATCGGCAATTGATTCTGCACAGCAAGAACACGAAACCGCAACTCGTCGTAGAGGCCGTCGTAATCCGTGTCGTCGTCGAACTTGATGTAGACCTGCGACTCGCCCGCGATCGATCGCGACCGAACGTATTCCAGATCTTCCATGCCCCTGAGGCTCTCCTCGATCACATCGGTGACCAGGCGTTCGACTTCCTCTGGAGATGCGCCCGGGTACCGGGTCTGCACGATCGCCTCGCCAAACGCAATGTTCGGGTACCGATCGATCGGCATATCCGGGAGCGCAAATACGGCGCTGAACACCACCAGAGCAACGAAGACAACGTTGTAGAGTACGCTTTGGCGAAGATTGAAACGGATGAATGATTTCATGGCATCCGGCACTATTCGTCGGCATCCGGCTGGGGAATGATCCGAATTCCTTTGGGGAGTGCAGTGCCGGCGACCCAGGCGGC
>JAJFLQ010000182.1 GCA_021772615.1 Verrucomicrobiota bacterium | reverse complement strand
TTCGGCGTTGGCAACGGCCGTCTCGGCCACCTCGACGTTTGCCTGCGAAATCGCGATCTGCGGTTCACGCAAAACCAGCGCAACATTGACGTTATCAACCTGTTCGTCGATATAACCTAGTTCCCGGCGGGCAACAATCTGCTTTGCCAGTTCCAGTTCCAGTTCCGCCCGGGCCCGATGAAGCTCGCTTCGCCTAATGTTCAGGCTGTTCGTGAAGTCAGCCGGATCAATCCGTACCAGCAGGACGCCCGCCCTGACGATCCCGCCCGGAACAAACTCCGGAAACAACTCCGACACCCGGCCCGGCGCCTGAGAACTGAGCGTGATTTCCCGGGCCGGCTCGACGGTGCCCAGTACCGCTATCTCAGGATGAAAATCGCCGAATTCAGCAACAACCGTCTCGACCAACGCCGCGCTGCGCCGAGTGGCGCCGGAGCGTTCGGCGCTGGGAGCGGTCTCCTGGATCCAAGTGATTACAACCGCAGCGATCCATATAACCAACGATGACAGGATGATGGTTACAATGATTCTGACGATCAGGGCTTTCATTGATTGCGTTTCCGGCATAACGCTCAGAGGTCTCCTGAAGTTCCGCGGGTCCGTGGGTTAACCCGGCGACGGATTCTGGCCAAGAGCATAATAAACAGGCTTGCGGACCTTCAGGCAACCGGCTCCCGGTCGAGGTCCGAATAGGGATCGTGACCGGCCTCCCGCAACCGCTCCACCAATGCGGCAGTACCGCTCGCTCGCGCAAACTCCATCTCGGATCGGAGCACTTCAATAACGGCGAGTAAGCCGAAACTCTCTTTTTTGCCACGCCAGCCGTAAGCCTGAAAAATTAGGCATTTGCCCCCAACCCTTTCCATGTCTTCTGGAAATTCGCAGGTCTCGTTATGGTTGAGGGTAGCCTGAGCACTGTATGGCGCGATAAAATTAAGGATCGCATCGATCCTGTTGTGAACCTTGCCAAATTCCGATTTCTCGTCCTTGGCCGCGTCAAGATCGAGACGATGTTTCGTAAACATCACGATTTCATACAGGTTATATTGATCATTGCCGGAGCCCTCATACGGCGACTCGCACAATTCCTTTGTCGCGATGCCGGTCTTTTCCTCGTACCATTTTTGCGCCTCCTCCTCGTCGAACTCAGTCTTTGAATTGTCAGGCGCCTTCCTGAATAGATTTAGAAGTCGATTAATCATGGTCGAAGTGAGTCAACCCCGAGGGTGTAGGTGAATGGCGGGGGGCGAACGGTGCGACACAGCCGTTTGCTGCAAATCGCAGCATAAATATGCCACATGATCAGCGGAAAACAATATTTCGGCATCTCACCAAACCAGACAGAGTTTCAGGAACAGTCTAATACGCACCGACAATCGGGACGTTTCAAAACCGGCCAAAGGACTATGGTATGGATAAACGCAGTCGAAGCTTTACACCGTGGAGTCACTGTTGTATCAATGGTGTTTGCGCAATCGGGTCCGCTCCCGGGGACTACCAGATTTTTTGCAGGATCAGCGTTATTGCTCGGATAGTGCGGTCGCTTCGGCTTCACTTATCGGTTCCAATAATCCAACCTCGATCATATGGTCAATACCGCTCCTGGTATTTTCCAGCACTTCGCGCGCAAGTGTCTCGCGATTCATGATGATCGGTTGAGCAGTTTGCTCAGCCAATCTTTGTTCGTGATATTTCAGCAGGTCCATTGCGGCGGCACCGGGCGATAACAATTCCAGCTCCTCCCGCGGAGGCGTAGCCCAAGCGAACGGCGAAGGTTTCGCCGCTCCGGTATGGAGGATCCGGTCGTCGGATAAATGTGAGTGAAAGGCAAGTAATGCCCGGGACGTCTGCATGCTTTCGACTCGGATCCAGAACCATGACGCGGTTGCCCATATTGTCCCGGAAACATTGCTCAACACAACGGCAATAGTCTTCTTGTCGCCGATATACCTGCCTCGCGCGCAGAACATCTCCGCAAATCCCAGTGAATTGACATCATCAACTATAGGATCGAGCAGTTTCCGAGCATCGGCAGGCAGCCGATCGTGTTCCAACAGATCAAGTTTTTCAGGCTTGGCTGTAGCATGTGTGGCGGAAAAACGTAGGCCGAGAAGCTTGCGAATCCCGATGTAAACAAGGACAGGGGGATTTGACCAGAGACTTTTCAGAAGCGTCAACCAGGACAGTCCTGATATGTCTTTTTCGGCGTAGTACGTCGTCATCCGTTCTGGCACTCTTCATAATACTCGATTTTCGCGGAAAAATGTATCGATTCTACCGTATTCGCAGTCAGCAGGTCCAAAGTCCGACAGGCTGCCGGCTTCGGTGATGCGCTGGAGCGCGCCGCGTGCTGTTATAGTTGGATATCACGAATTCGCAATGCATCGACATGGCCGCCGTACTCGAAAAGCCGCGCCACGCTCGGCACGTTTCATAAGTGATAAGTGTTCTGTTGAAATCGTATGTCGATTTCGAAAATTTACGCTGAAATTGGTCTTCGATGCGATTTTTGTTTCTAGCGGAATAGAATTATAACGATTAAATTAATATACTCTTATACATAAAGACGCATCCTATGGCCTTCATATTGCTTCGAGAGGCGTTTACGACCCGCGCCGACGTCAAGATGAAGTCAATTGGTGGAATAGCGGCATCATCATTGTATGTCGCCCGAGGCATTACAAGCAGCCAAGCCGCCTGTTTAAGGCTGTGCTGAACGGTCATACCACAACATATTCTGGTTGTCTAGAACACCATTTCTCGAACGCAAGCGTATACAAGTCAATCTTCTCCCGGGGGGGCCACGAGTGAGCACCTTACTCGCACTTCGCTGATTACTCTTCTTTTTACATTTTATGAACTCGGGACCATCGACAGGTAGCTTGGCTAGAGCGCGTGTTCGACATGCACCCGGCTCGGCTACTGCTCTAACTGATTATCGAAAGGTTATATCATGAAATATTTCGACATTTTGAGAGGATTCAGAATAAATGATCGCGATCTAATGAAGGCTATGTCTATCGTCCTGGTTGTGATGGTCGTTCTATTCCCTTTCGCCAACACACGCAGCGCGATGGCCGGGGACAATTTGCCGCCATCAGGTATTGCTGGCGAGGTTTGCGTGAGCCTGAATTGGAATGCCGGCACTAACGCTGATTTCCTGGGGTACAATGTGTATTCATCAACTCAACCCGGGGGACCCTATAGTCTGGTCACGACAGAGCTGCTTACCGTGCCCACCTATTCAGAAACCAATCTGGCAGATGGTACATACTATTATGTAGTCACCACCGTAGATAATTCAATGAACGAAAGCTCGTATTCTGACGAAATGAGCTTTGGCGTAAACGCGAGTCCAACTACCACCCCCACAGCAGACATCATAATCGACAATGACGGTGCTGGAACCAGCAGTACCGGAAATTGGGGCAACGCAACGGCCGCCGGCAACCACTATGGGAGCATGTCGGTGTACGCAACGGTAGGCGGGGGTGTGGATACATTTCGTTTTACTCCGGATTTGCCGGTTGCGGGTACGTACGATGTGTATGCGTGGAATTCGTGTTACAGCAACCGGGCCACAGATGTTCCGCACAAAATTATTCATGCCTCTGGAGAAACGACAATTGCTGTCGATCAAGACTGCGACACGGGCAGTAGCGGAGAATGGTTGTTATTAGGCGCCTTCACGTTTGATGCCGGTTCAGGCGGCTACGTAGAGATCTCCGATGAGGGCCTCGATTATGCAACGACAACGTATATCGGCGCCGATGCGGTACGCTTTATTCACGCGGGGGGAACCGCACCGAATACGGCGCCGATCGCAGCGATGGCAAGCCCGGTTGTAAACGGTTTCGATGTCATCCTTAATGGCAGCGGTTCGAGCGACCCTGATGACGATGGACTCACCTACAACTGGGAATTTGGCGATGGAAATACCAGCAATGAGCCAGCGCCTGCGCACACCTATGTCGAAGCGGGAACCTACACGATTACCCTAACGGTAAACGACGGGCTCTTGAGCGATAGCGTACACGTCTCCGTGACGGTAGCGGAGACTGGCTTCACGGTGAGTAACATCGATCATTTTTCAACGGCAACCTGCGGTGCTGTCGAACCACTCGACAGCAGTTTTGTCACGAATAATGCTTCCGCACTACCCGTTGTTGGCAGGAATTGCGACCGTTACTATGCGGAGGTCAATGACAATACCAACGACGTCACCTTACATTTTAATCAAAACCAGGGAAGGCTGGACGCACAATTAGTAAGTTTCCCATTTGAATTCATTGCTCGAAATATTGGAATAGGTACGATCTCCGACTCCCAGAGTGCCCCCAGTGCCAGTGGCAGTCCGTATATCTTTGCAGGGATACAAGTTCATGTCACCGATCTCGATAGTCGCAATAGTTCACACGTTGTCATTGGGCATCGGGGGTCTACCGGATTTACCATTGAGGGGAAAAACACAGTAAATGGCAGCTCATCTGTTAATGACGACGGCGCCGATGTCCTGCCCTTGGGGCGAGGCGACATTCGGATCGTCGGAAGTGCGAATCGAACGCTTACCGTCTATTGGCAGCAACCTAACCTGAATCCGGAGGTTCATGAAGATGTATGGCAGTTGTACCGCGGAACCGGCGCCTTGCCCGGCGCAGCACCTCTTTACGACAACGAGGTCTATGTCGGTCTCATCACATATGCTTCGGGTCACTCCGGCGTTCCATTCGCAGGAACGGCCGATTCCATTGAATGGAGCACCAACGGTAGCGGTTCCACTCCTCCCGAACCTTCCGGCGGTACCGAAATTATCCTGGACAACGATGATCCGGGAACCAGCAGTACCGGGCAATGGGGTGATGCATCGGCAGCATCAAATCACTTCGGAGAAAATTCGCTCTATGCCACTGTCGGGGGCACCGTCGATACCTATCGGTATACACCTGATATACCTGCTACGGCTGAATACGATATAGCCGTATGGAATTCGTGTTTCAATAATCGTCCCACGGACGTACCGCACAAGATTGTCCATGCCTTTGGAGAAGTAACAATTCCCGTTGATCAAGATTGTGATACCGGAAGTAGTGGCGAATGGTTTAATTTGGGACGTTTCACTTTTAATACGGGCGACGGCGGCTATCTGGAAATTTCCGACGAAGGTCTTGAGTATGGTTTTGCAACCTATGTGGGGGCTGATGCCGTACGTTTTACCGCCGTACCAAATCAGGCTCCGATCGCTGTCATCGCCACGCCGGTTATCACTGATTTGGATATGTCATTGGACGGGGGCGGTTCCAGCGACCCTGACGGGGATGCGCTCACCTACGAATGGGACTTTGGTGATGGAAATTCCAGTACCGCACAAGCCGCTTCTCATACCTATGCTCAAGCAGGTATTTACACGGTCATTTTGACCGTAAGTGATGACCAATTGGCCTCTGATACTGCCCAGGTTTCCGTCACCGTCAGTGTCGCGACACCTACGATCGTTGAAGTTATTTTGGACAACATTGATTCAGGAACCAGTAGTACAGGTCAATGGGGCGATGCAACGGGCGCCAGTAATCACTATGGAAGCATGTCGGCATACGCCACGGTAGGCGGGGGTATTGATACATTTCGCTTTACGCCGGATTTGCCGGTCGCCGGCCTGTACGATGTGTATGCGTGGAATTCGTGTTACAGCAACCGAGCTACGGATGTTCCCCATAGAATCGTTCATACTTCTGGAGAAACGACGATTGCTGTCGATCAAGACTGCGACACCGGCAGCAGCGGAGAATGGTTCTTTTTGGGCGCCTTCACGTTCGATGCCGGTTCAGGCGGCTACCTGGAAATCTCTGACGAGGGCCTTAATTATGGAACGACAACGTATATTGGCGCCGATGCGGTTCGTTTCATATCTGCGAGTGGAACCGCACCGAATACGGCGCCAATCGCAGCGATGGAAGATCCGGTCGTAAACGGTTTCGAAGTCACCTTTGATAGCAGCGAATCAAGCGACCCTGATGGCGATATCATTACGTTCAACTGGAATTTTGGAGATGGCAACACCAGCGCCGAGCAAAGTCCTACGCATACATACGCCCAAGAGGGAAATTACACGGTTAGCTTGACGGTCCACGACGGCAGTCTGAGCCACGAGATCCAAACAGCCATAACCATCTCAACATCAACCCCGCCATCAACGCCCCCCCCGGCTTCAGGACAGGCGATTGAAGGGTTTGCAAGTGTTACGTCAGCTCTTGATCCGACGGGAACCGGAACGCGATACGATGTCGGCGGCGGCAACAACTTCGCAAGCGAGCTTGATGGCGTGCCCTGGCAGAGCTTGCAACCCGGCGACGTCGTCAACATCTACTACCGAACGGCTCCCTATCGACACAAGGTCTTACTCTCGGAACAAGGCACGGCAGCCAATCCTATCGTCATCAACGGCGTTACCAATGCCAATGGGGATCGACCGACGATCAGTGCCCAGGATGCAGTTAGCATTAATCCCCAGGAGTGGGACAGCGATTACAGAATGGCGTTGATCATGATCAACAAACGCCGTTTGACCGGCGCCTACGGCGTGAATGCCGAACATTATCAAATCCAAAATCTTCGCCTGGCCGATGCTCGCACCACGAATAGTTTCACCCACAATGGCGTCACCGAAAACTACCTTGGCTTTAGCCGTGCGATTTGGTCTGCCGGGGGACAATACATTACCTTGCAAGGCATGGTGATAGAAAACAACGGGTCCGGTGTTTTTATTCAGGCAAACGATGATCCCGGCTCTCTCTCGAAGGCCTGGACCATTCGTGGGAGTAAATTTGAAAACAATGGCCACGGGAATCGAGACCATCAAGTGTACTTTCAGGCGGTATCCGATCCAAGCGAATACAATATAGTCGAAGGGTGTTATTTCGGAGCTCCGACATCCGGACAAGAAAGCATTGCCCAGCTTAAAATGCGCGCGACGGGCGTGGTGGTTCGGTACAACTACTTTAATTCCGCTCACCGCACGTTAGACATTGTCGAGGCTCAGGACGCTATCCCGGACTGGATGTACAGTCACTATTCGCAACAGGAAATACTGGACTACTACAGAACCAGCTATGTGTATGGAAATGTATTTGTTAACGATCATCAGGCAAGTTCCGGCCAACCGTCAACCCGACCGCTTCACTTTGGAGCCGACAGCTTTGATGAACCGTTTTTTA
>JAJFLQ010000181.1 GCA_021772615.1 Verrucomicrobiota bacterium | reverse complement strand
TGGCATCGGTCTGCGGCTCCCAGCAGACCACGAAATCGGTATGATCGTCGACGATGCTGCGGTACCGACTCTCGTCGCCGCCCGTATTTCCCGCAGGCTCGTCGGCAACCATGGACATGATCACCTGCAGCATGGACCAGTCGGGCTCGCAGCCCGGCAGGATGGACCAGTGGTGGCGCGTAAGTAGCGGTTCTTTCATTACGTTTTGCATCTGCATGTCGCAACGGAATTCCCTGCAACCTGCACATAGCGCAGCGCACAGTTTCAGGAGATGACTGAGTGATTTTCCGCAGAAGACCGTATGAAAACGCTGTCGAATCGTGTCGCGACGGTCGAACCCGAACATATGCACCGCAACATCGTTGGCGTCCAGCAACCGGATGTTGTTAACCAATCGCAACACTTCGCCGGGATCCGCAGCTACTGCTTCGGCAAGGCTTTCTTGACCGGTGGCGCAACATGTGTCGATATGCGCCTTGACCCGGGACAGGTCGACATACAGGATTGCGGACGGCAGCGTTGCCTGCAAGTGGTTGAGTAGGATCTGGGGAGTCATTGCACAGGAGCATTGCCTGGGGGCGCCGCCGATGTCTCGGAAGTCCGGTCGCGGTCTTCACGCTTCGCCTGGATTGTAAATAATATGTTCGTGAGATCCAGCACGCTCACGGGTTTCGTAAGCACCGCATAAAATCCGTAACGATACGGATGCCGCGCCGCCGGGTGCCGCGGATTGCCGGTCACGGCGATGCGCGGCAACCCCGGCGCCGCGGCCTTGAGGGCGTTGGCTTTGCCGCATTCCGAATTGTCGTCCGACAACTGGTCGCCGATATCGAAAATCGCAGCGAATAAGTCCGGACTTCCCGGACCTGTGGATCGACACATTTCCGCAATGTCGGCGATCGCCTTGTCGTCGACCACGACCTCGAACCCAAACGTATGCAGCAACGATAGAATGATCGACGCAAAGATGGCGTCTCCGCTCATCAATACAATGCGTTTACCGCGACCGTCGACGGGGACCAGCGGAACGTTGGCGGTGGACGCTTCGTCAACATCCAGCAACGCCGGCAGATAGAGACTGACGGCAGTGCCGGTTTCCGGCGATGATTGAATATCGAGATAGCCATTGTGGTTGCGCAGGATGCGGTATGAAACGGCCAGTCCGAGTCCGCGACGACCGGACTTGGTGGTGTAAAACGGTTCGAACACCTTCCCGAGTTCTTCCGCGGAAATCCCATCGCCGCAGTCGCGTATGGCGATACAGACATAGGCGCCGTCCGCAAGCGGCACGGGATCTTTGTCGGCAATGTACATGTTGCGACCGCTGACCTCGAAACGCGGACTTCTGTCCGCCATTGCTTCGAGTCCGTTTTCGATCACATTGTGGACGACGCGTGCGATCTGGCTTCCGTCCGCCATCACCGGCCACAGGTCCTCGGGGATGGTCATCGAGCACGCGGCTGACGCGTTGAAGAGACGAAAACCGCAGCAGTCGGTCACCAGTTGCGCAAGATCCGTGGAGATCTTCGCCGGCTCGCCGCCGTGGGCGATATCCAGCAATTCCGAGGTGCGTTCGGCGGCGCGCGCCAGCGCAGATTGTGCGCGCCGGACCGGAGCTTCGATCTCCTGGTGCATGCCGCCGGACGACAGCTTACGGACAAGCGAAAGGTTGCTCCCGATGTCGTTCAGGCAGGTGTTGAAGTCGTGGGCGATACCGCCGGCAAACATCGCCATGGCATCGAGTTTCTGTTTCTTGCGGAGGTCCTGCTCCCAGTGGCGCTTGCTGGTAATATCGTGAAAAATGATCACCACACCTTCGACGTCGTGGCCGTCGCCGGCGCGGATCGGGGCCGCGGAATCGGTAAAAACACGGTCGCGGAATCCTGTGACATTCGCCCGCGACTTAATTTGAAACGCGACAACGCGGTTGTCTTCCACCACCCTTCGGATGGGATCCACCAACAATTCCCCGGTGCGTTCGTCGCAGACCTGGAATAAATCATTCAGCTGCCGATCGCGCGCATCGTGCAACGACCATCCGGACAGTTGTTCGGCAACCGGGTTCATCATTGCAATCCGGCCTTCGCGATCGGTGACAATCAAGCCGTCGCCGATAGACCGCATGGTCATGTCCAGTCGCGACCGTTCTTCGGAAAGCTTTCTGGTCAATGTTTTCCGCTGCACGATCAACCAACCGGTAACAATAATGGCTACCAGCGACAGCGCCCTGTTGATCACGGCGGTCCAGATCGATGCCGTCACAACGCCGGGCGAGAGGAAAAATCCCAGTATAACCAGTGTCGCGCCGGCGGCGGTCATAACGCGGGTAACCAGCGTGTGTTCGTCGTACAAGGTCACGGCCACGAGCAGGACGTACGCCACGCCGGCGGCGATTCCCAACGGGATGACCGCGTCCGCCGCGAATATAACCAGCGACGCGGCGACCAGGATTCCGTTGAGGAACGTTAATTTGATTCTTGTGAACATTTGGTGGACCGTTGCCGTGAATGCTACTCAAGCGTAATATATGCGATGTATCAAAAATTGACAATACAGGTTCCAGCCGGCCGCGAATCGTATACTAGCCTCTTTCTACGAGGAATGGTACGGAATGTGTGGATTTTCTGCGAAGTTTGTTTCACGGCAAATTGTGTCGAATGGTTCACTATTTGCGCCGTTCGCTGTCTTCGCATGGTATCATGATCGCGTTGATGCATTCGCCTGTGGCGGATTATGATGACGCGATGGTTTCCTCAGACAACACCATACGCTGTCGTTGAATTGGCCAAATCATGCAACACTGTTACAGTATTGGGCCCGTTCGCTTCACACATTTCCAACGCCAATGTCAAGGGATATCAACGCGCATGACTACCCGATCAAGACGGCCGAAGTCGAGCCGCTTTCGCGACGAGCCGCTGCACATCGAGCACATCGATCCGGAGAAGACCGCGATCATTGTGACCAAGGATGTGCTGCCCCCGATCATCCCGATCTTTCCGGTCGAAGACCGACCCTTCTTCCCCAAAATGAAGGCGCCGCTGATTGTCACCAAAGCGGCGCACCGCCGCATCTTCGAGAGCCTCGTGAAGTCGTCGGAAACGTATCTGGGGCTGGTTTTGACGCATTCGGATATCGACCGCGCCACTGCCGGTCCGGATGTACGGCAGCTTTACAAGGTCGGAACCGTCGGCAAGATCGTTGAGGTAAAAACGGTTCACGAGGGAGAGTCCCTGGTGGTATTGATGCAAATGTACGAGCGTTTCACTACCATCGATATACTCTCGGAGGAGCCCACCATTCGCGCACGGGTTGAGTACTGGTATGAGGGCGCAATGGAAGTGAACAATGAACTGAAGGCCTACTCAATTTCGGTGATCAACTGCATCAAAGAGTTGATTCAGATGAAGCCGATGTTCCGTGAAGAACTGAACCTGCTCATGAACCAGTTGCGCGTGAACGATCCCGGGCCCTTGACGGATTTCGCCGCGTTCCTGACCACGGCCAGCGGCGCGGAGCTACAGGATATTCTGGAAACCCGAAGCATCCGGACGCGAATCGAAAAGGTATTGGTGCTGCTCAAGAAGGAGCAGGAGGTGTCTAAGCTGCAGCTCAAGATCAACAAACGGATTGAGGAGCGGCTGTCGGCGCAGCAGCGTGAATTTTTCCTGCGCGAGCAGTTGAAGGAGATTCGTAAGGAACTCGGAATCACGAAGGACGATAAAGAATCCGAGATCGACAGATTGCGCGAGCGGCTCAAACCACTGGTGCTCAGTGAGGAGGCGCAGGAGCGCATCGACGAGGAGCTGAATAAGCTGTCGCTGCTCGAGCCGTCGTCTCCGGAGTTCAACGTTACCCGTGCGTATCTGGACTGGCTCACCATACTGCCCTGGGGCAAGTATTCCCGGGACCGTTTCAATCTGCCTCGGGCCGCGAAGATTCTCGACCGTGACCATTACGGCCTGAGCGACGTCAAGGACCGTATTTTGGAATTCGTTGCCGTCGGCAGTTTCAAGGGGGACTTGTCGGGCTCTATACTTCTTCTCGTCGGCCCACCGGGTGTCGGTAAGACGTCGATCGGAAAGGCGATTGCCGCCAGTATCGGCCGGAAGTTTTACCGCTTTTCGCTCGGCGGCATGCGCGATGAGGCAGAGATCAAGGGGCATCGCCGCACGTACATCGGCGCGTTGCCCGGAAAATTCATCAATGCGGTGAAGACGTGCAAGACCGCGAATCCGGTGATCATGCTTGATGAAATCGACAAGATCGGCGCGAGCTTTCGCGGTGACCCAGCATCGGCATTGCTGGAAGTCCTGGATCCCGAGCAGAATCGTGAGTTTCTCGACCACTACCTGGATGTCCGGTTTGACCTGTCGAGAATCCTGTTTGTGTGCACGGCGAATCAGGTCGAGACCATTCCGTCGGCGCTGCTCGACCGGATGGAGGTGATACGGTTGTCCGGGTACATCCTCGAAGAAAAACTTCAGATTGCGCAGCGGCATCTCATACCCAGACAACTGAAGCGCCACGGCCTGAGCCGGCGCCAGATTAAGCTGCCCGACCCCGTGGTGCACGAGATTATCGACGGCTACTCCCGGGAGGCTGGTGTACGCGGGCTCGAGAATAATATCCGCAAGATTATCCGAAAATCAGCGAAGCGCATGGTAGAGAAGAACCTTCGCAGTGTCCATGTGGGACTCCACGACCTGTTTGATTTTCTCGGTCCCCGTCTTTTCGACGACGAGATGCGCCTGAAAACACCGCGCGTCGGCGTGGTTACGGGGTTAGCCTATACCAGCATGGGCGGGTCGACGCTGTATATCGAGGCGGCAAAGACACCCGCCGAGAAAGGCGGTTTTCGGCAGACCGGCCAGCTTGGCGCCGTGATGGTCGAATCATCGGAGATCGCGTTTACCTACGTCCAATCGATATCGGCCGGTCTGCCGGCGATCGAGGATTTTTTTCGCCGATTCAGTATTCATCTGCATGTGCCGGCCGGCGCGACGCCGAAGGATGGGCCGTCCGCAGGAATCACCATGGCTTGCGCCATCTACTCGCTGGTGCATGACCGACCGATTCAGGAAGGCATAGCGATGACCGGTGAACTCACGCTGAGCGGTCTGGTGATGCCGATCGGCGGCGTGAAGGAAAAGCTGCTCGCTGCGAGGCGATCGAAGTTGTCGCATATCATCTTTCCGGCGGAGAACAAGAAGGACTTTGATCAGCTCGAAAGCTATGTCACGCGCGACATCACGGCCTCCTTCGTCAGCACGTTTGAGGACGTTCTCAATATATGTTTTCCAACCTGATGAAATGGGTTGTGCGGACGTGAGCCGGTCCGACAAGAGTGCATCCGGTGCGGGACGTTTTACGGGACCCGTAATCTCGTTGCTGGTCCACATTGTGGTGATCGCCCTGCTGGTGCGGTTTGTAACCGCCAAGCTTGAAGAGCGGACCGTCGAGATTGAAATCTCAGTGAGCGCCGAGTCCACTGCGGCCCTGACAGAGCCGTCGCCGATGCCTGAAGCCGAGCCGGTCGACGAGGCGCCCGATCTGCCGACGCCGGAGATCGACATCCCAGTGCCCACCATGGCCGATACGCCAACGTTCGACGCATTTCTAAGTGATGTCGAACTCACGAGTCACGAGATTGATCTGGAATCGTCGCCGTCGCCGCTTAAATCTCTGCCTACAGCCGCGCTGCCGCCGTCTTACACCGGCCGGTCCGCAGAGAAACGGCGCGAACTGGTCCGGAAACACGGCGGCTCGGAAGCCGGCCAGAATGCGGTGCTTCGGGCGTTAGAGTGGCTCAAGTCGGTGCAATCGGAAAACGGTTCATGGGCGAACAAGCCTGCACATACCGCACTGGCGCTGCTGTGCTTTCTGGCGCATGGCGAAACACCGGAGTCGGAGGCGTTTGGCAATTGTGTCGGGAATGCGATGCGCTTTCTTGTGTCGTCGCTGCCGCCACGAGGACGGCTCGCCGGAAAGCCCAGCTACGTCAACGGCATCACAACCTATGCCCTCGCGGAAGCCATCGGAATGACACGGTTGCCGTATCTGCGCGAAACCGTAGAAAGCGGACTGCGTACCATCGTTGATGGCCAGCAGGCTGGAGGCGGATACGACTATAAATATCGTCAGGGGCAGCGCTGGGACCTGTCGATCGCCGGCTGGCAGATTCAGGCGATGAAGGCCGGAACGATTTCCCGTCTTTCCGTGCCTGGTCTCGACGCGGCTCTGGCACGTTCGGTCGTTTTCGTGAAGGCTTCGTACGCGGACGGTAAATTTGGATATTCCACGCCGGGTACCGGTGGTAACATGACGGCTGTCGGCGCTCTTTGCCTGCAATTGCTCGGCGCCGGCGATTCGAGTGAAGCTCGCGGTGCGATCCATACCTTGCGGCAGGAGCGACTGAAGCTCTATGAATCCGCGGGCAGCCGCTGGTCCGAACTGGCATCGAAGCATCTCTACGGCTGGTATTATTCCACCCAGGCGATGTTTAACCGCGGCGGCAAGGATTGGGATCGCTGGAATACGGTGTATCAGGACGTGCTGGTGCGAAATCAGCAATCAGACGGTCATTGGGAGGTCGGCAAGGCGATGTACGGTTTCACCAACGATCTGGCCGGGCACGTTTATTGCACGACACTCTGCTGTCTGCAGCTCGAGGTCTACTATCGCCGGTTGCCCAGCCTGCAGGCGTCGTCCGGCACTGCATATGGCGATAACGCCTGGGATATCACCGACGACGACCCGGATTCGGGCTTGATCATTCGGTGACATCAGCAGGAAGTCGCGTAGTGATCCTCTGCCTTGCCCAACGAGCCATCTGTCTGACTGAGCTCATCGTCCTACACTCAAACCGATGACAAGTTAAACGCCAGCACCTCAGCCTCAGCCTCGTCGTCGTCCTCGAACCGACACGATTCGAGTAGCAGAGTTCGACAGAGCTGTAAGGTTGAACGCCCATTTTTTAAACATGCCGCGTCCGGGGTGTAGGCGACCGCTTTACAGTTCGCGCAGATTTTGAGGTTACCCGGCCGAGTAGCTGTAAAGCGGTCGCCCTACACCCCGCAACCAACGTCGCTTGCAGCTACACGTCAAAAGTCTGTACGCCAAACGCTGGTGGAAGCGGCAGCGTGTAGCCACGTCTCTGTGAGACGTGTCGTACGTACGTTACGTTGCTTCGCGTTGCGTGGCACGGCTCACAGAGCCGTGGCTACATCAATCCGTAACGACATTGAACTCGCGCAGAGACGCAAAGCCGCAAAGAAAAAAAGAAAGCATAATCCCCCGGCAAACGTTAACCAG
>JAJFLQ010000019.1 GCA_021772615.1 Verrucomicrobiota bacterium | reverse complement strand
ATGTGTATGGGAATGTCTTCGTGAACGATCATCAAGCCAATTCCGGCCAACCGTCAACCCGACCGCTCCACTTTGGCGCCGACAGCTTTGACGAACCGTTTTTCACCACACCTGGAGCTGCTGATGGTGAACCAGGGATGCGGGGCTATGAAACACCCACTTATTTCTTCCACAATACCTTTTACATGCGTGCCGATACAGCGGAAATGTGGCGTGGAAGTTTATTTGACACAGAAAACAACAATAGCAATGGACCCACCCCAACCCCCGGTAAGGTTGAGGCCTGGAATAACATTATTGAATTCGCCGGCACGACGCGAATTGGTGTGATGAACCGCAGTGGCGCCACCCAATTTCGCGGAACGAACCTCATTCATTCCTCGTCGCTCACGATCCTTGCTGAATCGGATCAATATGCCAACACTGAAAACGTCGGCGATGATCCTGATGTTACTATCGTTTACGATGGCCCTGTCCTTGGGCAGTCCGCAAACTTTGTGGACGCAACAGCGCCATCGCTTGAGGCAAAGAATTTTATGCTAAACGCAGATTCTCCAGCCATCGGACAGGCAGCTCCACTACCGGCGGTACTTGCTGCCTTCCCGGTCGATCTGCAACCGGTAGGAAACACCGGTGGAGCCGTTGTTAGAAGCTCTACACAAGACCTTGGGGCACTTGAAGGCTCGTTGAATCCACCAACAACAAACCAAGCTCCAATTGCGGTCATCGGGACACCTTCAATTAACAGCCTTGAGATGCTCCTTGATGGAAGCGGATCAAGTGACCCCGATGGAGATGGGCTCACCTACGATTGGGACTTTGGTGATGGCAACACCGGTAACGCACAAGCGCCTTCACACACGTACGTCGACGCCGGAACCTACAGCATTACATTAACGGTCAGTGATGACCTATTGGCCTCCGATACGACTCAAATTTCGGTGACCGTCAATGCCCCAGCACCTACGCCAATTGATATCATCATTGACCACGTTGATTCAGGAGCCGGCAGCACGGGAACATGGGGCGACGCAAATGGCGCGAGTGGCCATTATGGAGGGATGTCTGTGTATGCGACGGTAGGCGGCGGCATTGATACCTATCGATTTACTCCGGATTTGCCGGTTTCCGGTCAGTACAATGTGTATGCCTGGAATTCATGTTTTGGCAATCGGCATAACCAGGTACCTCATCGAATCGTTCACGCCGACGGGGAAACAATCGTAGAGGTTGACCAGGATTGCGATACAGGAAGCAGTAGTGAATGGTATTTGCTGGGACAATACACGTTTGATTCTGGAATAAACGGATTTGTAGAAATTTCTGATGCAGGCCTGGACTGGCCATCAACGACTTATATCGGCACCGATGCCGTACGCTTTGAGCAAATTGATGCTCCACCGCCGGTCGTCGATACATTTATTGATGATTTTACTACGGCAGATTGTGATACGCTTACACCATTGGGCGCACACTACACGGTGAACAATGAATCCGCATTACCGGTAGTCGGCAAGCAATGTGACCGCTACTACGCGGAACTGACGGACAATACGAACAATATTACCCTCCACTACAACGGCAGCCAGGGACGATTGGACGCTCAGCTGGTTCGTTTTCCCTTCGAAGTCATTGTTCGCGATATAGGTATCGGCACGATTTCTGATCCGTTAACAGCGCCGGCCGCGAATGATAACCCGTATATTTTTTCAGGCGTTCAGATTCATGACATCGATTTAGAAGCGCGGAACAGTTCTCACGTTGTCGTTGGGCACCGTGGTCCGACACACTTTACCATAGAAGGCAAAAACACGGTCAATTCGTCATCCTCCGTAAATGACGATGGACCCAATATCGTCCCAGGCGGTCGTGCCGATATTCGTATTGTGGGCGATGAAAATAACACGCTGACCGTCTATTGGCAGGTCCCGAATACAAATCCCCTGGCGAATGCTGACAACTGGAATTTGTACGGGGGAACAGGGAACCTTCCAGGAAATGCCCCAGCTTTTGGCGATCAGGTTTATTTAGGACTCATTACCTATGCATTCTATGACACCGGTGTTCCATTCGTTGGCACAGCGGATTCCATCGAAATTACCGGTGAAATTAGTTCGTCATCTGTACCGACGTCCGCCACGTGGGAGCCTCCCATCGGCATTCCAGAGCCTGAGTTCGGAATACATGAGTCCGTCACGATGTATCTCTTAGGAAATGATGAAACCTGCAATACACACCCGGAGAAATGTTATGATTTCGGCAATGGACTTGTGCCGTACCCGATTTCCGATTCAGGCAATCCATACACGCATTATGTCGACAACACCAATCCGAATGCAACCGATAGCAATAACCCTTTTGGCACACCGACTCATCCGCGATTCACGATACCAACGAATGTAGAAGCAGGATCCGTTGTCGAGGTCAACGGTGGTCCCTATGATCAAAATACCTGTGAAGGCGGCAAGACATGTATATCCGGAGTTGGCACATCAACGAAACCCATCTTCTACCGGGGGCCTGACATACAAAATAAAACCCAGATTGAGCATCGCGAAATATTGATAAGCGACAGTGAATATTTGATCCTGGAAAATTTGGACGTCTATATACCGAGTCATGGTAATATTTGGATACGCATTGACTCCTTTGAGCCCCACCATATCTCAGTCAGAAATAATCATGTCTACGGAGATGGCAGCATCCGTGGAAATGGTGGCGCGATTGTGCCCCAGGGGAGTGATATCGTGATTTACAATAACGACATTCACGACATTGGGGATTGGACAACCCTTACGGAAAATGACTACAATGGCGTCGCGGTCGCCGGCGACACGGAAGGAATATGGATTGTCGACAATCATATTTACCATATGGGCGGTGATGCTGTAGGATCCGGCCATGCAGCTAATTACACTGGCAGCCATTACTATATCGGGCGAAATGACATGCATCACAATGCCGAAAACGCGGTCGACCTGAAAGAAGTGTCGGATGTGATTATTTCACAAAACAAAATGTATGGATTTCGTAACACACGGGAGGGTACGGCAAGCGTCGTGCATTATGGTCCCGGCCTGTCGCCACATAACGTGTGGTATTTATACAACGAAATTTATGACACGGACGTACACGGCATTCAAATCGGCGGCGGAGCGATCAACAATCCTGATGAAATTTATGTGATCGGCAACCATTTCCACGACATTGACAATGCTCAGGGAGATGCGACAGCCATCATGTCTTGGAGTTCAGATAATATCTATATCATTGGTAATACCATTCACAATACAGATGTGGGCATGGACCTGGATCATGGTAATGATTCAGTTGCCATTATCGAAAACAACCTTGTCTCACACTTATACACGTCAAATTATATTCGGTTATTCCAGAATAGGGTCAATGCAATGATGCATAATAATTTGAACTACAATCCATCGGGTGTAGCCATCGTAGATGGCCTATGCATCGACTGTATTAATACCGATCCTCAGTATATTGACATTCAAAACAATGACGTGCGACTTCAAGCAAACAGTCCTGCAATTGATGCTGGTATTATTAGCGAGGCTTACCAAACGTTTATTAATCGTTTCGGAATAGCTATTGAACGCGATTTCGACAATAGCTCTCGACCACAGGGCGCCGAATGGGATATTGGCGTTTTTGAGAATAACGATTAGAAACGGATATCTCCTGCAACGTATGAATGGGGATACGCAGAGTGATCGGATCCTTAGTACAATACTGAATTGATCGAAGAAACAGCCACAATAGAAGCAGTGCGGCACGGCGCTGTATAAAACAAGTCAAGATGCTCGATCAAAGTTCGAATTGGCCTGAAGCACGCCAAGAATCCTCACGGCGGGGTTGTATGAATTAATCAGGCTAAAGCAGTCAACATAATAAGATACGTATCATATGTATATCCACCAAAATGATTTCGTATCGCGATTAACCTGAATGGTTTCATCAACATTAATCTTTTTATTATCGATCATGTATTCAAAGGTCGCACGTAATTGAATCTTGCGGTAATGATTTGGCATGCGAAAAATATATCTGTAGCGTATGCTTGAGTCACAAATTTCATCAACTTCAATAAAGTGGGGTAGACTCTCCTGTCGCTCTTTATCGGGGTATAGCTCCTCGTCACATAGACTTAAAGTAGAATATAATTTATCATATGTCCCTTTCCTGCCTTTGGATATTGATTTTCCTTGATCCAAAATTTCCAATTTCAAGCAGGTCGGATATACCGTAATCGTCTTGTCACGTGGTCCCATATTTAGCCGAATAATAGCTTCATATACTTTGGGTTCCTGATTGATATAGTGGGTTAGACCCGTTACTGCTATAGATAGATTGTTTTCCGCATCTTTGTATACAGTTGTTCCATGAGAAGCGTTCTCTTTCCCTGCCAAGCTGTAGTCATGAACAGACGTGCATGAAGTAGTCGTCATCGCAACCAATAGAATTGTAAGTAATTCAATTTTCTTCATCATAAGTTCCCTCCTTACATTTCAAAAATGAGTTAGGTACTAATAGCATTTTTGCCATGAACATCACTATTGTACACCAGAGCTCGATAGCGTACGCTCAACCGTCTGTAAAGTTGAATGCCATCATCCTTGCACCGTTTAGCAGAGACGCGGCGTGTTGATAAAGGACGTTCAACTATACAGCTCTGTCCAACTCTGGTTTTGGCGGTTGAAATGAGTATCGACACCGTTGCAGCCAATTTCTGAATTTATCAATCAAAAAAATCTCCTTTCTGTGGCCCCGCAATACCAACGCCGGATTGCCGTAGCGATCAACATCCGGTTCGAAATCGTGACAGGCTGCCGGCAATAGCGCCCTTACATTGGACGACGTAGTTGCAATAGAAACGTCGCAATCGCGACATTGTCTTGTAGATTTTCTGTAGCCCGATGAAAAGCCCACGAAAAATAACGGTGCAGCCGGCACCGGCCCAACCCAACACGATCGATGACCTCGTCATCACATTCGATGAGGCGTGGCAAGAGGATACGCCCCCCGACATCAACGCGTATTTGGAGCGCGTCGCACCGGAACACCGCCCCACTCTGCTGCACGAACTCGTACTTGTCGATCTCGAACACCGCACCCGACGCGGCCAGACAATGACGCTGGCTGATTACACCACGCGATTCTCCGCACTTGTGGATGACAACGAGGGGCTACACCGGGATTTGGTCGTCGCGTCATTCGCACACGATCTCAGTGCCGGCAAATCCGTGCCTTTCAAGTCTTACCTTGAACGCATTGCCCCGGACGAAACGCGCACAATCTTGTTCTGGGACCTGGTCCGCATTGTTCTAGCACAGCCGTCATCGCCTCCGTCACGGTCCCTGAAAGACTGTCTGGGTGAGTTTCGCGACTGTTGCGGAGACACTACAGAGGTGCCGATCGACGTTGTCGTGAGACAATTCGAGCGGGACTGCAAGGGCGGCGGCCCCGCGCCGCTCTCTGACTACGCAGACTTCGTTACGCCGGCACGTAAGCCCGAACTCTTCCGCGAACTCATACCTGCCGACATCGCACGGCAGCGGCGCAACGGAACCACAACGTGGCTGGAAGATTATGGAGATGACCTGCTTGTCGCACTGGCCGCGGATGGCTCAATCCCCGACTCGATGGTCGCGTGGGAGCGCAGTGTTGCTGCGTCGGGAACACTCGATACCGGCGACCGGTGCCCGCATTGTCTCGCTGCGCAGAACGACAAGGGAAGTGTATGCAACGCATGTGGCCGCGATATCACGAACACGGACGGCAGACCGCGCATCGACGTCCCGGAGGCCATTGACAACTACCAGATCATTCGGCTCGTCGGCGTCGGAGGCTATGGCGCGGTATACAAAGGCTGGGGCCCCGAGGCACGACGCTTCGCCGCTCTGAAGGTGCCGCTGGCATCCACCGTCGCCGTTGGCAACGTCAATCGCCTGCGACGTGAGGCCGAGATCGCGTCAACGCTTCATCACCCCAATATAGTCGCTGTGCAACGCTACCATATTGACGACGGAACCGGTGTGTCCTACATCGCATATGACTACATCAATTCGCGGACAGCCGGCTCGCTCCCAAGGCAGACACCAGATGACATCAAGGCGACCGCGACCTTCATTGCGGCAGCGGCCGACGCAGTACACTACGCGCACCACAAGTTCATCATCCACCGCGATCTGAAGCCCGGAAACATCCTGATCGATCCGGACGGAGCACCACTCATTACCGATTTCGGCCTGGCGCGATATATGATGACCATCCAAAACAACGGTAGAACGGCCGAAGGCCGGCTAATCGGCACGCCGGAATACATGTCGCCGGAGCAGATATCCGGCAATCCTGTTGACTACCGTTCCGATATCTACAGCCTCGGCGTGACCTTTTATCGGCTGCTCACCGGACAGACGCCGTTTTCTGCCGACACCTACACCGGCCTTAAGACAAGAATATGCACCGACCATCCAAAACCTCCGAGCAGCCTTGCGCCGCAGGTAGCAAAGGCCTTTGACGACATCTGCGTGCGGGCTCTGGCGAAAAAGCCGCAGCATCGGTATGCCACTGCGGCCGCATTGGCAGCGGACATTCGGCGATGCATCAATGGCAAACCGGCGGTCGCCGCGGCGCCGCGCTGGCCGCACCGTTTCGCGTTGTGGTGCCGATGGCATCCGACACCGGCACTGATCCGCGGCAGCCTGTTGCTGCTGCCAATTGTTGTCGTGGCGCTGCTTTGGATGATGCACGCCGATCGCCGGCGACTTGATGTGTCGAAGAGCCGGGACTCGCAAAAAGACTCGGTCGTCCTGCAACACTATTACGACAACCTTGCCAGAGCCTCGACCCTGGTGGAGGAAACCGGGAAGGAACAGCCATGGGAAGATGAGAGAATTCGCATCATTATCGATCACCTGCAAAGCGCCGGTCTCGCCCCAGGTGAGACTGCCCGCGCCGTCACGGCCATTCGCAGCGGCGATTTCGACGGCACGATAAACATGCTGGCCGCCAGGACCGCGTCGCCTGCAGATCTGTATTGCCTCGGCACATTGCATATCCTGGCGGGCGACCACGCTGCTGCGCTGGCAGCGTTCACGTCCGGCCTGCAACTGTCTCCGCAAGCCAATGAATGGACGCACGCCCTGACACGCGGCGTGAGTGAATGCCACATAGCGACGGGCGACTACAAGACTGCAAACCACCACATGCAGGCAGCTCTGGAAATCGCGCGGACGCTGTATGGAGCAGTACACATTGCGGTCGCGATGGATCTCAACCTACTCGGTGACACCTGGTACTATCTTGGTGCATACCGGGAGGCGGGTGAATGCTTTGAGGAGGCTTACAAAATCGACGTACAACTCTTTGGCGACCACCATCCAGCAGTCGCGCGCGATCTCGATCGCCTGGGCGGTATCGAAGATGCCCTCGGCAACTACGCCGCGGCAGTCGATCTGTTCGAACGCGCCAGAGATATCGACCTTGCGGCACTGGGCCCAGATCACGAGAACACAGCACGGGACTGGTCACACCTCGGCAGTGCCACATACTCCGTCGGCGACTATGAAGCAGCCAAAACGTGCTTTACCTATGCGCTGCTGATCTACGAGAAACTATTCGGGACCAGCCATACAAGGGTAGCACAGGCCCTTGACAACCTGGGCGGTGCACTCTTTGAACTGGAAGAATACGAGCGGGCGATTCGATGTTTCGAGCGGGCACTGGAAATCGACACAACATTGCACGGGGAATACAGCCCATTCGTTGCGAGGGACCTGAATCATCTAAGCGGCGCGTTGATTGAAACCGGAGATATCGAGCGCGCAATATCGATGCTTACCCGTAGCTACAAGATAAACAGCGCTGCATCCGATCGCCCCAACCCGGACGTGGCCAATGACCTGCGAAAACTCGGCATGGCATGGATGCGCCTGGGGGATCACAATAAGGCCAGGGCGCATTTCCAGCAGGCGTTGACAATTGACAACCAGGTCTATCCGGCCGAGCACACGATCGTCGCGCGCGATATCTTTTACCTCGGCCGCGCCGAATTGGAACTCGGCAACACCGAGCGTGCACGCGAGTTGTTGAATAAATCGTACAGAATCCACCGCCGCACGATCGGAGACGCGCATTCGTACACACGAGAAGCGGCGGTGTGGCTTGAAAAGGCGCGCAAGTAATGCGCTAAGGCCAGTCGAAGATCACCGGAACGTCGTCAACCGCATTCGGCCTCAAAGGCTTTCCGAACTTGATGGCCGAGTGCTTCCAAGGTATAAGGCTTGTGTATAAACCCAAGAGCACCAGCGTTGATTGCGGCATGAGCGTCCACATTCTTGGCATACCCACTGGCGAGAATGACTCGTTGAGCAGGATTTCTGTCGTGAATGGCCTCAAACGTCTGACGGCCGTTCAGGCCTTTGCCCATAATCATATCCAGAACAACCAGATCAATGTCGTTGATGCCCAGATACGCGATCGCTTCCTCCCCGCTCGATACAGTCGAAACGCTGTAGCCCAATACCTCCAGCATGTCCTTACAAACATCGCGCACTTCCTCTTCGTCATCAACCACCAGTATGGTTCCTGTTCCGACACATTCGTCAACGCTTTGCGGCGCGCGGGCTCGCAGAACATCCTTGTCCGTAGCCGGGAAGTACAGAGCGAACGTTGTCCCCTTGGAATCCGATGTAAGATCGATAAACCCATCGTGGTCTTTCATGGTATTCCAGACAATGGTCAAGCCAAAGCCGGTTCCGCTAAAACCCATTTCTTTTCGTGTGAAGAACGGCTCGAAGATCCGGCTGAGATTTTCTGCGGGAATTCCCGGGCCGTCATCTTTGACCGTCAATACAACGTACGAGCCGGGGGCGACAACCTGATACCCTTCCAATAACTCTGTCAGCTCCCGGTACGATGTGCCGATCGTAACATGTCCACCTTCTGATACCGCTTCCATTGCGTTGACGATCAAATTCATGACACATTTTTCGATATGCACGGCGGACCCCTCGACACATGGAATGGTACGTTCCTGGTCGCGGTTTACGCAGACGCCGGGGTGCTGTCCCGATTGCTCCTTGTAGTCCAGGGACTTAAAATAGTCGTCGACAACATCATTGAGTTGGAGAACCGATTTCTGCACGGCGACGCCGCGGGAAATAGTCAGCAGATCGGCGACAAAAGCACTGGCTCTCAGCGCACTTTTCTGCATCCCCCGCACATGCCTGGCGACGGTCGAATCCAGGTCCTTCCTGGAAAGGATAAGATCCGGGTAGCCCAACATACCAGTGAGAATGTTGTTTAAATCGTGCGCGATTCCTCCGGCCACGAGGCCAAGGGCTTCCATCTTGCCGGCTGCTGCCAATCGTCTGTTCGCCTGTTTCATATCTTCATGCATGGCATTATAGGCTTGTGCGATATCCTGAAATTCGTCGTTGGTGTTCAATTCAACAAATCGCGCCGCGTCGCCTGTCGCCGTTTTCTTCATGGAGGCGGTCAGCGCGTGTAACGGTGAAATGACGATCTTATTAAATCGATTGTGAAATGCGAAAATGAGCACAACGATCGTAAAGAGCGTGAAAATCGCAACAAATCCTGCGATCGCCATTTTCGTGCGAGCAATGGAGGCTGTATTGCGAATGAGTAACACAGCATAATTGGCATTGTCTCCGCCCGGCAGCGGTACAGGCTCGAAATAAACAGTATTTTCAGTTTCCTCAATGGCTACGTGTTTCAGATAGCCTCTTTTACCCGCCAGCACGTTTTTAGTGATCTCTGATATGGATGCATCCCAGTCCAGCGCCTCAATCGTTGTCTTATGGTGTCCACTGCTATCCTGGAGCGTGTTGCCGCGAGCATCAGTGACAAGCACGTTTCGGCTCAACTCCACCAGGTTGTAAATCTCCTGCATTTTCTGCTTGTCCGGGTGTGCGATTATGACACCCTCGCGGTCCAGCACGACCGCATACAGGTCAGGTGTATCCATGTAGTTGATGATCAATTCCTGTAGTTTCTCAAAATTAATGTCCGTACCCAAAATCCCCAAAAATTCATTCCCGTCCCCGACCGGGTGAAATACCGAGCTTACGGGCTTGTCACCTGTCATCGAGTAATACGACTTGGAGAAAAACGGAGAAGGCTCGGGTTGAGACATTAATTTCTGGAACCACCACCGTTGCCCGCGATGACCAACCGGACCATAACTTCGGGCCACCTGATCACCATGAACGTCCTGCAGGAAGAAAAGCTCCACGTACGGATAGTCTTCCTGCATCTGCATCAGGAAGTCCGGTCCGGAACCGACTGAATTCGGGACCGTCGTATCGTATGTGCGCAGGTACGTTGTTAAGCGGGTTTGCCAATCCGGATCGGCTTCTTTGAGCAGGTCGACAACGATCGGGTTGACAGAAAGTTGGTGATTCAGCGTGTACGCCTTCTCTGCGAAACCCTTAACGTTTCCTGCCAGGCCGTGGAGATGAAGCTGATCTTTCTCGATCAGGTCGCGCGTAAATCGATCGATGAGAAAGAGCGATATGAAGGTTGATATCACAAGAGACGACACGACAACGGATACGACAATCATCCCGTTGAATTTATCAGCTATTTTTTGTCGCGCCATGGTTGGAAATCCCGACATGTTCCGTACGCCGCCATCGTGCCGAAGCCAGCATAATACGATATCGAGGATATTGCGCGCATAATTGACGCAAATAGTAAAGATATGTGACAAAAAACTCCGAAGATACGCAGATTCAGTTCAAATCGTGTGACGTGGAAGGCAGGCCGTCACTGTACACGTTCAGTGATCGATGATTCCGGGCGTCACACGCAATCCGAACCTGGTTGGGGTTCACACAACTTCAGTTGTCTTTCTTGACTCCTTTGTGACACCCGGTTAAGCGTTGAAAACCATCGTAAATCTTGAATTCGACAATTTTCACCTTCACGTCACATGACAGGGTTTCGGCTCGGAGGTACACTATCGTTCCGTTTTCATCTACACAATTGAAGTTGTGAACGCCAACGAAAATCCGTAATGTAACGACATTGATCCACACCGGAAGGAGATTACCAATGTCCATGAAAGGCTCAGTCAGTCGATTAATCGAGCAGGCACGCACCGGCGACGAGCCGAGCCTTGAACAGTTGTTCAAGCGATTCTACGCTCGGTTGACGCACTGGGCCGGCAGAGAGCTGGACCCGAGAAAATGCAGAGCATTTGATGCCGACGACATCGCCATTGATGCGTTCCACAGTTTTTATCTCGGACTGACCACGAATAAATTTCCAGACCTCGACAATCGTCACGGGCTGCAAAGCCTGCTGGCAACGATCACGATCCGCAAAGCTATCAATCGTATCGAGCGAGCAAATGCGCAGCGGCGCGGCGCCGGGAAAGTGGTGGGTGAATCGGGTTTCGCGGAGTTCGACAGTTTCCAGAGCCACGGGCTCACGCCTGACGAAC
Organism: Verrucomicrobiota bacterium; assembly: GCA_021772615.1. Taxonomy (GTDB): domain Bacteria; phylum Verrucomicrobiota; class Lentisphaeria; order JABSQK01; family JAJFLO01; genus JAJFLQ01. The sequence goes on along the minus strand of JAJFLQ010000019.1, from coordinate 14,360 downwards.
AGGCCATCCTCGACGACGAGATTGCCTGTCATATGGACATGCTGCCCGAAAACCTACGCCCGATCGCACAATTGCTGCTCCTCGGTTACTCCACTACCGAGATCGCCGAGGAACAAAACTGCAGCACCCGCTCAATCCAGATCAAACGCAAGAAAATCGCCGCCATACTGTCGGGGACAGCACATGATCAGGGAACCGCGAATGGACGCCAATAGACGCGAAAAATAAAGGTTGGATCCGCGGCTGTTGGCACCGAATCGCGGTTCGCTCGACAGTCGTTCCATCACCGCTTTTCACGTGCTTGAATATTATCACTTCGTTGTAGGCGTTCACGGAGCTTCATTCGCGGCCACGGGTCGGTGGCTCGATGCCGTCGCCGTTGTCTTGTCGCGGATCCACACGACTGCGCCGGCGAGGATCACGACGGTTTCGACAGCGTAGAACGCAGTGAGCGCACGCGACACGCCGCTGGTAAAGCCGTAGCTGTGGAGACCGACACCGAGTAGATTCACCCCCCACCAGGAGAACGATACGATGCAGCCGGTGGCGATGCCGGCCATACAGATACCCAGATCGCGGATGTACCGACCGAGCCGCGCATGAAGAATCGCCAGTTCCCAGAGGATAATCATGAAGGCGCCGTTTTCCTTGGGGTCCCATCCCCAGAATCGCCCCCAGCTGTCGTTGGCCCAGATGCCGCCAAGGATGGTGCCGATTACCGAGAAAAACAAGCCGAAACAGATCACGCCATAGACCATGCGGGCAAGGTCTTTGTAGAATGCCGTATCGCCGTGTCGGATGCCCAGCAGCCGGCCGATGATGTAGATGTGCGCGATCGCACTTGCCAGTAGGCCCGCGGCATAGCCGACGGTGACCGTTGTAACATGTGTCGATAACCAGAAGTTGGAGTCCAGTACCGCGACCAGACTGGTCATGGTGTCGGTACTTTCCTTGATCTCGTATTTGTTTGCCAGGAAAAGGCCGAGACAGCCGAGACATGTCGCTGCCGTGAGGCCGATTCGCTTTTTATTGATCAGCTCGATCACGAGCGACGTAACGACCACAACGGCCGTGATGAAGAGGATACTCTCGTACAACGTACTCACGGGCGGCCTGCCCCGAATCACGCAGCGAACCACGATGCCGGCGATAAGAATGACGGTCGCACACGACGCCCAGAACCACACCCCGCGCTTCAGCCACGTCGAGCCTGGGCGCAGCCACAACAACGCTGCCAGCAGGAAAGCGAATATGAAACACACGAGTCCGCGATAGAAAAAGTCGGCACGGTAATACGTTACCTCCAACGGCACCTTCCAGTATTCGCCACGCACCGTGGCACGTTCGCCGAGCGCAGCGCTGAAGGCATCCATGTGCCCGGCAAATGCATCAGGCTGTTCGCGCGCGTCCACCATATTCTCCAGCAGCACGACGATATCGATGAGCGGCCCCGCTTCCGCATGCCCCATAAAGGCGCCGTTGATCACATCACCGGGAGTGAGCCATTGTTTATCTCCGGCGTTGGCCGACGGCGGGAACAGAGCGAGGCTCGCGGCATTCTTTCCCAGAGACTGCAGGTGCTCGAACAACGTAAGCAGAGCATTCAACTCGCCCTGGATATCGGCACGTAAGATAGGATCCGACGTGGCCGCCACCAACGCTTCGAGAGTCGTGTACCGCGTCAACAATGCGCTTGCATCGCGCATCAACGCACTTGCCCGAATGTTCTCCTTCACAAGTTCCGCGCCGGCTTCCGATCGCGATGGACGCTCTAGCGGCGTACGGGCGAAATCGAGGTAATGCGTGAGCCATTCGAAATCGGTTATGTTCTCCGCGAGTGCGACGATCTGGGTTTCCACGGGGCTGCGTAATTTTACATCGATCTTCACATAGTCGGTGGCCAGCTCGAAGAGCTTGTCGCGACCGGCCTGCAGTTCGCGATAGGTGTATCTATCCCGCTTCTTTTTTCCGGCGTGATCAATCTGGATCGCATTCAGCACTTGATCGTTTGCGACAAGGAATACAGGATACATCTCCGCCGCAGCGGGAAAGAAAAGACAGTCAAGCATCCACTCTGTGGCAGACAGCCGCTCTCCGGAAGGCGTCGTGCATTTACGCTTGCCATTGAATCGCAACAGTTTGAATTGCGCGACGGTGTCGAGCGGCTTGATTCTGCCGCCATCCTGACACGGTATGGCTGCCGCCTGCCTGATCACTTCGGGCGACCATGGTTGCAAACGTTCGGCCGCCATCAAATCGGTCGGACCGAAAAGGCAGCAGAACAGACCGATTGCGGCACTGGCGCGGATGTAGCCGGCAAGTTTCTGGCAGAATTGAATCAATAACCCGATGGCAATGACGATGCATGCGTACAGCGGAAGGCGGTCTGCGGGATTGCGGACCACAGCGAAGGTCGAAAATAGCGGATCGCCGGGACGAGCATTCTGTGGTCCCCAAGACGCCTGAAACAATGTATACCCTTGATGCCGGAGCGGCTCATTCATGGTTATCTTCAGGCTGCGTTCCACACCATTTTCGATCTTGGTGACGTCGCTCATAAACACCTTGGCGATCGACGTGCCCGGGTGCAGCTCACGCGTGAATGTGTTGAGGACGATCTCAAACGGAAGTTTCCATCGGCGCGGCCTGAAATGACAAGCCCAACGGTTGTCACCAACATCGACAACCCACGGATGCTGCTGCATGCCCCACAGCATGCCCTCAGTGCTTGCCCCTGAATCGACGTCCGTCAGTGTTGCATATATACCGGCAACGTTCTGTTCCGCCTGCGGATTCGGTACGAGCGGTTGCAGAAAAAAGCCATCTATCACCGGCGTCGGTGCTTCGAACATCGGTCCCTTCGGCATGGGCCGGCAATTGCGCATGAAACGCTGCACAACGATCCGCACGGGAAGCTCTGATGAATAGAATTCGACGAATTCATCGGCAGCGAGCGGACTAAAACGACGGTTCGGGATAATATGTTCGCGAACCGTTCCGTCATCAAGACGTTCGTCGATGACCAGCTCCCATTCATAGTAGCTCTGGAAGACATCCGACGATTCGTTTTCGTACAGCGTCATATGCCCGTCCGTAGAAGCAACGAAGGTAATCAGGCCACCAATCAACATCAGTATGATACCCAGATGTGTTACGAGAATTCCGGCTTTGCGCCGCGATTTTCTCAAGCGGATCACGCCGCCGCAAACGATGTTGACAAACAGCAACGACATCAACAGCAGCCCGCCCGGCAGCGGCAGAGGAATATTGCCGGGAAGGTAATGCACCAGAAATAACGCGTTGAAATATTTCTGCTGGACGTCGTAAATACCGAGATCTACCTGCGCCAGCGTGCCGACGAAGGTGACAACCAGCATCAGAATGAGAATGACGCAGGCAAGGCCATACGAGGCAAAAAAGCCAAACACTTTTTTCAATATCGTAATCATTTGGTCAGGGAGTGGGTCATAGCTTCGACGCCGACACGGCGGGGCATAAATAAGGTTAACGCGATTGAATCGAGGCGCAGAAGGCGAGAAACCTGTTTTTTTCGCGATCCACAATCGCTTCCGGCCCGGTCATCTTTACGAACAAGGTTGAGCCCGGTATACGGCATACCGCTGCGAGCATCTTGAAGCCGGGGCGGGCGCCACCGGACATGCCGGTGAAATCCCCGATTATTTCCACAAGCTGCGCCTCCGCGCCGAGGATATCAACGGTCGGCAGGGCGACGATCTCCTCAGGCGTCCACGCTGCCTGCCCCATCTGCCCACGCCAGCGATTGATGTTGGCCTCGAGGCCGCCGGCGTCTCCGCCCAGTATGGTGAGGTAACACTCCGTCTCCGGGCTGTCCGGTACCGTCATCGTTACCTCGCGCATCGCCCGGGCCGGGCCGACTTGCCAGAGAGGCGGTACCGACCACGTATACCGGGATGGTGGCACCGCCGCCGCGCTCGCTGTCTGTGGCGGAATATGGTCCTCTATCCGAATCGACGCGCAAAAAGCGTGAAATCGATCCATTTCATCGCTGACAACAGCAGCCGGACCGATCATCTTTACGAATACCGAAAAGCGCTCGTGCGCGAGGACCAGACCGGCCAAGACATAGTCCGTGCGACTGAATTCGCCGCTCATGCCAATATACGTGCCCTCGCAGGTGACGAAAACGGCCGGACGTCCCAACAGCGGACGTGTGTGCAACTCATCAAGGGCCTGCTCAGATAGCGGCGGCAATGACATCTGACGCCGCCAGCGGTTGATATTTGCGTCGCGACCGCCGCCACGCTCGGGCAGGATGGTAAGATAACATTCCGCATTCGCATCCCCACCGACCTGCAGGTTTATCATGCGAAGCCGTGTTGACGGTTGCTCTTTCCAACCATCCGGAAGCGTCCACACGAATCGCGGGGCGCCGGCCGCTTCGTTTCCACCCGATTGCGGCGGATTCGCTGGGCTAAAGCCGAATCGATCGGCGCTCGACACCGCATTGGTCTCGCCTGTGCCGGCGTCACGTATCCGGGATTCGTCAATCTGTTGCGGCGATCGCTCACGACAGCCGCCGCAACACAATAAAGCGATTGCGAGCCAGGCTGCTAATGCGGTACAATGTATTGCAGAATTAGTCATTCCCATTAGATAGTCGTCCGCCCGATTAACCTGTAACTTTAGAAGATGCTGCATACGCATTCTAGGCGCACGGTGAACATCTGTGTCGCCACGCCGTGAATCCGAGTTGTTAATCTGCACGACGTCTTTACTATTGCAATGTTCCCCGTGTGCTCACTAACCGTAAGCGCGTAATGACATATCGGCGCCAAAAGACACGATGAATGCTTGGAGTCCTAATATATTGGTGTTATGATAAACCGGTCCCGGTGCCAGTTTCCCCACGCACGCGACCATACATGCGGGCCGGCGTATCGTGCCGCTGAGCGTGTATCACATGAGAACTTCAGGAATGCAACTGAGACGTTGACACGATGACAATATTTCACAGCCTGCCGGTGTTGGAAAGCTGGGGCGTAACCGATGTCGGTTGCCGTCGCAGCGTCAATGAGGATGCGATACTCGACCTGCGAGACCATGGCATATTTTGTCTTGCGGACGGTGTTGGCGGATCGGTCAACGGCAAGCGAGCCAGCCAGGAGGTCGTCGACTGCGTCAATGCCCTTGCCAATGTCGACAAGTTCCATACCAACGGCGATACCGTCGCGTCTCTGAAAACCGCAATGAGCGACGCCAACACCAACATACGCGATATCGTCAGGACGAAACAGATAAAGAGCATGGGGTCCACCGTTATCATACTCAATGTTGACCTTCACAGGGAATCGGTAACAATCATGCACGCAGGCGACAGCAGGGCCTATCGATATCGCGACAACGTCCTTTTCCAGTTGACGACAGATCATAGCGTCGCCGCGGAAATGGGATTGACGGAATTTGATACGATTCCGCCGGGCATCGAAGGAAAGATTACGCGCGCAGTTGGGTTGCGTGATGACCTCACGTTGGAAACCACCGTAACGACGTTCCGCGAAAATGATATCTACCTCCTCTGCTCAGATGGCCTGGACAAACATTTAACAACCATTGATATTTCGGAAATCCTGAGCAGCTGTTCGATACGCGGCGTGAAACGCACAGCCGAACGGCTGATAAAGGAGACAAAACGACGCGGTGCATTTGATAATGTCTCGGTCATACTTATACGGGTCGCGAAACGCAAGCGTAAGCCACTCCTAAGACCGCTTTCCGCATTTCTTCCGGGCATTCGGTCTTAGCTGAAATTATCATTGTCTGTACGATCGACACCGTTTCTCGCACAGCGTCAATTACCAAGTCCCAATGAAAGCGTTCTCCAGATCACCTGTTTACATGTCGGCAGCGATGATCGCGACGTTCATCGGGCTGTTGCTCTTTTTCGCGCTCCTCTTCGATCCCTGGAAGCGAGAGGTCGCTGCGTGCCACTCACGCCTGGACGAACACCAGAAATCGGCCGACCTCCGCATACTGGTTGAGCAATTCGCCAGGTACCAGCCCGGTTCCGGCCTTGACACCGTGCTCCGACGTGATGTGACGTACCGCAAGTACACGCCGTCATTCGTGAGTAAACTCCGTGTGATCATGAGCGACGAGGCCATTGCCCAGGCCGACGGCGAGACGCTTGTTGATTACTATCGGATCGTTTACCACACCGCCTGCAAACGCTTCGGGTCGGAAGGTCGCCTCGCATTCGAAACAGCAGGCGACCACATCTTCGACGCGCTGTTGCACAAGTCTAAAGAGCGCCTTGCCGCGTCGCCTTCGCCGACGACGTTATCGTCGATTCGCCACGGACTGTACGCCAATCTCACACCACTGTACACAGGCCACGCAGATCGAATTGATGCATTCTGTATGAATGCCGTCATCGAGATGACGGAAAAAAACATAGCATTGCATGAGTGCGATGCACTCAGGGCCGTTTTAGCCGACATCGACGGCGACCTGCCGCCGGAAACGGCCGATACCATGCGGACTGCTTGGCAACAATTGTATCATCATTGGCATCGCCAGATCGGTGCCCGCGCGGGCATCGATCCGTCAGACCGGATCACAGAGCGAGTAAAGCAGGCGGCATGGCCCGCCGAATTCGATTCACGACTCGCCGAATTGGAGCACGACATAGAGCAGTTTGTGGATGCCCGCAAACACCGCGTGGCGTTGTTCGCTGCATTGACGGCATTTGATCACGCTGCAGCGCAGGATGTAATGACTGTAATGGCTAACGGCAGTCGCGCTAACCTGCCGGAGTCTAAATGGCTCGACGACATCGTCGACCGGATGCGCCGATTGTATAAGGTCGACCTTTCTGCGCATCATGACATACTCGCCGAAATGCTTGAGATTGCGACATCCAGCGACGCGCCGACAGATTCCGATCCGCAGTTGCAACATTTGCTTGGCCAGTGGCACGGGACTCACGTGTTGCTTGCCGGATTGAACGGTGATACACGCATTGATCAACTGGAGAATTCGGGGCTTTGGAGTGTCTATCCGCCAAGTCGCATCCATCTTGATCGGAAATGGATCGGGGCACTGACAGCGTTCTCACGATCAATTGAAAGCGACGCCTTCCTTGACGCGCTGGTAGATTTTCCGGAATTGCCCGATCGTATTCGACACGACAATGTCGTGGTGATCGAGCCCCTACGGGACAAGCTTCTCGCCGCGTTCGACGCGTTGATTTTCGGTAAAAATGAGGTCGACCAGCGTTTTCAACGGATCGAACGCGTGCGCAGCGCCTTGTCTGCATACAAGGGCAACATACTGACACGGCCGGATCTCGACCTTCTCGCGGAACAGATTCAGCGCGCGATGACAGTCATGCAACTCAAACTGCCGGACTTTCGGAGCGACATGTGGCACGTGGAGATCCGCGGCGACAACCCGTCGCCAGGCGAGGTTATGGAAATCGGCGGATTGCGCGACGGTGACATCATTGAGATTCTATGGTCGAATACAGAATCGGATTATCGCTGTGAACCCTGGGAAACGCTTGTGTTTCGCGGCGGTCACGGCGCTATTTTGTCGATACCCACGCCGCTTCCATACCGCAAGGTGATCCTTGATTGCCTTCCCACGCATCGTAAGTTGATCAAATACAAACTCGTCGGACCAACAGAGTGGCAGCCGATCGGCCGCCAATTCGACGATGCGTTCAAACATGTTGAAGGTCCGCTCGAACTGGCGACAAACCGAAACTACCTCTTCACCGGAACGATTCCCGGCTTGCCTCCCTGGGAAACGGTCATCTATCTGTCGTCGACCGACAGCACGCCGTATACGGTCGCCGTACCAATTTCACCGCAGCAGACCGATGCACATTGAGTCCGGTTAGATTCGCCATGGCCATATCAAAAGCGGAATACAGGCACATAGCCCCCTGGATTGCGATGCGCAATGCGGTATATAAAGGCCTCGACGATACATTTCACCATAAGGAGATCGCCGTGATCCTCGACGATACGGATCGGGAATGCTTCTTCTACGCTGTGGACGACGTGATCCTCGGATTTGTCGAGGTGACGTTGCGCAATATTGTTGACGGATGCCTGTCATCCCCGGTGGGCTATGTCGAGGGTATCTACATACGACCGACGTGGCGTGGCCGCGGCGCCGCAGGCATGCTGCTGGATGCAGCTACCGCGTGGTGCCGGGAGAAGGGATGCAGTGAAATGGCTACCGATGCGGAACTCGACAACATTGATGCGCAACGTTTTCATGCACACATGGGTTTTGAAGAAACGTACCGCATTGTTGAATACAGAAAGTCGCTGACGGAACAGCCCGACACGAATGTTCAGATGCCCAATGACAGGAACCGAAGGACATAGGATTATCCCGTGAAATTCTTGATCTCCGAAATGATGAGTATCCGGCACGCGCCGGGTAAACAACGAAACGTAAAAATCCTGTTTCGATTTATTGTGTTTCTAATGGCGCTAGTTGGCCTGTGGAGCGTCCTTTTCCATTACCTGATGGAACGTGAAGGCCAGGAATTCACATGGATAACAGGCGTGTACTGGACGTTGACCGTTATGTCAACATTGGGGTTTGGCGACATCACGTTTCACACGGATATCGGAAGGATATTCTCGATCTGTGTGCTGCTCTCAGGCACGGTGTTCATGCTCATCCTCCTGCCATTTACGTTCATCGAGTTTTTCTACGAACCCTGGGTCGATGCGCGTGCGGCCGCGCGTGCGCCTACAGCGCTACCGGAAGACGAGAATGGACACGTTATCGTCTTGTCTTATGACACTGTCACCGCAACACTTATCAGACGGCTGCAGAAATATGACTATCAATACTGTCTGCTCGTGGGCGACCTTGACGAGGCACTGCAGCTGCATGACCACGGCATACGGGTCGTCGTCGGTGATCTTGGAGATCCGGATACATATGAGCGTCTCCGTATCGACGCGGCGGCGCTGGTAAGCTGCATGGCCACGGACGTAATCAACGTCAATGTGGCGTCAACGATCCGCGCGCTGCGCAAGGATATTCCCATTATCACGGGCGTGCGCGACCCGGATTCGATCGATATTATGTACCTCGCCGGCGCATCTCATGTGCTGCAGCTCAGCGACATGACTGGTCGCGCCATGGCCAGGCGAACGAGTAGCAACGCGCTCACACATATCGTCGGAACGTTTGACGATCTCTGTATCGCCGAAGCCGCCGCCGCGGAAACGCCGCTGGTGGGAAAGTCGCTCAAAGAAAGCCATATCCGAGAGTACACCAACTGCACCGTTGTGGGGGTGTGGAATCGCGGTGAATTCGACGCAGCGACGCCGGATACCATCATCAAAGACCATACCGTGCTTGTACTTGCCGGTTCGCGCGAACAGTTGCAGCAGTACGATGATTTCTTCTGCATTTACCATATCTCCGGCGCGCCGGTTGTAATCATCGGCGGCGGCCGCGTCGGCCGTGCCGTCGGTGCGTCGCTCGGCGCGCGGGAAATCGATTATCGTATTGTCGAAATGAATGCCAACCGCATTCGGGATCCGGACAAGTATGTCCACGGCAACGCTGCAGACCGCGCTGTACTGGAGGCAGCAGGCATCGACAAGACCCCGTCCGTAGTGATCACGACGCATGACGACGATATGAATGTGTACCTGTCCATATACTGCCGCGGCCTCCGGCCCGATGTACAGATTATCAGCCGCGCCGTGCGCGAACGAACCGTGGCCGCGTTAACTCGCACCGGTGTCGACTTTGTCGTGTCCGATGCAACCATGGGCGCGAATACAATATTCAATCTGTTGCGTCGCAGTGACGTTATTATGGTGGCCGAAGGGCTGGACGTTTTCCGCATGAAAATGCCCGAAGCGCTCGTCGGAAAAACCATCACGGATTCGGACATACGTGCGGCAACGGGCTGCTCCGTTGTTGCCGTGCGGCAGAACGATAAGACCATCATCAATCCCAGACCGAATCATGTACTTGAAGCCGACACCGAGATCGCGCTGATCGGCACGATCGTCGCCGAGGAAAAATTCGTATCAAAATTCGGTGACAAGGCGAGCGCCCGAACAAAGTGACGACGATGGCAGCCTGCCCCGGCATGAAATAGAAAAAATTCTGCGACGCGGGCGGTAAATTAACCTGCAATTCCGGTTCAATAATTCCCCGAGTCGACCAACTGGTTCTGTAACCACCAACATACAAACCAGTAACGCCTTCTACGCAGAGTGGCATATTTGCCTCCAACACCTATCCGATCGGGTCGATAACGGCATGATCAGACCCGCCGCGCACCCCAGATCGCGATGGCGTCGCTGGATCCACCACGGGATGACGAACAATCAAACGATGTAACAGCTTAATTTAGAAACCGTTACATATCGCCTATCCGCAAACACGTGGCCCACTTTTTACTTCGGTCTCAGATCGTATATCACGAACATTTGGTATCGATCATGCTAGCCCCCAATGTCACTACGTTAATGAGTTTGATATCAGACTTAGGCAGTTTTAAACAGCGGTAGACATCTCAGGATTGAAGACTATGAAAGGGACAGAACACTCCGAGCTGGAAGCGCGCGCCGAGCATGAGCCAAGCGCATCAGACTGCGTGCCTCCGCACGATCACGAGTCACGTGGAAGCACAACCGGCAATCCCACGAATCAGGACATACAAACATTGCAAGTACCGATGTGGATCGTAATGACCGTCGGTTTCCTGGTACCTTTGGTGCTATTTGGACTCTCTCGAATCGACATACACAATAACGCGACCGTCAGCCGGTCGGAACGCCTGCAACGGCAAGGCACGCCTGCGGCATCCAGCAAAAATGCCGCTGTTCCGGTGCCTGGAAACATGTCAGATATGGCAACGGTAACGTCTGTAAAACCTGCAACAGCCGTGAGCAGTGCCGTACAGGATGCCATGGATAAAGGCGACAGGAATACGATTGATGAATCGTCTGTGGCTCCGCCACGGACGGCCTCAAAAGCTGTGAACTCCAACCCAGAGCCTGTCGTTGCACCACGGACGAATTTGCCTCCATCCCGACTACGGTCGCCCCCCCCTCTGGAGCCGGCGAATGCCGGTGTTCCGCAGATTGACAACGGTGTAGCCCACCGAGCCGTAACGGTCGCGACCAAACCGGGCCAGGTCGTGCGGGTAAAGGACGCTGGGCCCACAGGTGTTCCAAAGCAACGGGCCGTTACCAGATCCACCGTGCTCGCATCCGCGCCCGCTGGAAACAAGACGGCAGCGCGCCGGCAACACCCGCGATCGCAAACAAGGGACCGTGCGCCCGAAGATGCCAAAATCACCACAGCCCCAGCCAAGACTCAACGTCTGAAATCATCCGAAGCTGTTGAGGTAGCGGCACTAAAAGCAAACGTGGTGAAATCGGAAACAGCACAGGCCATCTCAGGAGATGCACGGGATCCGGTTACGCGCTATATCGAGGATACGGTTTACCCTGCAAATGCGCTTCTGGAGTCAATCGGAAGCATACCCGAATTGAACACGGCGCTCGGTACGGGATATTGGTGCGCGAGAAGGGAAACAGCCACGAGAATTGTAGATCTCTATGTTCGGCTGACAAACGGAGAAAACGTATTCCGGCACCTGTATACAACCTGTCCCGATGGCAGCGCCGGGGCAGTCGCTGCAGCACCGGCCGACGCCGAGCACTTCGCTACAGATGCAATCATAACGCTGCTCACCGGACAAGGCGACGAGCGGTGGATGCCTGCTACAATCAACGCTGCCGTATACGATACGGGCCGCAAGACCAGCGGCGTGATCCGGTCTCGACTGAACGCGCTGGTGGAAGAGTCAAGATTACATGACAAAGCGATGATGGCGTTTCAGAACGACATTCCAGTAAATGTAGCATGTGAGATTTTCGTGCCGGATATTCCCCGACGCATCGCCGACTGCATGGCCGCAGCGGGACGGATTCAGATCCATGACCGCGAGAAACTATTCGCCCTTTTTCTCGCCATCGAAAAGATGTCCGAGAACCAGAAACTGGATCTTGTGCAACTGGTGAAAAAACAGACGCGGGACAACGACAGTGGCGGCGTCAATCTGGCGGAAACGATCGGAGCCTATGTAGGTCGCCAGGAAAGCATACTGAAGGACGTATGGCAGGTGCTCGCAGATATTGATAAGATAGAGAAACATCAGTGCGCCCGGCGCCACGCCGATTGCAGGGTAAAGGCATGGCAGCGCTGCCTGACGTCGCTGGAAACCCGATTCAAGAACCTCGATTCGATGTACGAGGCCCATCGATGACGGCCTATTGGCCGTAAGGCAAACCACGGGCAGGCGGACACGCCGTCTGGAGGGCGAGCGACCTCGCGAGCCGTTGCGCCGCGGTCGCAGAGGCCTGCGCCCCTCCAGCCGGCCAATTCACACAAACATCGGATTGCTGATCCACAAACCGACTCCCGATATTTCGCATTTCTGCTCCTTTTCCTGATGGTGTTATTAGAGGGCGAACATTACATGCCCCTATAACGATCAATCAAATACAGGGAGGAGCTAAATATGACACATCGAATCCAATCGCGAAGCAGCCATTCACCTATCACCCCTACCGTATGTCGGGCGATAACCCTGCTCGTCGCTGCTGTCATTGGCTTCGTCAATGCCAGTCATGCCGCGGAGCGTGCCATGTGGGTGTGGTCCATGGGCCCGAAACTGGTCCAACAGTCCGACCCCGACTGCCGTGCTGAATTCTTCAGTTTTGTTATGGCGCCACACGGCAACCCAAACGCGAAAATCACGACCGCCTTCATGTACTTGCCTACCAATGCATATGAAACCGCGTGCATCGATGGCGCCGTAGATTGCCGATTGCTAAATGTGGCCGAGGTACGTGAGTTTATCGCCGATGCGCATAGCCGCGGTATAAAGGTTGAGCTGCTGGACGGCGACCCGGTGTGGGCATTGGACGCGCCGCATAACGCTCCCGCAAACCGAATCATCCAGGCGGTTTTAAACTACAACAGGAGCAGTGCTCCGGAAGAGCGCTTCGACGGCATCCAAATGGATGTCGAGCCCTACTTATTGAACGAGAATCATCCCCTCACCTGGGACGCTGACGCCGCCGACGTGTGGGATCAATACATCAACAACCTCAAGAACTGGCAGGCCATGATCGACGCTCACAACGCCGCCGGCGCCGACGCGCTTCGCTTCGGCGTTGCGATACCGTTCTGGTGGCAACCATCCGCGGATCGCCCATTTATGGATCACCGCACGGTGCAGGACGTCGTCGATTATATCGCGATCATGTCTTATGACACACGATCTGGAAGTGCCGGTGATCCGATAATCACGGATCTCATTCGTGATGAAGTCGTGTACGCCGGCGATCCCGACGGCGACGGCTCGCACGAAGACGCAATGACGGCAAGCGTGTATGCAGGTCTGGAGACGATCGAAGTAAACTGGAAAGAGCGTACGGCAGAGTCGTTCTTTCGCCATCTCTACCCGAACTCGACATCGTTCTTCGTCAAGACCAACACCGACCTGGAACGTACCGCCACAGCCGTGACTGCCGAATTTGTCGGCACGAATCCGGATGTGCCGCTGGCGCCGGGTGTTGCCGGGATCGCGCTGCATTACTATGAAGACAGCGATAACGGGGAGACTGCGTATCGGTCCTTGCGCTCAGACACGTCCAATCATGCGCCGGCTGCCTTTGTACACAGCCCGTCCGCTCCCGGAATCAGCGTCGGCGGCGACCTGACGATCGACTATTCAGCTTACGATCCCAACGGCGATCCGTTTGATGTCATTGTCGAAATAAGCGATGATGCCGGTGAGAACTGGACAGAGGTAGGCGACACCACCGCGGTTACGCACGTCGAGAGAATAGATTACGGCCGCATCACGGTCCCGAAGTCGGAATTGACGCCCGGAGACAGATATTCCGTCCGTATCCGCGTGACCGAAGCGGATGCAGACGCACTGTCGGCGGTCGACATGTCGGACTTTCTTTTTTCCGTAGACCGCGGGTCTGTTCCAGATACCGAGCCGCCCGTGGGAGCCGACGTTGTCATCTCGTTGGACCGCGGTGTTACGCACCCAACCTCGCGGTTCCGCGTATACTGGACACCCTTTACGGACAATGTCGCAGTGGCCGGCTACACCGTGTCCCGGTCACCGGATCAACCGGGCACGTTCACCAGAGGTTTGAGCGCATCAATTGATGCCGGGGCGGCAGATCTTGTAACGGTATATGTGTCGGCTGTAGATACCTCGGGAAATACATCACCACCGGTTGCCGGTACATTTACCGTCTATTCGGATCTGGACGACGACGGCGTTGCCGATGTTA
>JAJFLQ010000180.1 GCA_021772615.1 Verrucomicrobiota bacterium | reverse complement strand
GACCCTGAATGTGTCTTCAGACCGTTTGAACTCCGGATGTCTGCGAATACGCTTTCGCGACCGGCCACGCAACATCTTCGGCTGCATCAACAGCACATCGCGAATTTTTGCCATTACCTGTTTCGGCAACCGGTATGGCCGCATGAAGTTGCGCGACCACTCGTAAATAAACCGATCGATACCGGCATCGTTAACCCATAGTGGCTGCGACCAGTCGGGTTCTAACTGCTCCTTGAGCGCAGCAATCATCAACATGGCCAGTCCGGTAACGCGAGAGGGATATATGCTTCCTTCCGCGAGCATGGCATCGCGAGAGGCAAGGATCCGCCGGCAAACGTGGCCGGCCTGCGTCGACCAGGATGCGAACAATTCGGGAAAAAAATGGACGAGCACACCGAGATCCGACGCAGCGCCGAATGTCGCGCAGGTATGTGGCTTTTTCAGTATCTTGAACAATTCCTCGACCAGCCGCGCGTTGGCGCACTTGTCCAGCGCTGCGGCCGCCGATCGGATGTCGTTTCGCAGATCGCTGCTGAGCGAAAATCCGTACTGCCCGACCAGCTTACACGCACGGATGGTTCGCACCGGATCTTCGGCAAGTCGCTCCGCCGCATCTCCGATCATCTGAACGCGACGGGCCTTTATATCATCAAGGCCGCCGACAAAATCGACGAGGCGCCCGTCCCCGGGAACGGGATCGAAATACAGCGCATTGACAGTAAAATCCCGACGTCGTGCGTCCTGCTCCACGGTGCCATAACAGTTGTCCCGCCATACCATCAAACCCGAATCGGTATCGCGACCGCGCCTTTCCTCCAGATCCGGACGACGACGAAAGGTGCTGACCTCGTAAACGCTGCCTCCGGAATACACATGCACAAGGCGAAATCGCCGACCGATGATGCGCGCGCGCCGGCCAAAAACACGCCGCAGGTCTTCGGGCGATGCGTCAGTCGAAATGTCGTAGTCCTTCGGCTGCCTATCGAGCAACAAGTCCCGTACTGCACCACCGACCAGATACGCCTCGTAACCGCTTGCCTGAATGGTGTCGACGATGCGATATGCATCGCGTGATATGGATCGTTTATCGATGCGCATCAGAATGGATGATCCGGCGGCGCGAGCCCATTCTGCAGGCAACAGGCGCGCACCGTGTTCGCCATCAACATGGCAATCGTCATCGGCCCGACGCCGCCGGGGACCGGCGTCATGTAGGACGCCTTTTGCGATACCGACTCAAAGTCCGTGTCGCCAACCAGTCGATAACCGCGTTTTGCCGTGGGATCGTCGACACGGTTTATTCCCACATCGATTATGACGCATCCGGGTTTGACCATGTCACCGGTGATAAACCCCGGTTTGCCAATGGCGGCAACGACAATATCACCCTGGCGGATCACGTCCGCGATATCGGCTGTACGGGAATGGCACAACGTGACGGTAGCGTTGCCGTAACGCGATTTTCTCGACAGCAGCAGTGTCATCGGTCGCCCGACGATATTCGAGCGGCCAACCACAACCGCATGCCGACCCGCTACCGTTATGTCGTAGCGCTGCAGCAAGACCATGATGCCGGCCGGCGTGCAGGGTACGAAACCGTCGGTATCACCGATGGCAAGCTTGCCGACATTGTACGGATGAAAGCAATCAACGTCTTTTTCGGGTGTGATGGTTTCTATTATCCGTCGCTCGTCAATATGCGCCGGCGGCGGCGATTGAACCAGGATGCCGTGTATCGCGGGATCCTGGTTCAGCACCTCGATAAGCCCGAGCACGTCAGCCTGAGACGCGTTTTCCGGCAGTTCGTGTTTTACGGAGTGTATTGCGAGTTCAGCCGCCTTTTTCACCTTGTGATTAACATAAATTCGTGACGCCGGATCGTTCCCGACGATGACCACTGCGAGGCCCGGCTTCAAATTCTGTGAGGTGCCTAGTGAGCGCACAAAATCGCCTGTTTCCGCTGCAAGCGTCGCACCGACCGATTTGCCGTCGATTATCGTCATTGCCACCTTCCTTTCCTGATAGTTGCAACCTGCCGTGCAAAGTCCGACTGCTTCAGTCACTTGAATTCGGGGTCTCACACATTTATAGTCGTCTGCGTTTACTGTTCACCATACGCCCCTTCCATACATGTAACCTTTGCCATGAAGATCTTCAACTGCCCTAAATTTGTCTATGTGGTTCTGCTTGCGGCATCGGCCGGCACATTGCCGTCTCCCGCACAGTCCGAAATCGAGTTGAGCGACTCTCTGCTTCTGTTCGAGAACATACTCAAGGACCTTGAGATGGGCGCAACGGGCGGCGAGCAGTACAAGATGTTTATCCGCGCGGAATCGACCTACAAAGATATCAAGAAGATCGTATCCGACAGCGAATCGCGCAAGCTCCACCGGAAATTGGGCCGTGCATTCCAGAAGTTGTCGCCACCCGAGATGGTAGAAAACGAATCCGGCCTGCCCCTGCGCCTGGCGATAATCGGCGCAAAGCAGGTTTACATCAGCGACGCCGTGCCAAATCGCCTGTTCGTCGCCTTTTTGAATGACAAGGGCGTTACATTCGATGTGATGAAAGCCCTGTTGTTTCCTGATACCCGTGTTATCCACTGGGATAATACAGAATCGGCATTCACAACCACGCAACCCGATCAAACGGTGCTGGGAATGAACTATTCAGCTGCGACAGGGTTTGCTGCCTGGTTATCCAAGGTAGAGCACGTCACATATCTGCTGCCGGATATCGCGACAGTGATTCATGGGCTTACGCGGCCGGCAAACTGCTGGACCAGTGAACCGTGGCAGGAGAAGCGTATTACCAGACAGGAATCCCGCGACATGTTTGGCGGTAATTTTCATACGCTCGTGTTAGCCGGCGAAGAAGTCGGCTGCCTCCCGGAGGCATGTTATGCCGGCATCGAACTCAGGGTCGTGACCACGATCAAAAACGGTAAGAAAGTTTATCTTAAATGGCTCAAAACTCAATTATGAGTGGCGCGCGGCTGTCCAAACCGGCGAAGGGAGGAAACGCTCGCGATACCGACGCATCGTCCCGTCATTTGGCAGTCGCGATACGAGATAGGGCGGTCTTCTTGCTGGCAACCGTGATCCTGTGCATGGTTGCGGACGTCACAGCGGAAACCATGGTTCAGATCTATCCGGGGAAACTCCTGCGAACGGAACGCCTGTCATCAGAGCAATCACGATATCTGGAAGCAAAATTCATCGGCATCCGTGACAACAATCTTGCCTTCGAGATCCTGGAATTCGAGCGTGTGCTGATCACAGAGCTACCGATCTACGAAAAGGTGAAAGTCACCCGTCAACGTAACAATAACGACGACCGGGGCGTGCGCGAACCAATAGCCGGCGAGTTCATTGAGGGCGAGCCCGAGGAGCGGGAAGAGATACATGATGTCGGACCCGCTTCAAATGTCGCATTCACCGTTCTTGATCATCCGTACACTGCGAACGAAAACGGCATTGTCATTGACACAGACCAGATTATTCTGGAGCAATTTGAAGACCGGAAGGTGCGAGGTCTGTCATTGATGTTCGCGAATGCAGAGTTGGGCCTGTGCGTAACGGAGCTGTCGCGCACAGAACTGTACGAGCATTTTGGCATCGATTTTTCCAGCACGCGTCCGTCGCATCCTGAGCACATTTCGCTCCAGGGGGAATGGGATCGCGAGTCGTATGCACCTGGCGACACCGCTCGCCTCACTGTACATGTCGGCAACACCAGCGCGAGCCTTGGAATCTATCGTGTACTCGGCATGAGTATGAGCAGATGGCCGTGGCTCGATTCGCGCATCTTCTATGTTGGAAACGTGCAGCCTTCGTTGACGCAGACTTTTACGCGAATCTTTCGCGTGCCCGGGACGGCATCCGCAGGCCGCTACTACCTGCGAGTCGGATTCAATGATTACAGCGGCTCCAAACCTCAATTGCCGTTGTCTATTGTTGTTACTGAAAATTGACTTACTGAAACGGACGAACATTATGGCAACAACAGTTGTGATTGGCATGCAATGGGGCGATGAGGGTAAGGGCAAGATTATCGATGTCCTTGCCGCCAAAGCGGATATGGTGGTCCGTTTTCAAGGTGGAAACAATGCCGGACATACGGTAGAAATCGGTGACGAAAAATTCGTATTACATCTGATTCCATCCGGAATTCTCCGTGACGATTCGATGTGCGTGATCGGCAACGGGTTGGTCGTTGAGCCACTGGGCCTGGTGGCAGAGATGCAGGAACTCGAAAGAAAAGGGATCAACATCCGCGATCGTCTTCAGCTCAGTACCGGTGCACACCTGGTTTTCGACTGCCACAAGATTCTCGACAGTCTACGTGAGACAAATCAGACAGCGTCCAAGATCGGCACAACGCTTCGCGGCATCGGGCCGACGTACGCGGACAAGGCCAATCGTGTCGGGATCCGCGCATCGGACCTGAGACATCCACAACAATTGGAGGCGAAATTCCGCCACCTTGTTGCATCGTACAATCTCATATTCGAACGATACGGTCGCGCACCGCTCGACGCCGATTGCGAATGGAATAACTTGGCGCCCGCCGCCAAGTTTCTGGCACCACTCGTCGGTGATACGGTCACGACCATCAACGCTGCCGTCAGGGCGGATAAAGCCGTACTTTTTGAGGGCGCCCAAGGGATGTGGTTGGACATCGACCACGGCACCTACCCCTACGTGACCAGCAGCAACACCACAGTTGGCGGCGTTTGTACCGGCGCCGGCCTGGCACCAAAGTACGTGCATCATGTAATCGGCGTAATCAAGGCTTACACCACCAGGGTTGGCGAAGGACCGTTTCCAACTGAGCTCGATACCAAAGACAGCAAGGCATTACGCGAAGCCGGAAACGAGTATGGCGCCACGACGGGGCGCCCGCGGCGATGCGGCTGGTTCGATGCCGTCGCCAGTCGGTTCACCGTAATGATCAACGGAATCGACACACTGGCGGTCACGAAACTGGACGTCCTCGATCATCTCGATGTCATCAGGATCTGCGTCGCCTACGAGCTTGATGATCAGCGCCTGGAGAACATGCCAACCGATATCGAAGATCTGCAACGCGTGGTACCGATATACGAGGATCATCCTGGTTGGAAACAAAGTACCGTGGCGGCGAAGTGCCTTGCCGATCTTCCCGAGAATGCGAAAAAATATCTCGATCGCATCGCGGAAATGTTGGAAATACCGATTCAGATCATATCGATCGGTCCACGGCGCGCACAAGTTTTTTTTATCCCGTAAATCGCCAACAGCGGACGCGGCAGGGAGCCCATTATCGTGCTTAAATATCGCGTCATCAGCGGGATTGCTCTGGTTACGCTGTTCGGGCTGATCGTCGCGTGGGAATCCATCGTCTCGTCCATATTGCTGGCGTTTGTCGGCGTTGTTTTTTTGAGCATCAGCCTGCTTGAGCTTGCCGACATTACCAAAGCACTCGGCGCCGAAATCTACAAGGGGCTGAGTATTGGCGCGGGGATCACCCTCATCATCGCCGTCTTTGTTTCGTCACGTACTCCGGAAACCGCATTAGAACGGTGTACGCTTGCTGAAGTGCTCATCGTTTATTCTCTGGTTGTCGCGACATTGTTATGCGGTTTCGCCGAGAGCGACTTTCGCACCGGCGCGTTACGTGTCATGGCCACCCTTGGCGGGTACCTGTTCGTATCGTGGATGCTGGTTTTCGCGCTGAAAATATATTTTTTCTTCAATTCGCCGGAGCACCGTAGCGGCCCCTATCTCTTCTTCTTCATGGCGATGGTAGCAAAGTCTGCGGACATCGGGGGATATTTTGCAGGCCGACTGACCAATCAGGTAGTCGGCCGCACACATAAACTCGTACCCCGACTGAGTCCCAAAAAGAGCTGGGAGGGATTTGCCGGAAGCGTTGGTCTCAGCATCGTGACAGCCTGCATGCTCGTTGCCGCCACCGGCGATCGGATGATCCTGAACGGGCACCCGGCGATCACATATCTGACCGGGTCGATCACTGCCGTGGCGCTCACGATACTCGGCCTGATCGGCGATCTTTCGATATCACTGCTCAAGCGGGGATCCGGCAAGAAAGACGCCGGGGTGGTGATACCCGGCTTCGGCGGTCTGCTGGATGTGCTAGACAGCCTTATTGTCGCGTCGCCGTTCTTCTATCTGCTACTTTGCGTACTCGATTGATCGCGTTTCGCGGATGACACAAACTTTGATTTGTCCCGGATATTGCATCTCCGATTCGATGCGTTTGACCATATCACGGGACAACGCGTAGGCGTTATTTTCCGTGACTTTTCCAGGGTCCACAATGATCCTAATTTCCCGACCGGCCTGTACGGCGTAACAGGACTCGACGCCACGAAAACTGTTGCCGATGGCTTCCAATTCTTCGAGTCGCTTGATATAAAATTCGTTTGTCTCGGAACGCGCGCCCGGCCGACTCGCGCTCAGTGCATCACATACACTCACCATGGCTGCAAGAGGTGTTTCCGCTGGAAGATCGCCGTGGTGGCAGCCGACGCCGTTTAATATCTCCGGGTCTTCACCTGCGCGCTTTAGAAACTCCCTTCCGCTCAGGGCATGCGGTCCCTCGATCTCATGTTCGAGGACCTTACCAATGTCATGGAGCAGTCCCATGCGTTTCGCCCTTTCGACATTCAACCCCAATTCTGCGGCAATAACAGCCATTAGCTTGGCGACCTCGATCGAGTGCTGCAGCACATTTTGAGAATAGCTGTAACGGAACTTCAGCCTACCGAGGACCTCCACGACCTGAGGCGGAATGCCGGCGATCTGCAATTCGTGTACGGCGTCTTCGCCGGCCTTTACGGTTTCGCTGTCGATTTCGTTTCGGGCCCACTCGACAACTTCCTCTACCCTGGTTGGGTGAATTCGCCCGTCGCTTACAAGTTTCTCCATCGCGAGCCTGGCGATTTCCAGCCGTTTCGGTTCAAAGCACGTAATCACGACGGCGGATGGGGTGTCGTCAATAAGAACGTTGACACCAGTTTCGGCCTCGAACACGCGGATATTTCTGCCCTCGCGACCGATTATGCGGCCTTTCATGTCATCTGACGGCAGCGAAACTGTCGCGGTGGTTCGTTCGTGTGCGCACTCTCCGGCACAACGCTGCATGGCTTCTATGATATATTTCTGAGCCTCCCGCTTGCACTTGTGCTTCATCTCATCGACAAACCTGCGGATCAACGTTCCCCGCTCATTGGCCAGCTCGTGCTCCAGCTTTTGCATTAATTGGACACGAGCCTGATCGCGGGTCATCATGGCAATGCCTTCAAGCTGTACGGTTTGCTTCTTGATCAACTCGTCCAGCTCGTTTTGGCGCGCGGATAATGCCGACTCGCGACCATCGCAATTCTTTTCCCGGCGCACCACTTCTTCGAGGCGATTCTCTACAAGGTCATTCTTGCGTTCGATTGTGTTCTCACGCTCGTTCAGGCGTTTTTCGTAATCCTGCAGCTCTTTCCGTCGCTCGCGGGTCGACGTCTCGAACTCGTCCCGGCTGCGTATCAACTCTTCTTTCGCCCGCAATTCGCCTTCTTTGATAATATTTTCTGCGTCTTTCTCCGCAGAAGCCTTGATCTCCTTGGCAACTTTCGCAGCGGACTGACCCGACTGATTTGCCAGTAATTTATGTATCAGTATACCGATACCGACACCAACAAGAGCGGTTAAGATAATTTCCATTGTTCCGATCCTTCTCTGCAATTAGTCCATCCGGCCGACAGGCCGAGTTCACTCACTTAAACGGCGATTCATGTGCTGCACGCCGCGATCCGATTCCTGTTACATTGTATACTCTTCGAGCACGTCACGAGTTGATCCATGCGTTCGTCATGCGATTCCGCCGGAACGTGATCGATAATCTGCCAGTCGTAAGCAATACCGACCCGTAGGCCGCGGCTATCGGCCAAGAGACGGTCAAAATAGCCGCCGCCGTGACCGAGCCGATGTCCATCCCGGTCGAATGCCAGCGCCGGCACAAGCCAAACCAGATTTTCGATCCGCACAGGATCCGGAATCGTCACGGCATTTGCAGCGGGCTCGCAGATCCCAAAGCGCCCCGGCGCCAATTCACCAGCCCCTACTTTCGCAGCGGCAAGATCGTATCGGCCGGCGCGGCCATCGAACCGAGGCCAATAGAGCGTCACACCCCGTTCCTGTGCAACACGCGCGAATGCGGTGATGTCGATCTCGGACGCCCGGGCACAGTAAACCGCCAAATTCGAAACGGTTTCAATACACACAACCTCGTGCAACATGCGGCAAACGGCGGATGCAGACCTGCCGGCATCACACGACGAAATCCGAGGTATTCGCGAGCGGCACCAATCCCGGAGCTGCTGTTTCTGTTTTTGCTTTTGAGTCATCGCTCACCCACCGATAAAACGGCTGGATATGACGGTAACCAGAACACGAATGGAAGCGAATGGGAGGGGAAAGGAATCAGGCGGGCGACAGCAAGAGCCAACGATTGTTGGCCACCACTGGACGTATCAACTGTTTATCGCAACGAAACGACGACGATCTGACCTGCCGGTTGTATCGTTATCCGGGCAGCCCGCGCTCATCACTGCTCCCCGAGGGGAAGGCACCGTGCAGGCACTCGGTACGATACGGCTCTACACGACCGCCATCAGAACCCTTGATGTGTCAGGATCGGGACAGCAGTCACCTGCGAAAACGACGTCAGCTTCATTAGCCAATATAGATATTTTCGGAATGGATCCCGGCATACTTCGCGCAATGCGAAGGCTTGCGCAGACCATTAACGCCGGCGGCCTGCCGAGGCCTGCGACCCAATTCCAAAACAATAAAACAAGTTGAATAAAACGAGGAGCAGACGCTCCCACACAAGCCCTGCCGAATCTGGATACAAGCGTACGGCCCATACTGTTACACACGGAAACGTCATGCAGCAAAACGTTCAGTATCGACCAATATAAGCGTACGATTCTCACCGGGTTTCCTTTCTCCACACATCAACTTACACATCCGCGTCGAGTCTCTGCGGCCACACACATTGGTTCACACCGCGATCCACTAACGCATCGTCCTCTACGCTGCTAAAAGTAAAGCCAAACCAACCATTTTCAACGGTTCTGGCGCATTATTTTCCGCAGCATTTCTTGTACTTTCTTCCGCTCTTGCACGGACACGGATCGTTGCGCCCTATTTTCGGGTATTCCCGATGGATTGTTACGCCCTTGGGCCGCGTTCGCGGCACGTCTGGCGCCCGATTTTCCGCCGTCGCCTCCGCGCCGGTATCGCCATCAGGCGAAGGTTGGTCGGAAAACTGACCGAAAAGGTTATGAATCTCCCGTTGCGGCAGCGATGCCAACAATTCCTGGATTGCGGAGACTCGGGTTGCGGAGCGAAACATCAGCGACGACACCTCTTCATTGATCCGGCCGATCAAATCGCCGAACATCTGAAACGCCTCCTGCTTGTATTCGACAAGCGGATCGCGCTGTGCGTGCGCACGGAGGTAGATACCGCCGCGCAAATCGTCCATGCCGTAGAGATGCTCCTGCCATAACGTGTCGTTGGCGCTCAACATGATATGGCGTTCCAGACGGGCTACATATTGCGGATCCTCACCTCTGATCTTTGCCTCGTACGCGGCCTTCACCTTGACCAGCAACGCATCTACCAGCTTCTCCGCATCAAAGGCGCCCGCCTCGATGTCGAGGTCGGCGTCCTTGAAATTAATCGGAAACGTTGAGGTCAGCCAGTGGAAAAACGTCGGCTTGTCGAATGGCGTGCCAAGCTTCTTTTCATCCTGAAGTACGGACTCCAGACGGTCGTAAATCGCATTATCAACGAAGTCAAACAGCAGCGAACGGGTGTCATCCGACCTCAGAATGTCGCGCCGCCGACCATAAATGACCTGACGTTGTTTGTTGACGACATCGTCGAACTGGAGTGTGCGTTTGCGAATCGAATAGTGCTGTTGCTCAACCTTCTTCTGGGCGCCTTCAATCGACCGGTTCAAGATGGGGTGCGAAAGCTCTTCGCCATCTTCAAACCCGAATTTTTCCATAAGGCCGGCGATGCGATCGGATCCGAAAAGGCGCATCAGGTCGTCCTCGAGCGAGATATAGAATCGCGACGATCCGGGATCCCCCTGTCGCGCGCACCGTCCGCGAAGCTGCCGGTCGATTCGGCGCGAGTCATGCCGCTCGCTGGCAATGACATGCAGCCCGCCGACATCCGCCACACCGGCCCCGAGGCGAATGTCAGTTCCACGGCCGGCCATGTTGGTGGCTATGGTAACGGCATTTCTCTGACCGGCGCGCGCGACAATCTCCGCCTCGTGTTGATGGTTCTTTGCATTCAGCACACTGTGGATGATCTTTTCGCGCTTCAACAGGCGACTCAAGACTTCGGATACCTCCACGGAAATGGTTCCCAGCAACACCGGCTGCCCGGTTTCGTGACTGGATTTTACCTCGCGAATTATCGAGTTGTATTTTTCTCTCTTGGTCTTGAATATACGATCGTCGAAATCCTTTCTCACGCAGGGCCGGTTAGTAGGGATCACCAGCACATCCAAATCGTAGATGTCCTTGAATTCGGTCGCCTCCGTCTCTGCTGTTCCCGTCATGCCGGCGAGTTTGTCGTACATGCGAAAGTAATTCTGGATCGTAATTGTCGCCAGCGTCTGCGTCTCACGCTCGATAGTGACATCCTCTTTGGCTTCGAGTGCCTGGTGCAATCCTTCGCTGAACCGCCTGCCAGGCATGAGCCGCCCGGTAAATTCATCGACAATGAGAACACGGTTGTCCTTGACGACGTAATGGACGTCCGGCTCAAAGAGGCAGTATGCGCGCAGCAATTGCGAAATATTATGGATGATCTCGCTGCGTTCGTCGAATAGACTTTGCAACTCTGTGCGGGCGGCCAGTTTCTCTTCCGCGCTTAAGCTCTCGTTCTCGTCAATTTCCTGAAATCCGGCGATCAAATCCGGCAATACAAAACTATCAGGCTCATCTGGACGCAGCGCAGTCCTGCCGCGTTCGCTGAGGTCGGTGTCATGAGCCTTCTCGTCGATCGAGAAGTAAAGCGACTCTTTCAAGTCCTGGAACATGCCCCGATTCTGGTCGCTGTGCACTTCGAGATCTTTCTTCTCAAGACGCCGCAGCACAGCCGGGTCCTCCATCATACGCAGAAACTGCTTGTGCTTCGGCATACCGAATTTCACTTGCAACAACTTGAGAATCGCGTCATCGATTTCGTCTTCCGATTTGTCATCGTCGCTAATGATTGCCTTGGCTTCCATGATCAGTTTGGTGCACAAACGGTTCTGCATGCGCACCAGATTGTCCACCGATGGCTTCAACTTGTCGTACTTATGCGTCGAAACAGCAGCGGGACCGGAAATAATGAGAGGCGTTTTGGCTTCGTCGATGAGGATACTGTCAATTTCATCGACGATGGCAAAATAATAATCACGCTGAACGATATCCTCAGGGTTCGATGCCATGCCCATGTCTCGCAGGTAGTCGAAGCCAAACTCACTGTTGGTCCCGTAGGTGACGTCGCATGTATACTGTGCACGGCGCTCTTTCGGCGACATCGCGTGCTGAATACAACCGACGGTCAATCCCAACCGTGTCAATACGGCGCCAACCCATTGGGAATCGCGCAAGGCCAAGTAGTCGTTCACGGTTACGAGTTGACAGTTTTTGCCTGTCAATGCATTGAGATACAGCGGTAACGTCGCGACAAGGGTCTTGCCCTCACCTGTCTGCATCTCGGCAATGCCGCCTCGGTGCAGGGCGATTCCGCCAAGCAACTGCACGTCATAAGGGATCATGTCCCATTGAATCGCCTGGTTCGTCACATCGACAGATGTGCCCACCATTCTCCGGCAGGTGTTTTTTACGACGGCGTAGGCCTCGACGAGAATGTCGTCGGCGGTCTCGCCGTTCTGCAGCCGTTGCCTGAACTCGTCTGTCTTGGCGAATACCTGATCGTCGGTCAGCGACTGGTATTGTTGCTCGGTGTCGTTGATCTTTTCGACCAACGGCCATAGTCGTTTGATCTCGCGCTGATGTTTGGTGCCGAATATTTTCTTTATGAACGCAGGAACCATAGTGAATGATTTTTCCAGTTGTAGCCAGATAATTGGTGAGAGATCGCAACGAAACGTCGATCGCGTCGCGAAACAGCCGCACATCAATGACGTAGTCCGAAGCTAATACAGAGAAAGAGCGGATGCAAGTCGGCGCGGAATGGCTGTACCCGACACGCCGCGACAAATCGGCCTATCATGAATGAACTCAACGTCGCTGCATTAAGGATTCGTGTTGTGGCATCCACCGATCTGTCGTGTACGTCACGATAGCCGGAGCAGGCGGGTTGAACCGCCCTCGCGCGGCAATTAGGACTTCGTCGTGTCGCAAGCCTATACTCCGAAAGCGCCGTGTACAGTTTTGAAATCACGAACTCTTAATGCACCAATATTGCCCCTGGGCCTCCGGTCGATCCGCCCGTTACATCGCAGTTGTTAAAGATGGAGCGCGCGGTTTCCGGTTGCCGCAAGAGCTGCTTCCTTGAAGGATTCGGTAAAAGTGGGGTGGGCATGGGTGATTCGCGCAATGTCTTCTGCGGATGCCCGAAATTCCATTGCAACAACGGCCTCGGCGATCATATCGGAACAACGCGGGCCGATCATGTGTACGCCGAGAATTTCGTCGGTATTCTTGTCTGAGAGCACCTTGATGAAGCCTTCCGATTCGTCAGCCGCCCGTGCACGACCGCTGGCTGCAAACGGAAACTTTCCAACATTGAAGTCGACACCGTCCTGCCGCAATTGTTCTTCACTTCGCCCCACGGACGCAACTTCCGGCCAGGTGTATACCACACCAGGTATGGTGTCGTGGTTGATGTGCGGTCTCTGGCCGGCAATGATTTCGGCGACTGCGACCCCTTCTTCCTCGGCCTTGTGCGCCAGCATCGGCCCCGCAACGACATCGCCGATCGCATAAATCGTCGCACAGGCTGTCGCGCAGCGGTCATCGACTTCGATCCGCCCGCCTTTGTCGGTCGCAATGCCGGCGGCTGCAAGATTCAACCCGTCGGTATACGGCTTTCTACCAATTGCAATCAGGGCATAGTCGCCACTGAATGACACCGCATCGCTGTGTCCATCCTCGGCCGTGATACGGACCTGCCTTGACTTCACATCCACAGCGGTCACGCGGGTATTGAAATGAAATTCGAAACCCAGGCTGCTCAGTGATTGTTGCAATGCCGCGCCCAACTCGTGATCCATCACGGGAATGATACCGCTGAGAAACTCGATCACAGTCACTTTTGCACCGAGCCGAGCATAAACCGAACCGATCTCGAGACCGATAAATCCACCGCCCACCACCAGAAGATGTTCGGGTACCTTTGGCAGTTCCAACGCTTCCGTAGACGACAAAATGCGCTTGCCGTCAAACGGTGCGAACGGCAACGACGCCGGTTCAGATCCGGTGGCGATGATGATGTGTTCGCCAGACAGGGTTGTGTCGGTCTCGCCGGCAACGCGAATCGTGTGTGCATCGACAAACGAGCCGGTTCCGAGGTAGCGTGTAATCTTGTTTTTCTTGATAAGGTAATTGAGTCCGGCAACGGTCTTGCTCACAACCCCGTTCTTGCGTTTCATCATCTGCTTAAGATTCAATGAAACGCCGGACAAATCTATGCCGTGTTCCGTGAACTTGTGTTTCGCCTGGTAATAATGTTCCGACGAATCCAGGAGCGCCTTTGACGGAATACAGCCGACGTTGAGGCACGTACCACCGAGGCTCTCGCGCTTTTCAATCAACGCCGTGTTCAAACCAAGTTGGGCGGCTCGAATTGCGCCGACATAACCACCGGGTCCTCCACCGATTACGATAACATCAAATTTCTTCGGCATTATATTTTCCTCTGCTCCCGCTGTGCACTATATGACAATTTTCGACTCCCCGGACTCGGCAAAACGAGCCCCGAGAACCGTTCCGCTACGGCCCTGTCCTTAGGCCCTGGCTTTGACCTTGCCCCCCCGAAAGGGCGCGGTGGTCCCGCCATTGTTGTTCACACCTTCAGCTGTGAACACTATCATAACAAGGCGCTGAAAAAGCCACAGCGTACGCGGTGAACCCCAACGAAGGGCGTCGCCACCGGGTCCTCTGGACCCAGTTTCTTTTGTTCGTTACAGGCGCCTGAGTGCCGCATTTACACGAAAGTCCGGCACGGACTTTGTTTCTGATTTGTACTCGCAACTCAACTGGGTCCTGCAGCTCCCGAACCGACGTTCGGATCAGGCTCCCGGCCCGGGCATGCCGCCTGGACGGCGAGCGGCCTCGCGAATCGGCACATACAATATTGGTATTCAACATTGCACAATGATCATTCCAGTCGGTAAGATCGTGCGGGATTCCAACAAAGCCATTTTGTGGCGAACGGGGCCAGACGCCCCGGGTTTCTGCACGTCGCTAAAGCTTCAACAACAGCTTCACCGGATCCTCACAAAGTTGCTTGATTCGTACCAGGAAACGCACCGCGTCGGAACCATCAATCAATCGGTGATCGTAGGTCAGCGCAACGTACATTATCGGCCGAATTACGACCTCACCATTCAGGGCCACCGGACGCTCCACGATATTATGCATGCCGAGAATCGCACTCTGCGGCTGGTTCACAATTGGCGTCGACAGCATCGAGCCAAACACACCGCCATTGGTTATGGTAAACGTACCGCCGGACAACTCCTCCAGACTCAAACGTCCGTCTTTTGCTTTGGTCGCGAGATCGACAATCTCCTGCTCTAATTCGTGGAACGACATGGATTCCGCATTACGAACCACCGGCACAACAAGGCCGCGAGGCGATGCCACGGCCACACCGATGTCACAATAATCGTGAAAGACGATTGTTTCGTCGGACATCTGTGCATTAATGATCGGGGACTCAAGCAATGCATGGCATGCCGCCGTGGTAAAGAACGACATGAAGCCGAGGCCGACATTGTGTGATTCCTTAAATGCCTCTTTGTACGTACGTCGTATCCCGATGATTGCCGACATGTCCACTTCGTTAAACGTTGTCAGGAGTGCCGCAGTCTGCTGCGCCGAGACCAGACGTTTTGCGATGGTCTTCCGCAGTCGGGTCATTTTCTCTTCCCGCCGGTTGCGACATGGCCCTGCGCCGCCCTCAGCGACGGCGCCGCGTTCCTGCGCCGTGGGGATCGGGTCGGCCGATGACGGCGTCACCTCAGATGGGAGGGAATCCCGAGGTATTTCCTCGCGCGCAGGCCTGCGAAACAATGTGATCGTTTCGTCAGGCGATACCACTGGGGCATCGGACCCGTAGAAATCGATAAACTTTTGCCTCGAATTCAGTATGGCTTCCTGCTTCTTGCGCTCTTCGAGAAAATTGAGAACATCTGCCTTCGTTATCCTGCCGCCTTTCCCACTGCCTTCGATTTCGTCGGCGGATAAATCATGTTCCGCCATGAGCTTCCTGGCGGCCGGCGAGGGCAGGTCAAAGTCATGCAAGGTCGGCTTGTTTGCTGCAGGCCGTTTCGCTTCCGACGACGGTGCGCTGGTCTTCGCTTCTGCCGCTTCTGCGGGAGCTGGCGATGCGGCTGCGGGCGCGGTTGCTTCTGCGGGAGCTGGCGATGCGGCTGCGGGCGCCTCGTCCGCGGCAAACTCGGTATCTACGTAACCGACGACCTGCCCCACCTTTACTGTTGCTCCTGCCTCGACCGAAATTGTCAATCTGCCACCGGCCTCTGCGTTGATCTCCAGGGAGGCTTTCTCCGTCTCCAATTCAAGCAAGGGGTCGTCCATTTCAACGATTTCGCCGGTGGACTTCATCCAGCGTGCAATCTCGCCTTCGGTTAACGACTCGCCCGAAGCGGGTATCTTGATATCAATTTTCATAAACGCCCCCTGAAATTATCGTTTGGCGAAGTAGACAAAATCCCTGTGGGTGTCATCGCCCGTGATCGCCGCATGGACCAGTTTGGATTGTGTGTTCTTGTGCGCCTGCAGCGAACCAGGAGCCGGACTGGCACTTTCGGGCCGTGAAATCACTTCAAGATGCAACAGGTCTGAGAGACGGTGTCGCATGAAATTCCACGCTCCCATATTCACCGGCTCTTCCTGGACCCACACCCATGAATCGACGGATTGATATTTTTCCAGCAAGCGGTTGTCGGCAGATCGCGGCACGGGATAAAATTGCTCGATACGAACGATCTCCACGTCGTCCCGCTTCAATTCCAACTTTTTCTCTAACAATTCGTAATAGATTTTACCGGAACACAAAAGCAAGCGCTTGATCGCTCCGGGCTCGGTGCCGCTATCGATAATTTCCTGAAACCGCCCCTTGCGCAGATCAGCCAGAGGCGACCGTACAAGAGGGTGACGAAGCAGACTCTTCGGCGTGATCACGATAAGCGGTTTGCGATAAGGCACCAGCATCTGCCGACGCATCAAATGAAACATATTTGCCGGCGTCGTGGGGTTGACCACGACCATGTTATTCTCGGCACAAAGGTCGAGGTAACGCCCGAGACGAGCGCTTGAGTGTTCAGGTCCCTGCCCTTCGTAACCATGAGGAAGATATAGCACAATACCACTCATGCGCTGCCACTTGGATTCCGATGAACTGATAAATTGGTCCATGATAATCTGAGCACCATTCGCGAAGTCGCCGAACTGCGCCTCCCAGATTGCCAGCGCCGACGGTAGTGACTGGGCGAATCCGTATTCGAATCCGAGAACACCGTATTCGGACAGGTGGGAGTTGAATACACTGAACATCTCCTGTTCCGGCTGAATGTGGTTGAGTGGGCAATATTTTGATTCATCATTGGAATCAACGAGTACGGCGTGCCGGTGGGCAAAGGTGCCGCGCCTGCTGTCCTGCCCGGACAGGCGCACCGGTATCTGCTGTATCAGCAGCGAGCCGTAGGCGAGCAGTTCCGCAAGGCCCCAGTCGACGATCTTCTCACCTATCACCATTTTCGCGCGTTGATCGATGATCTTCTGCATCTTCGGATAAATCGCAAAGTCCTTTGGCACCGCGACCAAGGCGCGCGCTATCTTGTCGAGCTTCTTTGCGGCTACGCCGGTTTCGATGGACTCCTCGAAATCGTCGGGCGTGGCCCGGCGCAGTCCATCCCACTGACGTCCGAGAAAATTCACCTCAATCTTCGGCTTTTTCTTGCGTGCGTCGCGGAGGCTTTGCTGAAGTATCTTCTTGAAGTCCTTCTTGATCTGTTCCGCTTCGGTTTCCGTGATCACATGCTCGTCAATCAATTTACGGGCATAGATATCGAGCGCTATCGGATGTTCCTCGATCGACTTGTAAAGCAATGGCTGAGTAAACCGCGGATCGTCACCTTCGTTATGGCCGAATCGACGATAACCAATAATGTCCACGAAGACATCGATACCGAATTCCTGCCGCAGTTTGATGGCCATCTGGATCACATGAGCAACCGCTTCCACATCGTCGGCGTTGACATGGAAAACCGGGCAATCAAGCATTTTCGCAATGTCCGTACAATATAGGCTGGACCGTGTCTCCCGACTGTTTGCGGTGAAGCCGACCTGATTGTTCACTACGATATGTATCGTGCCACCGGTCGAATACCCCTCAAGGCGCGACAGGTTCGCCACTTCGTAAACCACACCCTGCCCCGCGATCGCAGCGTCGCCATGGACCAGCACCGGGACGATCTTCTTGAAATCGCCGTCAAACATTTTCTGGCCCTTCGCCCAGACGGAACCCTGAACCACCGGATCCACCGCCTCGAGGTGTGAGGGATTGGCCATCAGGCTGAGATGAAGGAGATGGCCGTCTTCCGTGATGATGTCCGCGGAGTGTCCCTGATGGTATTTCACGTCGCCGTCACCGTGTATATGATCGGGCAGCACCGTTCCCTCGAATTCCGAAAACATCTTCTCGAAGCTCTTACCGAACAAATTGACGAGAACATTGAGCCGCCCGCGATGCGCCATGCCGATGACAAATTCTTCGACCCCCAGCTTTGCGCCCATCTCGAACAATGTATCCAGCGCCGGCACGAACGCCTCAGTGCCTTCCAGCGAAAACCGCTTCTGGCCGGTGTACTTCACATGCAGGAAGTTCTCGAACCCGAACGACTCGGCGAGTTTGTTAAGAATGCGTTTTTTCTCCGGCACCGAGAATTGCGGCGAATTCGCGGTCGACTCCATCTGTTCATGGAGCCACATGCGAATCCTGGAATCGGGAATATACCGATACTCGGCCGCAATCGATGAGCAGTACGTACGATTCAGATGCGTAATGATATCGCGCAACGTGGCTCGCCCGATCCGAATCTGCCGTCCAACTTCAAATTCGAGATCCAGATCCTCTTCGGTCAAGTGAAAATGGCTCAGATTCAAGTCGGCCTTAAAGAACCGACGGGGACGCACGGGGTTAATATTCGCCATCAGGTGACCGCGGTCGCGGTAGGCATTGATCAACTTCATCACCGATGCCTCTTTGTCACGCATTGACTCCTGATCGGTCTCCAGGCAGTTATCCGTAAATTCATAGCCTTCGAAAAAACGTTGCCATGACTTCTCTATCGATTGCGGGTCTTTGCGGTATTTGGCGTATAAATCGTCAATAAAACCGCCGTTTGCATTGTCTACGTAGGTATATTTGTCCATGATAGCCAACTTGAGTGTTTTCGTTTATTGACCTTCCAGTTGGACGGTCTACGAGTATGCCATATCACCAATTGGTGTTTTGGTATAAAGCGTGATGATAGCAGACAGAACAGGTTCGCATATGTAGTGCCAAGCCGGAAGTCGCAGATCTGAACACATTCATGGAAACACGATAAACGTTTGACTCTCGGCGTGTCTGACGGGCAGTATGATGCTGCGATTGAAGAAGGGTGGATTATGTAAATAACGCAGTGATAATGTAAATTTATCCTTGCGGGTATCAACCCAGTCATGAAAAAAATGTTAACTTGCCGGTTCATGTTGACAGCTTCGCGGCCGATCCGTATTATAGACGTCATGGTCGGTATGGCCTCAGAACCGTCCCTGTCCCTACGTCCGCAAGACGTTAAACCCCGGCATTATCCAGAGAACTGTGCACTGCACATGAACGGAGGTGATTCTTGAAAGTACACGAATATCAGGCGGCAAAATTGTTACGAACACATGGCGTGCCGACTCCGGCCGGATATCTGGTCGAAAAGGAGGACGATATCGGTGACACCGTACAACGGGTTCAAAAGGACTTCAACACCACGGCGGTTGTCGTCAAGGCTCAGATCCATGCCGGCGGCCGCGGCAAGGGCGGCGGCGTAAAATTCTGTCGCGATGCCGTCGCTGCGCGCGAGAACGCGTCGCGTATTCTGGGCATGCAGCTGAAGACGCCGCAGACATCTGCTGAAGGCCAGCTGGTACGAAAGTTGTATGTAACAGAAGCCATGGATATTGACCAGGAATTCTATCTGGCAATCACGCTTGACCGCAGCCGCGAGCAATATGTACTGATTGCATCGTCCGAAGGCGGCGTAGAGATTGAAGAGATTGCGGAGCACTCACCCGGGAAAATCATCAAGGAATATATTGACCCTGTTTTCGGGCTGCAACCGTTTCAGAGCTATCGCGTGGCACTGAAGCTGGGCTTGTCGGGATCGGCGCTAAAACAGGCGAAAATACTCATCAAAAAGCTATTCAGCGCCTACCTGAAAACGGATGCGTCTCTCGCGGAAATCAATCCGCTGGTGCGAACGAAACAGGGTGAATTAATTGCACTCGACGCGAAGTTCAATTTCGATGATAACGCACTTTACCGGCAGCAGGAGATCGCGGCGATGCGCGACGAATTTGAAGAAGATCCCGCTGAAGTCGAAGCCTCGAAGTTCAACCTCAATTACATCAAACTGTGCGGGACTGTCGGTTGCATGGTAAATGGCGCCGGCCTGGCAATGGCGACCATGGATATCATCAAGCTCAAGGGCGGTGAACCCGCAAATTTCCTGGATGTCGGCGGCGGTGCGAACGTGGACACTGTGAAAAACGGCTTTCGCATCATCCTTGCAGACAAGAGCGTTACGGCCGTTTTAATCAACATATTCGGCGGCATAGTGCGATGCGATCGCGTAGCAAACGGAATCGTCCAGGCCGTCCGCGAGTTAAATCTCGATGTACCTGTGGTGGTACGTCTTGAGGGCACCAATGCCGAGGAGGCGAAACGTATACTTGCCGATTCCGGTGTATCGATCATTCCCGCAACGACCTTGAACGATGCGGCTGAAAAGGTTGTTCGCGCCGCCACCGGGTGACCTCGGTCTCACGACATGGCGGAACGAAGAACCGTCATCCGACGGCGATTACAGTCGCAGATTCGACAATCCAGTAAAACAGGTACACATCATGTCAATTCTACTCAATAAATCCTCCCGAATAATCGTGCAGGGCATTACCGGTTCCGAGGGATCATTTCACGCAGAACAATGCCACAAGTACGGCAACAACGTCGTCGGCGGCGTCACCCCGGGGAAAGGCGGACAGAAAGCAATAGACGATACGGTTCCGGTCTTCAATCATTGCCAGGAGGCACGTGAGGCAACGGGCGCGAATGTATCGCTGATTTTCGTCCCTGCACCGTTCGCAGCAGATGCGATTAAGGAGGCGGCCGAAGCCGGCATCGAGTTGATTATCTGCATCACCGAAGGCATTCCCGTGAACGATATGGTTCAGGCAGTCTCTTACGTCCGCAGCCGAGGCGTTCGCCTGATCGGTCCGAATTGCCCCGGCCTGCTCACACCGGACGAGGCGAAAGCAGGCATCATGCCCGGACATATCGCCAGAAAAGGATCTGTCGGTGTCATTTCGAAGTCGGGCACCCTGACATATGAGGCGGTACACCAGCTTGTGGCCGAAGGCCTGGGGCAGTCGACATGCGTCGGTATCGGAGGTGATCCCATTATCGGTACGACAATGATCGATCTTATTGGCCTGTTTGAGGATGATCCCGAAACAGATGCCATACTTCTTATCGGAGAGATCGGCGGGCAGATGGAGATCGAAGCATCACGCTATGTAAAGGAACATGCGCGAAAGCAGGTTTTCGGCTTTATTGCCGGCCGTACAGCGCCTCCGGGCCGACGCATGGGACACGCCGGAGCGATCGTCAGCGGTGCGGACGAATCTGCAGCGGCGAAAATGGCGATCATGCGAGATTGTGGTATCTGCGTGGTCGAGTCGCCGGCAGATCTGGGTGCTACAATCAAAACCAAACTGGCATAATAGCCGGTTACTGAAACATTTTGTTACACAGTGGCAGAAAATGCGCGTTTTTGCTACCTTTTACAGAACACCGGAATCTCATGCAAACCGGTTATTACGAGCCTGATTCTGGATTTTTTATGCGTGTGCGGATCAATTAACGTTGACTCACCGCATAGAGGAACATAATGGCACGATATATGCGTGGTTCAGAAAATGTGACAAACCGAGAGTTCTGCACGCTCGGTCCCGATAGAGTGTTGTCACGGCGTCATCTTTCGGGCGGGATTTCCCGTTGAGTGATTGTGAGGATTAGTAGTTTTAACGTAACGAAGCTGTGATTTTCCAGGTCACGCACTCGGTTCAGGGATGGCGCACGCGCCTCCATCGTAACAGACGGCACACTACCTGCATGGAGAAGTAGGATGCGGCAAAATTATTTTAAGACAGTGAAGACGTGTACGAACGACCAGCTGCTCTTGTTGTCATTGTTCGCAAACGTCAGCGTGCTGGCAACCATCGAGAGCGAACTAGACAGACGGGCTACGCAGGACTTGTCGTACGACTTTTACGTTCGCCGAATTCTAGGTGGCTCCGCAATCTACAAGACCGTACAGCTGACGGTTTGACCGGCTGACGCCGGCGTCTCACAACGTGCCCGAACACACTACGCTCCAGTCGGCAATCGAATGACGAACGTCGCCCCCGTGTCCTCCTCCGATTCAACGCTGATGGTGCCCCCGTGCTTTTCGACAATCCCAAATGAGATCGACAATCCCAGCCCGGTCCCCTCACCTACCGACTTCGTGGTGAAAAAAGGCTCGAAAATATGATCCTTGATACCAGCAGGCATGCCACAACCGTTGTCCTTGATACAAATGATGAGCATGCCGCCATCGACGTGTGTGGACAGCGATAAACGCCCCGCCGCAGGGCGCCTGTTGCGACCATACCGCTTGCAGATTGCCTGACATCCGTTCACGATCAGGTTCATGAAAACCTGATTTAATTGAGCCGGCCAGCATTCAATCACAGGATCATCCCGAAAATCACACACAAACTCGACATCGTCCTTATAGTTAGCCTGTACCAGGCTCAATGTCGACTTCAGGCCACCGACGACTCCAATACGTTTTTGTTCGGCCTCCTCAAGACGGGAAAATGTGCGCAGATCTGCGACGATCGACGTAATGCGGTCTGTACCGTTCAGTACCGACTTTAAGTTGCTGAATAACGCCTGGAAGCGACTATCAAATTCGTCGCGTATTGCGCTGTCGACCTGATCTCCCGCAAGCTTGAGTATAAATGCCTTTAGCTGATGCAGGCGGTTTTCCAGATTGTAGGCGCCGTTGTGCACGTAATTTGTTGGATTATTGATTTCGTGAGCGACGCCGGCAACAAGGGTACCAAGTCCCGCCATCTTCTCCGACTGCACCAACTGTCCCTGTGCCGCCTTAAGCGTATCCAATGCCCGGGTCAATGCCGCCGTACGCTGTACGACGTTATCCTCCAACGTACGGCTGTAATCCTCGAGTTGTGCATACGTGGCTCGAAGATCCTGTGCCATTTTCACAAATGCCGCAGCCAGCAAGCCGATCTCGTCACGGGAATGCACGGTTATTTCGTCGGCCGCTGCGAAATCTCCGGTCGCCAACCGGTTTGCGGATTCAGTCAGATTTATCAGCGGCTTGGACAGCTTTGTCGAAATCGCGAGGACAACGCCAGCACCAAACAGAATAGACACGCATGCAGCAGCGATTGAACGTGCCACCATGCGCCTCCGAGCCGATTCGATCTGCCGGCCCGATTCTACAATCTCGTCGTTCAATGCGCTAAGAGAAAAGCCGAATCGCACCCATCCCCAGAAGCGTGATGTGAAAGCAATCGGCACGACGAACTCAACAACAGGCTTGCCGCCAAGGCGGTATTCGTGGACGGAAAATTCTCGCGCGGATGCGGCCTGCAGGTCCGCCGGTTCCGCAAGCACCTGGTGTTTCAGTTCCGGGTGGATTGTATGAACGAACGCGACACGGTTGTCGTCCATTACGACGGCATGCACCATCTCTTTATTCTCACGCACAGCGTTCGCCAGGATCTCGGAAAGATTCGAAAAATTGAATGATGCGATATCATTCTTCACCTGTCGCGCAAGGTTTTCGGATATGATCGTCCCCCGCTCGACGAGGGCTTTTCGCATCAGCGCCACGCGACGGTCCCGCTCAGTCTCCATCAGCTGTTTCTGCACCGAGATCTGGAAACTCGTAAGAATAGCAACGAGACCGACGATCACGCCGCCCATCGCGAACAGGAGGTTTGATCGAATACCGCGTTTTACGTCAGGCTTGGCCCGCATAACCGCAAGTGTCCTTCCGCAGTGCGCATCGGTCGCTCAATCTCAACGGATGATTTCGTTTATTGAGCCAAGAGCGTGCTTGTTTACGACAAGATTATAATTCGTCACATTTTTGCGATTCAATATGATTCGCGTACCGACTGGATGCTGAAAACGAACTCGCGGCGGCTTGTGCTTCATCACATTTCGTGCCAGTGCAGCCGCTTGCCGGCCGACGGTCGGCGAATCGACCGCAATAACCAGAGTGGCGCCAACTTCCGCGTATACAGGATCGTAGGCAAATACAGGGACCTTATACGCGTCACATATCCCGAATATCGCAAGAATGGCGTCTTCCGAATCCATGACGACGGGATCCGGTATAAACCACAATGCGTCAAGCTCGGAAATGTCGCGTTGCAGCCTGGTTACGACGTCGTCCGGGTGGTTCACAGCCAGGCTGGTGATCGTCAATTCCGAGTTCCGGCCGGCTGCTTTCGCGGATTGAACCCATTTCCTATTATGACGCCGGCTGTTTAACACGCCGATTCGACGAATCGCCGGAAAAATGTCACGAATCATCACAAGCTGCGACAGAATCGGCGGCTCATTATAAACGCCATATACATGTGCCTCACGCGCGATTTTCTCTGGCCGCAACGCCGAAGAAACCAGGATATCGCCATGGACCGACAGGCTTTCCGCCACATGATACGCGGCAGAACCGATACAATACACGACGCGCGGCTCGATACGCTGCACGGTCGCTGCCAATTCGCCGTGATCATACCTGCCTTGGCGGATGTCGAATTCGAGACAGCGACCGTTCATAAGCTCTTCAAATCCCAGACGCGCCGACCGGTAACGGCTGATCGATGCGTCGGTGTTGAGAATAAGAATATCCAGCTCCGACGCGGCAGAATACCCCGTCACGCCGACACAGCAATACCAAACGATCAAGGCAACAATGGGCAGGCTCCGGCAGCGCCACTGCGGTGGGGAGGGGCGATACATAAGTACATTACGCACGGATATCATCATGGCTTCAGCAACCTTCGCTCGTGGTCGGTAATACGTCGTAACTTGTCGAGATTGATCATATTCAACGTCTGTTCACCGTCCGATTTCAGCGGCATCTTTACAAAGTGCTCGACGAGTTTCATGACATTGGAATCTGTCGGTGTGCTGCTGGCCACGACCGGCAGGAGCGCTTCATCGCTCTGTGCCAGTTTTCGCAGCAGCTCATATTCCGCAGGATTAATCTCGGCGAGACGATGAAATGTATTCTCGGTAGCTATGGCGAAATCAACAACACCAAATCCGATAGCCAGCAATGCATCAAGATCCTTCGGTACCGCCATGAACGTGACTGACGCCGTGGCTGTTGCCGTCGCCTCCGGCAGCATCTGCCGCAGTATCGTTCGGCTGTACGTCGGACTTCCGGCTGTCGCGATCGTCGCGCCGGCAATGTCGGAAGAGGTCGCCTGTCCCGCGTGGCCGCACAGAATATGGCGTTGCGTCCCAGCATCTTGAAACACACCGTGCAGCAACGGCTCCAGAGGAAACTGGCGGCGTAGCGATCGATAATGCCAGCTCGAAACCAATACCACGCCACGCATTCCGGATTGTAGTGCCTTTTCGAAATCGGTCTTGTCGCTGAATGGCTGAAACTCAAAGGCGCCGAGCGTTGACAAATATGCGTCGAAGCCGTCTTTCAAGGCGACGAAGTTATTGATGTTTGATTCGGGATTGTAGAAATAGACGGTGTATGTAGCCGACGCCGCCTGGATGCTCGGGGTCATCATTGCGCTCAGGAAGACGAGCGTTGTCCATTGCCATTTTGCAT
The DNA here is from genome assembly GCA_021772615.1 of Verrucomicrobiota bacterium. Classification (GTDB taxonomy): domain Bacteria; phylum Verrucomicrobiota; class Lentisphaeria; order JABSQK01; family JAJFLO01; genus JAJFLQ01. The sequence continues at coordinate 17,321 of JAJFLQ010000180.1, read as the reverse complement.
GCATAAGTCGTTCGTTGTTCTGTAACGGTACACGGCCGCGAGAGAATCAAGTGGAAGAAACAATATCGCGCAGCCGCTGCACCACCTCGTGAACATTCGGTCGTTCATTCGGATCGGAAACAACCATGCGAATCAGGAGATCACGGAGACGCGTGTCGACCTCGACCCCGTCGAAGTCGAGTTTGATCGTGGGATTCGCCATTCGACTCCGCAGTACCTGCTCCGGCGATATGCCTGCAAACAGCGTCCTGCCGGCAATCAGGGCATACAGGGTGACACCGAGCGAAAAGACGTCGGCACGGATGTCGATATCCGTATCATCGCAGATCAATTCCGGAGCAATGAATTCCGGTGTACCCACAAACATATCTTCCGGAGTCAAGTTGACGTCTAACAATTGCTTTGCCATGCCAAAGTCAATGACTTTCAGGTCGCCCGTTTTGGCGATCATGATATTATCAGGCTTTATATCACAGTGAACCATTTTTCGATCGGCCATATATTCCAGAGCCTGGGCTGTTTCGTAGGCAATATACGCAGCATTGTCGTCCAGCATCGCTCCCTTTTTCCGGATAATATCGGCAAGCGACATCCCCTCCAGAAATTCGGTCGAAAGGTAATACCGCGAGTGTGCGTGCCCAAAACCAAGAAGTCTCACGATGTTCTTATGACGCAACTTGGAGAGCCCGTACGCTTCGCGAAGGAACAACGCCATAAAATTCTCTACATGGACCGGGATTTCGAACACCTTTAAGGCGACATTGCTATCGTCGCAACTGCTGTCTTCGGCGAGATAGACCTTCCCGAAGCCGCCGCGTCCGAGCTGCCTGATGATGCGGTAGCGCCCCGCGAAGAAACTGCCCTCTCGGATCGTCGCAGAGTCAACGATCGGGTCGCTGCGCCGCTTGCGAAGGATGGCAGTGGATTTCGCCAGCAGCTCCGCCGGCTTGAAAGGCTTTACGATATAGTCGTCCGCACCGATGGACAACGCGTCAACAATATCCGACTCCGTATCTCTCGCGGAAACAATCACGATGGGAATGTTGCTGAGTCGCGAATCGGCGCGCGCGCGCCGGCACACATCGAGCCCGGTTGCTCCAGGCATGTCGATATCCAGGATCAGCAGACCCGGCGCGGTATCGCGGCAGTGGTCGAGAACGTCGTTGCCGTTGTCGAACACATGCAATTCATAATCGCGGCCGCTGAAAACCGATTTGTAGAACACTCGCATGTATTCTTCGTCATCAGCACAAAGTACCGTCGTCGCCATGGTGACTTCCCAGCAATGAATGATCGTCTAATATCACCGTCTGTAACCGGAAGCAGATGGAATAAACTGAATCCGCCCGAATAATTTGGATTCGAATAGCGCAAATAAAAGCGCAACTGCAAGAATCTGCGACACGATCGCGGACGCCACCCACACTCGCAGTTGCTATAGCACGCCGCTTGCTGTTACTCTCGCGCGGCCATAATCCGCTCGATAAACCTGCTGATTGATTCGGCTGCGATCGCGTGCGCCTTTTCATTCGGATGCGGGTCTGTTGCCCCGACCGTGAGCACGTCCGATTCGTACGGGATGAAATCCTCCAGAAGGTCGAGATGCGCCACACATTCTCGCTGCCAGAACGCAGATAACTGCTGGTGGATCACGCGGTATTCGTAATCCGTTCCCAGTCCGTGAAAAAATGGGAACGTGACCACTGCCGGGATGGCGTTTCGCGACTTTACATACCGGACAAACGCGGCGAGCAGCATTTCCTGACGTCCCCACACGGCATCATCCCGATACCCTTCGCGGACAAAATCATAATAGTTTCCAAGTTCCGGCTCGCGCGTATACAACCAGCGATAATACAACGCGTTAAGAAAGAAACTCTGCGAAACAATAAAGCCGGGACGGCGCGAATACAGGCGACCAAGAATCTCTTGCCATTCGGGCATGATCTTGGAGATATCATTCAGGCAGTAAACCAACACAACGACGTCAAATTCGTAGTCGTTAAATACCTCGCCGCGCAAAAAATTCACTTGGTCCACGGTATCCATCCCATTCACGCCGAACACATCGACTTCCCAATCCGGGTGCGATCGACGAATTCGATTCGCGAACCTTACCTCGACATTCTCAACGCCATGACCGGCTGTAAACGAGTCGCCGATAAATGTAATTCGGCGACGTACCGGGTCAGCAGCAGCACGGTAGTCGCGCGAGTCCCGCACATCGACATTGTTCAAGTGATAATGCCGGTCGAACCATGCGCGGCTCGCGTTGGTCAGCGCGAGCGCGTCTGTACTGTCGTAGAACCAGCGATAATACACCTCACCGATCAGGTTGCCGGTCGCACAGAGCGCGACAAACACGAGCACGTTCGTCACGATCAGCAAAGCGATACGATAGGGTCGCCGCCGTGAGGTTTTAAATGACGTTGCTGTGACAGCGGCAGAGAAGAATACCAGTACGGGAAGTATAACGAACGCTGCGAAAAGATAGTCCATTCGTGGTCCCGTGAATAAGCAAAATTATATCATTGTCGGTATTGCATTTTCCGTCAATGATCTTTATTATCAGGAGTGAACGAGTGTTTGTTGCAATAACTGGATATCATGAAAGCCGCCGCAAGGGCGCAAGAACTCGCTTATTCTGGTTCGCCGTAGCCGACAATCAAATCCGAATCAGGCTATTTTTTAAGGAAAGGATGTGGAAGATGGATTTCGAAGGCGACTTTGAGAAAACGATAATTAGTAGAAAGCCTTGGGAAAGCAGTTTCAAGGCAGGCAAGATTGCAATTAAGAAGGGGGAATTCAGCAGGGCTGAAGAGGCATTCAAGAAAGCGCTCGCGGAGGCCGGAAAATTTGGCGATGACAACCCCAGACTTGGAAACATTCATAGCGCGCTCGGAGATCTTTATCTCAAACAGAAGAAATACGGGGAATCAGAGCAGGCCTATAAAGCCGTAATAGCGATATGGGAAAACACGCTCGGATCCGAGTACTCCGGCCTGATTGAGATATATGAGAATTACGCGGACGTCCTGACCCATCTCGACCGCGCCGACGAAGCCAAGAAAATCAAGGCGGAGTTGGATAAAGTCAAGAAGGCCAACAAGGACAGCTTCACCAAGTTCTAGTGCGTTGCACGACCTTTGCACACCGTGGAACAGTGGCGGCGCGCCGTGTCCTTGGCGCGCCCTTTGTCCTCATCCCTCATCCCCCGAATAATCAGACTGGGTAATTCGGAAAACAATTTCCCGAAAATCGCCTGATACAATCTTGTATTGCACCCTGCCATCCGCGGCCGGGGCTTACTTGTCTTCAATCGCCTGTTGAGCGGCTGCCAGCCGTGCGATCGGCACCCTGTAGGGCGAGCAACTAACGTAATTCATCCCGGCGCGCACACAGAACTTCACGCTCTCAAGCTCGCCACCGTGTTCGCCGCAGATTCCGATCTTCAGCTTGGGTTTGACCGACCGTCCTTTCTCGATTCCGATCTTCACCAATTCGCCCACGCCCTCCTGATCCAGAACCTGAAACGGGTCGGAGCGGAATACACCCGCCTTTTTCTCATCGACGTAATCGGGCAGGAATCGTCCCGCGTCGTCGCGGGAAAGCCCCATTGTTGTCTGCGTTAAGTCATTGGTGCCGAATGAGAAAAAGTCCGCGTGCCGAGCAATCTTGTCGGCCGTTAGTGCAGCACGTGGTATCTCAATCATGGTACCGACCGTATACGGCACGTTACGCTTCGTGAGCTTCTTCTCTTTGAGAATGGCGGTCGCCAATTTTCGAACACGGTCCGAGAGGATTTCCAACTCGCGCTCTGCCATCGTCAACGGTATCATGATCTCGGGATACACTTTTACACCCTTTTGTGCGACCTTGCATGCCGCCTCCATGATCGCCCGAACCTGCATGTCGAGAATTTCCGGGAACGTGATCGCAAGCCGACAGCCCCGATGGCCGAGCATCGGATTGAACTCGTGCAGTTGCTCGACGCGATTTTTCACTGTGGCGTATTTTATGCCGATTTTCTTTGCCAGATCCTTCTGTCCCTTCTTGTCATGCGGCACGAATTCATGCAGCGGCGGATCGATCAGACGGATATTCACCGGCATACCATCCATCGCCTTGAAGATTTTTTCGAAATCCCGGCGCTGGTAGGGAAGCAGTTTCTTCAAGGCCTTGATGCGGTCATCGCAGTTGTCCGCAATAATCATCTCGCGGATCGCGTCAATCCGGTCCTGCGTGTCGAAAAACATGTGTTCAGTCCGGCACAGACCGATGCCTTCTGCACCCATTTCAATGGCCTTTTTGGAGTCGTCGGCAGTATCTGCGTTGGTACGCACCTTGACCGTGCGGAGACGATCGACCCATGCCATCAGGCGGTCGAATTCCTTGGGCAGCTTCGGGTCGACCAGCGGAAAATCCCCCTTAAAAACCTGTCCGGTGTTTCCGTCGAGCGTGAGCGACTCGCCTTCCTTGATCGTGACGCCGTCAATAGTCATGCGTTTCTTGTCGTAGTCGATCCGCAACGCTTCGCAGCCAACTATACAGCACTTGCCCCACCCTCGAGCGACGACCGCGGCATGACTTGTCTTGCCGCCTGTCTGCGTAAGAATCCCGCGCGCAGCATGCATGCCTCCGACATCTTCGGGGCTCGTTTCCTTGCGTACCAAAATCACGCGTCTGCCCGTTGCGGCAGCCTCTTCGGCTGCTGATGCAGTGAAGAAAACGTCCCCGGCGGCAGCGCCCGGTACGGCATTGATGCCCGTCGTTAACGTGGCGTCTGCAAGGTCCTTTTTCGCAATCTTCGTGTCGATTGCTGGGTAGAACAGACGTTCTATGTCGTCGGGTGTGATGCGGCATACCGCTTCTTCTTCCGTTATCAGCCCTTCGTCAACCATTTCAACGGCAATACGAAACGTGGCCACCGGCGCCCGCTTTCCACGGCGCGTCTGCAACATGTACAGCGTGCCTTCTTCGACGGTAAACTCCAGATCCTGCATATCTTTGTAGTGGCGCTCAAGTTTATCACGAACCGCCATCAACTGCTCGTAAACCTTCTTGTCCTGCTTCTGCAACTCGGTGAGCCGTACCGGGGTTCGGATGCCGGCAACCACATCTTCACCCTGTGCGTTGAAGAGGTAATCACCGTAGAACTCGTTCTTCCCGGTGTTTGGATCCCGCGTAAACGCCACGCCGGTACCGGAGGTCTCCCCTTTATTTCCGTAGACCATGGTACATATATTCACGCCGGTTCCTGAAACCTCGGATTCGCTGATCTTTTCCACGCGCCGATACGTCACAGCCTTTTCGGCCATCCAACTGTTGAAGACCGCGTCGATGGAGCCGCGCAGCTGATCCATCGGCGCTTGCGGAAACGACTCGCCCACCATCTTCTCGTATTTACCTTTCAGGATCTCACACAGTTGCTTGAGTTCTTCGCCGGTGACATCGGTGTCCTCGACAGACTCGCCTTTTCGCCGTCCAAGACGTTTCGCCACAACGGTATGCTTGAAGCGTTCGAACTCACCCTCAAATTCGTCCTTGCTCAGACCCATCGCAGTCGATGCGTACATCATGATAAATCGACGGTATGCGTCGTATGCGAATCTGGCGTTTCCCGTCCTGGCTGTGAGCCCCTCAACCGATTGGTCATTCATACCAAGATTCAGAATCGTCTCCATCATGCCGGGCATCGAGACAAACGCGCCGGACCGGACCGAGATCAGAAGCGGATCGTCGACGTCGCCAAGCTTCTTGCCGGTTAGTTTTTCCAGTTTTGCGAGATTCGCTTCAACCTGCTTTTTCAGACCAACCGGCCACTTACGTCCTTTGCTATAGTACTCACTGCATGCTTCTGTAGTGAGGGTAAACCCCGGTGGCACCGGCAGACCAATGTTGGTCATTTGCGCCAATCCTGCACCTTTGCCGCCCAGGAGTCTCTTCTGCTCGCTGGTGCCCTCGGCCTTGCCGCCGCCAAAAAAATATACGTATTTCTTCGTTGCCATTGTAATACCTCGAAACTGTTGTTGCTATTATGATAGAACGTCGCCATTACCTGCACCCGAGACTCACCGTCCAATGTTGACGGTCCGGTCGGGAGTGAAATCAAACGGCCGACTTTAACGGGTTAATCTAAACTGTCAAGCGACGTCCGCGCAAATCCCCGCCTTATTCTCAGGACTCCGGCTTTATGAGAATCTCCCGGTCAATCTCGACCGGCGCAACAACGGCCATTATCTCCATCAGAATGACAACGCGCTGATCATTGGATGTGTTTCTATCGAAAATGGCCTGCATACCCTGATAGGGACCGGCCGCGACCTCGACGGTATCACCGGCCTGGAATGCGGCGTCCTCGACAACGCATATATCGTCGGTGCAGCGTTGGCGGATTTCAGCGATCACCACCGGCGGTACCAGCGCCGGGCTTCCACCGAACGTAACGAGCGACGAGACACCGCGCGTAGATCGAATCCGGCTGCAATCCGTGTCGTCGCCGGTCTGTACAAAAAGATACCTGGGGAACATGGGCGAGGTATGCCATTGGAGCTTGCGCCGATACATGCGACGGAGACGGATAAATGGTAGAAATGCGGCGTATCCCTGCCGCTCAAGGTGGATGGCAGCAAAGGTCTCCTCGCGCGGCTTGGTGTGCACACAATACCAGCGTTCATCCGTAAGCACATCACTCATTCGGTATCTCCATCAACAGTTACCGCAACGTCCCGATCCGTGCGACTGGCAGCGGCATGGTCCTGCTCACTCGCAGCCCCGAGATACGCATCAAAGAACCGCCGTGCGAGCGGCGCCGCCGTACGCCCACCGCTGACGCCGCCTTCCACGAGAACCGCAACGGCATAGCGCGGATCTGGATAGGGCCCGAAACAGATAAACCACGTATTCTTGCGCTTGTTCCGCCCGAAACCCACCTCGGCCGTACCGGTTTTTCCTGCGAGTTCAATAGTCGGCGTACGCGCTGCGGGTGCACCTGCACGACCGCCGTGCACGACATGATGCATGCCATCGTGAACCACATCAAACACCCACGGAGCGAAATCGAGACGGCTCACAACTTCCGGCCGTGTCTGTACAGTAACCTGTCCGCTGCGATCCTGGATTCGATCGACGATATAAGGACGATATAATGTACCGCGATTCGCAATAGCTGCCGTGTATACGGCCGCCTGCAGCGGACTCACGCTAATCATGCCCTGTCCTATCGAGATCAGCGCGGTATCGAACGCATTCCACCGTTGCTTGCGGCGACGCCATTTCAACTCTCGGGAGGGCAACGTACCGCCGGAGCCGCGCGTACTCAACTCGAAACGCGGATTGGCTCCGATACCGCATTGGCGGAACACGTGCTGAAGCTGTTCCAGCCCCAGTGTTACGCCGCCACCGATGAAGTAGGGATTGCAGGACGACTCCAACGCCTGCACCATAGAAATCGCTCCATGTCCCGACTGGTGAGCACACCGGATCTTTGTATCACCAATCTCGAACGCACCGTTGCATGAGACCAACTCATTCACGCCATACGCGCCATCCGCCAGTATCCGCATGGCGACCAGGGGTTTGATGATCGATCCAGGCGCGTACCCGCCAGATATAGCGCGATTTAACAGCGGCCGGTACGTGCTGTCGCCGGCAAGACCGGAGTACCGGCTGCCGCTCATACCGTTCAAATCATACGTCGGGGAGGACGCCATTGCGAGAACCGCGCCGGTGCGGCAGTCGAGAACCACGAATGCCCCGCTAATGCCGTGTAACAACTTCTGTGCCTCTGCCTGAGCGCGCGCATCGAGCGTCAGGACAATGTCCTGGCCTGCCTGTGCATGGATAGTGCCCGCAACCTCCTGGTGAAAAAATCCCATGCTGTCCACGCGCACCAGCATCACACCGCCCTCGCCACGAAGATAACCGTTGAACAGCCGTTCCAGTCCCGTACGACCAACATGCTCCGGAAGAAAATACGAATACTGGCTGCGATCTGACTCATCGTTCGGATCACGCCTACCGACGAAACCGATGAGATGCGCGCCGACCTCCGATAGCGGGTACATACGCTGTGTCCTCGTGGTGATCTCGAGTCCGGGTATTCCCGGCATGGCTTCGCTCAACCGCGCATGCTCCGCCATACTTAAATCACGAAAGGCAGTGAAGGGCAATGCCGGATATACATTTATATGACGTTTAATCTCTTTTTCAGTTATGCTATGTTTACGATCAATTATTTGCGTAGTATGGTTTATCTGATTGATTATGAAATCAATTGTCTTCCTGAGGCCGTTGCGGCCGGGTTGACGCATTTCGTGCACATGAAATTGCACGTCGTATACCAGCCGATTGTCCGTGAGGCGCGTGCCGTCACGAGCGAATAGATTTCCTCGGATCGGCGGCAGACGAATGTGGCGAATGCTCTGTCGGCTGATTGCCTTCTGGTGAACCGGACCGGACCGCACCTGCTCATACCAGAGTCTGGCAAGCAGCATGAGCGGCATAATGAGGAAAAATAGACTCAGTACGATAAGCCGCGGGGTTAGCCCCTTTGAAAAGACGTCAATTCTGATCATGTTTATATTGCACCCGTGCGCGGGCTCGGAATGTGTCTGAGCCGATAATCGATGACACGGCATCCCATGCGACAACCAGCCCCGGCAGCCACAATGCTGACATGATCGCAGTTACGGCCACGTCAAGCGCAAGCGACGACGCGCCCTGTGACAACAGCAGAACCATCGGATTTCCACCAAAGCCGTTACAAAAGAGCGCGTAAGTGATGCCGATCAAGATACCGGATAACGCCTGCGGGACCATGGAGCGGCGATCGCCATAGTGCCGCCAAAAATAGCCCAGGGCAACGAGTGGTAACAGCAGCGGCATGGCCGTAAACGGACGGCCGAGCGCGACCTCGACCACAACACATGCCGCGGCACCGGCGACGGCGCCGATCGGAATGCCGTGGCATACCATCACATAATATGACACGAAAAGCGCTCCGGGAAGAATTATTCCCATGTTGCAGCACAAGATTTCAACCATCACCGCCGTGAAACAGACGACAAAGATCCATAATGACGACAGTAACCACATAAATCTCCTGCACTGCAATCGGATTGCGGCCTGCGGGAAGAACGGTATGGAACTTTACCGGAAGGGTCCCGTCCAAGCACCATAACAACACAATCCACCGGTTCACGGTAGGGCGTTTCAGTATAGGTGAAAAACGGTCGAAACACGATGCCGGCAAAGATGTTACAGACCTTGCCTCATACGTTTCAACCACCCTCGCATGACCTGATCAAGATCTAATCATTCACCTGCGTGGCGCCTGAGCCGGCGTTCCCGGCCCCGCCGGAGCTACCACGCAAAAGCATCGGCCGGCGGCGGACGACGAAATCGTATCCGTTTTCAATAACCGTCCTACCACTACTGACACTATGGCGATTTTTCAAAGCAATACATGTGCCGCATTTACCTGGGACGACAACAGCCAGTTTTATGGCGCGCTTCTGGAACGACACGGTGACACCGTAAAGGTGAAGCATCACTGGTGCGCACGACGCGAGGGCAAACGTTCGCCTGCACAAATGCTTGAAAGCGGCTTTCCCAGTTTGAAGCCGGATGAAGATACCACCGTCATCATTGGCGGAAATTTTCGGAAATGCTGTTTTGTCGACCTGACGATGCCGAAGCTTGCGGCGACCGATTTGAAAAATGCCGTTCAATTCGAGCTGGGCAAGCACTCGCCGGTGCCGGTCGACGACTTGTCGTGGGGCTACCGCATTATCGGCAAGATGCAGGATAGCGAATTATACCGGGTACGCGTCGCTTATTTTCCGCAGAGCGAATGGGAATCCTGGGTCGCGGCTGCCAGCGGTGTCGCCGGCGGCGTGGACATGATTATCCCTCCGACGGTCGCTGTCGATCCGATCCTGGCCGATGCCGATGTCTGCCTCGCACCGCCCGCTGATGAGCCTGCTTTTGCCTTCAAAAGCGGCGAGGACGGCAAGCGCGAGGTGGTGTTTTCTCACAACAGCGACACCACCATGTTTGGCGCCGGTGACGACCCGCTTAAGCTCGATGGTCTGGACATCGGCAGTCTGAGCGACCTGCCGCCTCATCAACAGCAGCCGTTCGCAGCAGCGATTATACTTGGGATGTACGGAATCAGCGATTCGTTCTACCACGACCGCAGCCAGTGGTTGAACGTGCCCTATGAAATGCGGCCGAAGCGGAACCGCGCCGCCAAAATTTACACGATGTTGATTTCAGTATATTTATGCTTCCTCCTGGGTATCATTTTCAGCTCATTCGCCTACGAGAACTACACGGCATACAAACACAATGACGCAGAAATCCGACGCCTGCAGGCGCAGGTCGATGACCTTACCGAACCATCCGACGACGAGGCGTTCTCACAGGAATTCGAAGTGCAGATCGACGAAGTAAACCTATCGCTTTTTCACATGGCCGATGCCCTGCTCGAGGTGACCGGCATTGCCGGTCCACAGCTATGGGCAACGAACTTCAACTGGGACGCCGGTGATCTACGGGTCGAATTCAAGGCTGCGGAAGATCAACCGGACCTGATACTGCCGTTGCAGGAATCGTTACTGTTCGCCGACTTCACGATGCGAAAACGCCAAATCACAGACGGTGTGAACTACACCATCAACTGTCGGATGAAGACCAATGGTGAATTGCGTGACAGTGGGTTCGTCCCGCTCGATCCCGACCGTGTGCGATCAGAGCGCCGGCCGCCGGCTGAAGAGGAGCCCGAAGACGACGGCGAAAATGGCGATGATTTCGACGACACGCAGGAAGACGAAGAACCCGCGGAGGAGCCCGAAGTTGAACCCGAAGAGGACGACGCCGGAGAAGATGCGGATGTGATGGATTCGGACGATGTGGATGACAGCATGCCGGATGAATCCGAAGGAGAACGTGACGAATGACTCCCAGACAAAAGAAAATCTACGCAATAGTCATTATCAGCCTGATCGCGGGCTATGCATTCGTACACCTCAAACCAGCGGGCTTTGTGATACCGTTTCCCGGCCGTATTGACGGGCAGGAAAGACGGATCAAACAGCTCAAGGTTGAATTGAAGAACCTGGAAACGATTCAGAGACAGCGTGCCGCAAAACGGCAGGAGCTCGCCGCGCGAACGGCAAGTTACTGGCCCCATGACGGCAAGATACCCGTGAACCAGATCCAGCAGAAGATTGAACGATTGGGACAGGTCAGCGGCGTGACCTTAAATAAAGTCGGCGCACCGAAAACAGTAGAGATCAACGACACCATCATGGCCGTAGACGTCAGTGTCAGCAGCACCACAAATATCAAGGATCTAAGCAACTTTTTACGTGAAATCGCGAATCACGCGCCGCGTCTGGTGTGGAGCAACTGCATCATTCGCCCGAACCGCACCAAGGAACCAACTGCCGTAACGATATCTGGAACTGTCCGGACTTACCTGCTGTCTGAATCGGCACTGGCCTACCTTAACAAGGAACCCGAGAACGATGAAATCGATCCTGGTAATAATTAATCTCATGCTCACATGTGTCGCCGCAGTGCTGACATCGCACGTCGCAAAGCACAGTACGGCAGCCACCGTGCCGACGGCGGCTGCAACGGACGAAGGCGACGAGGCGGATTTTGACCTGGCTTCGGTCACGCCCCCCGAACGCGTGTCTCGCGTGACGCAAAATCGCAGCGACTTGATGTGGGAAACCAATCTGTTCCATCCAGACCGCCGATACATTGAGGATATCGATGTCGCCCCACCGGATCCGGTAACGGAAGAAGAAGCCAAGGAGCACTTCGAATTGATAAGCATTGCCCAGGTGGCGCAGCGATCATGCGCCAGTATCCGCGTGATCATCGAAGACAAGAGTCGCGGCAGGCGGTCGGCGCGCACACGACGGAGTCGCAGCAGCCGGCGGAAACCAACGCCGGCGCGCTCCGCCAAAGACAATCAAACTCAGAAAGTGTACCGCCTGAACGATCCGGTTGGGGAGACCGGCTTTGTGCTCACGGAGATCGGCATCAATTACGTGGTCATTCAAAAGAACGATCAGGAGATTACGCTAACACTTGACAAAGCAGACGAAGGCAGCGAGCTGCGGCGCGAACAATATGCCAAGTCCGTAGCTGAAGAAGAGAAACGTCGTGAATCCGAGGCCCGCAAGCAGAAGGCTGCGGACGCCCGCGAACGCGCCAAGGAAAAACGGAATAACCGGAAAAAAGACGCGGCAGACAGCAAAGCAGACGAAAAGAAACCGGCGGCTTCACCAGCACCACCGCCGCCACCACCGCCGCCACCGCCGCCGGCTACAAATACGCCGGAGACTCCGAGTCGTACGGACGGTGCATCGCGAAATTCTACACGTGAACTACGGAACCAATATCTTCAACGGGTCAGAGAAGGCAGCAGCAGTCGTTAGCGTGATTTGACAACTAACTATGGGAAAGATCTTAATGATGGCCATGAATTCTTCATACCGGGCGAACGGCTCGCTCATGATATGCTTACTCGTGCTGATGGCGGTGTTGATCCCCGGTTGTCGGACGTTAACGCACGATTCCGACACCGACAGTCCCGCCGCCGATTCCGCACAAGACGACACCCGCATCATTCCGCTACAGTCGACCGCGTCCTCATACGAATCACGCAGTAGCAAACGTGATGCCGACGGCGAAAAGACGTATGACAAACCCTACCTCGTGCCGATGGAAATGCAGACCTCAGACCTCGGCGACGACTTCGAGTTTCCATCGCGCAATCTCAATGCGCGACCGATCAACCCGCCTGTTGCAAAATACAATCTTCCCATGGACATGACCAAGGACGTGGAGGATCCGGAGGCAATGGTCGAGGTAAAGTTTAACTTCGATGCAGAGAACATAACGAATGTGGTCGAAATGTTCGCGGTAACCCTGGATTTCCAGTACTTCATCGACCCCGCCGTGTCCGGCAGCATCTCGATGACAATCGACACCGAAATGACACGGCAGGAGGCGTGGGCGCTGCTCGAACATATTCTGTGGATATCCGGATCGTATGCCTCGAGACACCACAGTTTCATCAATATTCTGCCATTTACCAAGATGCCGCAGGAACGCCGTTTATTCGCCAAGCACGACCCGATTCCGAATGTTGAGGTGGCAATGATTCGGCTTTACAACACCGCCGCATCAGACATTGCCGGACTTCTGGAGCCCTTCAAAACCGTAGGTGCAACGATCCGCCCTATCCAATATCTCAACAGCCTGCTGATCATTGAGGCCCCACCCAATATGCCGAAATTGCGTGAATTGATCGACAAGCTGGACACATTCGGCGAGACTGATTGGCCGCAAATCAGCGTGCCGTGTTACCACGTCGAATCGTCGGTCCTTCTCGACGAATTACGCGTGATCCTTCCCACCATCGGATTTCCCGTGACCACGTCGGAACGCGGCGATGGGCACAGTATCAAACTTGTGTCGCTCGACCGTCTTCAGATCATCATCGCCGCGGCGCCTACTGCCGACGTACTTGAGGAAATCCGACGATGGGTCGAGATCCTTGACCGTGAGGACACGGTCGAGTCCGAACGCATTTTCTTCTACGATGTCAAATACAACACGGCCGACGACCTTGCCGATCACATCGGCGTGTTCTTTAATTCGTCTGGGACGTCAACAGCCCGCAGATCACGGCGAAACGACAGCAGCGATACCCCTCGCCCGACGACCGGCAATCAAAACAACCGGAATCAACAGCAACAGCAACAACGCCGGCAACAAAATCGGTCGACGTCGTCCGGCGATGTACCAGCAACCATCTTCGAGGTCCCGGTGACAACCCTTGCCGACGGCAATCACAACCGCTTGATTATCAAGACGACACCGCGCGCTTACGCCATGATCGAAGCCCTTCTCCAACGCCTTGACTCGCCACCGAAGCAGGTGCTCATTCAGGCGACTATCGCCGAGATTACACTAACCGACGACACACAGTTCGGCTTCCGTTACGCAGCGGTCCGCGAAATTGGAAAAAAGAATTTCGATTTCGATCTTTTCCCGGGCGGGGTCACGGGAAGCCCGCTTTACAGTGTACAATTCGGCAAGGACCGTGACGGCGACGGCGAGCTGAATAACCCTGGAGATATGCTGTCCTTCATACAGGCGGTTGCGGGAGAAAGCAATACAAGGGTCCTTAATGCTCCCCAGATCATAGCGATCAGCGATGAGGAAGCCACCATCAACGTCGGCGACAGCATTCCGATTGCGTCACGAGCAGAGGTCGGCGACAATATCGACAGCAGGAATTTTACCGATATTCAATACCAGGATACGGGTATTATACTCACGGTAACACCGCATATTACGGCGAAAAAACTCGTGACCCTGGATTTGCGCCAGGAGGTATCGGAGGCGGTGGAGTCAGACTCGACCATACAGACACTAACGGTTTCGCCAACCATTCAAACCCGCGTGATCGAGACATCCATGATTGTTGAGAACGGCACCACACTCATGATGGGCGGCATCATCCGCTCGAAAATAACCGAAGTCTACCGCGGCCTGCCGATTATCAAGGACATCCCCTATGTCGGCAAATTGGTGAGCCGAAGCAGCGAAAATATGGATCGCACCGAGTTGCTGATCCTGATCACCGTCAACGTGATCGATCTGCACACAGACATCGATCGACTCATCGAGCGCTACCAAAAGGCCGTTGCCGCAATGGAAGACGAATTCGGACCCGGGATTATCGAGCGCGGGTCAGTTGAGTAGTCCCAGTACACTGGAGTTTTCTTGATGACGAACGATGAACAATTGACCGATGACCAGGATGAGCCGTCTGCACAACCGGCCCCAGGCATGGAAGGCGATAACCCGCAGACGGTCCTGATCGAAACCGAACGCATCGCCGATGCGGATCAGAGCACCGGCGGCAAGGTCCCGAAAATTCTGTTGGGATCAGCGGACAACTATCTGGATCCGATTCAGGAGCGGCTGGCCCACTATATCGACAGTTCGGATCTGCTGGAAGATTTCACTGCCATGAAGGAATGGGATCTCTCTACGCAGGGCAAGCTGTCCGAAATCGAAATCCTCCAGGCGTATTCACAAGCTACCGGACTGCCGGTGATCGAAGAAGAAGAATTAGAGAATATTGACCGTTTTCCGGATATTTCGTTCGAATACCTAAACCAGTGGCTGTGCCTGCCGTTGTCGTGGGATTCGGAGTCAATCGTGATCGTCCTGGCCACACCGTACAATGTCGGCAGTATTGCCTACCATTGGGCGCAGCTGCTGGACCGTCAGGCACGTTTCTGCCTCGGTCAGCGCAGCCACGTCGAGCGACTCGTCAACAGTATCTACAACAAGATGGACGACGAACTCAGTGGCAGCAAGCTTGGCTTCGACGCCGACGCCAGCGAAGAAGCACTCCGCGATCTCGCGCTCGAAGCGCCGATCGTACGGCTCGTAAACGACATGTTCGCCCAGGCCATCGAAATGGGCGCCAGTGATATCCACGTCGAGCCCTCCGAAAAACAGCTTGCGATCCGGTTCCGCATCGACGGGGTGCTACAGACACTGTTGACCCCGGCGGCGACATCGTTCCCTGCCATCGCGTCCCGCATCAAGCTTATCGGCGGATTGAATATTGCCGAGCGCCGCCTGCCGCAGGACGGGCGGACCGAGCTGCACATCGGCCGGGCGCGTATCGATGTCCGAATCAGCACCCTCCCGTCGATGCATGGCGAGAGCATCGTGCTACGCCTGCTGCGCAAGGATATCGAATCGTTCTCGCTGGAGAATATCGGCATGGGCGAGGCATTACGCACGGAATTCACAAAACTGATCAAGCTGCCCTACGGCATGATCCTGGTTGTCGGACCGACCGGCAGCGGCAAGACCACAAGCCTGTATTGCGTCATGAACATGCTCGACTCCGGGGGAAAAAAGATCATCACCATTGAGGACCCGATCGAGTATCAGATCAACGGCGTGACCCAGATTCAGGTGAAACCGTCGATCGGATTGACCTTTGCCGGCGGACTGCGGTCGATTGTGCGCCAGGATCCCGACATCATTCTTGTCGGCGAGATTCGAGACAAGGAAACCGCGGAAATTGCGATTCACGCCGCCCTCACAGGCCACCTTGTTTTGAGCACATTGCACACAAACGATGCCACCGGCGCAATCAGCCGCCTGGTGGATATGGGCGTCGAGCCATTTCTAATATCATCCGCACTGGTTGGTGTGATGTCCCAGCGGCTTGTGCGCAAAATCTGCAAGAATTGCAACGGCAAGGGCACACTCACCGGCATTATCGAACCCCGGTCGCGGATGCGCAGCGCAGACGGTTCGAACGAAGATCAGGCGTCGAAGAACTGCCGCACATGCAACGGAACCGGATACCGCGGACGCGTCGGCATATTCGAATACCTGAAGATCAACGAGGACATACGACGCGCCACAGGCGCCGGCGCGGACAACGTCGAATTGCGGACCATTGCCCAGCGCAACGGGATGAAAACGCTGCAGGAGGATGGCGAAGACAAGGCACGGCAGGGTGTGACAACCATAACGGAAATCACGCGCGTCTGCCAGATGGGTGTCGTGTAACCTGCTCCGCAGCCGAATACCTCAATCCCGTATCGTGATGATTGTCGTTGGTATTCACGATTTATCGTGGGTTTCGCGCCACGTCGAGAAAAACGCATGGTATCGCGCAAGCACACTGTAGTGCGAGCGCCAACCGTCCTTCGTTCACCGCTTCAGCTGTGGCTTTTCCAGCATCCCGTCAACGCAGCCCCGCCAGAATTCACCTTATGTTGAACTCAACAAAACGGTGAGCTGTGGTCCCGCATACAGTGACTGTGCACCCACTGCAGGGCGTAAAATGTTGCCGATTCACACCATTCACTGTCTTGTGAACATACGGCAAATTCTATCAATAATGACCGGGACCAGAGGCGCCGAATCCCCTGAAGTCACCGTTGATGACAGGTTAAACACCAGCACCTCAGCCTCGAAAATCGTCCTCGTCCTCGACCGACACGATTCGAGTAACATTACTCGATAGCGTACGCTCAACCGTCTGTAAAGGTGAATGCCATCATCCTTGCACCGTTTAGGAGAGACGCGGCGTGTTGATAAAGGACGTTCAGCTATACAGCTCTGTCCAACTCTGGTTAACGTTTGCCGGGGGATTATGCTTTCTTTTTTTCTTTGCGGCTTTGCGTCTCTGCGCGAGTTCAATGTCGTTACGGATTGATGTAGCCACGGCTCTGTGAGCCGTGCCACGCAAC
>JAJFLQ010000179.1 GCA_021772615.1 Verrucomicrobiota bacterium | reverse complement strand
GGCCTTACGTTTCCGATCAGCGACCTGAGTGCCTTCACCTGCCAGTTTCCATTTACCACCAAGCAGGAAATTATCGACGATCAGGCTGTTCACCCACCATACGGAACAAACCTCACGTTTCCGCCTTCAGCGTATTCGCGGTGTCATCAGACCAGCGGTACATCGGGACAACCGATTTGCTGGCTGGATACCGCTGCCAGTTGGAAAGCGATGTTGCATAGCTGGGAGACAATTTATACCGCCGCCGGTGTGACTGCTTGCGACAATATATTTTTTGCGTTCTCGTTTGGTCCGTTTCTTGGTTTCTGGACTGCATTTGAGGCTGCGTCGGGAATGGGCTGCCTCTGTTTTCCCGGCGGTGGCCTCAGTAGCGCCGGCCGGCTGCGGGCAATCGCTACCCACAGAATAACCGTGATTTGCTGTACACCGACCTATGCAATCCGACTCGGCTCCGAAGCTGCACGGAAGGACGATGTGGATATATCGTCGGTGCAAACCATCATCGTCGCCGGTGAGCCGGGTGGGAACATAGAAGAAACCGTTCATCAGATCGAATCGCTATGGAACGGCGCCCGCGTCGTCGACCATCATGGGATGACCGAAGTCGGGCCTGTGAGTTACACCACGACCGACACGCCGTCCGTCTTGCATATTATCGAATCGACATTCATCGCGGAAATCATCGATCCGAAGACACACCAACCCGTAGCGCCGGGCGACGAAGGTGAATTGGTGCTTACTACACTGGAGCGGACGGGCTCGCCGCTGCTGCGGTATCGGACCGGTGACCTGGTGCGGGGGGCCACATCCGCTGTCGTGCCGGCCGCCCTCTCTCCCTACTGCCTCGACGGCGGCATACTCGGGCGAATCGATGATATGGTGCTCATTCGCGGCGTAAACATCTACCCGACCGCTATCGAGAAAATTATTCGCAAGGTGGCGTCGATTTCGGAATATCAGGTCATGCTGACCAACAAGCGGAACATGACGGAAATGGAAGTACGCATTGAACTCGATCCATCATGCGCATTTCCTGAAGTGGTAGTACAGGATCTTATTGACCAATTCAAGAGCGACTTCGCGCTGCGTATCCCCGTGACCGTTGCCGAGGCTGGAAGCCTGCCTCGATATGACATGAAAGCTCGACGCTGGATCCGAAAGTGACACGGGTATTCGCGAACAACGAACGCAATCACGCGCCGCACACAGTATCCATGAGCCTGAACCTCACCGGGTCTGCCCACAATTCGTCTGCTCGCCAGGCGACGTAGCCGTCGGAGCGTGCGAGAACCAATGCTTTTCGATACAATTCTGCGAGTCCGGGTTGGTTCCGGTCGATTGTAGAACGTGGCACGTGCCGGTGTCTGTACGCCAAACGCTGGTGGAAGCGGCAGCGTGTAGCCACGTCTCGGTGAGACGTGTCGTACTTTGCGTTGCGTGGCACGGCTCACAGAGCCGTGGCTACATCAATCCGTAACGACATTGAACTCGCGCAAAGACGCAAAGACGCAAAGAAAAAAAGAAAGCATAATCCCCCGGCAAACGTTAACCAGAGTTGGACAGAGGTGTATCGTTGAACGTCCTTTATCAACACGCCGCGTCTCTGCTAAACGGTGCAAGGATGATGGCATTCAACTTTACAGACGGTTGAGCGTACGCTATCGAACTCTGGGTAACACACGACACGGTCGTCGTACGTAAATCCGGCCCACTGTCCACACGACTTTTCCGGCAACTGACAGGCTGCTAGTGATGCCCGAATCCCATGGGAACAGGAAACCGTCATTGTGCCGACTGCGCACCCTCCTCGCCGGGAAATTCGATCTCAGACCAGTCCATGCGGGAGATGAGTCGGAACAGTAAAATCGTCGCAATTGCAGCATAGATGGCAAAGCCGAAGCTTTGAAGGAACAAACCGAAACACGCCTTGCCGAGACAGGCAATCATAGCGAACAGGCCGGTGACCCCCAGAAACCAGCAGCCCCACTCGAGCCAGCCAACGGTGAGATGATTCGGATTGCCGGCCTTTACGGCAATATCAGACCACAATCCGGCAGGTCGCACCCGATTGTAGAACCGTATCAGGTTTTCTTCTTTTTCCGGCGGCGTCACAAAGGTGACGGTCACCCAGATGACGGTGGTACACAACAGGTTGAGTGTGAAACGCACGGCATATTCATCCAGCAGATACAGCGGTGCGCCGACAACCGCGAATATCGCATGAAAAGCCTGCGTTTCGTTCATCAGATAATACAGAATCAGCGACGACGCCATTGCCGCCAGTTCGGACCACGCACTAATACGCCACCAGTACCACCGCAACAAAACAACGAATCCAACCCCTGACATGAGTTCGAACATCAAAAACCAGCCGGAAGCGATAGTGTCGGCGAAATAGGCGTAGAGACCGGCGAGGATCGCCAGAAACACAGATGTCACTTTGGATACCATGACATTTTGCGATTCACTACCGTTCTTGTTGATGAAACGCATGTAAAGATCGTTCACAACATATGACGCACCAAAATTTACATGGGTCGAGATGGTCGACATATATGCAGCCATCAACGCCGCAACCATCAGGCCTTTCAACCCGACCGGGAGGTATTTCATCAACATGATTGCGTAGGCGTGCTCCTGATCGTAATGCGCTGCGTAGGCAGACACGTCTGGGATCAGGAAAATCGACGCGACACCGACAACGATCCAGGGCCACGGACGCAACGCGAAATTGGCAAGATTGAACCACAGCATAGCCAACACCGAGTGTTTCTCATCCTTGCAGGAAAACAGGCGCTGGGCCAGAAATCCCCCGCCCTCGCCGCCGGCCCACCACTGCAGCCCGAGAAACACCACCAGCGACCATACCGCCAGCAGACCGCCACCCTTCAGATCGAACGGCGGCAGGAAGTTGGTAATCTTCGCCCGCGACACCACGCGATCGCGACGCCACGCCGCCATCATTTCGCTTTTGTCGTGGATATTGGCGGCGCCCAAGCGATCGAGAAGATCGTCGTCGCCGAGCCCCACATCGGGGATGCGATAGTAATCATACTTATTGCCGCCGGCAACGGTGTCGTCAATGAGAATACCGGCCGCAACAATTTCATCCGGCGAACCTGAACTGGTAAAGCCGGCCTTGCTGATCGTGTAGCTCTCGCGCCATAGCTCCATCAATGTGTGGACGCCGGGCACCCCGCCCTCATGCAATAGCGATCGCAACGCCGACTCCGAGAGCCCGGTGGCGGTCCATCGGATTGCGGGCACATCGCCCATTTCGGCTTCGCAGATGCCGGTCGCAAGCAATTGCGCATTGCCAGGTTCGCTGCGCAATGGTGGCGGGAGTTTTTCCCTCGGGAACCGTTGTCGGTCGGCCGGCAGTCTGTTCATTACGATGCCGCTGGTAACCGCTTCATGTGCCTTTGCAACGAGATTATCAGGGCCGCCTGCAACGACAAAAACAACCACCATCAGAATTACGGTGCCGGTCATTGCAAAAATGAATTGAAACAAATCGGTTGCCATGACCCCCCATAACCCGGAAATAGCGCTGTAAAATGCCGCGACCGCAAGGCAGACAACGATGCCCGTGGCCTTGGCCGGCATAATTGCTTCACCGATGATCGGCCACTGCGCGATCGTCGCGAGATCCACGGCAGTGCCGATGTCCATCCCCTTCGCAACGACCTTCGGCAGGATGCTGCCCTTCAAGAAAACCAGTGTTGGAATATTGAGCGTGACGTCAATAATCTTTGTCATCGCCAGCGTCACCCAGCCCATCACCAGTGTGTTCTGGATGAGCGAGCGATATGACGCGTGAAAGATGCGCAATCCGGCTGCCGGCTTGCCGCCATATCGCAGTTCATTGAATTCGACGTCCGTGATGAGTTTCGAGCGCCGCCACAACCGGGCGAAAAAGAACGTACACAGCATCATGCCCATGATGCCGCCCCACCAGAACCAGTTGCGTTCGAGCCCGACTGTGCGCATCCAGCCGGCGATAACCAGCGGCGTGTCGGCGGCGAACGACGTCGCCACAATAGACGTGCCGGCCAGCCACCATGTCATTTTACGGCCGGCGACAAAGTACTCGGTGAGACTTCCCTGTGCACGTTTCGAGAAATACAACCCGATTCCCAGTGTCACGGCAAAGAATACGACGATAATCACCCAGTCCAAGCCGACCAGAGGTGGCACAGTTTCCATTATTCCACTCCTTGAAATATTCCGGTATTCACGTACGCCGGCCGGCAATCACGGTGATGCACTGCGTACGTGTATTCGCGCTGGAGTTGCGGACGGTATCATACCGTGCCCAAGCTGATATGCAAGGTGCCCGAAACCCTCGGTACGGCGGGTTGCTGTGGTTTTCGACCATCCCGCCTGGCATCCGGCACGAACGCGTGGCAAACCGAACTGACAGTGGTGACAGTGACAAGCCCCCGCAGCATGTCATTGTCAAGGATCCGCAACAGCTTCCGTTTTCAGGACCACACTTGACAACGCGTGCGTGCCTCCTATATTTTCCGGCTCAAGAACGTCCCTTCTCTCTCATTTCACGATCACGCTTAATTAAGGATGTTTCTCATGCATCGCTCAGCTAAAAAACTCCAACTACTTGTTATCTACGGCCTGATCGCGACGGCTCCTGCCTTCGGAAATTTCGAAAACATCCTGCTGCTCAACAACGATCTGCTAGGCGGTTGGCAGATTTTTGGCTACGGCATCATGGACAGATCGGCAGACATCGAATCCAAGGAAATTCTTCTCAACGTATCGTGGAGCGAATCGATTTGGGGCGTCGGCGGTATGTACACACTGCCGCAACCCGTGGATGGTCACAAGCTGTACGCGCTCCGCGCCCGGGTACGCACGCTAAACGGCACGTCGACACAGGTCTACGCGGGCGTCTCGACGGCGGATGATGCGAATCTCATCATTCCGCGTTCCGATGCCATCGAGATCACGGACGAGTGGCAGGTGGTCACATTTCCGATCACGGATATGATCAAGGACAAGCCGAACATCGACTCCCCGACATTCACGATGAGCGATTGGGATAAGATCCAGATCGTAAAGCTTCTATTCACCAAGCCGGAAGACGAACCGGCAACGGATCTGGAGGATATCTCCATCCAGAGCCCGGAATTGATATTCATGGAGACGCCGCCCGAAGATTTGCTTACGAAAAAGCGGATCATCGTGCTCGGCGTCGAGGGGGCAAAGGGATATGTGGCGAAATCCCTTACCAGCGAAGAATCGGCTGCACTGCAGGAGCGGCTCGGACTGGCATCGGGGACGGCGCCCGACAGCAGCCGCGAGGCCGCATGGCGTGAAGGCGTCCCGGCTACCGATGACATGTGGTCCAGTATTGAGATCCTTCCGGTTGGGCAACAGCCTGAACCGCCGGAGCCGGCTAAGACGCCGGACACGGTACCGGCAGCAATGTCGGCAGATTTTCAGGCCGATGCAACCACGGCAGCAGACGCGCCGGCGTCATCTTCCGGCACGCCCAAAGCTGAAACCGCAGAGGACGTGTATCACCACACCATTGAGCAGGTCGAAGATGCCGAAAAACGCGGGCAAAGCCGCCGGGACGTATCCAATATCTATCTGCGCGGTGCGGGCAAATGCCGCGACCTCGGCCACAACACGTACACATTGGAGTTCTTTGAAGAAGCCGTCAACTGCGATAATACGAACGCATATGCGTACCGCTCATACGGCGACTACCTCATGGGGTATCGCGGCCTCTACGAGCAGGCGGCGGCGAAGTACCACCGTGCCCGTGAACTTGTGGACGCCGACCCGACCGGGTTCGACGACTCGCTGAAGACCGCACTGCGACGATCCATACACATTCTCCACCGCGACGGACGCGACGGCCTGCCCCTTTACCTGTCGAAGACATTATCGTTGTACCTTGAGCCGGAGGTCAAGTACAAACGCCCGAGCGTGTCTCCGTTTGACCTGGCGTCCACTCATGCAAGAGCGGAAACGCTGATCCTCGGCCCGGAACTGTTGGCGATACCGAATCCGCCAAACAGTCAGGCCCAGGCCGTCGCCGCACAGGCACTTCGCTATCGACTGGCCAACCTCCCTCACGACCGTTCTATCAGTCAGAAGGTTCAACGTCGTACGGAAGACTTTGAATATTCGGGGAATTTGCTGCTGAGATTCGGCAACGAAAATTTGCCGTATTTCCGCTTCAAATGGACACGCACGGAATTGCAGGACATCAACAATGTCGAGGATCTGTCGTTTACGAACGAAGGTGACATCAAGGCCACAAATTACCTGCTCGGGAAAAATTTTCTCGTCAATCCCGTTCTCGACTTAAATCTTGAATTTCAGGTGACGGACAGGAGATTTGCGGTCAGTCCCGGTCGCGATGTACCGAACCTTATTACGGTCAGCAAAGTTGAGCAGATGGATTATGCCGTCGAATCGAAATTCACCTATCATTTCGGCACCAATACCCTTAAACTCAATCTGGGCTGGAAATACAGCGATATTGACCGCTACGAAGGCACTAATCTAAAAGCGCTTGACGATGCCGCCAACGAACAAATGGCGGTACTGCGACTATCAATGTTTGGTACACCGGAAGAGTCGGAGAACCCAAGCCGATTTCGCGGACGTCGGTCGGACCATTACGAAATCGGCATACGACGGCTGGAGGCAAAAACCGAAGTCGATTTCAGCCCGAATATCACCATCCTCGACGTCGGCACCGGTGACATCGTGACTGCGAGTGCCCGCGGTGTGGGCTATCGCCCCCATATCACCGCCGAGTTTCTCGGCCTGCTCCAGGGACATCTGGATCTGAGCCTGAATTATAATATGCGCATATCGGACCAGCCCAATCCGATTTCCGAGGGCCATATCGACGAGCACCAGTTTCGACTAACGCCCACATGGGTATCCATTTACGAGTTGTATTCGGAGGACTTTAGTAACGGGTGGGAGTTTCTTTCCGTCAGCCTTCCGGCCACCGTTACGTACGCACAAACTGATGGCGATTTTAACCGATACACGGCGGGCGTAACGCTTGACGGCGTATGGACGACGCCATATAACGTTCGCCTGTTTCCGAAGCTTGGGTTCGACTTTGGCTATTACCCCGATATAGACCGGAGCGACTGGGGCGTTTTCGCCGAGGTCAGCTTCCGCTACTGACAGCCTGTCTGATAGTGCGGATCGTAGTGAGAAAGACCGGGAAGCGCACCGATTCTGTCATAGGCTACAGTACGTTTCGAACGGGGTCCCGCCTGAAACCGGGCCGTGTTGATGCCGGCACATTGATTCCGCCAACTGCTTTTTGTTACCCTCGGGAGCGGGTGGTGCAACCCGAGCACAGTAGTCGTGGTCTCATCCACAACGTTCCGGCGATGACATCGGGAAATCTCGCCCCGGCGCCGCCCCCACTCCAGAAAAGGACCATAAAACGATGAATCTCGATTATTTCGAAGCTTGCCGGCAATCGTTGGCCGTACGCATTGGGCGACCAGGCGCTGCAGCGGCAATTGCGTGTTTTTGCATGGCAGCGATGCCGTCGATTGCAGACGAAGACCACGTTTCCGTGTGGACGTTTACGACCAAAGGAATTTACACCGCCACCGGCGGCGGGTTCGCGTGCCTGGAGGCAGGAAATGCCAAGCTTAAGTTCTTCCTGCAGCGGGAAAAAATCGGAGCGCGAAAGGGACGTTCGCTGAAACTCGACTATACCGGGAAGATTACCGGCGATTGTCGGTTTGTCGTGCACCTGTTCGATACCGAATCCGACACTGGCGAGCCGGACAATAATCGCGTCGATCTCGCCACGTTTCCGTACCTGTCATTTATGATCAGAGCAGAGACCGATCTTCCCGGTCTTGCCGTGGGACTTATTATGAGCGACACAGCAGAATCGGAATCGTATCGCGAATTGGGATCCATCGGCTCGTTTCTGCGCGGGTCTGTTTCCGAATCATGGCAGGAGGTAGCCATCGATACGCGGAATATGTTGCCGGATGCCGGCGCCTGCAACGCGATTGTCTTCCGCTTTGCCGGCAAGAAAAACCAAACGCTTTATCTCAATGACCTGAGCTTCCGCAAGAATCTCGATGCCCCGTCATCGTTCGCCAAACTCATTGAGCGTGAGGCGGGCTCGGCGGTATCTGCGGCCGGCGCCCGGCCGGCATCGCCGCTACTCCCGATCTGGAACTTCGACCGCAGCATCGTCACCGATCAGAAGGGATTCTACAATCATTTCTCCGCTACAGGCTCCAGCGCCTCCGTGCATCTGGTGAAAACGGCACGACGTGGCGCCGGCGGGCGTTCCTGCAAGATCGATTATGCAAAGAGCGCCGCCGGATATTGCGGCGTGTGGTTTCACCTCTTCAATGACAGTGACGCGTCCGCGGAACGCAACGAAGAAAATTTCGTAGACGTGAGCCGACATCCGTACCTGTCTTTCTGGATTCGCGGCGAGTCCGGAGGCGAAGACATTACAGTCCAGATGGCGAATCCGACGATGTTGGGGCGTGAAGATTCCCGACCTGCAGGAAATGTCAGTGATTTCCTCAAAGGCCCGGTGTCAACGACGTGGCAGGAAGTCGTTGTGCCATACAAAGCGTTTGGCTATCGCGATGATTTTCGCGCAAGCTGCCTTGTATTCAACATCAAGACCGCCGGATCGGGTACCGTGTACATCGATGATATGACATTCAAAGCCGATGCGAGCACGGCAGTGCCTGAATCGGCCTCTGCCGCAGCCACCGGCGCCGTACCGGAAGCGAGGCGGCCGCGGGCAATGTGGGTCTGGAAAGTTCACGAGTTGATTGCTCCGGAAAAAGACGCTAACCGTCGTGATTTCTTCGCCTTCTGCGAGAAACAGGGGGTGACCGAGATCTTCCTGCAAATGCCGTACACCTTTGTCGACGATCTCACCGACGACGTTACATGTGAAATAGGAAGTCCTGGCCAATTGCGATCGCTAATCGCGGAAGCCTCATCGCACCAGATCCGGGTTCATGCGCTCGATGGCTATCCGGAATTCGTCCTCGACGAACACCATCCCCGGGTACTGGCTCAGGTTCGAGCCATTATCGATTTCAATAAACATTCACAACCAGACGAGCGGTATTTCGGCATTCATCTCGACAATGAGCCGTACCAACTACTGGGCTTCGAGCAGGACGACCAGGCGATTATGATCCTTGAACAATTTCTGGATCTGAACGTCAAAGTAATGGATCTCCTGCGCGAACAAAAGAGTGACATTGTCTACGGCATCGACATTCCATTTTGGTTCGACGAGGCGCGAAATGATCGAGGCAACCTCAAATATATGATGGATTACAACGGCGTGACACAGGACGTGGCAAAACATCTGATAGATATTGTCGATAACATCGGCATAATGAATTATCGTAATTTCGCCGGCGGCGCCGACGGCATTATTCGTCATGGTCAAGACGAAGTCGAGTACGCCGAGAAGAGAGGAAAGAAAATCTACCTGGGAGTCGAGACCTTTCGCTACGACGCGACGCCGGTTCGCTTCATATACGCCAATCGCAACGGGCCGGCCGGCCCGCCAAGCGCTACGGGCGGAACTCCTACAAGCCGAATCGCTAATTTCCCGGTTCGCGCAATAAATGCGGGCTCCATGAAATTGCTTGGCCTTGTCGAACCCCAGGGTGTCGACGAGAAATTGGCGTATAACGCAGCGCTGGTAACGCTCTACGAAAGCCACGGCGTTGCCAAAGAGGAGCCGTCGGACGTCGGAAAAATGGACAATCTTGCTCAGGAAATAATCAACAGCGACGACCGCTACGAGGGCTTCGCACCGTTGCAGCCGGATGAATTCAAGGGCAGCGTAAAGCCAATGGGTTTTGACACCACGGAACAGATGCTGGCGAAAATCACCTTTGCGGGCCGCACAAAGGCCGAGATGGACGAGGTTCTCGCCGAAGTCGCAGAGCATTTTGGAAGCATGAAGTCGTTCGCAGGCTTCGCGGTCCACTACTACGAGACCTACGCCGCTATGCCGGACAACTAACCTGAATAATTCATACAACCTCTTTGACCTGAAGCACGCTAAGCAGCCTCACGACGAGGTTGTGTGAATTATCCAGGCCACGTCCGACAGCTCGCCCCCCTTTTTTTTCTAAAAAAGCGATTCCAGAAAAATAAAACAATCTTCCACTTGAATTTTGTTTTTTGCGGCTTTCCCACGCCGCGGATGACTTGCAAAAATTGGTCAACGCCCCTACTATAATGTACGTTGGTTGGGAGGAGCGAAGGATCCACGGTCAGGACCATCGGGGGCGGGACATCATTCTTACACTTGTACACCACTCTGCTGCATTCAGCAGGCTGTCTATACTGGTAGCGAATTTCGCACCGGCGAACGGCGTCCCACCGGACCGTTTTACTCGTACAGCGTCATATAGCGAGATGCGATCTTCGATCGCGTATTGAGCGGAAGCCGGTTTGCAAAATGACAACGCGCCCCAGCAACGACCATCGGAAAACGGACTGTTTCGACGATGTTGTCAAGCCTGATGCCCAATCAGGAGACTTTGATTGGCTGATCGCCATTCTGACGCGACGAACGATTCCGGTTGTCACAATTCTGGTAGTGGCCGGGGGCATTGCGCTATGGCTGAATTTTTACCGCGTGTCATCGCAGCTGAACGCATCAACCGCATCGTTTTATGCGCGGTTGTACTCTGAGGCGTTGGCGGATTTCCGCAGCCTGTATTCATCCGAAGTGGTGTCGCGCGTTCAAGCGTTCGGCATGCGTGCAACCCACGACTATCGCGATCATAGCGACGCTATCCCGCTGCCTGCCACGTTGAGTATGGAATTGGGTCGGCGGATAGGCACCGGGCCTACTGACGGCCAAACGCGACTGTATAGCGACTACCCGTTTCCATGGCAAGAGTTCGGCGGTCCCACAGACGCCTTCGAGCGCGAGGCATTGACGTACCTGCGGCAACATCCGGATGAGCCCTTTGTTCGAGTAGAAACAGTGGACGGCACGACGGCCTTGCGATATGCCACGGCCGATCGTATGCATCCGAGTTGCGTTGCATGCCACAACACCTATGCAGGCAGCCCGAAGACCGATTGGAAGACCAATGACGTACGCGGTGTTCTGGAAGTGATACTGCCACTGGCGAACATCGAGAAACAAACGAAAAGCGCGCTCAAAGAGATCATGGCTATTATGGCGACTATCGTAGTCGTCGGGCTGGGTCTCCTCGGCATCGTCATTAACGGCCTGCGTACCACGTCGGCTCGAGCCCAGCAATCGGCCGAGCAAACCCGCCGCATTAACGATTCGCTGAAAGTTGAAATCGAAAACCGCCGTCGGACGGAAACGGCCCTGGCAGCCAAATCAGCGCAGCTGGAAGCGACCAACAAACAGCTGCAATCCGAGATCGCCGATCGCAAGGCCGCTCAGGAACAGATCAATTCCGCACTTAAGGAATCTGAAAGAAACCGTGACGAATTGGAGCAGTTTAATCAATTCGCGGTCAACCGCGAACTGAACATGGTCGACCTGAAGCGGGAAATCAATCAGCTCCACTGCGAGAGCGGCCGGTCGGCGCCATATGATCTCAGCGCTGTTGACGAGGAGGGCGCGTGATGGAACGTGAACTCACGGATATTGCCTGGTTGTTGTTTTGCGCCATGCACATATTTCTGATGCAGGCCGGGTTCATCTGCCTGGAGTCGGGGCTGACGCGGTCCAAGAACAACATCAATGTAGCGATGAAAAACCTTACGGACTTCGCCCTCTCCGTGCTGTTGTTCTGGGCGTTCGGATTCGCATTGGTTTTCGGTGATACGAAATTCGGCCTGTTCGGAACCGGAATGTGGTTCTATTCCGGCAGCGACGGAGCCGGGTGGCACACTGCTTTTTTTATTTTCCAAATGATGTTTTGTGCGACAGCGTCAACGATATTCTCGGGTGCGGTCGCAGAGCGAATGCGCTATGCCGGTTATATCATTGTCACAATTATCCTGTCAGGCATGATCTATCCGATCTTTGCACATTGGACATGGAATGGCGCGGATACCGGCGAATCGACCGGATGGCTCGGGGCACTGGGCTTTGTGGATTTCGCCGGCGCTGCGACGGTGCACTGTGCGGGCGGCTGGGTCGCACTCGCTGCGCTAATCGTCATCGGCCCACGGGAAGGACGCTTCGGCCGCGATAAAAATGCGCAACCGTTCAGCGGCAGCGACGTCCCGTTCTCGGTGCTGGGCGTGGTTTTGCTGTGGATTGGCTGGCTCGGCTTTAATGGAGGCAGCACGTTTTCACTAACACCATCGGTCACAACGATAGTTGTGAACACCCTGCTCGCCGGCGCAAGCGGGGGCCTTGCAGCGCTTGCCGCCGGATCGTTTCACCACGGTCGCGCGAATGTCATGTTTTTGATTAATGGATCACTGGCCGGCCTCGTGGCGATCACGGCGACGTGTTTCGCAGTAATGCCGATTCAGGCGGCATTCATCGGCTGTGTCGGCGGCCTGGTGATGCTGGTAGCAGAATCCATATTGATACACTTCGAGATTGACGATGCGGTTGGCGCCGTGCCGGTCCATCTCGCCGGCGGTATCTGGGGGACAGTCGCGGTCGGTATGTTTGCGGATCCGGAGATACTCGCAACCGGCCTGGGGCGACTGGCGCAAACGGGCGTGCAGATACTCGGTATCGCTGTATGTGGCATCTGGGCCTACGGCATAAGCTATGTGATTCTTCGGTTTCTGAACAACAAGAATTCGCTTCGAGTATCAGCACATGCCGAGAAAATCGGATTGAATATCTCAGAGCACGGCGCGGCATCGGAGTTATACAACCTCATGTCAACGATGGATACACAGACCAGGACCCGTGATCTCAGCTTGCGAATCGAATGTGAACCCTTTACGGAAATCGGCCAGATCGCACAACGCTATAATCAGGTAATGGACGGCCTGGAGAAGGCGACACAGACCGCGGACTTTATCTTTCAGAATATGAGAGACGGCATTATTACGATCACACGGGGCGGATTGCTGACCAGTTTCAATCCCGGAGCCGAGCGTATTTTCGGGTATCCCGCAGCGGATGTGGTGGGTCACCCCACGTCGAAACTGCTTGTTACGGCGGGCGGTGGACGACTCTGCGGATTCGACGACCTGTTGAATTGCAGCAACAAGACGGTCACGACGACGCCGAGCGGCGACGCCTTGTTCGGGAGACGGATGGATCAGTCGATGTTTCCGATCGAGTTGTCGATCAGCGAGGGAGAAAGTCAGGAAGGCACGGTGTACACCGGCCTGGTGCGCGACATAACCGAACGCGTCAAGATCGAGAAGACCGCAGAGACGTACATGAGTCAGCTGGAAAAAGAACGTTCGAATCTGGCCCGGGCCAGAAGTGATCTGGAGCATCGGGTCGAGGAGCTTCAGGACGCACGTCGTGCCACGTTGAATATACTTCAGGACCATCAGCGCATGACACGGAAGGCCGAGGACGCCCAAAAGCGGTTCCGTTCACTCAACACGTCATCACCGATCGGGATCTTCGAAGCCGACGCCGATGGCAACCTCATCTACGCCAACCCGCGTTGGGAGTCGATTACACAGCTTGAGGCACAAATGGTAAAAGGCCACGAGTGGATGGCATTCGTGCACCAGGATGACCGGGAAGCCGTGGATCTAAAATGGCAGAATACCATCATGCAAGGCCGCGAACTCGAAATGGAGTTTCGTTTCCAACGCCGTACCGATGGGGTTTGCTGGGTCCATTTCCGATCTACAGTCCTACGCCGTGATGACGGGAAAAAAACTGGCTACGTCGGCACCCTCGAGGATATTACCGATCGCAAGATTGCCGATGAAAAGCTGAAACAGTCGCTGAAGGAAAAGGAAGTGCTGCTCCGGGAAATTCACCACAGGGTCAAGAACAATCTGCAGATCATATCCAGCCTCCTGAACATGCAGTCGCGGCAGCTAACCGATTCTGTGGTGCGCGATCTGTTTGATGACAGCCAACACCGCGTCCGGACCATGGCGTTGATCCACGAGAAGCTCTACCAATCCGACGGTCTCACGCTCATAAACTTCGATCAGTACCTGCGAAACCTCACTACACATTTGTTTCGATCCTACGCGACGCGGTCTCCTATGGTCAACATCACCGTCACCGCGGAAAATGTATTTCTGAGCATCGATACCGCCATTCCGTGCGGGCTTATTGTAAACGAATTAACTTCGAACTCTCTTAAGTACGCGTTCCCGGATCAATCGACCGGCGAGATTCGCGTCCGCCTCATCCGTTCGGATGACGGCCGTTACAATCTCACCGTTGCCGATTCGGGTATCGGATTCCCGGAGGACGTCGATTTTCGCGATACCGCAACCCTGGGGTTACAGCTGGTGAATACGCTGGCCAAACAACTGGGCGCGGAGATCACACTGAGCAATCACAATGGCGCTTGTTTCGACCTGATATTCAGAGACCGGTTCGCCAAAAAACAGGATTCATCAAAGTGAGCAGAAAGCGCATACTGATCTGTGAGGATGAAGGTATCGTCGCACAGGATATCAAGGCAAGATTATCGGACCTCGGGTATTCGGTCCCGGCAACGGTATCATCGGGAAACGAAGTGATCCCGGCGTTAAAAAAAGCGCGCCCCGATCTGGTGCTGATGGATATCATGCTGCAGGGCGACGCGGACGGCATTGATGCCGCCGATCAGATTCGTGAACTTTACGACATACCCGTGATCTACCTGACGGCCTACTCCGACACTCGCACCCTCGACCGCGCAAAACTGACCGAACCGTACGGATACATCCTCAAGCCATTCGAGGACAAAGAGCTTCGCTCCACCATCGAAATGGCACTGTACCGCCACCGGATGGAGCGCAAGCTCCGCGAGAAGGAACAATGGCTGGCGACAACGTTGAAGAGCATTGGTGACGGCGTGATCACTGCCGATACACAGTCAAAGATTACGTTCATGAATCCGGTCGCCGAGGTGCTTACGGGTTGGCCTGCCGAGCAGGCAATCGGGCGCGATATGGACAGTGTTTATCAAATCGTCGACGAAACGACCCGGAAACGCGGCAAAACGCCATTGCCGAAGTCACTTATGGATAGCAGTGCGGTGAGTTTCAACAGCCACACGCTGCTCGTCTCGCGCGATGGGTCCGAGCGCCCGGTGAGTGAAACGGCTGCGCCGATACAAAACGACATCGGCGATGTGATCGGTTTGGTGGTGGTGATACGGGACATTACAGAGCGCAAGCGGATTGAGGACGCTCTCGAAGATCAACGCGAACGTCTGGCTGTGACTTTACGGTCGATCGGCGAAGGTGTCATTACCACAGACACCACCGGAAAAATCCAGCTGATCAATCAGATCGGCGAGGAACTTACGGGATGGACACTTAAAGAAGCACGAAACCGGCCGATAAACAAGGTATTCCAGGTGGTAGACGAACGGACCGATGCGCCCGTTCCAGATCCGGTTGGTACCGTCCTGACTGAAGGCGAGACCGGGGATTTATCCCAAGACATGGTACTGATCCACAAAAACGGCGAGCGGCGATTAATAGCGGAATGCGGCGCCCCCATTCGTGATCAACGAAATGAGATTATTGGTGTGGTTATCGTGTTTCGTGACATCACTAAAATGAAAGAACTTGAAGCGGAGTTGTTAAAAAAGCAAAAACTTGAGTCGGTGGGCGTCCTGGCGGGCGGTATAGCCCATGACTTCAACAATATTCTCACGGGAATTTTGGGCAACATTTCCGTCAGCCGATATCTTAGCGACACCACCGAGCCTGTATTCAAACATCTCCGCGAGGCCGAAAAGGCCTGTATCAAGGCGCAGGACCTTACGCGTCAGCTGCTCACATTTGCCAAGGGTGGCGCGCCGATTCGTAAGACATCGTCGCTTAGCGAGCTGATCTCGGAATCCGCAATTTTCGCCCTCCGTGGATCGCGCACCCAGCACTGCTTCTCGATAGCAAAAGATTTGTGGCCGGCTAATATCGACGTCGGCCAAATCAGCCAGGTGATAAACAATCTCGTCATCAACGCCGATCAGGCGATGCCGGACGGTGGCGTCATCACGATCACCGCGGCGAATATATCGATCGAGACATCGAAGACACCCGCACTGAAAGACGGTGATTATATAAAGATTACGGTGAAGGACAATGGCGTCGGCATCGCGCCAGGACATCTGCAGAAGATTTTCGATCCGTATTTCACGACCAAACAAAAGGGTAGCGGACTCGGGCTGGCGATTTGCTACTCGATCATCACGCGGCATGATGGTTACATCACAGCCCTGTCAGAAATTGGCCTCGGAACCACGTTCTACATCTATCTTCCGGCGTCGCCGGCGGCGATTCCCGACGAGAAAAAGAAAGAGCAGGCGATTATCCACGGAAGCGGGCGCATCCTGGTTTTGGACGACGACCAGGTCGTCATAAATCTGGTGCAAGAACTGCTTCCAGAGATCGGCTACTCGGTCGATACGGCAACAGACGGCGGGCGGGCGATCGACATGTTCAATGCCGCAGCGAGGCGAGGCGAGCCCTATGACGTGCTCATCCTGGATCTCACGATTCCGGGTGGAATGGGCGGCGTCGACGTCATCAAGACGTTGCTGGCCGTGGATCCGGCGACCAAGGCTATCGTCTCCAGCGGGTACTCAAATGATCCGGTGTTGGCTGAGTACCAGAAATACGGGTTCTCAGACGTCATGATAAAACCGTACGACGTGGCGGAGATCAGCGGCCGACTGCACCGATTGATCGCGGCAACGCAGGGCGAAGAGGACTAATACGCTGCAAGCAGCCTGTCGGCCTTTGGCGCCGGAACGAGGAATTTGAGAAATCGAGGGCATTTTTTCACGAATTCGAGGCGAATATTGCACATATTTAACCCGAATTCGGGGAAAAATGAGCCGAATCTGTCATTTTCGCAGTCGGCGTGTCCGAAGTCCGACAGGCTGCTAGCCTGGATCGACATCCGGATATGTCCGCTCAATGCGTGCAACACAGCCGCGCAGGGCATCGACTTCCTGCGTGATCTGCGGCCGCGCGGCTCCGCGATCGATCAATGACTCAATTGTCTCGCCAAAATCACTGATGATCTGAAATCCGAATCCGCCGCCGGAGCCGTGAAGTCCATGAGCAATGACAGTAGCCGAAGTGAGGTCACCGCCCTCCACGGCGGCTGTCAGATCGTCGATACGCTGCCGAAGGGAGCTTACGTAGCGACATACCACGTCCATCATGCTATCATCGCCGTGGTATGTAGACAATATCGGTTCGGAATTCTTCAAGATTACCTCACATTTGCCAGATCAGCCAGCCAGCCATAGCGCCAAGCGTGAAGCCTGCGAGAACATCAACGATGTCGTGCTTCTTCAAAATCAGTCGGGTGCAGCCCACAAACGCGACCAGCAGCAGCGCAAACCCAGTCAACATGCCGCGACCGGTACAGAAAGCCATAAACAACAGCGCCGCACGCGCAGCATGGAGGCTCGGAAACGACGAGGACTCCAGGCGCTCCATAACCGTGTCGAATGTATCCGCTGTGACCGTCGGGCGCGGCTTGAAGTAAAAAAACTTGATCGTATAAACGGTGCCCATAATTGCGATCAACGAACCAACCAGCCGCAACGCGACATCCATGTCCACGACTGCGAAATAGACCGTAATCACGACGAATAACGGCAGGCCGCCGAGCGCCCCGACATCGCGCACAATGTGTCCCCAGAGCGTCCTTGTTGCAAATGTAAGATTGTTCATCGTCAATCCGTGAGCGTACTGTCATATCGACTATCCTCGGCCAAAATACGTCGTCCCGCGAACCTGTCAAACGGGACACGGAGGCTTGAGGGTAGAGGGAATAGACACCACTGGACACGAATCCAAAATTTCATGGCGTTTTTTTCCCCGTCCATTCGCGATTCCCTGTTCATTCGCGACGTTTACGAACTTTTCCTGTCGGCAAAAAAAAACCCGCCGTGCAAATGCACGGCGAGTCAGGGGAGTGCCCGTTCGGTATTCACCTGGCGGGCAACGTAAGTAAGACATCTTGCTTATCTCTGGTCGGTGTGGCAGGCTTGGGGCCATTATCACTGAGTTCATTGAGAATATCGATAACATCGTCGGCAGTCTGAAGACGATCGTTTGGATTCTTGGCCATCATTCGATCTATCAACTCAGATACGCTCTGGGAAACGTCCGGATTCGCGAGCGCAGCCGAAATCAATGGTTGGTGGATATGATTGTCTATCATGTCCTGTGCCGAGTCTCCGGGAAACGGCAGCCGGCCCGTCACAGCGTGATACAATGTCGCGCCAAGCGAATAGATGTCAGACCGGTGATCCACCGACTTGGCATTCAAACCCTGTTCCGGCGTGATATACGGAAAGAAACTGTGCCCGGAATCACGACGTTTGCGGCCAAAAGACGTTGCGGGTCGGGGAGCTTTGGCGATCCCACCGCACGACACCTTGACATGCCCCTGCTTGCTGATGACTATGTTTTCCGGATGTACGGAGCCATGGACTATTCGGCGGTCGTGGATATACTTCAACGCTTTGGCGGTGTTCAGAGCGATCTTCAACGCACGGTCTTCACTGAGCCGACCGCTTTGGCGAATGAGATTACATAACGAAATGCCGTCGACGTACTGAGTCACAATATAGGGGTTGGTTTCGTCGTCGCTGTAGTCGAGCGTCTCAATGATATGCTTGTGTTTGAGTCCGAACAGCAGGTCGACCTCTTCCTGAAAACAGCTTCTTACGGTGCCGGTGTCGGCATCTGTGGCAGATGCGAAGAGCTTGATGGCAACAACATGATTCAGTTCTTTGTGGAACCCTTTCAACATATAATACTGCGGCCCCGCTCCAATAAGTGACGTAAGGACGCAATGCCCCATGGTTGACCCCAATTTGGGGCATGTGGCATGGATCATACCACCATCCTTCCCGGAATTGATCTTCAACGTGTTGATCTGGCGAAACCGAAAGCTGCCTGCCGTGTCCGCGGGCGATGCCGGCCTTATATCCGTATCGGGTTCATCGCCGGCAACGGCTGCGAACGCGCTGTCGCGGGGCCTCCGGCGTGTCGGAGGTCGTTGTTTCGCCGTATGCCGACAATCGTGTTGATTATACCGGTTGCGCTCCAGCTTATCGATGCCAAACTTTGTGAACAACTTGATCGCGTCGGGATTCGGCACCCCGCCTTTGGACATCAGCTTAAACGTAAACTGAGAATTTTCGGCCAGAATATTCATGCGTATCAAATACGTAATAAGGGATTCGGCGGTGTCACCCTTTGCAGACCACCATTCGATAAGGTTGACGACGTCGACGGACCGCACCGACGGACTCTTATCCAATAACTTGACAAACAGCAGATCCTGCGGATCGAGCCTCGATAGATTGTCTGCGAGATATGTCGACAAATGGCCCATAAAATTATCAATTCTCTACCGTCACAGAGGTTGTCACGTCGCGCAGCACTTTCCGCAGTTCGCGGACATCGTACGGCTTGAGGAGGACAGCGCAAAAACCGTGCGCTTTGTAATTATTAATTACCGGATCATTCACATAACCACTGGATACGATCGCCTTGACCGTCGCGTCGATCTTCCGCATTTGCGAGATAATCTCGCGCCCACCGCCGCCGCCGGGTATGGTCAAGTCAAGAATGACAACATCGAACGGCGTGCCGGCATCACACGCCTTGCGGTAGTGGTCCATCGCCTGTAAGCCGTCATCACATACTTCGACATCGTATCCAATCTGTCCGAGATAATTCTTCATAAGTTTGCGTATCGCCTCTTCATCGTCCATTACCAGAATTCTGCCGCTGCCACCGGGCGAATCCAGGGCTTCGGGCGGTTCGTCGACCATTACGGCATCAGGACTTGCCGGCAGGTAGACAAAGAATGTCGCACCGCTGCCTTCCGTGCTTTCCACCTGCACATGCCCGTCATATTCGTCGAGTATGCCTTTGAGTACGGCCAGTCCGAGACCTTCGCGATCTTTTTTAGTGGTGAAGTAGGGTTCGAAGATGCGTGCCAGATGTCCCTCTGGAATACCGATACCGTGGTCCGACACGGAAACCCGGACATAGTCCCCTTGCGGCAACGCCGCACGCAGACCGTGGACGGTGTGATTCTCCGCCACGATTTCAATAGGTTTCCGGTCCGACACGGCTTCTCCCGCGTTCGAAATCAGACTGTTTAACACCTGGTACAACTGTCCTTCATCGACTATTGCCGGCCAGAGATCATCCGGGACCGACAAACGGTGTTCGGCGCCCGTTCCACTGAAAATGAAACTGACCGTATCCTTGATAAGTTGGGCCATCGGCAACGCCTGCCGCTGCTGGTCATTCCCCTCCGAATATGCCAGCAACTGGTTGGTGAGCTGTTTGGCCCGGCGAGACGCTTTCTCCGCTTCACGAACTATGCCGCAGATTTTTTTGTCGTCCCGCAGATGCATTTTCATCAGCGAAATATTGCCAAGTACGCCTGTGAGTATATTATTGAAATCGTGGGCTATGCCGCTTACCAACACGCCGATTGACCGAAGATTTCGCCCTTTCTTCATCTCGTCCTGGAGTTGGCGCGCCTCGGAGATATCCGTGCACAGAATGACGAATTGCATGGTTGCCGGACTGTACGCAAATATCTTGAAGAAATGATCGGCGTTGCCAAATAGCTGGCGCTCGAACGTTACAGCCTTTCCGCTCAACGCCACGGCGCCGTAAATGTCGATCCAGTATTTTTCTGTCTCAGGAAAAATCTGATTGGCTGTCTTGCCAATCAAGTCTCCAGCGGTAATTCCCGCCATCGCTTCGAATGCCGGATTGACGTCCAGAAACCTGTAATCGTATGGCAGTCCGTGCTCGTCGCAAATAATTTCACTACGAACATAGCCTTCTAGCATGTGCCGGGTAAGCAGCCGTTGATCGATTGCCTCTGAATCGGGCATACGGCCGGTGGTGCCCCGTGTTGCGGCGGCGGATGTCGGCTCTGCGAGTACGTCTTGATTTTGGTTCATGTCTTTTTCCAACGATACCGTTGCAATTTTCCGTTGCGCTTATCCTATTGACAGTATGCCCTCGCACACCGTGTTACGTTGTGGCAGCCGTAGTAGCATTTCACGCACCAAACCCGCAGACAAACCACAGCAGAAATATATAAGAAGCATTATTCTAGATAGTTATGCAATAAACATTAATTCTAACGCAAGTCTGACTCCGGCACGAATCGTGCACGATCAGGCGGGTTGGTAGTAAGATTGCCACCCGATAGCTGGTGAATTCGCCGACAATGTTGACTAGAGGTTCATTATGAATTGTAAAAACGCATGTTATGTCGCACAGCCCGTGGCGGCAAAGTTGCCACCTCGGCGCAACGTGTCCGGCTGCGAAGCATGAATCACGATGCCGTATGGAATGCGAGCCTCGCTGGAGCTTAAAAACTTCAGTTGAGTGTTCACGGCACAACTGAAGTTGTGAACGCTAACGAGAATCCTTGCTTCGGCGAACTTGGCGGTTAGCCGATTCAGGAAAGATTTTATCAGAGAGTACTACTATGAAGAACGTCATCATTGTCGGCGGCGGTTTCGCCGGCATTAACGCAGCCAAACGGCTTGGCAATCACCCGGAATTGAACGTCACACTCCTGGATAGGCGCAATCATCATTTGTTCCAACCGCTGCTCTACCAGGTCGCTATGGCCGGCCTGAGCCCCGCAGAGATCGCTGCGCCTATTCGCGGCATGCTTTCGGAGTACCGTAATATCAGCGTCCTGCAGCAGGAGGTAAAAACCGTCGACCTGGCACGACGCAGGGTAGTGACCGATACTCGCGAATTCCCGTACGACTATCTCCTGCTCGCATGCGGGTCGAGGCATGCTTACTTCGGGAACGAAGCATGGGAGCCGTTTGCACCCGGCCTGAAAACATTGGAACAGGCCACCGAGATCCGGCGGCGTGTGCTGATCGCATTTGAGAAAGCGGAATCGGAGATGGATGCCGAAGCCCAGAAGCAACTTTTGACGTTCGTGATCGTCGGCGGCGGCCCAACGGGCGTCGAGCTTGCAGGCGCGATTGGCGAGATGAGCCGTTTCACGCTCACAAGAGACTTTCGCAACATCGACCCAAAACTTACCCGTGTCATACTAATTGAGGCCGGCTCACGGATCTTGCCTCAGTTCTGTCAGCAACTGGCCGCGCGTGCAACGCGCGACCTCGAAAGCCTGGGCGTACAGGTATGGACCGCGAGCAAGGTGACGCATATCGATGCTCAAGGCGTCGAGATTGGCCAAGAGCGCATCCGGGCGTCGACGGTACTGTGGGCAGCCGGCGTAAAGGTATCGAGCGTTTCGAAACGTCTTGGTGTCACGCTGGATCGCCAGGAGCGCGTAGTGGTTGAGGAAGACATGAGCCTGAAAGCGCATCCGGAGGTTTTTGTCGCCGGCGATCAGGCGGGATTTTATCACAACGGCGATCAGCCGTTGCCTGGACTCGCGCCGGTTGCGATACAGCAGGGGCGCCACATTGCCCGGCTGATTTGCGGCGAGTTAAGCGGCCGCGAACGGACACCTTTCCGCTATCGCGACAAAGGCCAGATGGCAACGATCGGGCGCAGCCGCGCGGTGGTGCAGACACAACGCCTCCAATTCGGTGGATTTGCGGCGTGGCTCGCTTGGCTGGTGGTGCACATCTATTACCTGGCGGGATTCAAAAATCGGTTTTTTGTGGTGATCCAGTGGGCGCTTTCCTACATGACCTTCCGCAGGGGCGCGCGGTTGATCGTCAGCAAGGAATGGCGTTCGTTTTCCGTTGATCAGCCGAACGGCGACACGGCGAAG
This sequence comes from Verrucomicrobiota bacterium, assembly GCA_021772615.1. Lineage (GTDB taxonomy): Bacteria > Verrucomicrobiota > Lentisphaeria > JABSQK01 > JAJFLO01 > JAJFLQ01. The sequence continues at coordinate 30,006 of JAJFLQ010000179.1, read as the reverse complement.
TGATGCCAGGCTGCCATACCTCTTGTCCCGCCAACGGATTAACGGTGACGGGACGCGCCGCCTGAACGTCGAGGCCCTCCGGTCGAACGTCGCCCTCCCCCCGATCCGGGTCGCCTGCCGCCTCCGGACCGTCTGTCTCCTCCGGGCCGCCTGCCACCGCCCGATCGCGTGCGCGGCACAGTTGAACGTGGCTTGCGCTCACGCAACGGCGCCGGCAATGGTTCGAGCAGCGTCTCATCCGGATGTGTACAAACCAAGTCGTGACCGATATACGATTCGATCTCCGGAATGGCGTAGGAATCCTCTTCGCACGCGAAACTGATTGACGTTCCGGTCGCTCCGGCCCTGCCAGTACGGCCGATACGATGCACGTAGTCTTCGGCATCGTACGGTAAATTGTAGTTTACCACGTGGCTGACGTTGTCGACATGGAGTCCACGACTCGCCACGTCGGTGGCCACAAGCACCCGGATGTCGCCGCTGCGAAATCGTTCCAGTGTCTTGATGCGTTTGGCCTGGGGAATATCGCCCGACAGCAAGGCGCTGCTGATACCGTATCGATCAAGCCTGTCCGCAAGATTCCGCGTGTTATCTCTCCGGTTTCCGAATACCATTACGGATGTTAGGTCGTTGCGCGTGACGAGATTATAGAGAAGCGTGAATTTGTCATCGGTGGTGGTGATGTATACAATCTGATCCACCGTGTCGACCGTGACCTGACCGGGATCGATCTCTACCGTCACCGGCTCGTTGGTCCACTGTGCGCACAACAGCGTGATCTGACTCGTGAGCGTCGCACTGAACAGCATGGTCTGACGCTTGTCTTTGTGCGGCGTACTGTACACAATCGACCGGACATCCGGGATAAAACCCATATCCAGCATGCGGTCAGCTTCGTCGATCACCAGAATCTCCACGCCGCGAAGATCGAGGCACCGCTTGCGCCGAAAATCGAGGAGGCGGCCCGGCGTGGCGATCACGACATCAACGGCCTCGTTTTCGAGACGCCGTTTCTGCTTTTCGTAGTGCATGCCGCCGAATACGGCAAGCACATTCAACGTTGTATACTTTGATAACGCCAGACCGTCTTTCTCAATTTGTATGGCGAGTTCGCGGGTCGGCGCCAGAACGACAGCACGCGGTCGTCCCATCGCCCGATTCTCGGATGATGGCGCCGTGCGCATAAGCCGCGTGAATACGCTGATCAGAAAGGCGGCGGTCTTGCCGGTGCCGGTCTGGGCTCGTCCGGCCGCGTCATTGCCGGTGAGCGTCTTGGGCAATATCTCGGCCTGGATTGGCGTGCAGTATTGAAAGCCGAGATCTGCGACGGCATGCATAATTTGTTCAGGAAGGTCGAGATCATGAAACCGGACTTTATCCGGGTCTTCATCAACCGTGAAACTGGCCGGGTCCCAAATATCGGCCTGTACGGCACTCTCCACTGTCTCATGCGGTGCATCAACGGCGCGTTCGGCAACGTCCTGGTCGGATCGCGATTGCTCGCCGGCTCCGGAATCATCCCCGGATCGTTTGCGCGACGAAGAACGGCGGCGGCGCCGCGGCCTGCTGGACCGACGTTTTTCGTCACCATTGTTATCGCAGCTGCCCGATTCGGGATCGCCCGATGCGATTGGTGTTTGAGACGATGTCGAACCGGTGTCCGCATCGGATGTGTCGCTGCTGTTAGATGATGTCATGGGCTCCCGATTAAGTTGCACGTTTGGCTCAGGCTGTATCACGTTCCGGCATGCTGCCGCGTTGGGACCGTAAAATATCGGATGTTTGCCTTTTAACAAACCCAATACGGATTCGCTCCTCGAAAAGATCGTCCATTGCCGGCCGATGCGCAGCTGTGCTGCCAACCGTTCACACACGATCCGGTGACAGCCGGCAACCCGGAAGCAACCTACCTGATCTCCAGCAGAGCGGTGAGCCGTCGCTTCACTTCACTCGCTATCCATCGCTCGTCGCGGTCCTTTGACATCATGTTTGCAACGATTTCTGAAAAATCGCGGCCCACAGCCGGATTGACGTCACAGATTAGCGGTGGGTCATCGTTGAGATTGCTGGAAAGTACGGCCATCACCGAGTTGCCCGTAAAGGGTACCATATTTGTCCCGCAATAGAACAATGTGGCTCCAAGCGAGTAGACGTCACAGCGCCCGTCCAGATCGCGTTCGCCCAGGATCTGCTCCGGAGCCACGAATGCCGGAGTTCCCATAAACTTGCGATTTCGCGCGGTCAGGGTGACGTCGTCCTGTTGTTTGGCGAGCCCAAAATCCGCAAGCTTAATATCACCCTCGACAGTAATAAGAATATTTCCCGGCTTGATATCGCGATGCACAACCTTGTGCGCCTGAAGATATTCAAGAGCCGAGACAACCTGGCAAGCAAGCAGTGTGAGGTTCTCTTCGTCCATCGGTCCGGATGCCTGCACGATATCCTCAAGGGTCTTGCCGTAGACAAACTCCATAACGATAAAATACGTTTTGCTGTATTTACCAAAATCGAGCATGCGCACCAGATTCCGGTGCTCCAGCTTGGACATGGAATATGCCTCGCGGAGAAAAATCGAATTGAACGAGGCGCTCACATATTCATAAGCTTCGATGTCAAAGACCTTTAATGCAACCTCAACTGCATCTGATTGCGACGTATCTCCGGCGCGGTAGACAACGCTGTGCGCACCGCGCCCTATCTCATCGATGATCTGATATACGCCGGCATAGAGATCGCCGCGCGACGGCACAACGAGCGGCGCGGCCTCGGTGCGACGCCGTGATATCGCCATAGCGACTTTTGTCTGGAACTCAAATTCCCGAAACGGTTCAACCAGAAACTCATTCGCCCCCTCTGCCAGCGCAGTAAGTATCGGCTCTCGATCATCGGTGCCGCAAACGATCATGATAGCAGCGCCATTGTCTGTCGACCGCTGCCGAATACGACGGCAGGTCGCCCCCGCGGATGCATCACACAGGGCCGTGGACATAATTACCAGATCAGGCGGTAGCGCGTCATAGAGCCGATGCAAGTCGGCTGCCGACAGGCATGTCCGAACGTCATAATCGAGACGTTCGAGAATCTCGACGTACGCAGTCAGCGTGGCGGTTTTGCTGTCGGCGCAGATAATTGAACCGGCGTGGTTCACGTATTCGTGTCCTTAAAGTGCGTTATGGTCCAAACCCGTCGTCATGCATGCAAACGCCGTTGCATGGCCGTTGGGACTATATGATGCTGATACGCCACAAACAAAGGACATCAACAAGATTCACACTGGTCAAAACGCGGCGCAATTAACAAAGGCGGCAAACATACCTCCGCAAAAATACGCTTATAACATAATACAAATAAGCAACTTATATCCTTTTTTCCAAAATCTTCCTCGCGCTTGTCGCACCATAGCGGCGGCAAAAATACCGTCGATTCCATCGTTTTCGAGGCCAGAATTCGATGTCGCGCACTACGCACCAGCAAAAAGTAATGTCATAACTTACGTTATGCTAATCAGTTATAACATGCACTCAGGCATTGGCAGATCGTATGCTTCAAGTTGACTCACAACAATGCACGGCTTGTGATTACAGAACGAGTCGTTGTCAAACACCAAACGAGCGTACTGTATATGCGAACCACTCTCGGACCGATCGATGAATTTCTTAAGGATAATCTCGGCGCTATTCAGGCCAGAGATCTGGTGCTTGTTAAGAAGCTGCAGAAGTCATCCGTCGGTCAGGACCGCGTCGTTGCCATGCTCAAGTGGTGGTTTAACGATCGGCTCGCGAATCAGCCATTTATCGATTTTCTGGTAAAGAAACACTTGCTTTCGGACCAGATATACCACCCGATTACCGGAGATATCCGTAAGTTCGACGATATTGTCAGCTACTTTTCGAAAGCAGACATGGATCGTATGGCAGAGGAGAAACCCGGGAGTACACGCCTTGCGGATTACCTTACGGAGTCCGAGGAAGTCGATATGGCGGCGACGCCGTGCATGGGACCACAGGTGACGGCTAATGCGGCCGCTCCCGGAAAGCGTCGGCAGTACGCGCTGCCTGCTGTTGGCCAGCGTCTGGGTAAATGCCTGCTCACTACGCAGATCGGCAAGGGCAGCTCGTGCCATGTGTTCGAAGCGTTCCATGAGTCCCTGAAGATCCCGGTTGCAATCAAGGTATTTCTGCCCAACCAATTTCTCGATACCGAAACGATCCGCGAGCGGTTCAGTGTCGAAGCACAGACTCTGGCGCAGCTCAATCACCCGTATATCGTCCGCGTGCTCGACTTTGAAGACGGTGAATTCCCGTTTATCACGCTCGAATTTGTCGACGGCATGTCGCTTCTCGACCTCATCAATAACTGCGGCAGCCTGCATCATACAAAGGCGGCAGATTACGTATATCGCGCCGCACAGGGGCTCGCTGTAGCGCATAACCACGGCATCATTCATCGCGATATCAAACCGGCAAATGTTCTTCTCGACAAAGAGGGCGATGCCAAGCTCACCGATCTCGGAATGGCCCGAATCACGTCCAACATGAACTCGATCTACGAAAGCCAATGTCATCATTTCGACAGCCTCCAGGGCACGCCCGCCTATATTGCCCCGGAGCAGGCGTTCGACCCAAGTGTCGGCGATGCACGGTCGGACATCTACTCGCTTGGCGCGACGTTCTATCACGCCGTAACCGGCCGCTTCCCATTCACCGGGAAATCGGTCTATACATTGATCATGAAACATGCGAAGTCGCCGCTGGAACCGCCCGAGAATCTGGTGAACGGCATCCCGCACGACGTATCGGCGTTTATCCAGAAAATGATGGCTAAACGACCGGACGACCGCTTCGACTCGGTCGAGGATATGCTTCCGGACTTACAACAATTCGCTGCGGCAGCAGACGAGACACCTTCGAGTTCCGCGACTGCCGGCGCGGGCGCCACGACCAAATCGAACGAAGCGCCGATCACCGCGACGTTTTCCCGGCTTCTGCGCAGCTCGATATCAAAACTCATGCATCATAACTAGGACAACGAACAGGAGGGGGGGTAGAATCATGAATTGGATGGATTCATTGTTCCACGAACTGCAAACCATTCCCGAAGTAGCGGGACTGGCCGCAGCCGATGACACAGGTACATATATCGCCGGCATGAATATTGACGACACCGACGAATTCGCCGCACTGCTCACGTTCATTGGCCGCTCTGGCCTGGCGTTGGAGGAACACCTCGGGCTCGACCCTCTGGTGTACACGTCGTTGTCGGGCAAGAAAATCAAGCTGATTGTACATCGCATTTTGGACTATTTCGTCGGAATTCGCCTGAGCGAGAAATCGAGTATCTCAAAAGTGGAGGGCCGTATCAATTCCATCGTAGGCAATCTCGATATCGAGGATGAATAAGGAAAACTTCCATGACTGAACAACATGAAATCGATGAAATTCTTGGTGATATCGTAGGCATTGAAGGCGTCACAGGCGTGATTGCTTCGGACAACAGGGGTGGCATCATCGCTGCACGCATGCCGGCGATGTACGAGCCGGAAACAATAGAGGCCGTTGCGAAACGCGTGGTGGACAGTTTGCTCAATATCCGCGAGTACGGGTCGGGCGCGGATGACGTAATTTTCCACTTCGAAAATATCAGAGTTGTTATCAAGAATATTCGCAAAGGATTCTTAATCATTATGAGCATGCCCGATATGAGTGTGCCGTTACTCAACATTTCGACGAACGCCTTCCGCAAGAGGATCATCCGGCTGCTGACCTTTTCGCGCAAGACGCCGGCAAAGCCGAAATCGCCCGGCACGGAAACCGGCGTCGCGATGGCAACAAACGGCAATTTATCGGAAACTACACCTGTCGCCACAGTAGCCGATCATGCGGCATCGCTGCATCTGGTCACGAACCAAACCGCATAACGTCACTAACTCTGGAGGGGATTTCCATGACAAAACATCACCGGTCACCGCTATCGCGCTGCACGCCATATCGATTTTTCAAACCAGCAATCTTCCTCGGCGCCGCAAATGCCGGCGCCGATGAGACAACGTCCATATTCCAAAGCATGACGGATATGGATATCATGTGGGTGCTGATTGCGGCGGCACTGGTGTTTATCATGCAGGCGGGATTTGCGCTTCTCGAAGGCGGCAGCACACGCGCCAAGAATACCGTCAACGTGCTCATGAAGAATTATACCGACATGTGCTTCGGCGCAATTATCTTCTGGATGTTCGGTTTCGGAATCATGTTCGGCAAGAACCTTTCAGGGTGGCTGGGTACGGACCACTTTTTTCTGTCGAACGGGTCTGGCGCCGAGTATGCTGTCCTCATTTTTCAGATCATGTTCGCATCCACGGCGGCCACGATCGTAAGCGGCGCCGTTGCCGAGCGCATGCGCTACGGACCTTATATCGCCAGTTCGATCGTGATCACGATGTTCATTTACAGCGTCTTCGGAAGCTGGGTATGGGGGGGATATTACGGCGGCGAGGGTTGGCTGGCATCATTGGGTTTTATTGACTTTGCCGGCTCAACCGTCGTCCATTCCATCGGCGGCTGGTGTGCACTCGCAGCGATCGTCGTACTCGGACCACGAACCGGAAAATTCGGGCCGGACGGCAAGCCGCGCAGCATACCCGGCCACAACCTTACGCTCGTTGCTATGGGTGGATTCATCCTGTGGCTGGGCTGGTTCGGATTCAACTGCGGTAGTACGTTTGCAGCCACCGAGCGTATCGGCGGCATCTTCCTGAACACACACCTGGCAGGATCCGCGGGGGTCGTCGGAGCCTGGTCCATCATGGCGTTGTCCCGTAAGCCCGTGCTCATGACGACCACCGTCAACGGCGGTCTTGGCGGGCTGGTATCCATCACCGCTGGTTGCGCATCAATGGATCCCGTGTTTGCCCTTATCAGCGGGCTGGTCGGAGGTATCCTTACGCACGTCGGTGTGCAGTGTCTCACAAAATACCGCCTCGACGACGTTGTCGGCGCCGTCGCCGTACACGGTGTCTGTGGCGCGTGGGGCACGCTCGCCGCCGGCCTGTTCAAGGTCGGCGATATGTTCAATCCCTCTATTATCGCTGTGCAGTTTATCGGCATTGGCGCAGCCTTTGTCTGGGGTGCGGGCGGATCGTTTGTTTGCTATAAGATCATCGACAAGATCAGCGGCCTCCGAGTAAGCACCCTGCACGAGCAACGCGGACTGGACTACACTGAACACTTTGAGATCGGGTATCCGGAGTTTCAGGACGTCCTGCATCATTAATTATCGATGCAGCCCCGAAAGATGGTCAGGAAATCGCAACGATAACGGGTGAGAACAATGAATAGCGAGTACGAACTACAGAAAATCCTGGAAAAGGTCCTCTCGGTACCGGGTGTGGCAGGCGTCGCATGCGCCGATGGCGGCGGAGACATAAAAGCCATGATGGTGCCGGAGGTGTATGACCAAAACGTGATGACCGCTGTCGTCGGAGAAATAACGGATCTGCAATTAAACATTCGGGAACTGGGCGTCCAATGCACCGAGTTTCACTACCATTACAAGCATACGGAGATCATGGTGCGGACGTCGAAATCGACGGTTCTGGTTATCCTCACGGCGACGAATGTGAATGCAACCATGCTCGGAATCGCGGTTAAGATGGCCCTGAAAAAGGCGGATGGCGTCATCGGCGCATTGGACTCGGGCGCTGTATCGGTAGCGGCCCAGTCCGCATCGCCGTGGGGTCCGGCGGTGTCGTATCAGAAGAGCTACGTTGCGGCAAGTCAAAATACCATGTCCAATGTCGCGGTGAAACAACATGTTGTTCCGCTTCCGAGACAGGACATTCTGAGGTTACGCACCGAACTCTCGCGCCATCTTGGACCGTCGGCCTCGCTCGCGATGAAAAAAGTCCTTGCCGATATGGACCAGTCGTTCGAGCAATTCGATAGTACACGGGTAGCGGAGTTAATCATGAATCTTGGCGACACGATACAGAGCGATCACAGCCGATCGCTCTTTAATCAGGCTGCTTCAGTGATACTGTCTGAATGGATTGTGTCCTCAACGGATATCCCCGAAACCATCCCCCCGGAAAGAGAGCCCGAGCCCACGGAGCAGAAACCGCAGCAAAGTCCGGAAATGATGGTGTTCAATACATTGCTCAATCATATCATCGCGAATCTCGGCAAGGTTGATTCGGAAACCTGCCAACGATGTTTTTCACACCTCGAGTCGTCGCTCGCTACACTGAACGTCGGAGGCGCGGCAACAGGCGAGCTTCAGAATTGGTGCCGACACGCCGGTGACACCGAACTGACCTTGGCCTTCAGTGTCGCAGAAATGGCCGCAGTCACACACACCATTTACGTGTTTCTCTGTGAGTATGTCGGGCCGGTCGCCGGTGATCAGATTCTGGGCCGGGCCATCAAGGCTGCGGAACGTCTTGATGAGGCCTCCACATTCTCGCCCAGACAGTTGCTCTAGCAGCCTGTGCGCAAACGGTGTCGGACGAGAAATAATGCGTTACAGGCGTCAACGAACAAACTCGACTCACGTAAAGAATCCTGGCCCGAAGATCCCGGCTTTGGAACGTCCCCGGCGGGGCACAGTGTTTACGCTGTTCGTTGGAGTTCACCGCTTCAGTCGTGTTCGTTGCGCTTACGGAGCGCCGAAAAAGCCACGGCTGAAGCGGTGAACCAATGAAGGGCGCAAGCCAGCCCGAATCACGCCATTCACTTTGGGAATTTTCCGCTATCGGACGTTGTCGAACGAGCCCGTCTCTCGATGATCATTCACGCGCCGCCTGGCGATCAAGCGCTGCCTTCAGTTCATCATTTGCGCAAACATACGCTCGAATACGGAGGCGTTCCGCCGAAGGATCATTGACGAGCACGTCGACGATCTCCTCGTAATAGTTTACATTTGCCGGCGGTGAAAAGACGATCCGCCATTCCACACTCTCGCCGGGATGGATTCCCGAAATCGCGCCGTTCGGCCCCGGTTCGATCGCCAATGCGGACGACTCCGCGAACGGCGCTACGGGCAGGATCAGGTCGGCATCGCCGGTATTGTGCACACGTACAGTAAACGTCGCAGAGTCACCGATGACGACGATTCCAAGATCCACGTCCCCGGGCTCCAGCGTCAGATGTGGTTTCGGAACCGGCGTGACGTTAAAGCGCAACGCGACCACCTCGGTGCACTCCATGTCGTCGAGCACGTCGATCATAACATGCTCGTTCCGCTCGCCTTCGATTCCGGCCGGGTCCAACACGATCGAGATCAGCGCGTCTTCACCGGGCGGTATGCGGTACCGGCTGACCGTTGCCGACAGATACGGGCAGGACGATCCGATGCCCAGAATCAATCGGCTCGAATCGCCGCTGTTCCGGTAAGAAATCTCAAAATGCGTGATCGCCGTTCCCCCAATGTCGCCCAGATCTCTGCGCTCCAACAGTGTCGTATTCGGCGCAAATCCCGAGAGGTCCAATGGTGCGCCGCTTTCGGCCACTCCCGGCAAAGACGATGCAACGGAAAGTGCACCGATGGTCACCCAAAAACGAAACCCCTTCCGCATCATCACAAGCTGACGCAAGCATCGTACCTGCATTCGCAGCGCTCCTTCTTTTACGCTCATAGTTCGTCGACCGTCAGATGAGAAACGGTCTTTCATCGCCGGTCATTCGCTAATTCCGCGTCCGCCACGCGAGCCTGTGATCTCCGGTTTGAGTTGGGAGCGTGAGGATCCCAATATACGTGACCATTGACGTTATCATTTTCGCCTCTGCAGCACCGACAGATCAAAAACTCTACCCATTCGATCGATATAGTAATCGTTTTCTTCGAACAGACAATTGAGCGGCGCCGTATCCAGAACGACTGACTGACCGGACTTGAGCGTCAACCCCATTGCGATCGCTCCTGCTCGACATAGGTGCCGGCGTCGACGGATCGCTATGGATCTTTTCCAATAACTTGCCGAAGCCCTTCTCGCCTCCGTGGCGGACAGGTTGCTGCACACTAGACCATTTCCATGACTATTCTAAGTCGTATGTCATGACTAAGATAGTCATTACTGAAATGATTCCAAGCTGTTGCAACAACCACCGCGCGATGAACGACGGTCGTATGTTTCCTGCGCTATGGCTTCGGCACGGGCAATCGGTCGTTGAACAACCGCCGTGTCAATCGCAGGTGCAGATGACGGATTGCCTCGAATTTGAACACGGCGAAGCTGACGCCATAGTATTGCCGGTGTGCGCTGGCTGCGGCAGTGTAATGAACATACTAAATCAACCAATATCCGAAGGAAAAATCATGACATCTCAATTCACGTACAATCGCCTTGATAAGGACAATGCTGCTGTATTGCTCGTCGATCACCAATCGGGCCTAACAAACGTCGTCCAGGATTTTTCGCCGGATGAATTCAAAAATAACGTTCTGGCGCTGGCAGATGCCGCCATATATTTCGACCTGCCGACGATCCTGACGACCAGCTTTGAGAGCGGTCCAAATGGACCACTAGTGCCGGAACTGAAAGCGATGTTTCCGAACGCGCCCTATATCGCGCGACCTGGTCAGATCAACGCCTGGGACAATGAGGATTTCGTAAATGCCATTAAGAAAACCGGTAAGAAGCAGTTGATCATAGCCGGAATTGTTACAGAAGTGTGTGTGGCGTTTCCCGCGTTGTCTGCGCGGGAGGAAGGCTACGAGGTGTTTGTTATCACAGATGCCTCGGGCACATTCAACAAGACCACACGCGACGCCGCGTGGTCACGCATGGAAGCTGCAGGTTGCCAACTCTTGACTTGGTTCGGAGCAGCATGTGAGTTGCATCGCGATTGGCGTAACGATGTAGAAGGTCTCGGTACGCTCTTCTCAAACCACCTTCCTTCTTATCGCTGCCTCATAACCAGCTACAGCGCCCGGACAAAATAAGGAGCCGCGGTCCGCATCTCGTGTGTTTCGAGGATGCTCTGCAGCGCGGCAACAACAACAAGACGAACAACAACAGGACAATGTAATGTCTGAACAAATAAGAATCTCCGAATATACACAGGCGAATAAACTCGCCATGAACGTGGCGGCCCCGTTACACCGGGAATGCCGGTACGAGTACTTATTGGCCTGTTTCAAGAACGAGGGTTACAGTTATCTCACCGATATCGAAACCGACATTTTCAATCAATTGGGTGTTCGCGGAAAGTCGGTAGCGCAACTTGCATGCAACAACGGCCGGGAAATTCTTTCCATCAAGAATCTCGGTGCCGGGCGATGTGTAGGTTTTGATATTTCAGACGCCTTTATTGCCCAAGGCGTGGCGCTTGCTGCCGCGGGAAACATTGATTGTGAGTTAGTCGTGTCCGATGTTTACGGGATTCCCGAATCGTACTACTCACAATTCGACATTGTTTTTGTCAGCGTCGGCGCCCTGATCTTGATGCCCGACCTCGACAGGCTATTTAAAATGGTCGGGAATATCCTGGTGCATGATGGCGCCGTTTTTATCTACGAAAGGCATCCGATCCTGGACATGTTTCATTGGGGTGAGACGGGTGATCCTCCGAGAATTTCGGCGTCATACTTCCAATCCGGGCCGTGTGCAACGACCACAGGTTACAACTACTGGAACAAGCAGCCCTATGAGTGCCCGACAATGTATCGGTTTCATCACACTCTATCTGATATATTCAGTGCTTGTCTGGGCAGCGGCTTCTCGATTACGGCGTTTAAGGAATACGCCCATGACATTTCGGAAGTATTCAAACATTTCGAACAGAACGCGTTGAAGCTTCCATTGTGCTATTCGCTGATTGCACGCGCTACCGGATAACCCCACGCGAAGACGGCAATTGTGTGTGCAGCGTGTAAGGGCGTGTTATAGGTGCGAGACCGTTCGGTATGCATACGCCGAGACCTGCCGCCTTGCGATCATTGTCACCCGTGGGTATTAGCAATTCACATCGGCCCCATCTGGTCTCATCATCCGAATATTCAGGAGCATCGCAATGGCAAATTGTGACGACGACAGTGATCCTGTATTGCCAGGTAGCGGCGGCATTCCTGAGCAATCGGATTCCTTCCAGACATCCTATGGTGCAGCATTGGATAACGTGTATGTCGGCCAGACTGCAGCCGATTTACCGGGCGAGTTTCCATTCACCCGTGGGATATATCCTGAAATGTATCGCCGGCAATTATGGAGCATGCGGCAGTATGCGGGATACGGTTCCGCCAGAGACAGCAACCAGAGAGTTCGTTATTTGCTGCGCGAGGGACAGACTGGTATTTCAATCGCATTCGACCTGCCGACACAGATTGGTTACGACTCTGATGACGACGCAGCCGCGGGTGAAGTCGGACGCGTGGGCGTGCCCATTTCGACGATAGACGACATGGCTTCGCTCCTTGATGCGATCCCGATCGAGTCCGTTTCCGTATCGATGACGATCAACAGCACGGCGGCAATCCTGTTGGCGATGTTCGTCGTAGTAGCGGAGGAGCGAGGTCTGAATCCCGCGAAGCTGCGGGGAACGCTGCAGAACGACGTCCTCAAGGAATATGTCGCCCGCGGCACGATGCGGTTTGCCCTCGACCCTTCAATGCGGCTCACAACAGATATTGTCGCCTGGTGCAATACATGGATGCCGGATTTCCATGCGATATCCGTATCCGGCTACCATATACGTGAGGCTGGAAGCACAGCCGTTCAGGAGATCGGTTTTACGTTGGCACACGCTATTGCCTACGTCGAATCTCTTGTCCGTCGTGGACTGGCCGTAGATGATTTCGCAGACCGATTCTCGTTTTTCTTCGCGGCACACAGTAAGGTATTTGAAGAAGTCGCAAAGTTCAGAGCAGCGCGACGGCTGTGGGCTGAGATTCTCAGAAACCGTTTTGACGCCCGCCTGGACCGGTCATGCAAACTCCGGTTTCATACACAGGTCGCAGGATCGACGTTAGCGGCCAGTGAAATCGACAATAATATTGTCCGCATCACGATTCAGGCATTGGCTGCCGTCCTGGGTGGCACCCAATCGCTTCACACCAACGCGCGAGACGAGGCCATTTCGCTCCCGACGCAGGAAGCTGCTCGTACCGCGTTGCGCACACAGCAGATCATAGCCTATGAAAGTGGCATTGCCGACGTAGCGGACCCTTTGGGTGGTGCACCGTTGATTGAATCGTTGACCAGTGAGATTGCCGATAAGGCTCATGAATTAATTCGCGAAATTGACGAGTTAGGAGGTGCAGCCGAGGCGATTAAGGCGGGCTTTCCCCAGGCGGCAATTCGTGAGGCGGCATATCGCACCCAGGTCAGACTGGACGACGGCCGACAGGTCATGGTCGGTGTTAATCGCTTTGTAGATAAAGATCATGAACCCGATCAGATCGTGCAGAAATCGGCCACGGACGACACCTGCGGAAGAATTAAGTATCTGCAGGAATACCGCTCTAGACGAAACAAGGACGAACTGGAATCGAGCTTGCGGAAATTGCGCACAACTGCCGGTTCGGCGAAAAATATGATGCCTGCCATTATCAACTGTGTCCGTGCCCACGCAACGCTGGGAGAGATCTGTACGTCCCTGGAATCGGTGTGGGGCCGATTCCAAACCGACAGCACTTAGGGTAATCATGAAGATTCGCGTTTTTTTAACGAAACTGGGCCTGGACGGCCACGATCGTGGCATCCACGTCATTGCATATGCCTTGCGCAATGCCGGGATGAAGGTATTCTACAGCGGCCTGCGTGCGGAGCTGGACGCCGTCGTTCGCACCGCCGTCGAAGAACGCGTGGACGTTGTCGGCATTTCCTCGTTATCCGGTGCCCACATGACGACCTTTCCACGCCTGCGCAACGCCCTGCATGATGCGGGTAAGGGACACATTCTCCTGATAGGCGGAGGGATAATTCCCGCAGACGATCGGGCGACACTGATCGCCAGTGGGTACCATGCGATATTCCTGGCTGGAACGCCGATGGATCTTATCATCGCGACGATAACGGCCAACTGTGGCTCTCGGCAGAAGCGTTGTCATGCACCAGAAGAGCGCCGTAATTCCTGCTTGCAGGACTCGGATAGTAGTCCGCTATCAGATGACGCTTATCGGGGAGCACCAGCCCCAACGTGGCCAATTTCCGCAATGTCGGATCAATCGGAAAATCCCCCTCATACGCGGTCGCGTAATTGGCGATGTCGCGTTCGCCGTGACGCCGACAATACGCATCGTATCCCGGCATCATCGCCCCCGTAACCGTATATCGCAGACCGAGCGATCCGGCGAGTGTGATATGGGCGGAGATCATCGCTTCACGTATGCCCTGCCTGCGATACTCGGTTACAATGCCGTTGGAAACAATTAGCAGCGCGTTGAACCCGTTAAGGCGCCGGAATACATGCAGATAACCATTGTTGGTGCATTGATCCCACGACGCAAAATCGGAAATATCCGCCGGGTCGTAACGCGTCGGCATACTTGTTGAGACGGCGACGGTCTGCCCGCCTGTTTCCGCCAGAAACACGCCGGCCGGAAAGCGTTCGATTCGCGACTGGAATTGATCCGATTTTGCTCGTTGATCCTCAGGCCAGTGGCTTTCGACCTCCATTATGGCGTCCAGATCGTCAGGCGTTGCGTTTCGTATCGCAAAAGACAACATGCTGAGCACCTCCCCTTTCAACAGTATGATTGAAGATTTCGAATTCTTGCGGGGTAGTATTGACGTCTTGCCGTATCGCTCAAGAATATCACGGAGTGCATGGCCTTAACAATGTAGCTGTCACATGGCCACCCATGCCCCAGCAACAGGCAATTCCTGCCCTTGAGGCGTGATAAAAGCCGGTTGTGCAGCGTCGCATCCCCGAAACAGAGCCGATATTTAGTGTTGGAATCACGTAGCCATGTTGGAGCACCAACGCAGCGGCAGCAATGTTGATTGCGCCTGTCCCGCCAAGGAGATGCCCATAAATCGGCTTTACCGATATCAACGGCGTTGATTGGGCCTTTTTCCCCAGGAATTGCTTGAGTATAGTGAGCTCTACTGCGTCACTGGCGGGAACGCCGTTTCCGTGACCAATGACAAAATCGACGTCCTCGGGTAGCATTTTCCCGTCGGATAACAATTTGCCCAATAACTGAACATAACGATTCGCATTGACGCCGGCGCGGTACGGGTTCCGCCCCTCATTGCCGGATTCATACGCGCGTATTTCTGCCAGGACATTCGCATTCCGCTTTAGGGCGGCAGTACGTTCCTCGAGCACAAGGGTCACCGAACCTTCGCCGAATACGAGACTGGGCTGTTCTCCACCGTACGGATAGTTCGCCTGCTCCACGCTTGAGCATTCACGGCTTAACAAACCCGCCTCTCCGTAGGCTGCATAGAGATCTGGTGTCAAGGCCGAATCATGACCGGTTACGAATGCTACATCGACGCGGTCGTCACAAATGTCACGAAACCCCTGACCGATGGCAATAGAGCCGCTGCAGCAGGTACCGCTGAACGACATTGTTGGTCCGGTAATCCGGAGCAGCGCCGCGGCGATCCCAACCGTCTGCCCGTTCAAACCATTCAATAGATCAAGCCGAGAATAGATGTCGCTTGCCCTGTGTCCGGCCTCCATGAGTATCTGTTGGTGGCGATGCTGGCTGGGGCCTCTCGAACTGCCGTCGTATATAGCGATCCGGTCCGCCGCTACGTCAGACACAGCCAGGCGGGCATGGTCGCAAGCGAGAAATAGCGATGATAAATAATACTGTATGTGTCTCGAGTAGACCGTATAGTATCGCTCCGGTACGTCCGCAAGATACTTCGCCGGGTTGAAATCGCGAATTCGGCCTGCCGGCACGATGTCCGTCGGATCGGCGGGATTCGCCATGAACGAAAGCTGCGACGAACCAGAGCGCAAATGACGCCACAACGTATTGACATTGTCACAATTGGGTAATATTACGCCAACACCCGTAATTACTACGTTACGTTTCATTGATGGATAACGTACTATTCATTATTCTGTTCACAATCCCCCGTTCGAGCACGGTGAGTATATTCTGCATAAAAGGTAGAACCCGAAGATGAACGTGATAGAGACATTCTTATTTCCTGTCCTGCAAAAGTTTCTGCGCAACGATTTTTACAGCAAATATCGCTTCCTTGAGCGTGCCGAATCGTTCAGTCCGGAGCGGCGACGTGAATGGCATCTTGCCCAACTGCGCAAGATCATATCGCATGCATACGAATCCGTTCCGTTCTACAGAAGACGTTATGACGAAGCCGGCATTTCACCAACCGACCTGAAATCTCCGAAGGATCTGTGCCGATTCCCGGTCGTAAGAAAATCAGATTTCATGATGTCCACGGATTCCTGTGTGTCACGATTATCCACTCACCAAATACAGAACGCAACATCGGGATCGACTGGAACACCGTTTCAATTTGTGATGGACCTCGAACTGCGGGGCTGGAAGGCGGCACGTTATTTTTACCTCATGAAACAAGCAGGTTTGGACGTCGGCCGGCCTTATATGAAA
The DNA here is from genome assembly GCA_021772615.1 of Verrucomicrobiota bacterium. Taxonomy (GTDB): domain Bacteria; phylum Verrucomicrobiota; class Lentisphaeria; order JABSQK01; family JAJFLO01; genus JAJFLQ01. Next base: position 13,476 of record JAJFLQ010000179.1, on the reverse strand, counting down.
ATATGGGGCGCAGGGAAGGTCCAGACCGGCCAGAAGACGTTTACCCGTCATATTCTTCGCCGTACCGACGTCGACAGCTTCGGGCTGGATAACAAAATGAAAAAAGAAATAATCGCACTAATTCGCCGCAAGAAGCCGTACTTGATTGAGGCCTACGCTTCGAGTATGGCGGCAGTGGCTGAATATACGTCGTGTCCGACGGTGCCGGTAATCATTACCAGTGCGGAAACGTTGTATCCGCATCAGCGTGATCACATCGGCCGCGCGTTTCAGGCGAGAGTGCTTAATCGGTATGGGAGTCGGGAGTTCGGCAATATCGCCCAGGAACAGAATGATGAGGGCATGCTGCGCGTACTCGATCTGAATTTTCGCATCGAATCCCTCGATGGTCGCCTGCTCATTACCTGCTTCGACAACTATGCCATGCCTTTCATCCGCTACGATATTGGTGATTTGGGCATGGTTCGCGAGATTGGCGGCGCGACTTTCATTTCGAAACTTGAAGGCCGAACCTCGCAGATGTTCCGTACTCGCGGGGGTAAACAGATTTCTCCAGTTTTTTTTTCCTATGCTATTGGGGGATGTCACGGTCGACATATCGAGAAATTCCAAGTGACCTATCTGGCCGGAAAAATAGTTGCCGCGATCGTGCCCCGTGCATCCTTCAGCGCCGAGATGCAATCGTCGATACGCGACCATCTGCAAGCCAGCCTCGACGATACTGAAATTGAGATCCGCTTGGTACAGACGCTCGAAACGCAAACATCAACAGGAAAATCGAAATTGATCATACCGTACCCAGGAATAAACGGCGACCCTGGATGATTCATATTTCGGGCCACCGTATTTCCGTAACAGTGTCAAGTCCAGTACGACGAAAGATGACCGACCTAGACGCTGATAAGCCGCGATACAGGGCGGGCTACCCATTCAGGCTACAACATTTCTCCTAAATCGAGAATAGGCGATAGTTGCAGTGGAATAGCTGACGAAAAATGCGAACGTCCAGCAGTAAATCGTTCGGCCACAATTCAGTCGATATTCCGGGTGGATTAACGGCACAGCTGGAGTTGTGAATGCCAACGCAAGTCCAACATTCAAGGACATTGGGTCAGGCAAAGCATCCCGCCGGAACCTGGGCATGTTACACGTGCGGTCCGCTAGCAGCTGGTATGGGTGCTGACTTCTGCCCCCATTGCCACATTTTCCGACGTGTTCGACAGCGTCGGATTGCGGACTGCCTCGAGATTGGGCAGCTCCGTCAGAATTCGAGGGTGAAAGATTCCACTGTGGTGTTGCCCACGAGATCGGATACGTGGCATTGCAACTCGATTACGAGTCGACGTTTGAAATGCTCATCGAGGAACTCCTTGCCGAATATATCCTTCGCATTCACATGCACATCGACATAGGGGTTTTCGACATTGAGCTTGAATCGACCGTTGTACGGCACAAACGAACCACCGTCAATGCTGTAGTGCACAAACCCGATACCCGTCTTGTCGATGACATCGAATGTCACGAAAACGAAATCACCCGATCCCGGGTCTGCAGATATGTCGCTGGTATACATCTCTACCAGCGGCGGCGTGCGATCCAGTTCCACCCATTGCGACACCGGCTCGCCGGGCACCTTGTCGGCGCCGATGCCCCGTACTTTCAGCAAATGCCGGCCTTCCGCATTGAAGAAGATACGCCCATCGGTTTTGATGTAACCGGCATTGTTCAGGCTGTACTCGAGATTCACGACACTATTCAAAGGAGACTGGTTCTGTACATTGATCACGTTGCTCGGGCCAATGATCCACGTGTCGCCTTGCACAACGGGTTGTGTATCCGCAGCCAAAGCCAAAAGCTGATTCCGGATGATGCGCAAGCGCTTCGCGTCGGTTGAGGGCCCTTCAAGCCCATTTTCATCGATACTCGAAATACGCCAGAAATACTCGCCCGGTGCGAGAACATCGGTTTTCAGATAATTTTTGGCGACGACATGGTCCTGAACCATGTAGTTAAACTCGTCATCCTTAGCAATCTCGAAGTGATACGATGGATACCGTTCGATCAGCCGGCCAACGGTTGCCTTACGTCCTTTTTCGCTGATCAATTCTTCATGCGCCCACATGAACTCCAGAACCTGTAGCGATGTTGTATGCACGTCATCCCGAATAGACGTAACAATCGGCGCCGGGATCAGAACAATCGGATCCTCCGGCCCTTTGTTGGCTTCGACGAACGTGCCGTAGTTCTGCGGCAGCTCGAGAATTTCCTCTTTTGCCGTTACCTCGACGTCACCTTCAAGCAACGATACGCGAGTTGTGTCGAGCTGGTCACTGCCAAGCCGGAAGTTGGTGCCGCGAATCGCAAGGATCGTTGACCGACTCTTCACCTGAAATTTGGAGTCCTTGTGCTGTCTGCTTGTGACGTTGGCAAGGACACTGCCCAGATTCACCTGTAGCTGCGATGTGCGTTTATTGTCGCGGCGGTCCAACCGATGATCGGCCACCTTGAACTCCGTTGACTCGCGCAGCTGGATTACGCTTTCATCCGCGAGCGTCAATTCCGCACGCGCCGACGAATCGGTACGGATCAAATCATCAACGGCCAGTTCCTGGTCGAGCGCAGCAGATGTCCAAATCGAGCCTCCGTCGGTCGAAATCTCGACATTACCGTGAACGGCAGTCAATCGGCCTGATTGCTGGATGACGGCGCGTTCATCGGCCAATTCCTTGGCGTGCTGCGCCCTCGCCTCGCCCAGTTCAGCGAGCGCCGTGGCCTTGTCGTATGCGCCCACGGTACGGTTGGCTACAGCAGACTCCACCGTCGTTTTTGCCAGCTCATATTCTTCCAGAGCGTATGTTTTCGCCGCTGCCTTGGTCGCACGATCAAGCACAGCTTGTGCGCGGCTGATTCCTTTTACAGCTTCAACGCGGTCGGCGCCGGGAAGCACCATGATCAGCCCCTCTTTGACTTGCTCAGGACGTTCGATCTTGTTGTATTCCATAAGTTCGGGAATGTCCATCTCACCGCCCATAAATTGCTCGGCGATCGATTGAATCGTATCTCCGGGCTGAACCGTGTAGAGCGTCTTTTTCACGGAGACCGCCGTCGATGACAATCGCGGTGGTTCTACAGCACTACACAATGCTACAGCATTGAACACCAGGCTTGCCGCCACGAGACGCGGCGTAATATGCCCCTTGAGTCTACGGATAGGTATCATGATATGGTCCTTCGTTTATTTGGAACAGATATGCTGCCCCAACCGGATTTGTGATTGCACCGGGTCACGAGCGACTCGCGATCGATCGCTGTATCGCACTCCCCCTCTACCAATAACACTATATACATTTCTCGTGCCAAAACCAACAAAAAAATTTCTGCCGCTTCATATCCAGTCCAGCCACAAAGCGTTTCGTCATAATTGGAGATCCAGAGCGGTAGGACGGTATCGCCAAAACTTGTCGTGTAAACCGCTACTATTGGCGACTACCGCAACAATTATTGACAACATCACGGTGCCCGCAACACACCTAATCCACGGGGAGCTTGATGATGAATTCGGTGAAGCACCCAGGCTCCGAATTCACCATAATCTCACCCCGATGCCGTTGCGTGATGATGTCGAAACAGATCGAAAGCCCCAGACCAGTCCCCTTTCCGGTCGGTTTGGTCGTAAAAAACGGATCAAATATCTTATCGCGAATCGTTGCCGGAATTCCCGCACCGTTGTCACGGATTTTGATCTCGATGCAATTTTGGTTGCGTAGAGTCGATACATGAATGGAAGGGGCGAACCCATTTCCCAGCTTGCCTTTTTGCTCCGACGCGGCATAACATGCGTTATTGAGAATGTTGAGGAACACTCGACCGAGATCCTGCGGCAGCACCTCAATCTCGCCGACCGATGAATCGAAGCTCTTTACGATCTCAAGGTTGAAGGACTCATCTTCTGCTTTCTTGCCGTGATACGCAAGATTGACATTCTCTTCCAGCAGCGCGTTGATATCCGTTGCGACTTTTCCCTCACTCTGCCCCCGATACTGGAGCAGCATGCTTCGAACGATGCGGTCGGCACGCACGCCGTGGTGATGGATCTTCTCGGAATTACTCTGAATATCCGACAACAGCTCCTTTACATAAGATAATGTCTCCGGGTCTATGCGATCCAATTGGGTATCAAGTTCCATGGCCAATTCCGCGGAAATCTCGATTGAGAGCTTGGAGAAATTATTCACGAAATTCAGTGGATTCTTAATTTCGTGTGCAATTCCGGCCGTGACCTGACCGAGCGATGCCATTTTTTCCTGAATAATCAACTGCTCCTGCGCTGCTTTGAGTTGCTGCAGCGCGTCTTCAAGTTTCTCATTCTTCACTTTGAGTTCCCGCGTCCGGTGATCGACCTTGTCCTCGAGTGTCCGGCTATAGTCTTCCAGTTTTTCATGGGCCTCCTTCAATTCGTCGTATGCATCATGCAAATTAAATTCGAGTTTGCGACGTTGCATCAACTCCTGGTACCAGTACGCCGCGCCCAATACGCTGCTGGACAGAACCAATCCGAGCAACGGGCTTACAACCGGCACCATAACGTGGTGGACCACCAGCATATAAAGCACGACGACAGCGAAAATCGCGATACACAGAATCACAGCCACAATCATGACAGCCGGCCGCTCTCGGGATGGGAACAATGCAATACAACAGAAAATCGCCAGCAGGATTAACGTCGGGATCCCGGACAAGACCCGCATGTGCCGCCCGCTGAGGAGATTGTCGAGCGCGATGGCAGTAATCCGAACACCTTCCATCCCGCTCCCTCCGGCAACGACTTCCATATCCTTTTCTAGACCCGTAGCAAGCGACCCGATCAAGACAATCTTGCCGTCAAATGCATTGCGTGCGATACGCGGCGTCTTGCCATTGAGTTCGTCGTGATAGGACTGCAAGACTGTCATGGCGCTGTACGTCCGGTGGTCGTGCTCCGGCGGAATAATCCGTAACTGTCCCGTCGGCGTCACATCGAATGCGCGCCCGCCGAACGCAAGCACACCACCATGGCGAAACGCCACCTCTGCGCCTGAACCGTTTACGTGCTGCACTGCCGCAGCCAGCGCCAGCGAGGGAAACGCTCTGCCTTGATGACGCGACGCGAGGGAGTATGAGCGTAGTACGCTGTCAGCGTCAAGCGTGTGATTGACATGGCCGACAGCTGCGGTGGCATCCAAAAGTGCATCGAATGGTGTGAGGCTAAATGGATACTCCGGCAAGATCGTGCCGTTATCGGCCGCCCCGGGAAGCGCAAATCGCTCCAACGTCTGTATCTCAACGGTGCTTCCGGTGTCGTGGTCACCGAAGAAAATCGCGGACACCACGCTGCCGTGCTTGCGAACCTGGTCGGCGTATAACGCATCGCTTATAGTGTCGCTGTCTGCCTCCGAAAAGATGATGTCCGTAGCGACGGCGTCCGCAGTACCACAATAATCAATAATGCCGGCGAACAAGCTCCGCGGCCACGGCCAGCGCCCCACGGCGGACTCGACCCATTGCAGGCTCTGATCGTCGATGCCAACAATCACAATCTCCGGCGAAGGATCCACGGATCCCGCCACCAAGCGGATCCGGAGATCGTACATGCGATTTTCCAGATTGGCGAAGAACGACATGGAATGGCCGCAAAACATGAGCAGGAATGTAACACCGCAAACCGCAATGCGGAATGACATTGATGAGACCAGCGACTCGTTCGTATTCAACATTGGCAGCGGCGTTGTGGCATTGACATTAGAAAGAAATGGGTCACAGCAGACGGTACGTGATTAATTTAATGGGTCGGTGACAGTATAGCAACGCGTTTCCGGGACACACACGGAGTCGGCGGGGATGCAGAAAATTCACACACCGCATTGCCGCCGTGCGCAGCCGTCGTACGGTATTCGCACGACAATGTCTATGCCCGCGCAAAAATAGCACGGCCGGGATACACCACCTACCGAGACCGAGAAAGAATCATAAACGCATTATAACAAAACTCATATGGATTAATCAACACACAGAGGCACCCGCAATCCCAACTATTGGAATAGTATTTTCTAAGAATACTTTCAAAATCCATATTGCGTTACCATTCACACCCAGTATACTACGCACCTTTCGCCCTATGATTTACACATGTCGTGAACCTGAATGGAGATAGCCATGTCGACCGGTACAACAAATCTACGGAATATCGGGATAAGCGCCCACATTGACTCTGGTAAGACTACCCTCACGGAGAGGATCCTGTTTTATACCGGTAAGATTCACGCCATTCACGAAGTTCGCGGCAAGGACGGCGTCGGCGCGAAAATGGATCATATGGAGTTGGAGCGCGAAAAAGGCATCACGATTACATCCGCTTGCACACAGTGCCATTGGCACGATCACGTGATTAATATTATCGACACACCCGGCCACGTTGACTTCACGATTGAGGTGGAGCGGTCGCTTCGTGTGCTCGACGGCTCGGTCCTTGTCCTCTGCGGCGTCGCAGGCGTGCAGTCGCAGTCAATTACCGTCGACCGTCAGATGAAACGCTACAACGTGCCGCGCCTCGCGTTTGTAAACAAACTCGATCGCACCGGCGCCAACCCCGACCGCATCGTGACCCAGCTGAGGGAGAAACTGGGACACAATGCCATAGCTCTTCAATGCCCGATCGGGCTGGAGCATAATCTCACGGGCGTGGTAGATATTGTCGAGATGAAGGCGTACAGATTCGATGGCGAGAATGGCGAGGTGCTGACGGAAATTCCCATACCCGACGCGATGCAGACAGAGGTTCTCGGAAAGCGCGATGTACTTCTTGACGCTGTCTCGATGTTTTCCGAAGAGTTGATGGAACGTATACTTGAGGAGCAGGAGATTCCAGCATCGCTGCTCCACGATACCATTCGCAAGGCAACAATTGCGCTGGAACTCACGCCGGTGCTGATGGGATCTGCGTATAAAAACGTCGGTGTACAGAAACTGCTCGACGCGGTGGCGCTGTATCTTCCCGCTCCGGAAGAGGTAACAAATATCGCGCTGGACCTGGATAATGATGAGGCCGAGGTTTCGCTGGTGTCAGACAAAGACGCGGCGTTTGTGGGCTACACGTTCAAGCTTGAAGACGGCGCGTACGGACAGCTGACGTATATGCGCGTCTATCAGGGCACCCTGGAAAAGGGGTTGAAGATGATCAATATGACCAATGGCAAGAGGCACAACGTGGGTCGTCTCATCCGTATGAACGCCAGTGAAACCGAAGAAATTGAACGCGCCGAAGCGGGCGACATCGTCGCGGTGTTCGGAATCGATTGCGCCTCCGGTACGACATTCACGGACGGTTCACTGCGCGTCAATATGACATCGATGTACGTGCCGGAACCCGTAATCGATGTGAAGATCGAGACGCTCAGCAAGGAATCGTCGAAGAATCTGTCCAAAGGACTGAATAGGTTCATGAAAGAGGATCCGACGTTCCAGGTTCGCTACGACGAGGAAAGTTCTGAGACAATCCTGTCAGGCATGGGAGAGTTGCACCTGGAAGTCTATCTCGAGCGCCTACGGCGAGAGTATCGGGTGGAGCTGGAGATGGGTAAGCCGCAGGTTGCCTATCGCGAGACCATCACCACCGTTTCCGAATTCGACTACACACACAAGAAGCAGACCGGCGGATCGGGCCAGTACGGGCGCGTTGTAGGCGCAATGGAGCCGGCAGATACCAACGGCTATGAATTTGAGAATCAGATTAAGGGCGGCAATATCCCGAAAGACTACATCCCCAGCGTAGACAAAGGATTCCAGAAGTGCATGAAAAAAGGGTCCTTGATCGGTTTTCCCATTGTCGGCGTAAAGATGACGCTGCGCGACGGTGCATCACACGCGGTCGACTCAAGCGACATGGCGTTCAGTCAAGCAGCGATCGGCGGCTTCCGCCAAGCCTACGCAAAGGCCAATCCGGTGATTCTGGAACCTATCATGACAGTTGAGGTGCAGATTCCGACCGAATTTCAAGGTACGGTAATTGGCAACCTCAGCTCGCGTCGCGGCATGATCGTGGGCACCGTAGACGCGGACAAGTTCTGTACCGTAACTGCAGAAGTGCCGTTGTCAGAAATGTTTGGCTACGTTGGCGATCTTCGTTCGGTGACGCAGGGGAAAGGCGAATTCACAATGGAATTCTGCCGCTATGCACCAACCCCAAAGGCGTTGAGCGATTCGTTGATAAAAGAGTTTGAAAAGGCGCGGAAGAACTGATTCCGGACAGCAAGGTGCCGGCGCCTATCGTGCTCGACCGGTTCCGGGTGCAACACGAAAATGTTGCGGATGATTTTTCAAGAAAGCTCTTACCGAGTTACGGTGTTTGAGGATCGCTTGGATCGCGGAAGTCGCTAATGAGCTTAAGCTCATTAGCATTGTGCCCTAAAGCCTGGGTGGAAGCTTCCGGCTAACCGGGCGGTACTCACACAAATCGCGCATTGGCTGACGCAGCGCCTATGTGTGCATGCTACAGTTGTCCAACCGGCTGTTAGTCTGCCGCGATCGCCAACTCCGCTGCAACAGCGTCGCAGAGCTGATTGGCAAGCCCGTTCATGGCGGCCGTGAGCGTCTCGTAATTACCACGTGTCCATGACCGCTTGAGGTCGAAATCCGCACGACGTAGCAGCGTTCTGTCGGCCGTGGCTATGGTCCACATCCCGATCAGCACAACATCCCCCGAATCCCGCCCGCCAAATTCCTGAATGTGTATGTCCACGATTCGGTCCAGTTCACGCGGCCGCTGCCACGGATATGCCTGTACACTGCCGATACCGGAACGCGATGCCAGGTTGTCCGCCACAACCTCCTCAATCAGCACGTTCAACGCCTCCGTCCATCGATTCATCTCGGAGAACGTCACCTCGTGCATCCCATTGCGTATCGCTATCTTGCCTGACGCAAGGTAGGACGGCACGCCGATCCGAGCGAGACCGACACGAAGACCGTTGCCATCCGCGGTAACGGGAGCGGCGCTCTTGAGAATAAAAAAGCGCGTTTGATCAGGTTGCGGCGTCAGTCGGACACAGCCCGAAAACAGGATGACAGGCGCGGCGACCTGCATCGCACGAAACGCCAGTACCGTGAATACACCGCGGCGATGGCCGCACGCACGTTTGCTGTCTTGCAAAATCATTGCGACCCGGCCTTGCCTGTGAGAAGTGACTGCGGATGGCGTTCCAGCATCTCGGCAAGATTACGCATCGCCTCCGCCGCCGATGCGAATTCACTTAAGGCGCGCTCCAGGCGATAACGAACCGTGGATTCGGGTGAAATCAATTCCTGTACCGTGTCGTTGGTATTTCCGAGTTGCTCCAGCGTACGTTGAAAACCGTTTACAGCACGCTGCGCATCGCCAATGACATCCCGGATATCGCCTACCACCGGTCGGAATTCGGTATTGGCCTGGCCGATCAGAGCATTCAAACCTCGCAGCGATGCTTCAGCTTCGGCGACTGCTTTGTCGAGTGTCGGGTCCGCAATGCGGGCACGAATAGCCTCGAGAGTCGTATTGAGTCCAGCTATGGCGTCATCGATTCGTCGATCCGACATGCGCGCATTGAGCAGGTCAAGGTTCACATTGAGTTTCTCGACGGCGTCGTCCAGCCTGCGATCGTTGAATCGCGCTTCAATCGCATCAAGCGCATCTGTAATTTTTACAGAGATCTCAATCACATCGAATTCAATCAATTTTATGTTGATCTGGTCGATGATCTCAACTGCATCACCCACCAGTTTATCGATGCCCGCGGAGCCGATTGCAACGATAATCTGGTCGAGGCTTTGCCCCAAGGCAGCAAACGCGGAGGGCGTTGTCGGGATCTCCGGATACTCGGCAGCCTGTTCGGCCTGAATAAAAACAGGCGGCTGCGAGGCGTCCTGAAAGTCGACTTCAACGTAATACAACCCGGTGATCAAGCTTTCGAGACGGAGTTGAGCGCGGAGCCCGCGTTCGACGGCCTGATCAAGTGAATCTTCACCGTGTGCACCAAACTTCGCCGCTCCCAGATCACGAAGTGTGTCGGTATTGATATTTACGATCACCGGCACATGCGCTGAACCGTCCGGCTGGCCGGGAAGGCGAATTAAAATCCGATAGACGGTGCCGATCGGCACGCCGCGATACTTCACACGACCGCCCACTTCGAGGCCGTTCACCGATTCGTCAAAGAACAACACATACTTGCGGCTGTCCTTGGAAAAACGCCATGCGCCGAAGAACATCAGACCAGCTATAGCCAGGCACACCGCCCCGATTACGAAGCTCCCGATCAATGCTGTGCTCGGCTGCCGACTCATGTTTCGCCTCTGGTCAGAAATTCATAGATCCTGGGATCCGGCGGGTCCTTGGCCATATCACGCGGGTCGCCGCACGCCAGCATCGTCTTTGTCACCGCATCGAGGTACACCGCATTGTCGCTGATCGCAAAGATACTTGCCAATTCGTGAGTGACGACCACAATCGTTGTATTCATCGTATCACGTATCTCGAGTATCAGGTCATCGAGCCGGCGTGAGCTCACAGGATCCAGGCCTGCCGAGGGCTCATCAAAAAACAAAATCTCGGGATCCAACGCAATCGCGCGTGCCAACGCAGCACGTTTTCGCATGCCGCCGCTGATCTCCGAGGGATAATACGACTGGTAGCCATCCAATCCGACGAGCGCAAGCTTCAACGATACCAGGTCACGTATGGCCCGCGCATCCAGGTCGGTAAATTCGCCCAGCGGCAGGGCGACGTTTTCCTCGAGCGTCATGGAACTCCAAAGCGCGCCACCCTGATACAACACACCAAACGACGCGAGCAACCGTCTTCGCTGAGCATCGTCGACCCGACTGATGTCCGCGACGCCAAAAAGAATACGGCCACGGTACGGCATTTTCAATCCGATCATATGGCGGAGCAGCGTGCTCTTTCCGCAACCGCTGCCTCCCATGATAATCATGATCTCACCATAGTTGATGGTAAATGAAACGTTCTGCATGATCACGCGGGCGCCGTACGCCATCGTCAGATCCTCGACGGTGATGAGGACACCATCATTAGCCGGAATGAAGGGCTCAGATACCATAAAGCGTAGCGATCCCGTCTATCAGAGCGTTGGTGATTGTGATGAGCGTGATGCTGGTCACGACGGCACGGGTAGCGGCGGCGCCGACAGCGTCAGATCTGTTCTCGCAATGCATCCCTCGCAGGCACCCGGAAAACGCCACGACGACACCGAAAACAACGCTTTTTACCAGCCCCATGACGAGGTCGGCCATGCCGACGACATCGATCATACCGGAGAAAAATTGATGATGCGAGATATCCAGCGTCGCGACAGCGATGAACCAACCGCCGCCAACGCCAATGAGGTCGGCATACAACGTGAGCAATGGCATCATCAACACCAACGCCGTCAGCCGCGGCAGCACCACAAACTCGATTGGCGAGATGCCAAGGGTGCGTAGCGCATCCAATTCTTCCGACACCTTCATGCTACCGATTTCGGCGGCGAAGGCCGCCCCGGTGCGGCCTGCCATGATGATCCCAACCATTAGGGCGCCCATCTCGCGCAAGATACCGTAGCCGACAATGTACGACACATAGAATTCGGCCGCCATCCGTTTGAGCACAACGGCGCCGAGGAAGGCGATGATTAATCCGACAAGAAAACTGATCAGCGTCACGATCGGCAAGGCGTGCGGACCACAGTCCTGGATGCTATTGAGAAAATCCTGCCTCCGCATACGGGCTTTGCCGCAACATAACCGCAGCATTGCAGCGGTGCATTCGCCGACAAACGCCAGCATCTCGGTAACGTCACGGAAGATGGCGAGGCAAAACTGACCGACGCGTTCCCTGACGTTGGGATCGTCGCAATGCTCACAGTCGGATGCCTTCTCCGGCACGGCGTCCGCCAATGTTAGCAATCGCACTGCGCTTGGCGGCAGCGCGTCAAGGTTCAGATCGATATTGAGCGCAGCACAGCGATCACGGAGGTTGATAATATACACCAGCAGTGCACTGTCCCATGCGCCAAGATTGTCCGTATCGACCACGATGGATGTCGGTTGTCCCGTTGATCCTTCCAGTGACAATGCAGCAACACGCGGCACGTCCGCTGCCAGTTTCCAATCGCCGGCGAACGCGACGACAAGCGCATCGCCACGCATTCGCGTGTCGATTGACGGCGGTAGGTTACAAGAATCAGGCATAGGTGATCAAGGCGTAAGGAGTAAAGTATCCGGGCCCGGAGCAACAGGATTAAGATTGCCCCCAGGAGCACGGTCGTGACGGCGCCTCGCACAATTCAACAGCGAACCCGTAACAGCTGTCACCGAGGCCGAAAAAACCCGAGTCATTCCAAATAGGAGTGACAACACGAATGGCATCAAAAAAATCACGTAGCCCGGGAATATACTCGGACTCGAGTATACCGAGAATAGTATCGGCCAGGCGCTGCTTGACGTCGCGGTACGGTTCGAGGCCGTCCCGCCTCGCGGTTTTGAAGAACTCCAATTGCACCAGGTACTGGCGATTAAACGGCTCGACCTGCCGCGGCTCTTCGATGTCGCACCCGTTGTCGACGGTGCGGTAATGAGTAGCGCGGGATCATTACAGTTGCCAAGGGTCACCTGCCGGTGGTAGCAGGCATTGATATCGGAAGCAGGATAGCGCCAGATGTCGCCCCCGTCGAATCCCTGCGTTGCGAGATCGACGCCTGTAAGAGTTAAGTCAACCGTACACGAACTTGTTGCGGACCGGTCCACGCGACAGGCGTCGCGTGCCGGTGCAGCATCGACCAACGCCTCGGCATCCGCAAACGCACCAAACATCACAGTTTGATCACTGGTGACACCGATAGCGTCGGAAAAAAGCGCCGCAGATATGCGCTTGTCAACAGCCGCCAGATTGACGAGCCGGCTCCCGTCCAGTATGTGGCAGCCATCGTGTGATCGCAGGAAATCCGCAATGCGGCCGTACATTGCGGCACTAGCACATGCATGCATGCACATGCCACTGCGGAAGGCCGCAGTCACTGCTGCAGAGGCGGAAAAACTCGTACGTTCCGGGGGCAAGCCGATTTGCAACGCGTAACCTGCCAGAACTCCCTGCAAGTCAGCCGGGATCCGTAATTGATCGAAAATATCCTGTTGTGAGAGTGCGGCAACGTCCGTCCGCTCACCTCCCGGAATCGCCATAACATACACGGATGGAGCTAGGCCGTCGGCCCGCGGGGTCGCGAGTGTGTCGAGGCTATCAACACAGCAAAAATATTCGCGTAATGCCTGTCTCTGCTCGGGAAACATCCCCGCCAATTGGCGCTCTGCATGTACAAAACCAGGCATGTTCGTGAATGCCATGCCGGGCGCATGAAATCTGTCGCATGGTACCGTAGCGGACGACCGCGGAACCCAATCCACGTCGAGCCCAAG
>JAJFLQ010000178.1 GCA_021772615.1 Verrucomicrobiota bacterium | reverse complement strand
CACGGCGCCGGCAGGCGTCGTGGTTCCGTTGCCATCGGTTGTGAACGTCACCTGAATCTCGTCATCGACTTCGGTGAGCGGTATCGCGATTGCCGGTACCGTGATGCCGCCGGAAAGCTGCGTCACCCGCAACACCGCAGCGCCGTCATTCCGGTCGTCGTCCTCCGCCGCAGTGATGGTTACCAGTTGGTCGATATTCCAGTTACCGGGCCCAAATGTCAATGTGGCCCCATCGCTCACAACGATATCGTCATCCTCACCCTCGACGGCGATCGACAACACGATATCGTCGAAAGGAGGCTGCTCGAGTCGCAACCGAACGATCCCGGAGCCGCCCTCCGGCACGGCGAGTTGCGAGACACTCGCCAGGATAGAAATAAAACTGTCGGACTGCCGTTCATACGCGCCGAGGTCGATGATCGTCTCGGTGCTGTCATGTTCAGCATTCGAGATCGCGAGGTCATCATATCGCGGTTGGCCGATGGCGTCCGTTGCGGATACACCGGGGGCATCCGCGTCGCCGACATCAATCGCCGGACTGCCCGGGCCGAGTTGCAGGCCATCGTCAGCAGTCAGAAAAATACCATCCGTGCCTTCCGGGTTCGACGCGTTTGCGAATCGCGGGTCAGCACCGATGTTGCCTTCGGTATCAGGTACCTGCAGCCCCTGCGCAATATTCGACGAAGCAGCAATATCAGTATTGCCAAAGATCGAAATCTGGGCGCTGATGCCGTCACCGTCGCTGTCGCTGTTGGACCACAGAATGCAATTGGTGACGGCAGGCGAGGCGTTTTCGTTGTAGATCCCGCCGGTTCGGTTCACTGCGAAATTGTCCGTCAACGTGCAATTGGTAATGATCGGTGAACACGCATTGTTCGCCATCGCGGCGCCGTCGCCATCGGCGAAATTTCGGTCGATCACGACATTTACGAATGCAGCACCGGACCCGGTGTCGTTAAACACGGCCGCACCGAGACTGGCGACGTTGTCACGAAATACCGAGTCCGCGATCACAGGTGCAGCAAGTGTGGTATAAAGACCACCGCCGGCAAACGCATGGTTGTTCACAAATCGACAGCCGGCAATCATCGGCATCGCGCCGTCGACAGCCACCCCACCGCCGAAATTTCCAACGTTGCCCCAGAACAGGCAGTTGGTGAATTCCGCAGCTGCTCCCAACCCGACGTAAACGCCGCCGCCGCGGTTTGCCGCCGCATTGCCGACAAAGGTACAATTCTGTATGGTGACGAGACCGCTTTCAATGCGCATGCCGCCGCCGATGTCGTGCGGTTCGACGCCGGCGGCATTGCCGCTTTCGATCACGAAACCGTCAAGAACGGCGCCGTCGGAGTCCGCCGAAGCCCGCAAAACATGATAACTGTTGTCGTCCAGTCCACTGTCGTCCGCGTCGTCGTCGTTAAGGTCGCCCGTGAGCCGTGTCACATTGTCAGCCGGATTCCGTTGGCTGAGTAACAATTCGGCCCCGTCAAATCCGCCGAAAACCGAGACATTGCCAGGCAGAAGGAACGTGGCCTCACGCAAGCCGCCCGGTTCCGCCGGCCGGTACACACCGGCAGCGACCCACACGCTGTCGCCCGCAACCGCATCGCCGAATGCGGCCTCCAGTGAGCGGAACGCATGCTCCCAGCTCACGCCGTTGTTGTCGCCATCGGCAGACCGATTGACGAACCACCGGTCGGACGGATGACGCGCCACGATCCCGAATCCGGTCGCACTCGTTCCAATCGCGCTGCCGCCTGCAGCGTCCCGTACGCGAATGCGACAATCCAGCGAGGTCGGTCCGGCGATCTGCCAGACGAAGCTGCCTGGGACGCCGGCAGCCGGAGGCGATTGCCCCCCATTACCACCGGATCCAGCCACAACCATACCGGGGGCGGCAGCGGGCGTCGTCGCAACGATGCTAGCCCACGTGTCGCCACCGTCGCGAGACACGTCGATGTGAACCGTACTGAGCGGCGGCGCCACCCAGGCAATCTCGCGCATCGTACCAATAACCCAGCGGTCTGCGGCAGTCGGCGCCATCACCGAGATATCATTGTCAATCGCCGTCACAACCGTCACCGCCGGCGTTACCGGATTCAAACTCGATGGCGCTTCAAAACGCAGGGTGACCGTTTCACTCTCGACATTCTCGTCTTCGTCGGCCGTCAGCATGATCACTTGCGGGACGTTCCAGTTCTCCGGGGAGAACAACAGAGTCTCGTGGGCGACGCTAAAGGCATTGGGATTGCCGCTTTCGACTACGACGACAGCCGTTACCGGCGCTACGGGCGGTCCGGACAAGCGCAGCTGGAGTGTGACACCATTGCCCTCACGTAGCTCGACGCTCTCCTGTTCTATAACAAGGTCCAACGAAGCAGGTACAAGCCCGATATCGATGGGTTCTGCATCCTCGCCGGAGACAATGACAAATCCGTCGCTGGCGCCGGTATCCGGATTGATATCGCTGTCGCGTTCCGGGTCGTCGCCCTGCCCGCGGAGGCTGAAACCAATACCGGGCGGCAGCGAGACGTTGATGAAGTAGAGGCGCGGATTCAGATCCGCAAATTCAAATTCTCCGGTGCTGTTCACATCTGGTGCTGTACTCACGAGCAACGGCTCGAGGTCGCCTTCGCCGGAGTCAATCAGTTCGAACAGTTGCACTACGGCGCCGTCAAAGGTCTCCGCCTCACCGGAACTGCGGATGCCGTTGCCGTTCGTATCCACCCAGATACGGCCACCTACGGCAACCGGCTCGAAATACTCAAATGCGCCGATATCGACAGCGGCTTCTTGTGGTCGAATGGTACCGGCGATGTCGCTGCCGGGAGTGTCGAGATCGTCTCCGGCATTTCGCCCGGGACTTGTCGATGCCAGTCGCAGACCGTCATCGGCGGTGCCGGCTTCGTTATCATCGCCGTCGGGCCGATCCGGATCGACAAATTCCGGGTCCAGGCCGATGTTGCTTCCGCTCGGATCCACGAGTCCCTGTACAATACTGAATTCCACATCCGCGCCGGTGATCGGCATGTCGGAATCCGCGCCCGCTGTTGTCGTATTGCTCCATAGAATACAGTTGGCCACTGCAGTCTGTGAAGTGTCCAGAGTCGCAAGCACAACACCTTCCAGCGATCTGTTGGCGAAAAATGTGCAGTTCACGAAAGTCGGTGAAGAGGCATTGCTGCTGCTCACGGCACTGCCGCGACGGTCAGCACTATTGTCCCGGAAAAGACAATGCCGAAACGCGGCTGACGAACCGGCATGATTCAGAACCGCGCCGCCGTCGCCGCCACCCGCCGTATCCGCTGCCGCGAACGCAACATTGTCGGAAAAAACACAATTCGTGATCAGCGGGTTCGCGTCGAATATATTGAAGATGCCACCGCCAAGAACCGCTGCATTCCCGAGAATACGGCAGAAACTCACGACCGGCGACGACTGACTGTTGTATACGGCTCCGCCGCCGCTGCCGTCGTTACGATCTGCTGCGCCGTTTTGTGTAAACCGACACCCCACGATCGTCAGATCCGGTGGACAGGATTGGTTAAACACCGCTCCGCCTGCAGGTGACAGGTTGCCGGAAAACAGCGTGAAACGTACGTTTGGAGCCGCACTGACATTCGCAATACCGCCTCCGCCTTCACCAGCAATATTACGATCGAATGCGCAATCGGCGATTCGCGGCTCAGACGCAAGATTGAATACACCGCCACCGAACGATACGGCGTGGTTCGATATGAAAACTGTGTTGACAATGGTCGGTGACGCACCGTTGTTATACAACCCGCCACCGCGCGACCGCTGCGTTGGACCGTCTGCATGGCCACCAGTAATGATGAATCCGTCAAGCACCGCACCATCGGCGCCGATCACCACATGGTAGCTGTTGTCCAATCGCGACGTCGTGGCCTCGCTGTCGTTGGCGCTAAGATCACCGCTAAGAATCGTGTACAACTGCTCAGGCAGCCGATCACTAAGATGCGACTCGTCGCCGGAAAATCCGCCATAAAGGTTGACGCCGGATTTCAGCACGAACGAAGCGTCGCGATCGCCCGCCGCGGTTGGCCGATAAATGCGGTCGCCGGACGTCGGCGCGCTACCCGCTACCCAAAGCTGCTGGCCGACCACCGCCGCAGCCAACGCTGCGGCGAGGTCCGTAAAGGCATCGTCCCAGGACATGCCCGTGCCGGCCCCTTTCGCGACGGCATCGACGAATAAGACGCGAGGCCGATCAGTCAGCACGACAGAGAGGCCGGCGACGTCTGCGGTCACGATGACTGGTTGGTCCCCTCTTCCAAGTGCTTCCGGCGGTTCAAAACGGCTGTTCTCGTCAGTATCACTATAGGCTTGAACATAGTAGGTTCCCGTGAATACACCGGAGAACGAAAACGTCATGACACCATCCTGCACCTGCTGCGACAGCTCCGGTGCGCCGACAAACTCGGCATTCCGCCATAACTCGACCACCACGGCGCCGGTAAGGTCACCGCTATATTCGATTGAACCGGAGACGACGTAACGGTGTGAATCATCGTCGTCAAACTCGTACGCACCGACGTCGCTGTTGCCGTTTTGCGGTCGATTCAGGCCCAACATGTCGGTCACGATTCCCGGAATCGTGACGGCTGTGTCAATGCAAGGGCTGCCGGAAGCAAGTCGCAAACCATCATCGGCCGTACCCACGATACCATCGGCGCCCGCAGCGTTGTTGTTGTCGACAAAACGTGGATCCAACTCGATATTGCCGCCGCCATCCAGACCGAGGTCGAGATCCCAATGCGTACTCCCACCGGAGTGCTGGATGAGGTTGTGCTCGAATCGTGATACGGATGGAAACTCAGTTACGATGCCCGGCGTGTTTTCGACATTCGAATGACCCCAGATGATACAATTGAGAACCTCAGGCGATGCGCCCGCGGCACTGTAAATTGCACCGGCAGGACCGGAATCCATATTTTGCGCAAGCGTACAATATGCTAGAACGGGATTGGAGGCATACGCATATATAGCGCCACCGAAACCGGCTGCTGTATTGCCGCTGAACACGGACGAGACGATTGCAGGAAAACCACTATTGCCGTTATTAAGGAAAAACATCGCGCCGCCGAGTCCGCCGACGCCAGTCACCCCGGCACCCGTAACGGTATTACCGGTAAAAACACAATTCTCGAAGGTCGGTGATCCGGAGACTACACAGACGGCGCCACCGAAAAGCCGGGCGGAATTTTCTTGAAACACACAGGACCGAACGACCGGCGCTCCGCCGATAATAACACAGCCACCGCCGACGGCCGAAGGATTTCCGTTGACCAGCGACTCGGGATCGGACTCCGCGGTCATACCCCCGTCGTTGTCCGCCCGACCGCGGGTGATGGTAAATCCATCAAGCACCGCCGTATCGTTGTTGCCGACGCTCGTGACGACGTGGTAGGAAAAGTGACCGTTCCCCAGTTCTCCGGAAAGTATCGTGGGAAACCGGTTGGGTCGTCGAAGGTGCCGTTCCGCTTCCGTGCCCTCGAAGCCACCGAGAATCATTACACCATCCCGCAGTGCGAACGATGCGTTGCGGTTGGCCGGCGTTTCGTTTGTCGATACAGTGGGTCGATACGTTCCGGCGGCGACCCAGATCTCAAGGTCATCACGCGGATCGGCGAGAGCGTCCTGCAGATCGGAAAACGCCGTCGCCCATGAGGCGCCATCGCCATTCGGCGCCGCAGCGCCGTTCACGAACACGGTATTACCAGCTGCGGTGGGTATCAGCACCACCAGCGCTGAGAGGATAAAGAATCGAATCATAAACGTGTCGTTCAAACCTGAATGTTACGCCGGGCTTGCAGCGAAAACCCGACACTTAACGAAAATTCAACATCTGGCATGAGCGTCATTTGCCTGGAATCAAAGGGGTTCCACTCCTTCTCACCCCCGGCCGACGGCAAGGTGATTCCTAACATAGGCCTTTTTTCACGAAATCACCACGTGCATAGTGGTTCTGTACAGTTTCGAATACCGGAAGGAAATCTTACGCGGGGTACCAGGAACTGCGTGAAATCACCCTTCTCTCATCCGTGCGCGCCGGGGAGACAGACCATTTCGTATGGATAAATACTGTCCGATGGTCGAGATTCTTACAAATCATGTGATAGTGTGTGCCATGGAGATTCTATTTGGAGTAGCTGTTCTTGCCGCTTTTTTCTGGTTGACACGGGAGAAATTCGATTTTGAGATACAAATCGACTCCGGCGATGTTTGCGATGTACGTGGCGAGGCCCCGCGTGGTTTCGCAAGGGATTCACTACAGATCTGCAAGGACCTCGGGATCGAGCGCGCGCGGATACGTGGCCGGCAGCGCGGAGACATCATGGCCCTGGACTTCTCAAAAGACATACCGCAGCAACACCAACAGCGCTTCCGAAACGCCCTTCATTTCAGATAACCGCCCGGGATCGCCGAGCCGCAGTCGGCCCATACGCACCGGAGTTCGACAGAGCTGTAAAGTTGAACGTCCATTTTATCAACATGCCGCGTCCGGGGTGTAGGCGACCGCTTTACAGTTCGCGCATATTTTGTGGTTACTCGGCCGCGTACCTGTAATGGGGTCGCCTACACCCCAAAACCAACATCGCTTGCAGCTACACGTCAAAAGTCTGTACGCAAACGCTGGTGGAAGCGGCAGCGTGTAGCCACGTTTCTGGGAGACGTGCCGTACTTTGCGTTGCTTCGCGTTGCGTGGCACGGCTCACAGAGCCGTGGCTACACCAAGCGTGGCACGGCTCACAGAGCCGTGGCTACATCAAGCGTGGCACGGCTCACAGAGCCGTGCCTACACCAAGCGTGGCACGGCTCACAGAGCCGTGGCTACATCAATCCGCAACGAAATTGATCTCGCGCAAAGATGCCAAGAGGAACAACCGGGGCAAGAAAAATTGCGGAGTTGGACGGTTGCTTTCGATTCCGCTGCGGAATCGGCTGCGGCCGATCCCGACGTCGCCGGATCAGGCTTCCGACCGGATTGAGTCAGTCCCGATCTCGGGGAAAAATGAACCGGTTCCGTCGGTTTCACAGTCAGCGTGTCCAAAGTCCGACAGGCTGCTAGCGAAAATAACGAACGCCCACTGTGACAGGCGACCGCCTGTTACCATAAGGATGTCGGGCGAAGCCCGACATCCTCCTAGTGATTCAAGATCTGATCGATGAACTGCCGGGTGCGCTGGTGCTGCGGCGAGTGAAAAAACGTTTCCGGATCATTTTCCTCAATAATCTCACCGTCGTCCATGAATACCACGCGGTGCGCCACACGCCGTGCAAATCCCATTTCATGCGTGACTACCAGCATCGTCATGCCTTCCTCTGCCAGAGCAATCATCACATCCAATACCTCCTTCACCATCTCCGGATCCAATGCCGACGTGGGTTCGTCGAACAGCATGACCTTCGGTTCCATACAGAGACTCCGCGCTATCGCCACCCGCTGCTGCTGCCCGCCGGAAAGTTGCGACGGATATTTCGCCGCCTGATCGGCGATCTTCACTTGTTCCAGATACCGCATGGCCGTCTCCTCCGCGCTCCGACGCGGTTGCTTCCGCACCCATTTCGGCGCCAGCGTGAGGTTTTCGAGGATCGTCAGGTGGGGAAAGAGATTGAACTGCTGAAACACCATGCCGACCTCGGCACGTATCCGCTGCACATGTTTCGCGTTATCTGTGAGTTCCACGCCGTCGACAAGAATCTGACCGCGCTGGTGGGCTTCGAGCCGATTGATACAACGAATCAAGGTGGACTTGCCCGACCCCGACGGCCCGCAGATCACGATGCGTTCGCCGGGTTGCACATCCAGGTTGATATCCTTGAGGACGTGAAAGTCGCCGAACCATTTGTGGACGCCGACCATTCGGACGGCAGGTATGTCTGTGGCCATGTCTTTCAAGCTATATTCGCGTAGTAAATAGGGTTTGTTTGAACAGGATCATGTGCTGGCGGCAGATCAGGTTAAGGAACCGCGAATGGACGCCAATGGACGCGAATCCTGCTTGCTTATTAGCGTTTATTCGGACTGCAGGGAGAACCGCGAATGGACGCGAATCCATCCTTATTATTAGCGTTTATTGGCG
>JAJFLQ010000177.1 GCA_021772615.1 Verrucomicrobiota bacterium | reverse complement strand
TGACGCTCTATTGAACCACATCAGGACTGATGCCACGCGTCGCGCTCGGGTTACAATCTCAATTTGACCAGTGTTCGCAACAAAATTCCAGCCAGTTCCACTGGCCTTGACGATCTGCAATATTTTTCACGGATTCAGGTTCAATTGATGCACTTTCGGCTGCGCCACGCCACCGTTCCAAATTCACTTTGCATTTTTCTTTCGTGCGGGCGTTTCCGTCTCGTCTTAGTATTCAGGGCTGCGGACTCCAAAACGCCAATAGATTGCAGCAGGTTCTCCACGGTGTCCATGATCTGATTTATTTTTTCGTATCTGAATTTGTAACCGGTGGATGGGCGTGTTGTCGGCACCCGAAGCGGCAGCATGAGACGGCGTATGCACCCGACCAACACCAGCCTGTCAGGCGATGACCATTTTCTTGACGCCGGGAAATTGGTCTCGGTCGGTTCAGGCCCTGAACGATCAACGGTCGGTGCCTATCTCTAGAATGTCGGAGACCCAAACGAAGTAACGGTAGGCGCTGAGGTAGTGTCGAGCAGCTACACTAAAAGGCGCAGTATTCGAAATCGTTTTTCTAAGGCGACCGCGAATGGCTGCTCGTTGATCCGAGCCGTCAGCTAGTGCTTCGTGCGTTTTTACATCTGTCTTAATGTCGCTACAGAGCTTCTCCCTCTTGCTGTTGAAATCGGGATGATCCAGATTCAGAAGGAGCTTGCTTTTCTCAACTCTTTCCAGAGCATCAGGATCGTTTACATGGGTGGGATGTATTACGGGGCGGCCGTCAGGCAAGAAGGCGATCAAGTCGCAGTCGTCATTATTGCATGGATCCAGAATCACCGGTCGTTCGTGCTTGATCGACCGAATATCTTCGGCTCTTCGCTGGGGATACAATAGGGGAAACTCGTTCCCCTTGCCGCCTGCACAACCCTTTTCCTCGTTGTGCTTTGGGCTGTTGGCAAAGGGGCAGGCAACGCGGTAGTTTTCAGCGTTGAACGCGAGAAACCAGTAGGTGCATTTTGGGCGATAGTGATCGATTGTCAGCGGTGCGCCAACCAACTCTGCTTCGGTATACCAGCATTTGTTTCCAAGCTTGGCGGTAAACCGATTCTTCAGCGGCGCCCATTTGGTTCCTCCGTTATTATTGATATAGGCCTGGCGTTCTTCCGCGGATTGCCCGGCGACCAACGTGTGAGCCCTGGCGAGGCGCTGCATGACCGCATCACCTCCATCTTCTTCTAAAACAGACTGGAGCAGGTCATCAATTGGTACGTATCTCAACTCTTGTCCTCCTTCCCCGCGTGCAGGCTTCTCAGGAACGCGACGTAGTCTGGATCGCGCTCACTGATTCCGGGTTTCAGTATTTCGAGTTTTTCGTTCAACTCCTCAAGACGCTGATTGTCTTCATCGGTGAGTACCTGCTTCAGGCTGAGGCGCAGACGCTCGTCCATGAGGACCTGGGTCTTCTTGTCGAGGCTGGATGGCAGGCCGAAAAACTCGCTGCTGCACAGGAGATTGGCGATTCCCTGGCCGCGGGGATTGCGGTAGGGACGATTGAAACTGGAGCATTCGGATCCGACGCTGTTGGCGAGGAAAATCTGCTGACGTATCAAGCCAGAGATCACCACGGGATCGTGGGTGGCCAAAAGGATGGTTGATTGTGCTTTTTGGCTTTTGTCGAATGCGTTGTCGAGCATCTCGGGATACTCCCACGACCACTGGGGATTGAGGTGAGTATCCGGCTCGTCCAGCAAGATCAGGTTGTCTCGCAGGTTGGTGAGCCGGATGGCGCCGATAACGGCAATAAGCTGTTTTTCGCCCTCACTCAAATGGTCGAAATCAAAAGATTCATTGGTGTTCTTATCGAATAACTGAAATTCCACACCTTGAAGAATTCCGCGTGCAGCGAGGTGTTCGAGTGCCAGGTAGAGGTTATCCCGCCCGCGTTCGAGGCGGGTCGCCAGTTTCCCCAGTCCTTGCTCAGCATGGAGCGTCTCTTCGAAGGTATACTTTCGGGTTTCCTTATATGAGCGGATGATTTCATCTGCGTCCTTCCGGACGGAACATTCAATCCGTCGACTCTCTTCCCTGTCCGCCGTGTCCGCAATGGCGGCAATCGTCTTGCCCACCTTGCCGGCGGTGCCCCAGAGAACTGGCTCGTCAACGTCCGGGTCGAAGCCTGCGGGGGACTGGAGAACCAGATTGACCCGGCGGGCTCCGGCAATGTTAAGGCTGTGGAGAAAATCGATATGTCGATGGGCAATTAGCGCGAGGAGGATATTGCGTGCCTGCTGATTGGTTGAGAGCACGAATAGCGGCTGGAGGTTGTCTTGCCCGGGTCGCTGAACCATGCGTCGGAAGCTGTTGGTGTAGCGTTTTATCAGCCGTCGGACCCGGTCGCAATCGCCGGAGTAGTAGGCGAAGGTCGTTTCCGGGTAATAGACTTGGGCGTCGCCGTCTCGCAAGCGGCGCGCAAAGTGAAGGATCGGCATGTCGTAACCATCGACGACGGCACGCACACGACCGCCCGACGCCGACAGTTTGACGAATCGTCCCTGAGCTTCAAACTCGAAGAAAAAGTCGAACGGCGGTGTTTTCTTGAGGTAGACGTCCAGGAGAATGTGAAGTATGGCCTCCACCAGGTTGGACTTACCGCTGCCGTTGCCGCCGATGACGGCATTCAGGAGATGAGGCTGCTCGAAGATGACCTCGCAGTTCCGCAGGTTCTTGAAACAGTCGATCCAGAGACGGTGGAGCTTCATCGTCCAGGTGACCGTTTGGTAGACGAGGCTCCGTTGGCGGACAGTTCGGCGACGAGGGCTTCGAGAAGGTTCCCGGCTGTGCTGCGTGCGGCGGCAAGCTGCGTTTCCAGCGCATCGACCAAGGCCATCAGTTCATCAACTTTCGCGACGATCCGGCGTTGTTCGGATAGGGGTGGGAGCGGAATCAGCAAAGTCTCAACTCCACCGACTCGGAGGTGCTTTACTGTAGCGCCAACAGGTTTATCCTGTACTCGCTCCATTAAACTAGGATCCATCAACGAATATAAAAGAAATTTTTGGTCGATCGTACCCGGGACAACACGAATCAACATCATTCTCTGTCCCATACAAACTTGCATGCCTTCAGGAATTATGCACACCTCGCCCATTGGTGCTTCTCGGGTTATGAGAATATCTCCTGGTTCTGGCCGACACCGCGAACTCCATTTTTCGTATGTCGCTTCACTGACGAACTTCGGTGCAGAAAGGTTTAACTGTCCGTCTCGAATATTGGTCGTGCGTAGTAAACGAATTCCCCTCTCGGTATATGGAGCAGTTTTATTGTGACAATCAACGACCAGGAGAGTTGATTGGATTAGCGTCGTCCACACCCAACCATCTACTAAGGTGTCCAAACCATTTGGTAATGTCCGAGAGCATCGCTTGCGAAGTTGTGTCGATGCTTCATTTTGATTCGGGTAATTTTTGTTCAGCATCTTATTTTGTTCGGTCTTGATACGATCGAGAAGTGTTTCCGCCGGTTCATCCTCCGGATCCTGGGGGACGAGTTTGCCTTGGACGGCGAGGGTGAGGATGGATTTGCGGAGGTCGGCGGGGGCGATGTCGTAGGACTTGTGGAAGAGGAACTGGAGGTTGGCCGGGGTCGGCGCGTCGCCAAAGCGGGCCAGCGACGCGCGGGCCAGCGCGGCGTGGCGCGTCTCCCGTTCCCGCTGCTCCGATTCCAGCCGGTCACACAACGCCATCAACGCATCCACCTTCGCCACGATCCGCTTCTGCTCAGCAAGAGGGGGGAGGGGGAAGGGCTTAAGAGCGAAGTAGCCTATAGGAACTCGCTTTTGGCCAGCGGAACCAGTCATGTGCGGCACTCCTTCGAGAAGGAACCGTGGCGATTTTAGGAAGATCCAAACATAGTGAGGGTTGACTACCGGTGCAAAAGGACGGGCCACATGCAATTCTGTCGTTCCAGCGCCAATCTCGTTTTCCAAATCGTCGATAACGGCTGACTTACCGTTTTGGAAACACGGCGTAATTTTGGCTAGTGCGATGTCGCTGTTGGCTAAGTGCGTAAACCCTTTTTTGATATCAGACCAAGAGCGAGATTGGCCCGTGAGCGCACCACCATATCGTTGCGGTATTGCCGACATGGGAAGAAATGTCGCCATTGTGGAATCGTTGGCGCTATTGCGCGGGGCGATCTGGGTGATCTCATTTAGCGATGTCAATACCCAATTTGTCGGTAGTTTCGGGCATTCAAATTCGGCGACGGGTTGGATTACGCGGGGTTTCTTCAATATCTTCTCGCGAATCAATCGGATACGCTCGGTAACCGCGATGTCGAGCAGTGCAGCACCTGAGCCTTCCCTTGGGTCTTGCTCTACAAGCCTACCCTGTACCGCCAGACCCAACACCAACTCCCGCATCTTCGCCACCGCATCCGGCGCGTCGGCGAACAGCTCGAACTTCTGGAAAAAGGTATCCAGCTTCATGCCGATTTACCCGTTGTGGCGGTGAGGGCGGCGTGGAGTTCCTGTTTCAGCGCGGCGCGGGTTTCGGCGATCCGTTCGAGCAGCTTTTCGTATTCCGGCAGCAGCTCGTCGACGTTGCCGGGACCCGGGTCGGTGTTACGTGGGTTCTTCAGGTCGAGGTTGTAGGTGCCGGCCTTGATGTCCTCGATGGAGACGCGCCAGGCATGATCGGTCTCCTTGCGCGTGCTGTAGCGGCCGTGCTTGTCCGGTTTGCCCCACCATGCCTTCTCGGGCTTGAACTCCGCGATGCGGATGGGCTTGCCTTTGTTGTAGCTCTTGGCGCCTTTCGGATACGGGTGTTCGTAATACCAGACCTCCTCGGTTGGTCGGCCTTTGGCGAAGAACAGCAGGTTGGTGCGGATGCCTGTATAGGGATTGAAGACGCCGTTGGGCAGACGCACGATGGTGTGGAGGTTGCACGTGTCGAGGAGCTTTTCCTTGATGCGCGTTTTGACGCCTTCGCCGAAGAGCGTCCCGTCGGGCAGTACGATGCCGGCGCGGCCGCCGGGCTTGAGCACGCGCATGATGAGAACGAGAAAGAGATCGGCGG
The DNA here is from genome assembly GCA_021772615.1 of Verrucomicrobiota bacterium. Taxonomy (GTDB): domain Bacteria; phylum Verrucomicrobiota; class Lentisphaeria; order JABSQK01; family JAJFLO01; genus JAJFLQ01. The sequence continues at coordinate 8,362 of JAJFLQ010000177.1, read as the reverse complement.
TCTCGCGGGTGCGGAACTCGCTGGGGAAATTCGCCTCGATGCCGTCTTCTTCCATACCGCCGAAGGGCGGATTGGTGACGACGACGTCGACGTATTCTTTCGGCTTCCAGTCCGTGAGCGGCCGGGAAAGCGTGTTGTCGAGACGGACGTTGGACGGGACGTCGATGCCGTGGAGCATGAGGTTGGTCATGCAGAGCACGTGCGGGAGGTGCTTTTTCTCGATGCCGGAGAAGCATGATTGCAACGTCGCCATGTCGGTATCGGTCCGGGCCTGATCGCGCAGATGGTCGATGGCGCAGGTGAGGAAGCCGCCGGTGCCGCAGGCGGGATCGAGGACGGTCTCGCCGAGGCGCGGGTCGACCTGGTCGACAATGAACCGGGTGACGGCGCGCGGGGTGTAGAACTCGCCGGCGTTGCCGGCGGACTGGAGGTCCTTGAGGATTTTCTCGTAGATGTCGCCGAACATGTGGCGGTCGTCCGAGGTATTGAAATCGATGCCGTTGATCTTGTTGACGACCTGCCGCAGGAGCGTGCCGTTTTTCATGTAGTTGTTGGCGTCCTGAAAGGTCATGCGAATGAGGCCGGCGATGTGGTCGTGCCCGGCGGCGAGCCCCTTCAGCGCGGGGAGCAGGGTGTTGTTGACGAAATCGAGGAGTGCTTCGCCGGTGATGCCTTCATCGTCTGCTGCCCAGTCGCGCCAGCGCAGGTGGTCTTTCAGCGGCGACCGGTAGTCGTCGTCAAAGAGTTCGAGCTGGGTCTCGCGATCGTCGAAGATCTTGAGAAAGAAGAGCCAGGCCATCTGCTCGATGCGCTGGGCGTCGCCGTAGGTGCCGGCGTCTTTGCGCATGATGTCCTGAATGGATTTGACGAGATTCGAGATGTTGGGCATGGGCTATGGCTTTCCTAGGCTGCGGTTGTGTACAGGGCGTTTTCGAGGTCGCTAATGGCGGCGCGGTAGGCGGCCTTGCCGCCGAACAGTCGAACGATCTCGATGGGCGTGCCGAAGCCGCGCAGCGGATCGACCTTGAGGATCTCCATGGACTCGACGGTCTGGATGCCGCTGTCTGCGTATTTCCCGAGCAGGGCTTCGAGGACGGCGCGCGCCTGCTCGCCGTACTTGCCGAAGATATCCCGTTTTTTCACCCCTTCCGCGCGTTCCCTGCGCGTGAGCGGCGGCTGGTCCCAGGCGATGTGGCAGATAAGATCAAAGGCGTCGTAATCGCGCCCGACCATCTCGGCGAGTTCGTCGAGGAAGAGACCCTGGGCGGCGAGTTCGTCAATAAGCGCTTTTTTCCGGTCGGCGGCGTTCCACGTGGCGAGGAAGTCGCTGAGGGTGGCGAAGGACTTGTGCACCGTCTTGCGGGAATAGTCCGTGAGCGACTCGGTGATGAGTCGGCCGTCGGCATCCAGGTACTGGACACGCTCGGTGGTGACCGCGACCGCGACGTCGTTCACGTAGTAGCGTCTCGGGCCGGCTGGGCCGTCGTCGCCCGAGCCGAACGGCTCCGGTGGATCGAAAATCATGATGCCGGGCGGTTCGTCGTCGCCCGGCTCCCCGTCGCCCGGCTCGGGCTGGGGCTCCGGGGGGACCGGTGGCTCGTCGGGACCCGGCTCGTAGATCTGCACCGGGTCGCCGTCGAAGTCGGGATCGGCAAAGAGCGCCGTTGCCCGTTTGAAATCCATGATCGTGAAGAAGAATTTGCCATAGGCTTCATTGATCCGGGTGCCGCGGCCGATAATCTGTTTGAACTCGGTCATGCTGCCGATGACCTTGTCGAGAACGATGAGCTGACAGGTCTGGGCGTCGACACCGGTGGACATGAGCTTCGAGGTGGTGGCGATGACCGGGTAATCGGACTCGGGATCGATGAAGTTGTCGAGTTGCGCCTTGCCCTCCTGGTCGTCGCCGGTGATGCGCATGACGTAGCGGCTGTTGGCCGCGGCGAGATCGGGATTGGCATTGACCAACGCCTGCCGCATGCGCTCGGCGTGGTCGATGTTTTCACAGAAGACAATCGTCTTGGCATAGCGGTTGGTCGCCTTCAGGAAGGCCGTTATTTTTGCCGCCACCAGCTCGGTGCGTTGTTCGAGTACAAGATTGCGGTCCATGTCGCGTTGGTTGTATTCGCGGTCGGTGATGACGGCGCCGTATTTATCGGTCTTCCCTGCTTCCGGCCGCCATCCCTCATCCCGGTCGAGGCCGATGCGGACGACCTTGTAGGGCGCGAGAAAACCGTCGCTGATGCCCTGGCGCAGCGAGTAGGTGTAGATCGGCTCGCCGAAGTAATCGATGTTCGAGACCGTTGTGGTCTCCTTCGGGGTCGCGGTCAGCCCGATCTGGGCGGCGTCGGTGAAATATTCGAGCACCCGGCGCCACGACGCATCGTCGGCGGCGCTGCCGCGATGGCACTCGTCGATGACGATGAGATCGAAGAAGTCCGGCGAGAACTGCCTGTATACGTTGCTCGCCTCGTCCGTGCCGGTAACGGCCTGGTAGAGGCAGAGATAAATCTCGTAGGACTTGTCGACCGTGCGGTTGGTGATCTTGGTCATCGCCTGACCAAACGGCTTGAAGTCGTTGGTCTTCGTCTGGTCGGCGAGGATATTGCGATCGACAAGGAAGAGGATGCGCTTTTTTGCGCCGGCTTTCCACAGGCGCCAGATGATCTGGAACGCGGTATAGGTCTTTCCCGTGCCGGTCGCCATGACCAGGAGAATACGATTCTCGCCGCGCGCGATCGCGTCGACCGTCCGGTTTATGGCGTTGATCTGATAATATCGGGGACGTTTCCCGGAGCCGTCGTCGTGGTAGTCGAAGGTGGCAATGGATTCCTGCTCGGCCGTGTAGCCTTTTACCGCGCGGTAACGTCGCCACAAATCGTCGGGGCCGGGGAATTGGTCGAGTGGAATTTCGCGTTCGACCGGATTCGCACCCGGCGTTCGGTCGTGTTCGAGGAACGCATCGCCGTTCGAACTGTAGGCAAAGGGCACATCGAGAATTTCAGCATAGTCGAGCGCCTGTTGCATGCCGGCGCCAACACTGTGATTGTTGTCCTTTGCCTCGATGACGGCAATCGGGATGTTCGGTTTGTAGAACAGGATGTAGTCGGCTTTCTTTGCCGTGCCGCGGCTGTGTTTTTTCCCCTGTACGATCACCCTGCCGCTCGTGAAGTAGTGTTCTTCGAGCATTTGCGTCATAATATCCCACGAGCCCTGCCTGTCCCTGTCGAGGGACGGTGTGATGAACTTCGTGCGGATATCCGCTTCGGTGAGTGCCTTCTTGTTCATATCGCGTCACATTCCGTCGATAGCGTCGAGCACGATTCCCGGAGTAAGGAGCTGCGGCAGTATGCTTGGGCTGGTGTCGGCGCCGGGACCGTAGAGCACGTAGAGCGGCACGCCGCTGCGGCCGTAGCGGCTGAGTGCGGCCGATATCGCTTCGTCGTGGCTGGTGAAATCCGCAACCATGAGCGTAATCCCCCTGTCCTGGAACTGCTTCACGACTTCGGGCGTGAATGCGACTCGTTCATTGACCTTGCAGGTGAGGCACCAGTCGGCCGTGAAGTCGATGAACACGGGCTCGCCGGCGGCGCGTAATTCGTGCAACCGGCTTTCACTGTACGGAATCCAGGCTGAGTGCTCCTGCACGTCGGCTTTCACGGCGGTTGCATTGTCGATCCCCTGAAGGCCAAATCCGGTGCCGAGAACAAGCAATGATAGACATGCGATTTTCGCACCCACTCGTACCCGCGTCGGTTTGACGGGAACGGACCATCTGCCCAGGACCCATCCGGCGATGCCCATGCACAGAAGCGCGGCAAGTACGCGCGCCAGCCGATCGTTGTTTACCTGGTTACCGAGCACCCATAGAAGCCAGACGACTGTGGCGAGGAGGAAAAATCCCATCAGCTGTTTGAACGACTCCATCCACGCGCCGGGCTTGGGCAGGAACCGCAGCAGGCCGGGCATGAATGTCAGTAATACATACGGTGTCGCCAGTCCCAGGCCGAGGCAGGTAAAGATGATGGTCGAGGCCCACCACGGCTGGGTCAATGCAAATCCCATTGCCGTGCCCATGAACGGCGCCGTGCACGGTGTCGCGACGAGGACGGCGAGGATGCCGGTGTAGAAGGTACCGCCGTAACCCGCGCGATTTGAGGCATCCGCGCCCAGTCCGATGAACGATGTGCCGATCTCGAATACACCCAGCAGGCTCAGACCGAACAGAAACAGCAGCGCGATCAGTGCAAACAGGAAGACCGGCGACTGCAGCTGAAACCCCCAGCCCACGGCGTGTCCGGCGAGACGGATGGCGACCAGAACGCCTGAAAGGCTCCAGAACGTTACCAGGACCCCAAGTGTAAAGACGACGCCGTGTTTCCACACGCCGCGTCGGTCCTGATCCGCCTTTTTTACAAAGCTCAGAACCTTGAGTGACAACACCGGCAGCACGCACGGCATGAGATTGAGTATCATTCCCCCGACAAATGCCAGGAGACATGCGGACCAGAACGTGACCGGTACGGCAGGAGCAGTGTCTGTCGCACTCGCTGTCCGCGGCGGAATGGCTTCCTGCTCCTGGACACCAACAGCATGATCGATCTCCAGGGCTCGGCGCGACGGCGTCCCGGGCCACGACGGCGACGCCACAAGGACACCTTGAATGCGCTCCGGCGCCGTGGCGATAGCCGATGCCAGCGGCACAGTCAGCGTCGCGGCGTCTGCAGCGGTTTCCAGCTGCTGGTCGGCTGCATCGTTGATGATGCCGGCTTGATACGGAAAGAATTGCACATCCGTGATCCCGCTCATGTCGGTGCCGGCGGCGTGGCGAATCGTAAACACCAATTTGTCCTCGCTCGGACTTACGCGGATAATCCAATTCGCTGGTGCTGCCGGCACGCGTGCCTCTGCCGTCGCAAAAGCCGTGACCCATTCCGGATCGTCCTGCGGTGGTTCATCTGATACCGGAAGCGTTATGGAAAGCGTCGCCGAGCCCGGTATGCACATCATTTCACAAGCCAGCCACGAGGCGTCGACGGCGAATGTGACCGTTTCGGTTTGAATTGCCGGCGGTGTCGCAATATCGACGAGCAGGACCACGTCGTCCTTGTACCCGTAGCTTGCCATCGGTGGCTCGCCCTCGATTAACGTGTCGAGAAACTTCTCTGGATACGGCCAGCGTATGGGGCCGGCTTTGAAGCCTTCCGGCAGTGTCCAGTTCAGTGTGGTGGGGAAGCCAATGTCGCCGCCCGCGTTGCGCCAGTAGGTATGCCAGTTTTTGTCCATCCTCATGTGCAACCCGACTACGGCCGTCGTACCGGGGCGCACCGAGAGATCGCGCGACATCAACGCGACCTCGACGTGAGCAACCTTGACCGGTGTCGCCTCCGCGTCGGCGATGCACATTGCAGCTGACGCGATGCCTATGCACACGGTCATGAATCTCCGTCGTGCATCGCGGAGAATGCTATGCATTGTTTGAAAACGGTTTGGTTTCATCGTGCGCGGCGCGACCGGTTGCTCATGAAGTCGCGAAAGATAAAGCCGCCCAGCCGATTCACCGGAGAGAAATAGGCGCGTCCGCGATTCAGTTGCGTGAGTTTTTGTATGAAAGACACCAGGTATGGGTCCGATGTCACCATGAATGTCGTTATCAAGATATTCTTGCGGCGACAGATCAACGCTTCGTCAAGGGTACGGTTGATGATGTACGGATCGAGGCCGGATGAGTTGCGGTAGATCTCGCCGTTTCGACGCGTCACCACCGTGGGCTTCCCGTCTGTGATCATAAAGATCTGGCGATTCGCAGATTTTCTGCGCAGCAGCAACTCCCGCCCCGTTCGCAGTCCATCCATGGTATTCGTATGATACGGTCCGACCCCGGTATAGGGGAGGTCCTTGAGTTCAATCTGTCGTGCCTCGTCGCCAAACACAACCACGTCAAGGCTATCTTTTGGGTATTGCGTCTTGATCATTTGCGCCAGGGCCAATGCAACCTGTTTGGCCGGCGTAATCCGGTCCTCGCCGTAGAGTATCATGGAGTGTGAAATGTCCAGCAGCAGGACTGTCGCAGCGGACGTCGACGCCTGGTGGTTTCGCACAGTCAGATCGTCCTCGGATATGGCGGCGGGATTCAGGCCGGTCCGTCGGATTGTGTTCTTAAACGACTCATTATAATCGATGGCGCCGGGCGGATCGCCGTATTGATAGGCACGATACTCCGGCAGCGCCTCGCCCGCGCCGTGCCCTTCGCGTCCCAGCGGATGGGCGCCGCTGCCGGAGGCTTTGAGTGACGAAAAGATGTACTTCAGCGACTCCTCGCGAATCCACTGTTCGCCTTTCATTGTCAATGTCGGCGCACCCTCGCGGCCCACGATAATATTGTCGGATTTCAATCCGTCCTCGAATGCATCGAGGTCAATGTCGCGGTCGATATACCCCTGGCTTTGCAACTGCCTCATAAATTTCAAAGCGCGGTCGACGTCGCCGTTCGTTTGCAGCAACAGGTGCTGCAGGACCTGTCGCAGGCCGCGCTCAGCGAGTATGCGGGCAACAAGGTCCTGGTCCCATTCGAAGTAGCGATATCTCATATGGTAACGGACACGATCAACCGAGCATGGTTGCAAGCATATCCGAATATTTGAAGATGCCGTCGACCGATTCGCGGGCGATAAGGTTTTCCTGGTGCAGGCCTTCGAGAACGAATTCCATGCCGAGCACGACCTCCTCCGTGGATTTCAGCGGCAGATACTTGCATGCGGTTTTTTTGAGCGTAGGCACAGCGGATAAGGCGTCGAAATGGGCAGCAAGCGGCGACTCGTCAGACAGTTCCAGGGGATTGGAATGCGCAAAGAACGCGATAATTTGACCGAATATCGGATCCGCCTGGGCCGGTAGATGATCCGCTTTCTCGATGCGGGGGAATACCTGTAAAAAAATCGTTTTGATAGACTGGCCAATGAGATTGGCGGCGACGAGAGCCAATCCCTCGCGTTCTCCTTCGTAGCCAAGTTCGATCTTGCCGGTAATCGACGGTGCTCCGGCGTAAATGTCCGAGAATCGCGGCGTCATGACGGTGTCTCCGGTAATCAGATTGCGCCGCTCCATATTCGAGACGATATTCTCGATCAGCGAAATAGTGAGCCTTGCACTGACGCCGGAGGACTTGTCGATGAACTCGGACTGCCGTGCCACAAAAGGTACGGATTCGATGATATCACGGAAGAACTCGGGAATAGCGACAGGAGCCGACCGATGCAGCCACGCTTCCTGGGTCGTGATCTTCTCTGATTCCCTTATGGAGCGCGGGTAGTGCGTCAGAATCTGGGAGTCGATGCGGTCCTTCAGTGGCGTAATGATGTTGCCGCGATTGGTGTAGTCTTCCGGGTTCGCGGTGAAGACGAGTGCCGTGTCCATCGGGATCCGGACGGGGAATCCACGAATCTGGAGATCGTTTTCTTCAAGAATATTCAGTAACCCCACTTGAATACGCGCCTGTAAATCGGGCAATTCGTTGATCGCGAAGATACCGCGATTCGATCGTGGAATGATACCGAACGAGATCACTTCCTCATCGGTCAGATCCCGCTGCTCCCGCGCTGCCTTGATCGGGTCAAGGTCGCCGATCAGATCGGCGATGGTGACATCGGGTGTCGCCAGCTTTTCCTGGTAGCGTTCCGATTTGTGGCGCCATTCGATTTCGGTGTCATCCCCGTGATCCGCGATCAGGCGACGTGAGTACGCGCAGTTGGGCTGATACGGATGACAGTTCAACGGCGACCCGAGAATCGCCGGCGCCCACTCGTCGAGGAGGTCCGTGAGTGTCCGGATAAGGCGGGTTTTTGCCTGCCCGCGCAGCCCGAGTAGTATAAAGTTGTGCCGCGACAGGATCGCGTTCTGGAGCATCGGCAACACCGTGTTTTCGTAACCGACAATGCCCGGAAACAATGCGCGCCGGCTGCGGATGCGGTCGATGAGGTTCTCGCGCAGTTCGTCCTTGACGGAGCGATAGATTGCACCGGTCGCTTTCAGCTCGCCGACTGTCTGTATATTGGGTTTTTCCATAGGGTTTCGATGCAACGTGAGAGGGTGCGATATGGCAAAGGTCGGTGTGTGGTGACACGTTGGTTTCACTCAGCACGCGAATGGGTATCGGACGACCTTCGGTGACGTAATGGACGACGAGCCGGGTGGAATGTCAACTCCCCGCCGCCAAAAACTCGTGGGTATGCGATATTCGTGTTGACACCAGGATCGAGCGGCGTACGATATCTTGTCGGACAGGTCGGACAGGTCGGACAGGTCGGACAGGTCGGACAGGTCGGACAGGTCGGACAGGTCGGACAGGTCGGACAGGTCGGAC
>JAJFLQ010000176.1 GCA_021772615.1 Verrucomicrobiota bacterium | reverse complement strand
CAAATTCAAAGTCCGACACCAACCATTTTTTCTTTGATATGTGACTGAGAAGAAGCTGGTATGATTGAACATCAATGAACTTTCTGGCGGATTGCGATAAACGATCAGGTTCGGCCGTACGCCATAGAAGCGTGTGCGTATCGAAAAGCCCGGTCATGGATTTTCCCATTCCGTCAATTTTGTCACCGGAACGGGTCCTCTGAGGATCTGAATTTCGGCGCACGCCTCGGCATTTTTCAGAAACGACGAAAGATGCGTCTTCAGCAAACCACCTGAGGTACGGAATGCAAAACGGTCACGGAGCGACATAATTCAGGGCACGGTCGGTCGGCAATACATAAAATTTAGTGAATTTCGGGGCGAATACGACGTAAAATCGACGAAAACGCAAGATTAAGCGAGGAACTAATTATGAGAAATATGATAGAAAAAATTGAAAAGAGCGGTGTTTGTGATTATAAGCTTATGATGACGTTAGCGAATGGTGCGTGGTCAGTTGCTCGGCGACTACGTGCTTTCGGCGAGCTAACAACAACTTCTTTTGCAGAATACCAAATGGGAGGTAGAGCAGCTATGAGGCAAACTTCAGGGGGTAAGATTTTCACATTCGGCGTGGCACTGTCGATCGCATTTATGGCGAAACAGACAAACGCACTGGTCATCGACAACTTTGATGCCAGCAACCCGATTCACTCGACGTCCGGCGACACGCCGGGAGTGGTGCTAAGCAATGCCCTGTCCGGGCTTTCCGGTGTCCTTGGCGGTGAGCGTGACTTCGAAGTCGAGGAGTTGGCAGGCAGTACCGGGCTCGCATTCAACTTCGATGCCGGCGGTGGGGGGCTGGATTATGCCAGCCATTCTAACGACGATAACGTCAAGAGCCGCGTTTTGCTTCAATACGACGGTGACGATGAAGTCGATGGCGCGGGCACAGGCCTAACACTGGGTAGCGGTCTCGGTGCAAACTTTATCGCCGACGGTTCGACACAGTTTGAGATCCTGATGCGATCGAATGACGGTGAAGGACTGGTCATGAACCTTACGGTTCACACAGCCGGCGGTTCGTCAACCATCGCCGGCGGCGTGTTTGATGACCCAATTGGGCCGGCCGGCCCTGGTATCTACATCCCTAACCCAATCATCACAGGCACGAACGAAACGGTATTTACTGTGCCTTTCGCCGCATTTTCAAATTTTGCGGAATTCAATGCCGTGCAGGCATTTGAAGTCGAATTCATTAACACCAACGCGCCTTCTGGCGATTTCTCCCTACGTTATATCCAGACGGGCGGCGCAGTTGTTCCTGAGCCGAGCACCTACCTGATGGCCAGTCTTGGTTTGATGGGGCTACTTGCGGTGAGAAAGAAAAGGAAATCGGTCGCCAAAGCATGACGCGAAAGTTTTCTCAGGTTTGTACAATTATGGGGTGCCTCGGGTTTTCCGAGGCACTTTTTTTTTGCGCACAGTCAGGCGATAAGCGGCTGCCGGCGCGGATCGCTACGCAAGCCAGTGTTAGCAATGTAGATTTGCCGAATCTCCGGGTAGAGCTGGAGGTTGCCCTCTGCCAACCGGAAGCCCGACACCGATTTCGTTGATTTAAGCCCTTCGTTTACTACGTTCATCAATCAGTATCGTGTTCGTTGCGCCGACAAGACACTGGAAATGCCACATCTGAAGCTGTGAACGCCAACGAAGTTCGCACGGTTCATGTCTTTGGGAACGAGCCTTAACTCAACGACGTTCGGCCCACCCCCGCTGAGATCTCGCGAACCACACACGACCGTTTACACTGTCACGAATTGTTGAACGATTCATGAGCGGACCAGCGGGATTCGTGTTGAGAGTGGGATTTCTCGCCTTTATTCACATTCTACACCGTCATTGCCCTGCCGGTACGGTTTTCCGTCCACATAAAGCTCCAGCCGCTGGCGCAGCAGGCCAATTATTTTCGGTCTATCGCTGCACTTGTCGATCGCTTTCTTCACCGTTACGACTGCGTCAGTAAATCGCTCGGCTTCAGCATATGCGGCGGCAAGCGTATCGAGTATGGCGGCGTCAGAGTATTGGGTCAAATCACAGGCACGTTTAGCGATCTCAACAGCTTTCGCTCCATCTCGAAGGTCCCGTATCGGACACGTTGACAAGATCCACGCAATCCCGTTCAATGCCTCAGGCGACGTGGGATTTAATGCTACGGCGCGATAGAAGTAGGTGAGCGCTTCCTTAGATCGACCAGCAGCCAAGAGTACATTGCCGAATTGCGCGTTCGCTTCATGCTGGTCCGGGGCTAGCGTCAACGCTGTCCTGTAGTGCCGGACACCATCTGCGTATTGACCAGCCTTCACATACGCGAAGGCCAGATTACGGTGAGCCAAAGCGAAGTCAGGCTTTCTGGCGACAACATCGGCGAGTATGCGTGTGGCTTGCCGGTACTGGTGTCTGCGCAACTGGATCATACCCAAATGATATCGGGCCTCGACGAAATCCGGCTGCAGCCGCAGGGCAGTTTCGACGTGTTCTCCAGCCTGGTCAAGACGCCCCAGACGACCGAGTACGCTGCCGAGGTTTGCATGCGCGGGGGGAAATGCCGGATTGATCGCTACCGCTTTTTCGAAATGTGACTGAGCTTCTTGATACTGTCCATCGCGCTCAAGCGACAGGCCCAAGGTATTATGGGCAATATAATTGGATTCGGTTGCGGTCAAGGCATGGTTGAACAGCGATTCGGTATGTCGCCAGTAGCGCACTTGACTTCTCGTACACAGCATCAGCACGCCCAGTACTGCGAATGACAACGTGAACAAGCAAACACGAGGACAACGAATCCTGTCCGCAAGGATAGGGCCGCTCCACGATATCATGATAAATATGCCGATTAACGGCATATACGTGTAGCGATCGGCCATGCTATGCATGCCGACATGAACGACGCCGATTACGGGCACAAGTGTCCCGAGGTACCATAACCATCCCACGGCAAGGAAAGGATACCGACCACGAGACTTCACGACGTACCAGCTTATCACCGCAAGAACGGCAGCAGCGGCGCACGCCTGCAGGACCGGTATTCCATTGGCGGGGAACGGATAAATAATAGCAAGATCTCCGGGCCAGCACATCTTGGTTAAATAGGCAACATATGAAACACATACATTTTTTACCCGTTCGCCCAGCGGGATCTCATCGATAGACGATACCGAGCCGCCCTCGCTCTGCACGACATAGGTGATGACACTGGAAAGAATGGCGAGGACAAAAAGCGGAAGCTTCTCCTGGATGAGGGTAATGGTGTTATTACGAGTGAATACGTTGCCGATTTTCCGTGGGTTGCCGATATGGTTTGATGCAGCCAGGTGCTCGAACCGGCGGAGCGGCCAATAATCCAGCAGGAGGAGTACGCAAGGTAGCGTCACCAGCATGGGCTTTGACAACAAACCCAAAGTAAATGTGCAGACCAGCATCGCGTACCAAACCGGACGACGTTTTCTTGCGTAACGGCAATAGGCGAACACCGTCAAGAGCCAGAAGAATCCGCTAAGTACATCCTTTCGCTCGGATGCCCAGGCTACGGACTCGACGTGGAGGGGATGCAGAGCGAATAACGCCGCGGTGAAGGCGCTGGCCCACAGCGCCCCCGTCATACGGGTCAAAAGGACAAACAAAAGCATGGTGTTGGCGACATGAAAGCCGACACTTACGAGGTGGTGTCCGCGAGGATTAAGACCGAAGAAACTGCAGTCGAGGGTATGTGAAAGCCATGTAAGCGGATGCCAATTTCCAGCGTAATCACTGGTAAATGCCCATGCGATTGTTTGCCGGGTTAGTCCTTTCTGGACACGTACATTGTCGACAATGTACATTCGGTCATCAAATTCGATGAATTCATTTTCTTGAACGTGCCAGTACCCCAACAATGTGGCACATGCCAAAACAAGACAGATCAGGTTGATTTTCGGGGTCATCTTTGCCCAGGGGAAACACATCGTCGGGTGCATGCGATTCACACTGCACAATACCGCTATCTACCACGATCTATTTCGAGACGCCGGGAAGGTGTTCCAGAATCGTGCGAGCATCGTCGGCCCCCTCGAAACTCGTTGACAGTTGCAGTGATTTGCGAAACGCGTTTATCGCCAATTCAATCTTGTTTAATTCCACAAGGGATTTACCACTGTGGTAATGCGGATCAGGCAATCCCGGATTCAACTGGATTGCATTTTCGAAATATTCCAGTGCCGTCTTGTAGTCCCCTTTTTTATGGAATATCCAGCCGACAGAATCAGAAACAACAGCATTGCCCGGGTATCGTCTAACTAAATCCGCAGCGATCGTCACCGCCTCATCCAGATCGGTTGCATTCCCGGTTTCGGACAGAAATAACGCCAGGTTATTCGCGGCAACCGGATCATTCGGCGCTCTGGCAAGTGCCTCGCGATAATACCCAACCGCGAGTTCGACATTGCCTGATTCGCGATGCAATAGACCTATTTTCATTAATGGGATCGAGGACGCGGGAAAGCGCTCCGCGGTTTCACTGGCTGCCGTGATTGCCGACGCCACGTCCCCGCTATCACTCAGGGCGTCTACAAGCATCATACGCACATGCAGCTCATCAGGCTTGGCTTTCAAAAGAGACTGAATGGCAATGATTGCCTGTGAGAAATTCTTCGTCGCCAGATATGACTCCGCCAAGAGTTGGCGCGCGCCAACATTCTCCGGATGTTTGTTCGATAACCTTTCGAGATGTTCGATTGCAAGCGAATGAAGGCCAAATTTTGAATATATCCGAGCCAAAAGAATTACGGCTTCCTTATGATCGGGATAGTCCGCAACCAGCCCCTTCAGCAGACGGGCCGCTTCATCGGTGTTGCCGGTTTGCACAAGCATAGTCGCGTAGGCGAACCTGATCGATGAATTTGTTGGATCCTGCTGCAGCAATTTCTGATATGCTTCCAAAGCATCCTGCATCTTGCCCTGGCCGATATGCAATCGTACAAGCCCTTCGACGACCTTTGGATTGCCGGCATCTAAGGCAATCAATGCATCCAGCCTGTGCTTCGCGATCTCCCATTGCCCGCGCGACATACAGATATCAGCGAGTCCAACCCCGGCGACTACCGAATTCGGGTCTTTGTCCAGAGATTGCGTATAAAGCCGCTCCGCAGCATCCAGGTCGTTCAATCGTTGATACACCAACGCTGCCTGTTGCATCAATTCGGGATCGCTTAGCGGTTGTGCCGTGGCCGCTTCAACCGATGCCAATGCAGAATTCGGGTCATCTCGAAGATAGTAGCAGGCCGCCGAAATAAGATGTGCTTCCTGATTGCCAGGATCGACCTTGCATACCAAAACCGCATGTTCCAGTGCCTTTTGGGGATCAACTCTAAGCATCGCGAGCTTTGCCAACTCCAGGTGTGCGTTCCAGTGCCGTGAATCCAGATGTACAACGTCCGCCAAAAGCGATTGTGCTTCGCCATGCTGCTCTAATTCAATCAGGCATAACGCAGTCATGAACTTCAACGTAACATTCTCCGGAAACAGCTGAATGCCGATCTTGCCTCGCTTCGCAGCTTCCGCATACCGGCCTTCGGCATACCACGTATCAACAAGCGCAAGAAGGCCTGCTTCTTCTGCGTGGTCCTGCAGAACACGTTCCGGCCGGAACGTCATGAACAACCCGTATCCAATTCCCTGCCAGCTAACAAATAGTAAAACGCCGAGAGCGATCACGCGTTTCCAGGATGGCCGCCAATGCTTATATTTGTATTTCATCTTCTTCGCACAATACGTCTCGCCCGTTGAAGCATTCCGCAAACAGTCCGAACACAGCGCGCGAAAGACTGTAGCGGCGCCGTATTTTCGTCCCGGCAAACAGGTATAGTCCGTATCTGAATCGCCCAGCGAGCAGGTAAAACAGCCAAAAATCCAACGTTTTCGAGGGTTCAATCCAATTCGTCTCTTAAACTGATATACAATCAGCCAGCTCGTACCCTTCAGGTAGTGAAAGGTGAGCAGAACAAAATCCAAAGGCAATCGAAAAAATTTGAGGATGAGTGAAACGGACGCGATTTTTTTTGACTTCGTCATGAAGAGTTATTTGGTATCCAGATTAGACGTTGGCGCCGCTTTGGCTGCAACGTATCAGTTAGGCGGCAATTTGCGAACAGGGAAGGACACAGCAACAATATCTGGTTTTCCAGAAAAACCTTCACTGCCATCGACCGTACGGGAACGAAGTGAGACGGAGCAAACTCCGATTCCGCATCGTGACATTCATACCTATTGACAAACATTCAATGTCATAACACTATCATTCAGAGCATTGGGAAACAAATCTATACAATTATCGACCATGCAACAACATTCTCATCTTGAACGCTACGACGAACGCACCCGCTCCCCTATTGAAACAAGGGGAGTTTCCAGGCGTGTCAAGCGGAAAAATGAGGTAAACGAAGGTAAGGAGGGCTGCGAATTTGCACCAGAAATCACCGGCTGAGGAAATTAGCAGGAATAATCCGTGGTACACTGACTCGCAGCACACGGCGTCGGGGTCTAACGCGCAGTCGCATACAGTCGAGCGACGAAAGCGCTTCCTTCTCGAATGCATCGAAAATTATCCATCAGTTTCGGGGCCGTTGCACATTCTGGACGCAGGCTGTGGCGACGGAGTTAATCTGGAGATACTTAGCGGCATGCAGAGCCTGGATGTCACCGCCGTCGATTACAATCCGTTACGGACAGAACGCGCACAAGGAAAATATCCCAATGTGACGGTAGTGTGCGGTTCGTTGCTGGAGCCGATTCTTCCCGAAAGTTCATTCGACATCGTGTGGTGCAGTCAGGTGATCGAGCATGTTCATGAAGACGGCAAATTGCTGTCTGGTCTATACCGTTTGTTGCGCATGGATGGTATGTTGATCCTCGGTACGCCGAATGAAGGCTGCCTGCTCGCCAGACTGAGAAATCATGTTTTCCAACGAAAAATCCTGAAGACCACCGACCACGTCAACTTCTATAGAGAGGAGACCATTCGTCACAAGATTGAATGCGCCGGATTCAGGATTACGGACATCATGAGGGAGAATTGGTTTTTTCCACACTCGGTATTCAACCGTATCTTGAGTAGTAATGGCCTTGGCATGGGGTTTATGGCGGCATTGGGCAGCGCGATACCGTCGCAAACGGCGGGCTACTATTTTGTATGCAGAAAGCAGGATCACTAAGGCCGAGCGTGGCATCACCGCCGGAATTCACGTCGACTAACTGCCTTGTTTAGCAGCACAACACGGCGAGTAGACGGTTTGCTGTTCTGGGCGCCGTCATCTGCAGCCAGTACCAGGGTGGTGTCGTTGAATTGATCCTTCTTGCGATCATAGTAGCCAATGGTGCTCTTGGAATACAGGCTCGTGACACGACAAAGCCGAACGGCAGAGGCGTTTCGGCCTGCCTATACCGAACATCCCAAGTCGCGATTGAATCGTCACTGTCCGCTTCATGTTGACAGGGCACTCACCCGCTTACCGGGCGGGGCTGACCGAGTGCAACCGGCGCTCTCGGAGAGAGACGACTTCACTGACATTTTCGGCATTACTCGCATGAACATTATTCCACAGGTTTCAGCTCATGGAGACCGGAAACGGCCGGCAAAGAAAAAGCGGCTTGTTACACTTAAAGATTTGCTGTGGTTCGTATATCTGTACCCGCTCCGTTTCTGGTCGCGCCTGCTCACAATTGAGGGATTTAAGCTCAATATCCGCATGGTGACACCTTTTATGCTGCCGGCGTTTCGCAGCGCGGAGCGGCGCCTGCTGCGACGCATGGAAAAATGCCCCCAACTCAGGCGATCTGCGGTCATCGCGGATCGACTGCCACGGCGCTATATCGGGCGCACGATTCGTCGGGCAGTCGACGATCTGCTCATGGATCGCATCATGCAAAACCATGCGATCGGAATGGTCACTGTGGACGGACTTGCCTTCGTCGACGACGCCCTGGCCCGGAAGCGTGGCGTCATCGTTGTATCGGGGCATTTTTTTGCGAACCGGCTGGCAAAGCAATATCTGAAAGGTATTGGCTACACGGTAACAAGCGTGCGCAACCGACGGCCCCGGGACTCTCAGACAGGCCGAATTGGCGAACGATACCTGAAAAAGCGATACGACGCTTTCCTGCATCACGTTATCGGTGAAGAAATCGCGATGCGCGACAAGAACCTGAGCCTGAAAATTTTGGCATGCCTGCGCAACAACGGTATCGTGAGCATACACAACGACTCGGAATACTCCCGCCGCACGACGGAGGTCGCCTTCCTAGGAACCAAACGTCAATTTCCCGAAGGCTTCCTTTGGCTGGCGAAACGCTCGGGTGCGGCTATCATTCCGATGTTGTGCATGGGGGACAGCGATAACCTGAAAATCCGTTTCGATAGCGAGATCCCTCTGGCACCGGACAACGATGAGAAGGCGTTTGTGGCCAAGAATCTGCCGCTGTTCGTCCGACATCTGGAGAATCAAATTCTCGAACATCCCGATCAATGGGAAACGTGGATATCTCTATGAAGTATCAATCGACGGATTCGAAAACCGCGATCAAAAACGGTATACAAAATGTCTTGACACATGCGTTGCCGGCTGACCTGGAAGCCACCAACATCCACGGGATTCGCCGCCTGGATGAGCTGATCTCGCTTGATTCCATGATTATCATTGATCTGATGTTTGGATTGGAGCGGGAATTCGAGATCACATTCGACTTTGATCAGATTGATATAGATTTGATCAATGACGTCGAACGGTTGGTCGACTATATCGAACATAGTCTTCGCGCTGCCGCGGGAGCGACGGATTGCCCCCGTTTGAAAAAATCGGAAGCATGTGATGAGCTTTAGCTCATGAACGGGGCGTTCCAGCTGAAGCCGGGTTTAGACTGGCCGTCTAAAGGCGGTACTCAGACAGCTCGGTTTTGGGTAAGACCGGCGGGAACAACGACGCACGATGAAACGTGCCAAACTTGACACCATCCTTTTTTTTCTTATATTATGACTAAACCGTCGGATTAGAACGGGCGACTCACAAGCCCAATCCCATAAATCTCTAGCTGGAGGGAAGAAATTCATGAGGACGTTACGTGGAACAATGCTTGCATTTATGACCATTGGCGCACTGGGCATAGGCACATCAGACGCAGCACTGGTGGTGTACACGGATCGCGCGTTGTGGGAAGCACAGCTGGGAACCATTAATCACGAGGACTTCAATGGATTCTCAACCGGCAATCTGGGTACAAACAGAGACTTCGGCCCGTTCAACCTAAGATTCTCTGGAAACATCGGTGGCCCGACCGGCAACAGTATCGACCCAGGCGTCGCCGATGAGACGCCGCCCGACCTTGATATTGACGATAGCGTTTTCTGGCACGGCCATGTTGATACGTTTCTGTTCAAGACCGTCTTTCCGAGGATCGAATTCGATCTGCCTGTGTTTGCATTCGGCGCCGATTGGACGTCCACAACGAACGAGGCGTTGTTGACGTTGATTGCCAACGAGACCACTGTGGAGTTTGACAACCACATGCCGGCATCCGGAGACGGATTTCTGGGAATCATTGATTCGAATCCGTTCACGGAAGTTTTTATCAACAATGAGAAGAATGGAGGAGCGGAAATCGAAGTATTCGGCGCCGACAATTTCAGCTTTTCCCACGAGATGTCGGTGGTTCCGGAACCGTCTACGCTTGTGATGTTGCTCATGGCCGTTGCCGGCGGCGCCGTGACGGTACGCCGCAAGAGATCACGTATGTGAGGGTGCATGTCCGAATTGGCGCCGCAGTTAAGGTAGCATGGCCATCTAGCTGTAGCCGTCGCGTTTTCCACAGGCAGGATGCCTATGTTACTTGCCAACCGTGCGCCTATGGCACAACGGTCACATCTGGAACACGCACTCGCACTGGAAATACCACATCTAAAGCTGTGAACTTCAACGAAATGGCTTAGCTGCTGTGTGGCACGGCAATCTTCGCCGTGGCGCGGGCGACTCCTTCTGCCATGCCTGCCGGCCAGATCGGATGCGGTGTTTACCTACGCAACGGCGCGCACGAACATGCCGGTGGGTGCGCGGGCAGAGGCGTATTCCGACGCAATCAACGACCGTGCGCTGTTTTCATCTGAAGCAGCTTCCTTGCCCGGATTATCGGAATCGTCCGTCTCCGGAGCATCCTTGGAAGGTGCGGTTTTCTGCGTCTTTTCCTCCGCGAGTTGCTGCTGCGCCGCCGCGAGTTTCTGGGCTGCAGCGGCGGCGACGGCACGGTCCTGGCCTGATGGTTCGGCCGGCGCCATGGCTGCGGCAATCACGGTCTGCATTTTCCGTATCGTCTCTTCGGGCGTACGTCCTTCGCTGGTGTCGATATTTACATGGCCACCGACAGCATACTGACGCCCGTCTGGTCCGGTCTGGTACTCGAAAGATACACCGCCCCGAGAATGCGGACCTGCAGCGCCCAGATGCGCGTTCTCGTGGGCGCGGACCTCTGCGTCACGTTGACGGAGTTCGGCGACCTGCTGCTGCTCATCGGCGGTGACCGTTTCCTTCTTGTCTTTTGACGGCTGCTCATCTGTGATTCTGCCCGCTGCCGACACATCGTCGCGCTCTTCCTCCGCGCCGTCGGTGCGATCACGTTGCGCCGACACGCCGGTCTGCTGGGCGAATGCAAACGGATTGCTATGGGAGACAGAGCCGATCATGCCATTTCGAATTTCGTTGTTACATTAATCAATTGTGGAGATTGCCATTGCGATAATGTTTATAATATTATTATCGGTGACTCCGTCAGATTCTTTATCCCTACTCCATGAAAAATATCCCAACGTTCGAAGCCGCAGTTATCGGTGCGATTATCCTGATATGGATAGGCGGCGGTGCGGCCACGGCGATCTCCAGCAGCGCGGTGAAGCAAGCCGCGACAGGCCAATTGGTAGCGCAGGCGCGTCGCGCTGTCAACGGCTTCGATCAGGCTGTGGGCTCCAGCATGAACGAGCTTCGGGAATGGGCCACGGCAGCAGCCGTAATCAAAGCTATGTCTGCCTCGAATCTCGCATTTGAACGCATTCGGCCGCGGGACGTATATATAGAAGGTAAAGACATCGAATGGATCACCGCGCCGCCGGACGACCTGACGCCGTTGATGCGCGGTATACTGAACAACAGCATGTCGCTGCTGCTGCGCAGCTGGATCACTGCACGCGAAGGCGCTGATTCCCGCCAACCCATACGCGCAGCAAGCGCAACCAACCGATTCGGCGTAAACGTGGCCATGACGACACGCACCGACGACTATCGACAAGACGACGAAGACTGGTGGCGCACAACACGCGACAACGGGTGGTATTTCCACTTACAGCAATCCGAGCCCGTAACAGATGCAGCATTCGCCGATGTCGCCGTTCGCGTTGACGATGCGGACGGCGCATTTACCGGCGTTATCAGGGCAACACTGGAATTGCCGGAAATGGCATCACTGTTGCCACCGCCGCAAGCCATTGGCGATGGAACCGATGCCGTACCGGTCATGTCGGTATTGACACCGGCATTCAACCTGATCTGGACGCAGGGAGAATGGGGCGACGGAGAATTTCCGTCGAACCTACGCGAGCACGTGATGGGCGCTCGGGAAGGTACCGTGGTATACAATCACGCACACGCAGGTCGCAGAGGCATCGCGTTTGCGCGGGGATCTGCCGATAGCGGCGGGGATCCGTCGTGGATCGTAGTTTTGGATTACGACGTCGACGCTGTGCTACGACCGGCTCGACGCTGCCGGTCGCAAAGCATAGCCCTGCTTTGCGTTATATCCGTCGCTGTGCTGAGCCTCGCCATGGCCGGCCGAAAAATAGGTATTGACCGCACTACGGCGCCAGACGGTATTGACGAAGCGCCGGCAGGCACGGCCGCGGATACCGCTCTGCCGCCACTATCCCACGATCGCGGAAGCGTGACCGACTGGATTGCCGATACGATCGCCGTAACACGCCCCATGGCAAGAAACAACGGCAACCGCTTCACCGTGGATGTGACGGGCGTTCCGGGCGACGCAGCACGCATGGCGCCATGTTTTCAGAGGTTGGTCATGAAAGTGTTGGATAACGCAGCGAGATTCGCGAGAAACGGTGACGTTCATATCCGGGTCCGATACGACGATGACGAAAGGCGCCTGCGGATACGCGTAGCCGACAGCGGCATCGGCATGCCGCCGCCTTTCGTTGAACAGCTAAATCTGCACACTGCGGCCGTTCACGCTACACACCCGGCATCCACATTGTATAGTATCCTCCATGACTGTAGGCAAAGCGGCGGTACGGTTGAGGTTTACAGCCGCGTGAATCAGGGTACGGCTTTTGATATCACCGTACCGATCGCAGGAGATAATCCAGTTCGTAACCCGGCTTCAACCGGCATGGTAGAAGACGCGCCTGACGCAACACGGGCCACGGTCGGAGCGCGATCGCAGCCGCTTGCCGCGGCGGCGGTCCTGAACCAGGCGAAAATCGCGTGTCGATCATTCGTGGTCAAGCCTGGTGAAACACGAGGGCAATCATGACTGATTATCACTGCGTTGCCGTCACACGAAACATGTCGCCGGCGGGGACAACGACTGCGGCATGTGACACTACACCATGATCAGAATTCTCTACATAGAAGACAACGCGCTGAATCGCGAGATGCTGCAACGACGCCTGAGCGAGCATGACTTTGTCGTAAACGTCGCTGAAAGCGGCGAAAGTGGTTTGGAACGTGCCCGTAGCGCCCCACCGGATGTAATCCTGATGGATATGGGATTGCCGGGACTCAGCGGCTACGACCTGACACGGCGGTTCCGCGCAGACAAGACCCTAAAGTCGATACCGATTATTGCACTCACGGCCCACTCTATGGCGGGGGATCGGCAGAAGGCATTGGATGCCGGATGCGACGACTACGATACAAAACCGGTGGATTTTGATCGTATCGCCCGCAAGATTCGTCAGCAACTGACGCCATCGGAGGACGTCGTCGCGGATATAGTAGCAACCGCGGCCGAAGGCAACCGGGCGGCCGGACGAATTCTTGTGATCGATGACGACAGGCACAGCCGAAACCTCCTCCGGCACGGCCTGGAACTCGAAGATTTCGAGGTCGACACCGCCTCGGATGGACGCGACGCGATCATCAGGGTGAACGAACAGAAATATGACCTTGCCCTGCTGGATCTAATGATGCCGGAAATGAACGGCTTCGAGGTGCTCGAAATTATCCGCGCATCCCATTCGCTTACAGCCTTTCCGGTCATCATGGTGACAGCAATGGATACCAACGAAGACGTCGTCCATGCGCTGCGGCTGGGTGCCAATGACTATGTTACGAAGCCGGTAAACTATCAGATCCTTTTAGCGCGGATACAGACGCTGTTGCGCGTGTCGCGACTGGAAGACCAGCTGCGACAGGAAAAGGAGTTCAACGAAAACTTGATCGATTGCACCGACGAGATGATCATCTCCGTAGACCCAAACCGCCGCATCACCGGATTTAACCGCGCGGCCGCACGCACCTTTGGCTACACCAGAGATGAGGTAATCGGCCACGACGTGAGCATGCTCTACGCTGACTCCGCCTCCGGGCTGACCGTTCACAACAAGACGCTCCACGACCACGGCTATTCGGGCGAGATCGTCAACGCCGACAAGAACGGCCGCCAGTTCACCTGCCGCCTTTCCGTGTCGTTATTGTATGACAAGGCGGGCAATCCGGCGGGGCTCGTGGGTATCTCCCGGGACGTGACCGAAGAAAAACGGCTTGAAACGGAACGAAAGAAGGTCGAGGCGCTGAAGCACAAGCTTGTAATGATGGCGACCCATGATCTAAAGAACCCCCTGGTCTGCATTGCCGGGCACAGCTATTTTCTGAAGTCCAAACTCGATAAGCTGGTGGCGAAAGATGACGACACGTGGGACTCCGCCGAGTCCATCTCCAACCTGACACGTGTCATGCAGCGCCTGGTTGAGGACTTCCTCGACTTCCAGGCCGTTGAGGACGGTCGCGTTATCCTCAATCGCAATGTTGTCGACTTGAACGCGATTGTGCTCGAGATGATCGCGCAAAACCGCCACTATGCGCGCGAAAAGAAGGTAACGCTGGTTGCTCAAACCGATGCCGAGCCCGCACGCGTGTCGGCCGACCCCGATCGTATTCGGCAAGTGATACGAAATCTTCTGGATAACGCTCTCAAATTTTCCAGCCCGGAGACAACGGTGACGATCACGGCGCGTAACGACAACGGCAACGTCCTCCTGCACGTGTGCGATGAGGGGCCGGGATTGTCGGAGGACGATCTCGTCGGTGCCTTTGAGCCGTTTACCATCCTCGACAACCAGCCCACAGGCGACGAGACCTCAACTGGACTCGGCCTCGCCATCTGCCGGCAATTCATCGATCTCCATGATGGAAAGATCGGTGTCCGCAACAACAACAAGCAGGGCGCGACCTTCTGGTTCTCTCTGCCCGGTAGTGAGAATCAACCAGAGTAGCGGCAACATCCGGCGTACGGTGTACGAACAGTGACAGTCATATCGGAACAAACCGATATTTTTGCTAACCACGGTTGTCAATTTGCCGTTGCGATCCGCTATTAACGATTTCCAACTAACATTTTCCGAGATCCCAGCTATGGCTAGACTACGAGGCGTTATTGTCGACGATCACCAGCAAATACGGTGGCTGCTCTCTACGATCCTGGAAACGGATCCGGCGATCGAGATCGTCGGCGAAGGTGCGAACGGCGAGGAGGCACTTGAGCTGGTCGGCAAACACGCGCCGGACTTCCTCACCATCGATATCCAGATGCCGCGTATGAATGGTCTTGAGGCGATCGGTCATATTATGGCCAATAATCCTCTTCCGATCATCGTAATTTCAGGAGTCCAGGACTCACGATCGGCATACGAGGCATTATCAAACGGCGCCCTGGAAGTCATTCCCAAAACAGATCTCAAGATTGAGAACGCGGACATGATTGCGCGAAAAGTACGAAACCTTGCGAAGGTCACGGTAATCCGACATATCCGCTTTGGTCGCAGCGACATCATCACCCGCCGAATGACTGCGCCGCCGCCGACCGGCCGCGCATTCGATCGGATCATTGCCATTGCCAGTTCGACCGGCGGTCCGCGCAGTCTGTCCATGGTCTTGTCGAAACTGCCTGTGGATTTTCCATTTCCTGTTCTGATTGCGCAACATATCGTGAACAGCTTTGTACCGAGCCTGGTGGAGTGGATGAACAACATTTCACCGCTGACAGTGAAAATTGGTGCAGACAGCGAACGCCCCCAACCAGGCTTTGTCTACATTTCACCGGCCGACGGCAACATGGCGATTGATCGCAACGAAAACATCGTTCTGTTGCCGCGATCACCAACGGACGTGTACCGGCCGAGCTGCAACGTCCTGCTGTCCTCAACCGCAGAGGTTTTCGGCAAACACGCAGTAGGTGTTGTTATGACCGGCATGGGAAATGACGGGGCTGCCGGCATTCGCGCGATACGGGAGTATGGCGGCACCACGATCGCGCAGGACCGCGACTCATCTGTTGTGTTCGGCATGCCCAAGGAAGCCGCCGACACAGGCTGCGTGGATCGCGTACTGCCGCTGGACGACATCACCCGGTTTCTACTGAAACTGGCACGCGGCGAGATATAACAGGTCGCTCGACGGGGCGCTGCCTGTGTCGACGAGAACTACCAGTAATTCGGCGAGCGTAAAATTGCGGCTCTTGTTCGCACCGAGAGGAAATGGTCGTTCAGCCCGGCAGACTTGAGTTTCGAGATGCGCTCAAACCTGTGATTATTGCCGACTTGAGCGTGAAAAAGTGCTTGCGAGGGATATGATGTGCCGCCGCAACGAAACGCAGGAGCGTGATTCAGGCCGGGATCGCTCTATGATGAAAAATCCAAACAATGCTACGATCGCCGTGCTTGTCGTCGGGATACCTGAATGTATCATCGATCTGCATCCGTGGATACGATACCGCGACCAGCTGGCGGAGGAAGGCATTCACATCGTGGTATTTTCCGGCGACATGAAAATCTTCGAGTCGCCATACGATGCAATGATGCTGCATGTCTGGCAGGATTGGCGAAATCGTACGCGATTCGACCCGTACCAGGTTTTGCCGGTCATGGAGCACTATGCCATGTACCGCGCGGCGTTTCCGGATACGATTCAGATCGTGCTCAACCACACCGACATGAGCCGCCGCCCGTATGCGACGGCATACTGGCGTCCGGGTGACCCCGTACTTTATCGTACGCCGGCCTACGAACGAAATGAGCTGCACCCGTTTCCTTCCGACACGATCTGGGCCTATGAAAAGGTCTGGGGCAGCGCCTGTTTCGCATCGACAGAACCACCGGTATACGACGCAGGATTCGCCGGAAAACAAAACGGACCGCGCGGCTATCGCGAACGCGTGGCGGCACATACGGCGACCGTCGGGATCGGCCTGTGCCACGAAACCCTGCCGTACCCGAAACCGGAATATATTGAACATATGAAGCGCTGCCGTATTCTAGTGTGCCCGAGAGGCTGGGGCGAGCAGAGCCGACGTCATTGGGACGCCTGGTTATCCGGCAAACCGGTGTTGACCGACCGGGAATGCGACTCGGTCGAAATGATTCCGGGCCAGCGGTTGACAGAGGGCATACATTATCTGGTGTTCGACGATCCGGAAGAAATCCCCGACATCGTTTCGGACTGGTCACACCCGTCGCGCCGGGACGAACTGAAGCAAATTGCGGAAAATGGTCGCAACGCCGCGCGCTCCTACAAGGCGTATGAAAGCATTCTCGCGTTCTTCCGGAAGATTCTTGACATGCCGGAGGATAACCTGAAACCAACGTCGTTGACGTGAGCCCGAATCCGGGGTAAGGCTTTTCGTCGTCACGGCTTTAGCTGTGTCGTCGCCCCGCGATGCATGCACAACTGACGTCGTGAACACCAACGCGTTTCGCATTGCCCGTGACGCCATGAATCCTTATTTCAACGACATTGACGGTGAACCACGAAGGGGATTGGGATGAAAAACAACTGGTTTATTACGGTAGACGCGGAATCAGACGTTATCGCGGAAGGGATGCGCGTTCTATCGGAACTCAGGGATTCCGTTGAAGCGGGAACGGGAACGACTATGCCCATAACCTGGTTTGTCCGTTTTCAACGCGGCTGGACCGAGTCCGTCAAGAATGAGGACGTCGCCTTCTTCGAGGCGCCGCTGACACGGCACTACGACGGCTTCAAACTGGCGCTGCCTCTGCTCACTGCGTTAGCCGCGCGCGGCGACGAAATCGGCTGGCACTACCATGCGTACAATTACGTCCACAGGGACGATCTCAGCCACGACCACCGCATTGCGATCTTGCGTGCCGACATGAGACGCTGTGTCGGCGACGTCAGGGTTCGGTATCCGATGTTCGATATCCGCTCTTTTCGTTTCGGCTGGTTTTTCGTGCCGGATCTGGAAATCTACGATACCTTAAACGAACTCGGTATAACTGCTGACGCCTCGTTCCGGTCTAAAAACACCGGGAAACCGGTGCAAGAGTTTGATGCAAGCTATCTGGCGCCCCCCGTAGACGGCATTGCCGCATACCGCGGCGTCACGCTGTTTCCCAACGACAGGACCGTGCTCATTCACGACTGGAATGTCATTGCGCATGACTTCGGGTGGAGCGTGTACGATACCGACAAGGCTGAAGCGCAACGGCAATCGTTCCGTTGCAAACTCGCCGAAGTAGCAACAGCGATAGCAGACAGCGGCAGCAAGGCCATCACCTACAGCGGCTACCTCGGCCAATAGCCGGCGACATCACGAACCTGAAGCAACATGACAGCACAAAAAGAACCGATCTTCATATGCGGTCTCGGGCGTTCGGGCACAACCTGGCTTGCAAGTAGCCTTGGACAATATCCGCAGTTGACATTCATTCGAGAAGCGTGGCTCATTCGCCGTCTCTCCGACCTGGTCGACTGGTAAGACATGCTGTTTGAGGAGTGGCTAACATTTAC
>JAJFLQ010000175.1 GCA_021772615.1 Verrucomicrobiota bacterium | reverse complement strand
ACGCTCACGATATCCCGAAGCCATACAATGCCGCCATCCGCTGCAACCATTCTGTACTCCAGCTCGTAGGGCGTCCGTGTTGTGGCGTGCTCGGATGTGGTCCGGGCGAATCGTTCCCGGTCTGCCTCGTGTACGTGCGAGGACCAGGCGCCCTCTTCGTAGAGTTGCTCAAGCGGGAAGCCCAGAATCTCCTCTGCCTGGCTGCCGATATACACCGGTTTCCAGGAATCCATCTCGGCCTCCCACGGTATCAACTGGGCAAGGCCGGCCAGACTGCGAAATCGCTCTTCGCTCGTTCGAAGAGCTTCCTCCGCCCGCCGCCGGGCACGGCGCCCGTGAAAGGTGCGGTAGACTTCGTGGATCACGACGGGGATCAAGTCGAGATAACCACGATACGGGTCCTTGATGAGGTAATCATCGACGCCGGATTTCAGCGCGCGCACAGCAAGCGGCTCAGACCCCGTCCCTGTCAGCATGATAAACGGTACGTCGATACTGCGTGCCTCGAGTTGCTGAAAGAAATCGATCCCGGTCATACCCGGCAGATTGTAGTCCGACACGATCAAATCAGTCGGGACCCGGGTCTCGGTCAGTTCCTCCAAGGCATGCTCCGCCCTCTGACAGGAGACAATCGTACACTGCAAATCCGACTTGCGGCATGCGCGCTCGAATGCGAGTATATCGTGCTCACTGTCCTCTACAAGCATGATATGTAGCGGCTTTAGTTCTTCCTCTCGTTTCTTCGTCATCTTGCTTACCCGGTGACCGGTCTATGCGGTTTGATACGGTAATTCGACCAGAGCCCAGAAGACCTGGATGGTTC
Source organism: Verrucomicrobiota bacterium (assembly GCA_021772615.1). Taxonomy (GTDB): domain Bacteria; phylum Verrucomicrobiota; class Lentisphaeria; order JABSQK01; family JAJFLO01; genus JAJFLQ01. The sequence continues at coordinate 27,468 of JAJFLQ010000175.1, read as the reverse complement.
GGATCGCTTCGGCGAAATTCTGAAACCCCACGGGCTTACGGATGTAGGCGTTGGCGCCAAGGTCGTAACTTCGAAGCCGGTCTTCCTCCATCTTGGATGTTGTCAAGATGATCACCGGTAGATGACAGAGCGATTCATCGGCACGAATCGCCTCCAGCACCTTAAGACCGTCCATTTTCGGCATGTTGATGTCGAGGAGGACAATTCCGGGACGTGGCGCCGCGCCGGATTCGGCGTACTTTCCCCGCTGGAAAAGGTAATCCATACAATCCTCGCCGTCCTGTACCACTTTGAGATCATTGGCAAGATTACTCTTTTTCCACGCCCGCCGGGTGGCAAGAATATCGTGCTCATTGTCCTCTGCCATTAAAACTACGAATGGTTCTTTTGCGGTCATACCACTGACTCCCTGTTGTACGGTAATGTTATCGTGAACGTACTGCCCACACCTGGTTCCGCCTCAATCCGGACATCGCCGCCAAGCTTCTGGCATGCCTTCTTTACAATTGCAAGACCAATTCCCGTGCCCTCAAATTCCGCCCGCGTATGGAGTCGTTGAAATACACGGAATATCTGTTCGTGGTATTTACTGGCAATACCGATCCCGTTGTCACGCACGTAAATGGCAATAACCCTGTCATTATCAGGCAGGATTTTCCATCCGATTTCGACGACTTTTCGTTCCGACCGATTGAATTTCACAGCGTTCAGAATGAGGTTTTGGAAAATTTGTTTGATGAGCGAACATTCGGCATCGATCGTAATGGCATCCGGCATGATGTGACATTCCACGTCATCGTTGAGCTTCAGAGCGGCGACAAGATCCGTGATGAAGTCTGGAAACGGCATGGGCTCGGTGACGAGATCAGATCGCCCGATGCGAGATAATTCCAGCAGATCCTCAACCAATTCATCCGCCTGCGTTATTGCACGACCAATACCCTCCAGGTATTCACACTGCTCGGCGCCGAGTTCGTCCTCGAGATCTTCAGTCAAGAAATCGTAGTAATTGCGAACCGCCCTCAATGGGGCCTGCAGATCGTGTGAAACCACGTACGTGTACTGCGAAAGTTCCGTATTCACGTCCTCCAACTGAATCACCTGCAGCTCGAGTTCGTCACGAATTTGCGCCAATTCGTCGGCCGTCTTCTTCCGTTCGGTAATATCACGGATGATGCCCAGAAAGAATGTGCTGCCGCCGGACTGCCATTGGGAGAGTGACAACTCTACCGGGACTTCCGTATTGTCTTTACGCAGACCGCACAACTCGACAGTGCGCCCGCACAGTCGCGACTCACCGGTATTGGCCAGCCGTGAAAGCCCGTTCTTGTGCGCCTCCTGAAATCGAGCCGGAATGATGATTGTGAGGGAGCGCCCGGCGACTTCGTCCTCACCATAGCCGAAAATCTTCACTGCACTCGGGTTCCAATATGTGATATTGCCGGCGCTGTCGGCGGAAATGATCGCATCATTGGCCGACTCTGTGAGGGCGCGAAACCGTTCTTCGCTCGACTTAAGATCCTGGTTGGCCGCTTCGGTCCGGCGGTTCTCCTCTTCCAACTGTCGATTAGCGCGAGCCGTCTTGCGCGCCATGTCTTCAGCAGCAGCGGACGATCGGCGCAGCCGCTCGATCACAACGGCGAGGCCGGCGGTGCCAAGCAGGGTGATGATTGCCATGATGCTGATGAGATCACGCATGCCGTGCCGCACATAGGCCTGGGCGATATCCAGAGGACGGATAACCTCGAGAATACCGCGAACATCACCCGTTTTCCAATCTGTCTTCGGGCTGTCGGGATGCGAGTTGTGGCATTGAACACATTCCGGCCGCATTCGGTCGGCGGTTGCATAACGAAGGGTCTTGGCACCGTCAACATGATCGATACGGAAATACACGTCTTCCGGATTGGCGCGTAAATACTCCAGAGCGGCGTCCTCAAAATTATCACGTGGACCGCCGTTGGAACGCCGCCAGGGAAACGGATAGTCGCTGTAAAGTCGCGTCGAGCCCCCATTTCCATGCCGCGCAATGTGGTTGCCGAGCAGCAGCCCCAGTGTTGCCGGCAGGGGAATCGCGCCAGGTTTAGTAGGGTAATCGTGAGTGATGTCGACATTGAGATTGCTGCTTTCGAGCCGCGACACGACTTCGGACGTATATAGCGTTCGAAAAGCGACAAGCGCCTGTGAATAGACCTTTGCGTCCTGCAACGCCATCTCCTCCACCAAGTTGGTCTGCATCCGATGGATATACACGACGACCACCACCACCGCCAGGCAGAACGAAAGGGTCACGCCCACCACGGTCCGGTCATGGATCATAAAGTCGAGCCGACCAGCACGCCGTGACGCATGCGACGCGCCGTCGGGCACGCCTAACTCGGCTGGCTGTTGTACAGTCACGCTTGGTTCGCTTGCCATGTTGCGTTATTATCCGGGTGTTGTGTGAATGTCAAATGACGTCCCGCCCGCCAGTCGATCCGTTTGTTTCATATGGCAAACATGAATGCGACGACGACGCAGCCAGGCCGCCACTGCCGTGCGGCGACGAAAGATGCTGGGACGGCAAATATGCAACGCACTGTCGCTGAGTAACTTGATGTGGGAAAACGTAATGCGGGTCGGCATGAATGTCAATTATCCGGAAAAAACTCGTATTCTCGGGGAGCAACGCAACAGCAGGCAGTTTAACGTCGAACGTTTGCGCAGCGGTCGCGCAAGGATAGGTTTCCACATGACCCCCAGATGGTTCGCAAGATATACACCATGACGAAACCGGACGCAATCGAATGGCATTTGCCAAATGCCGCCGCGGAGGTCGCAACGTATTTCAAAGACGGCACATGGCGGGACAACGCAGTGCTGGTGAAACGCCGTAGAGAGCGACGATCTGTTTTCAGGATAGAACCACCCGGTTCACCAACGGCGTATTTTGTCAAGCACGACCATCCACGGTCTTTGCGAAACCGGATCAAGTGTTTGTGGCGCTGCAAAAGCAAAGCGGAATACGACACGGCACGTGAACTGAACCGACGCGGCGTAAGAACGGTACGGCTCATCGGCTGGGGCGCGTGTCGCGACGACAGCTACCTTGTCACCGAGGCCGTTCCCGACGCTACCCGATTCGAAAGCGTCTGGAACCGATGCCGTGAGTCCCGCGACGACCGCCGTGCCTTCATCCCCAGGCTGGCAGAGTTTATCGCCTCGATCGCAAATGCCGGTGTCTGCCATGCCGACTTCCACCCGGGAAACGTTCTCGTCCGAAATGCGACGGCATACGACGATTGTTTTTTTCTGGTGGACTTTTCGAATATCACATTCACAGATACACTCAAAGATCCTCAGCGTTATCATCTTATCTTATGGTTGTACGACATATTTGGCGAACTCGCGCGCGCCGAGAGGCTTATGCTGTGTCGTGCGGCGGGAATCGTCACGCAGATGGACGAAACGAACGCGGTATGGTCCAAACTGGGGCTGTTACTGATGCGCAACAGCTACCGGCGTTGGCCAAATCGCCGTGCCCGCCTCTTGCCGCGGCGTAATCGACGCCAATGTCACCGCACCCGCAGCGGCCAGTGGCTACGGGACGGCGCACTGTCGCTCGAGCAGGCTGAAGCGTTGGTCTCGATACACAGGAACAGCACCGCGCCGACAATCAACGCCATGCCCGAGATCCTGTCGAGAACGCGGATCCGCAACAGCGACGAAGACTATATTGTTGTCGAAGTCGACGGTGACGATGCAACCGTCGCACAGGCGACTGGTGCATCACCCTGGATCACTGCGCACCGCCTGCGATGGCATGGAATCAATCTTCCGAAACCGCTCGCATGGCTGCAAACGCCCACGGGACGTGGCGTGCTTGTCCTCGCTGCCGGGGGCGTGCAACCGCTGTCAGACTACGCCACACGTCGACAATCCATTCGGCCGTTGATCCTCGAAATCGCGAAATGCGTAGGAAGTCTGCACAATTACCGCATCGCGCTCCATGGCCTCCATGCAGACCGTATCGGCGTGGTGCCGGCCACAGCCGACGACCGACGACCTCTGGTGGTACTGGAATATTATGGTATCGCGGAATTCGGCCGTGCCTTGACCATGCGCAAGCGCTGCAGCGATCTAAGAGCCATCGTGCAGTCGCTGCCTGCGGCTTTCAGCACGAGAGATCGTCTGAGAATCGTCGCCATATACGCCGCTATGTGCGGCATAGCGAGGCCTGCGCTCCGTGAGTCGCTGGAACAATCCGGCTTGCGTTAACCCGTACGGAGACGGTGGCTGTCGGGAAGACAGTCAGCGATCACCTCGATCGGATGCTGAGCATGAAGGTGCATGCCGTCGCGGATCTGTTGCCGACACGACATGCCGCTGGCAACGATGCGGGTCCCTTCGTCGCAACCTCGGAGCGCCGGAAACAGGCGTTGATTGGCGATTTTCATGGAAAGATCATAATGCTCTACCTCGTAGCCAAAGGAGCCTGCCATACCGCAGCAACCGGCGCCGGTGTCGTTCACGGCAGCATCATTTACAGTCCGCAGCAAGGTCAACACGTCCGCACCGCCCTCAACCGCTCGCTGATGACAGTGCGCATGGTAAAGGATTGGCGTTGTCCCTCGTTTTTTCACAGGGACACTTCCGCGCACCATGATGTCGGCAAGATAACGCTCGATCGTATGGGACGCCGCGGCGACCACAGTTGCACGCGTGTCGTTGGTCAGATCCGCATAGTCATCCCGAATGGTAAGGATGCAGCTTGGCTCGAGACCGACGATCGGGTATCCCCGCTGCGCAAAGGGATAGAGCATGTCGATAACACACAGAGCGCGGCGGCGCGCGGCCGGCAACAACCCCTTGGACAGAGCCGGACGCCCGCAACATCTCACGCCGGGAATGATGATGTTGTGACCGAGCGCCAGCAGGACGTCAACAGCAGCAAGACCGAGCGCCGGTTGGTTAAATTGTGTGAATGTATCCACAAAGAGAACAACGGGTGTGCCGGAATTCGCGCTGGCCGGCGGCGGCATGGCGTCATACAGTCGGGTAAACGTCCGGCGGTGAAACGTAGGATACTCGCGCCGGTCCGTGAAACCGACGGCACGGCGAATCCGCGCAGCGCAGCGCCCACGCGATAGCCAGTTGGACAAAGGCGCGGCGTGCGCGCACAGCGCACTCAGGCGGTCAATGGACGACACCAAGCTACTGCGGATCGGCACACCAGTCGCTCGCTGATAATGATACAAGAACTCGGACTTCATCTTGGCCATGTCTACGTGCGACGGACATTCGTGCTTGCAGCCCTTGCACTCCAGACATAGATCCAGAATTCCGTGGAGCTCGGCGTCTGCCAATTTGCCATAATTCCCACCCGCGCTTAACGCGGCCAGAATACTCTGAGCGCGTCCGCGTGTCGAGTGTACTTCATCACGCGTGGCCTGGTAGGAAGGGCACATCACGCCGCGGCTAATCTTACGACATTCGCCGTTGCTGTTACACATCCCGACGCTGAACGCGAAGCCGCCGGACTGCGAAAAATCCAGAAATGTATCCGGCTCCTTCACGCGTGCCGTAAGCGAGCTGCGGAGATTCGAATCCGGGCCTTGGTCACTTACGATCTTGCCGGGATTCATCCTGCCATTGGGGTCGAAGATCGCTTTCAGACGCACGAACGCATCGAATATCTCGTCGCCAAACATCTTGCGATTCAACCAAGACCGCACGAGGCCGTCGCCGTGCTCGCCGCTGACGGCGCCGCCATATTCGAGCGCAAGCGACGATACATCATGCATCATCTCGACCATCAGTTCCACATCGGACGACTGCGCCAGATCCATCATCGGACGAACGTGAATACAGCCCGCACCCGCATGGCCATACATGCCGGCGTCCTTGCCTTTGCCGCGGATGTACGCCCGAAAGGCGCGAATAAACGCCGCCAGATGTGTTGGCGGTACAGCGACATCCTCAAGAAACGGGAGTGCACGCTCGTTTACCCGCTGCGACATCAGCAGGCCCAGGCCGAGCTTGCGCAGCGCCCAGGCGTTGCCAATGTCAACGGCTTCCCGCAGAACCGACAAGACAGCACCGGTCTTCCGGGCGACTTCCGTCAGGTGCCGTGTGCATTCGGACTGCATCCCGGGTTTACATAACGAGTCGAATTCTACCATCAACAGCCCGTCCGGATCGCCATCAAGCCAGGCGAGGCGCTGGTTCAGAAACGGATTGCGTCGGCCCGCTTTGATGATACGTCGATCTATCATCTCGACCGCCGACGGCCCGAATTCCATGATTTTCGGGACCAGTGCAAGCCCCTCAACAAGGTCCGACACACTGAACAACAGCAGATTGATTCCCTCGGGTTCGGGGCCGAAATCAAGCTCCAAACTGGTCACAATGCCAAATGTTCCCTCCGAACCGCACACAAGTCGGGCCAGTGAAACCGGCTCTGCCCTTACCAGCTCATTGAGGTTGTAGCCGGAAACCCGCCGATGTATCTGCGGGTAGCGACGTTTGATCTCTTCGGCCAGGTGCCGGCGCATGTCGGCGGCGAACAATGCGACGTTCGAATAAAGGGCGTCGCTGCCGGTTCTTGCCATCGTAGCGGCACGGTCCATCACGGGTGTACCGAGATCGATCGATGTCCCGTCTGCAAGCATCAGCGATCCGCCGACAACGTGGTCGATCATGGTGCCGTAACGGATCGAGTGTGCGCCGGACGCGTTGTTACCGAACATGCCGCCAAGCGTGGCGCGGTTACTGGTAGACGTGTCCGGGCCGAAGCGAAAGCCCCGCGGGTGCAAGGCGTCATTCAATTGATCCAAAACAACGCCAGGCTCGCATCGCACGCGATGTTGGTGCGCATCGATGTCGCCAATCCGGTTGAGGTACCGTGAACAATCAATGATCAGGCCCTGTCCTATACATCCACCCGTGGTTCCCGTACCCGCACCGCGCGGAATTATCGTCAAGTCAAATTCGGCCGCGACAACGAGCGCATGGCGAATGTCATCGACGGTTCGCGGCAGAACCACAGCGACCGGTTGGATCTGATACATCGACGCGTCCATGCTGTATGCATTGCGATAATACGCGTCTCCGCGGACATCGCCGGCAATGCCGGGCCGCAATCTGGCGAGCAATTCCGCAGTCATCTCTAATCATCCCCTGCAATTACGGTTGGTTGACCGGCACCGTCGACTGCGCTGTCGCCGAACAGAGACATTTGCCGGATTGAGGTAAACTTTACCTATGTGTTTGTATTAAAAAAGATACGATTTATTTATTACGAATGAATTGCGTTCACCGAGGCTTGCAGTCGACAAACAGCGCAAGCCGGTATCGCCGCACGTAAATAATTAATTATCGCAATCCAGAGTAACGGACTACCTGAATAAAATCGATATCGGACAGCAATGTTGCCACAACAGAATATACCACCAAAATCGGGTATGCTGCTCATCGCCGGGGCCAACCTGCTCGATCCAAATTTTACGAGAACAATCATTTTGTTGTGCGAGCACCGTTTCGAAGGCTCTTTCGGTCTGGTGTTGAATCAACCGGTTTCGATCAATCTCAGCGACGTGGTAAAAAACCTGGACGGCTGGGACGCGCCGCTGCACCGCGGTGGCCCGGTACAGGAGAATACGTTGCATTTCATTCACCGTTGTCCCGACCTCGATATCGGCAGTCAAAAAATATTACCTGGACTGTATTGGGGCGGCGAATTCGAGAAGCTGTCGACGATCCTGCGAACCGGCCGGGTAGACGCGAATAACTTTCGTTTTTTTATTGGCTACTCTGGTTGGGGCGAAGGACAACTGATGGATGAAGTCGAGCGCGATTCCTGGTATCTCAAACCAGCGGATCTCAATCTAATTTTCTTTGAAGACGCCAAGAATCAGTGGCGGCAATCGTTTGTGAATATGGGACCGGATTACCAGATGCTCAGCAACTTTCCGGATGACCCGCGACTGAACTGAGCATAAACGCAGGGAAGGATGATCAATGAGTCGGATTTTTAATTTCAATGCTGGTCCGGCAACGTTGCCGACCGCGGTGATGAACGAAGCTGCCGCCGGCTTCGCAGATTATAACGGCCTCGGGTACGGCATCCTGGAAGCGAGCCACCGCAGCCCCGAATTCCAGGAAGTAATCGACACCGCAGAGCAGAATATTCGCACGATCCTGTCGGTGCCGGACGACTACGCGGTACTATTTCTTCAGGGCGGCGCCAGTATGCAATTCGCCATGATCCCGATGAATTTTCTGCCTGCTGCAGGCGCCGCCGACTTTGTCGACACCGGTGTGTGGAGCAAAAAGGCAATCAAGGAGGCGAAGCTCTTCGGCGCCGTGTCGATCGCTGCCTCCAGCGGAGAAAGTAACTACGACCGCATTCCGGCCGTGTCCGAATGGACCCGAAACGATGACGCGGCGTATCTGCATATCACGTCGAATAACACGATTTACGGCACGCAATTCCAGCATACGCCAGACGTTGCCGGCGGCGTTCCGCTGATGGCCGACATGTCCAGTGATATTATGTCCAGGGCCATCGACGTCTCGACGTACGGACTGATCTATGCCGGTGCGCAGAAAAATCTCGGCCCCAGCGGCGTCACACTTGTGATCATCCGCAAAGACCTGGCCGAACGCTCTCCCGAATCCGTCCCCAGCATGCTGAAATATGCGACGCATATCAGTAGCAATTCGCTATTCAACACACCGCCGACATTCGCAATCTATATGTTGATGCTCACGTCCCGATGGGTTCTGAACGAAGGCGGACTGCCGGCGATCGAAGCGCGCAACCGCAAGAAAGCACGACGCTTGTATGACATCATTGATGCCGACGACTACTACTCCGGACATGCCAGCCCGGGCAGTCGGTCGATCATGAATGTATGTTTCCGCCTGCCGACGCCCGAATTGGAACAGTCTTTTATCACCACAGCGAACGCACGCGGAATGATTGGCCTCAAGGGACACAGATCGATTGGTGGCTGCCGGGCTAGCATCTACAATGCCATGCCGGAGGCGGGTGTGGAGTGTCTCGCTGATTTCATGGTGGATTTTCGGCGGAAAAACGGCTAATCGTTCCCGGCGTCCGAGTGCGATACAGCGAACGTCGTGTCGTCGCGAAATCCTGTGTGAGCGGAACGCTGCTGCCGCCGCGCGAAACGTACAGGTCTATCAGGCCAATGGCTCGTCGTCGTCTGTCTCAACGACCATGTGTACATTGCCGGACGCCGTTACACCTGTCACCCTGTCGCCGGCAGACACCTGTGACGGTGATGTGATCGTACGTCCACTGTCCCGTGACATCAGGATGGCGTACCCGCGCGTGAGGATGTTGTGTGGGTTCAGCGTGCGCAGGCGTACCTTCAGTTGATCGATCCGATGGCGGTAGTCGGTAATCGAGACCTCCACGGTGCGTGTCATGCGCGCCGAATTTTCGTCAATTCGCTGCTGCAGCGTGCGAATCAGATTCACCGGCTCACGGAAAAAATAGTGGTTGGCCGCGAGGTCAACGCGTACCCGTAGTACGCTTACGTTGTAGCGCGCCGCCGCGTTCAGACGTTTCCGTAGATTCACCAGGCGTTCGTTCAATTCCGTGTGCCCGCCGACAACCAACTCTGCGGCAGCGGATGGAGTCGGCACCCGGAGATCCGCGACGAAGTCGCAAATCGTGAAATCAACCTCGTGACCAACTGCGCTCACAACCGGAATGTGCGACGCCGCGACCGCCCGCGCGACCACTTCCTCGTTGAATGCCCACAGATCCTCGATACTCCCGCCTCCTCGAGTTAAGACAATGACATCGCAGGCGTCGGTTTCGTTCAGGTACCGAATTGCTCTGGCAATTTCCGGCGCAGCCCGCTCACCCTGTACGGCAGCCGGGTAAATACGAACATGCATCGTGGCGAAGCGTCGTTTGATGATCTGCAGAAAATCATGCAGAGCGGCGCCGTCCGGCGACGTGACGACTCCGATGCACCGCGGTAGAAACGGGAGCGGCCGCTTGCGTGCGGACTCAAACAATCCTTCCAATCTGAGCGCTTCTTTCAACGCCTCGAATTGCCGTTGCAGGTCGCCAAGGCCTTTGGCTCGCACGCGACGAACTGTGATTTGATAGTTACCCCGCGGCTCATACACCATCAGGCGACCGTTTACGTCGACCTCCATGCCCGACTTCAATTTTAACCGCCGCGCTTCGTCAGCACCGCCGAAGTACACCGCACTTATCTGGCAACGGGCGTCTTTCAACGTAAAATATACGTGACCGGATCGGTGCACGGTAAGGTTGCCAATCTCCCCGGTGAGCCAGAACGGGTAGAAGCTTCCCTCCAGTAACTCTTTCACCGCTACGGTGATTTCGCTGACTGTTAAAATTCGGTTGTCCGGGTCGGCCATTCTAAATTTTATTTACGCGGTTGATATCGTTAGATCGACCACTACATTACAGCCTTTTGCAAAATAATCAGGTACGAAACCTGTGTTTTCAGGTTATATGATTCGTAACATCTGACAGTACTGTGAAACGTTTCTGGCAGACCTCGATTCACTCACTCGACTCCTCATGGATTCAGACAGGAGGGCCGCATGGCAAACCACACCACATCACGCATGGCTGAAGCGGAACCGAAGTTTAGCGGGAAGCAACAGGAATACTATACGAGGTTGCTCGACATCCGGGACAACTTGGTAGATCAAGTGCGGACACTGTCCGCACATTCACTCAGTTCCAATAAACAGGCCGGTGAGGAGTTGGCCGATATCGGCAGCGACAACTTTATCAGGGAAATGGAAATTGGCCTGATGTCTGAAGAAGGTCGGCAGATTCAGGAGATTCAGGCCGCCATTCAGCGGCTCAAGAACGGTACCTATGGTATCTGCAGTGAATGTGACAAGAAAATCAAAGCCGGCCGTCTTGAAGCGCTCCCTCACGCGCAACTCTGCATCGACTGCAAGGCCATGAAAGAAAAAGAGGCGATGTAAAGCAGTCCGTCCCCACAGTGATCGCCGCACAATGAACCGAATTCGCAACGTCTTATCCTGGAGTTGTGTCTGGAAGCTGCCGGCTCTCATTGCGTTGGCCATTGTAGGATTGGACCAGTATACCAAAGCTCTCATTCTGCAATCGGATCGCCTGGTATACGTTCCCTATATCGAGGTGATACCAGGCTTCTTTCACATTGTTTACGTCACCAACACCGGCGCGGCATGGGGGATGTTTGCGGATCAGACGTCGCTCCTGGCGCTGATCTCACTTATCGTTCTCGTCGTGATGATCGTCCAATATCGGTCGTTCAGCGAAGGGTTTTGGGAACGATCCGTTGCGCTGAGTTTGCTGATGGGCGGTATCGCCGGCAATCTGATTGATCGCACGTTCCGCGATACCGGTGTGATAGACTTCCTGAGTTTCTTCTATAAATCGTACGAATGGCCCGCCTTCAATGTCGCCGACAGTGCGATATGTACCGGCGTCGCTGTATTTTTGCTTTCGTCCATTATACGCCCGGACAATTCCGAATCACAACCGGAGGTAGAGGTCGAATCGATCCCTGCACAACAACCGTAACCTCATCGTAAAAGCCCGACCGGGCCGCGGGAGCCCATGCAAGTCCTGTCTATCCTTGGCCCCACCGCACTCGGAAAAAGCCGCATTGCGGTGACAGTCGCCGAACAGCTGAAGGGTGAAATAGTATCCTGCGACTCGATGATGGTGTACCGCGGCATGAACATCGGCACTGCCAAACCCGGCGTTGCCGTGCGAGAACGCGTGCCGCACCACATGATAGATATTGTGGACATAGGTTGTCGCTTTACTGCCAAACTGTTCGTCGACCGCGCTCGCGACGCGATCGCAGACATCCGCCACCGCGGAAAGCTCCCGATATTGTGCGGCGGCACCGGCATGTATGTAAAGGCCCTGCTTGAGCAGTACCATTTTGCCCCCCACGATCCCGATATTGCTGCCGAAATCAGAACCGTTTACAGCTCTGACGACGTCGCCGGCCTTCACGATGCCCTGGAAAAACTCGACAGCGACGAGGCGCACCGCGCGACGAACAACCCGCGTCGCCTGATGCGCGCTCTGGAGACGGCTCGTATCGAACCAACGTGCTGCGCTCGCTCGCCCGATCGCGCGGGTGCACCAGACCTGTCCGGTCCGCAATTCATCTTCATTCCGGCGCCCGCGCTGCTGGCGCATCGCATCGACATGCGGGTCCGCACGATGATATCCGCCGGCTGGATCGACGAAGTGGCGGCTTTGTTACATAAGGGACTGCTTGATGCGCCCACGGCGTCGCAAGCGCTGGGCTACCGGCAGATAGCGGCATTCATTCAAGATGGCCGTGAGGATGTCGAGGCGCTGATCGACGAGATCGCACGACGCACACGCGCATACGCCAAACGCCAACGCACATGGTTCCGCCATCAACATCCCGGCGCAGAGGTGATGGAATTACATGAAGCCTGGAACGAAGAAGATCTCGCCGCGCGTATTGTGCGGTCGGCAACGGTGTGACTGAACATGGACGCCGTCCCGGCTAAAGCAGGTAATAGCCAGATGGCAATTTTCCGATGACGCCACTACTCTTATGCCAATGACACCAAATCAAACGACGCACCTGACGACTGTGCAGCGCCTTCCGCTGGTGGCCGTATTATTGCTTGCTCTGACAACATCACCAGGTTGTCGGAAGCAGGTGACACCACCAGCCTACGACCGGATGAAAATCATGTTGATGCGTGAGCTGATCACCGCCCTCGACAACGGTGACCGGCGCCTTGCCCTGGATAAACTCGAGCGATTCGGCGAATTCAGGCGTCGCTTTGACTTTGTCCGCCATCTGCGACGGCAGCTGTACGATGATATCACGGTAGCAGCCATGCGTCGCACGCTGGCTGCCAACGATTTCAAGGCAGCGATCGAGGTCGTAAACCGCGCGATCAATACAGAGGGTATCAGCGCCCGACTGGTGCAGGAACGGAACAAGGTCGTCGGCCTGTTAAAGATTGACCGCTACCGGGAAGCCGCGCCATACCATGACGCAGAGACCGCCCAGGCAGCCGTTGCGGCACTACCATCGCCCACTCTTATGGGTACACACAGCGAGGTCTATCTTTTGTGGCACGACGATCAATCCGAACACGTACGGCAACTTGTCGAAGAAGAAAATATACAGCTGATCAATGAATTGTTGTACGAAATGGACGTTGCGCTTGCAACAGGATCCGAGCTCTTCCCACTGCATCTAGCGCAACTCGGCGCCTCGTTGAGTGAACTCGATGTAGACGACCACTGGCTCAAATTGATCACGGGGAATATCGATCTCGACACGGTCACGCCGGAGGCGGCTGTCGATCCGCAGCTCCCGCGGACGATCCGGGAGTTTCCTTTTCTGAGTTCGGGTTATGACAGTCGCACGTTTGATTTCGCAGTATACAATCGGTATGATACGTCGGATAGAAAGAGTCGGGACCAATATGGCATCTTCCTTGGCGAACGCCCGCCGGCGACTTTTACCGGGACTCTGCTAAGGGCTCGTGATGCGTTTGCCAAAGATGATTATCGCTCGGGTTTTCTGCAGACGGCCCGATTGAACCGTATGTTCCAGACCGACGTTCCACCGGCCCTTCACGGCGCCATCGACCGAGCGTATTTCGGGTCTAACCGGCGCGGCGCGGCGCCTACCGCGGGAAATGTGCTCAATCATATTTATACACTTCTCGAATCAAACTGACTGGCACGCGCTGTCAAAACACGTACCAATCAGAAACGACGAATACGCGCAAATGACCAACACCTTCGGCAGACTTGTAATCGCGACGATGTGTACCGTTGCATTGGCAGCGGCACAGTCGCCACACCCTATCCCGGATCCACCACCAATCCAGCCGTTTGCCAACATCAATAAGCCAACGCGGCAGACTCAGGATGTCAATGACCTGCTCCATTTTCTTCCGGAGGTTTTGTGTTCCGCAAACAACGGATACAGGGTTACAAAAACCAGACTTCTGGACGAAATGGGTACGGGTTTGAGCATGGCGGTGCAACAGGGACGACGCTTCACGGAGGCGGAGATTCGGACTGTGGTCAGCGAGCTTGTAGAAGCAATGATCAATCTGGATATCACAATTGAGTTGGCACGCGCCGATGGCTACGCCCCCGATATTCAGACTGCGCAAACGGAAATTTCGGATCTGCGTTCACGTGTCGACGAGACGCAGTTCGAAGCGATGCTCACGATGCAGGGTGTGTCGGAAGCCGGTTTCGCCGAGCGAATCAGCAAGAAAAATATGATCGATAGGTGGATACAAGAACACCTTATGAAAAATGTAACAACGACCGCGGAGGAGGTTCGGCGGTTTTATGACGACAACCCGGACGCCTTCCGGGAAAGCGAAAACGCGCCGACCGCCGCGTTCAGCGCGGAATTGTCCGCTCAGATTCGCGAGCGCCTCAACAAAATAAAGGTTGGAAAATTCATTCGCGAGCGGCACGATCAATGGCGTGACGATCATGACGTGAAAGTGCAGTTCGAACCATAAGTGCAGGAGCTTACGTGTCACTTCACCGGCCTCATGCTGGTTCGGCGACGGCACCGATGAAAGGCGGTTACTATGACCTACACGATTTACTTATCCGGTGAAATCCACACCGCGTGGCGTGACGACATTATCGCCGGCATCACAGAAAATGACTTGCCGGTACAGACGTTGTCGCCCATCGTGAATCATGACGCAAGTGATAATGTTGGCACCGTTATTCTCGGCGATGAAAGCGACCCATTCTGGCGCGACCACAAATCGGCCAAGATCAATGCCCTGCGAATCAGAGCCGCCATCAACAGTGCCGATATTGTGGTCGTACGATTCGACGACGGCGTCTATCGCCAATGGAATGCCGCCTTCGACGCCGGTTACGCCATCGCCGCCGGGAAATCGCTCATTACGATTCACCCGGATTCTGCGAAAATATCACACGCGCTCAAAGAAATCGATGCCGCCGCCCTGGCAACGGCACGTACAACAGCTGAGGTAATCGAAATCCTTACATACATCTGCACCGGACCGTGAAAGACGGGGAGGTTGGGATTTCGGCCGGTGTGCGGTAGTTGCTATTGCTCCGAATCGTCGGCGCACAAGGAATCGACAGCGTGGGTGAGACGGGCAAGTGTGCGGTCCCTGCCAAGTAACGCCATAACTTCGTATATACCCGCACCCGTGTTGCTGGCAGTCACGGCAATTCGCAGCGGCAGATTGAACTTGCCGCGAGGTATCTCGCGGTCATCGGTCACCGCGTGAATCGCGGATTCGATTGGTTCCGGATCAAACGCGATCTCGCGCAGTGCCGTCAGCAGTTGTGCGAATGCACTGCGTATGCCCGGCTTGCCGATATGTTTACCGACAAGCCGGTCGTCGTACGACAGTGTATCGACAAAGAAGTATTGCCATGTCGCGGCATCGGTGAATTGCTTGGTGCGGCTCTGCATGAGTTCGGCGACCTCGCGAAAATACGCCGGGTCGGCGTTGCGCGCCCACGGCTGTTCAGCAAGGGCTTGTTCAACACCATGCAGGAATGCATCAAACGGCAAATCCGCGATGTACTGCCCGTTCATATGTTGAAGTTTGCGAATATCCATCTGCGCAGCGGACAATTGTATGCCGGAAACGTCAAAGGCATTGACGATGTCGGCGCGCGACATCTTTTCGCGATCGTCGCCGGGCGACCATCCCAACAGCGCCAGATAATTAAACACGGTGCTGTTCATAAACCCGGCCTCCCGCAATTCGCCGATGTAGGCGTCGCCGTCACGTTTGCTGTAAGGCTTCCCCTCGCGGTTCACGATCATCGGCAAATGCAGAAAGGCCGGCGCGGCGTGACCGAGTGCTGCGAAAAGCAACACATGTCTGTAAGAATTCTCGATATGATCGTCCCCGCGAATCACGTGCGTGATCTGTTGATGAATATCGTCACACACGTTTGCCAGATGAAATACCGGGTGTCCGTCACTTCGCACAATCACGAAGTCCTTGATACTGTCGAGCGGTTTGGATAAATCACCGCGCACAAGATCGTGAAACCGGACATCACGCCGAATGAAGGATAAGGTCGTGCCGTTGTCGACGGTCACCGGTGGCTGCCCGTCGGTGACGGCACCAGGATCCTTGCCAAGATCATAGCGCACGACGCCGTTATCGCCCACTATTTTCAAGCGCATCATACCGGCAAGGCAGCACTCTGATGGAATCGGCTTTCCCTTGCGGCTGATCGCAGCGTACGTTATACCCGCACTGGAAATGGTCACCGGCACGTCTGGGTGGATGTCGACGGATATGCGTTCTCTCTCCACGATCGAGTATTCCGGACCGGGATCAAGTGGTATGCGAAACAGAACGGCCGCGTCGCCGTCTCCGTTGGCATACGCATACGCATGTCCCGCCTGCATCAACCGGTCGGCAGCCGCACGGTGCGCATCGCTGCGTGTATGCTGATAAAGCGGATCGCCATCGAAATCGAGATCGAGCCACGTCATCTCGGCCAGCAATTGGTCGATCGCGCCCTGATGCGACCGCTGCCTGTCCGTATCCTCGATGCGCAATAGAAATCGCCCGCCGTGGTGTCGCGCAAAGAGCCAGTTGAATATGGCCGTGCGCATATTGCCGAGATGAACTCGGCCTGTCGGCGACGGAGCAAAACGTACACGAATCTGCATGGTATGTCCTTTACGTAACTGAGCCTCGTCATTCACATTTGTGATGTAGTGAACACTAGCCTGCTTATTCATACAACGGTGTCGGTAACATCGAGATTCAATATTTCTTATTCGATTTTCAATAATCGGTATTCGCGCCTACCGTAACGCCGCGACGCATAATCACAATCGACATCAGGCACATTTATTGCTACAGTACGATTACTCGACAACTGGCTTCAACAGAACACAATAAGAGCAAATGACCCGATCGTTTTCGATATCAAACGACCAGCGCGTCCCGAGATCCGTGATCGCCGGCGTCGTATCTGTATGCATACTCCCGTTTCTGCTTACTGTCGCCGGTCTGGATTTCGGCTCGGAATCCGAGCCGTTCGACGCCGCTACGATGGTAAATTCGCCACACGCAGAGATACACGACCACCTCTACCATGCGCTGGCCGGCGGATTCGTACACACGATACTCGAGTGGAGCGCTTTTTCCGTGGCGATCCTTACGACGGTGCTGGCGTTGTTTTACTTCCGCATCTCACGCGACACCGTCACGCCGATAATCGGCGTCGCTTTGTTTTGCGCCGGTTCAATGGATGCATTCCACACCCTCGCCGCAGCCAGGCTTATCGATGCCGCAGCGGATAACCGCAATCTCATTCCATTCACGTGGGCGGTGTGTCGGCTGTTCAACGCCCTGATTCTGACTGTCGGCGTTGGCGTTGTCCTCGTGATGCCCAGCCGACTGCAACAACGGCAGATTGTGACGATCGTCGCCACCAGTATCGTCTTCGCCGGCTGCGCATTTGCATTGATTTTCGCCTGCACCACAACGGCACGTCTGCCGGAAACCATGTTTGCTCATTCGATTATCAAGCGCCCGTGGGACACGGTTCCGCTGCTTATCTACGTGTTGTTGGCCACGATCTTGCTGCCGGTGTGTCATCGACGCTTCGGCAATATCTTCACGCATGCCCTGGAGGTGAGCATGATTCCGCATATTGCCACCCAGTTGCACATGATTTTTGGATCCAACGTGCTGTTCGACAGCCATTTCAATATCGCCCATTTTCTCAAAATCATCGCGTATGTCGTGCCTTTCATCGGCTTATGCCTGCATTATCTGAAGACATATCAGACGATTGATGAAAATACCGCCGCCATGCGGCGTGAGATAATAGACCGCAAACTGGTAGAGACCGCATTGAACGCCAGCACCGCACGGCTGCACGGCATCCTAGACAATGCTGTCGACGGCATCATCACCATGAAAAAAAATGGCGCGATCGAATCCTTCAACCCGGCAGCGGAAAAGCTCTTCGGCTGCACCGCGGAGTCTGTTGTCGGCTCGAATGTAGCGGACTTGATACCTGCAACGGGAGCGGATCGAGGCCAACACAACGCCCTGGAACAGATGATCACAACCGCGGCGACCGCGACGAAAGGAGAAGTTCTCGGTGTGCGCAAAAACGGACGACCTTTTCCTGCCGAAATAGCATTGAGCAAAGTCGCACTCGACGACCGTGTGATCTACACCGCCATCATACGCGATATTACCCAGCGTCTGGAAACTGAGCGAGCGATGCGGAAAGCAAGAGATGCTGCCGAAGCTGCGAATCAGGCGAAGAGTGATTTTCTGGCGAACATCAGCCACGAAATCCGAACGCCGATGAATGCGATCATCGGCATGACGGAATTAACGTTGGGCACGGAACTAACCCCCGTTCAACGTGAATATCTCGGGGCTGTCAAGGGATCGGCAGACTCGCTGCTGGCGCTGCTCAACGATATCCTGGACTTCTCGAAAATCGACGCACAGAAGCAGTTTCTGGATTCCATCGACTTCAGCTTGCGGCGCACAATCAGCCAGACCGTTAAGACCCTCGCGCTTGAGGCCGATCAAAAGGATATCGAGCTTATTTGCGATATATCGGCCGACGTACCGGATCATCTCGTCGGGGATCCGGGTCGGGTCGGCCAGATCTGCATGAATCTCGTGAAAAATGCCATAAAGTTCACCGAAGCAGGAGAGGTCACGGTCCGCGTCACGATGCGACCTGCACGAACGACGTCGGAAGAGGAAATGGGTCGCAACGGCGATCCGCCCAGCGTGAGTCTACTGATCTCAATCATTGACACGGGCATCGGTATTCCCCAGGGCATGCAGGAGAGTATTTTCGACCCGTTTACACAGGTCGACACATCGACGTCGAGACGTTACGGCGGCACCGGACTCGGCATACCGATTTCAACGCGCCTCGCCGAATTGATGGGGGGCAGCATTCGCGTCGAAAGCCCGGTCTCCAGGCCGCGCATGGCAATCGGCGGCCCGGGAACGGCATTCCATATCACCGTGGATCTGAAACGATCGGTAACCGGAGACCATGACAATAACGCGAAAAATTCGGTGGATATGTTCGGACTGCCGATTCTAATTGTCGACGACAACCAGAGCAGTCGCTGCGCTGCCGTGGACATGTTGTTGTCGTGGAAAATGCGGCCAACAGATATCGACAACGGCGTCGCTGGGATACGTGAACTCGAGCGAGCAGCCAACGCCGGAACGCCGTATGCGATAGTCCTGATCGATAGCAAGATGCCGGGCATGGATGGTTTTCTAATGGCCGAACGTGTTCTGAACAGGCCCGAACTTGCGGATAATGTGGTAGCAGCATTGACCGCCGGGCATTATCACAAAGATCGCCAGAGATTCGAGCAACTTGGCGTGCGGCATTTCGTCACGAAGCCGCTAACATCCGACGACCTTTTACACACCGTCCAAAGCATTCAGAATATTCAGGACGGCACGGATGTGCCCGTGGACGCTCACGCCACGAACAATCGCGATCAACCGCCGCTACAGGACGAAACAACGTCAAGTCCGATGCACGTGCTGTTGGCCGAAGATACACATTTCAACCAGATGCTGGCCCGGGCACTGCTCAAAAAGCGCGGACACTCAGTGGTTGTCGCCAATAACGGTCGGGAGGCAATCGAAACCTGGCAGGCGGAGTCGTTCGATCTCATACTCATGGATATTCAGATGCCCGTAATGGACGGATTCGAGGCAGTCGCCGAGATCCGGAGACTGGAGGGCGAACGCGGCACACGCACGCCTATCGTCGCGATGACGGCACATGCCATGAACGGTGATCGCGAACGGTGCCTGAACGGCGGTATGGACGCATACGTGTCCAAGCCGATCAACCCCGATCTGCTTTTTCGAATCATCGAACGTTTCAACTCCGGCACGGAAGATTCTACGATCGAGCAATACGTCAATCCGGCCGCACTCGAGGAGATCGAGCGCACCAGCGGTCGGCACGTCGCCGCCGACCTGGTACGCATGTTCATAGAAACAGCACCAAATCGGATGGTCGAGATGAATTCCAGTCACGATGCCGGAAGCTTCGCTTCACTCGCCGTCCCGGCGCGATCGTTACAGTCTATGGCGGAAGGCATTAAGGCCACCGTGCTGGTCTCGATGATCGACGATTTGGTACACGAAATCGATCGCCGCAACACCGCCGGTGTCAGCGGTCTTCTCGCCGACATCGAAAGAGAATGTAACGGCATCGCGCAACACCTCGCCGACTATGCTCAGCGGTAGCATCGCTCTAGCGCTTGTCGCGTCGCCGGCCGGCAATTATTGATACTTGTTTTGCATCGCAATTGAGCCGGCGATATGGTATGCCTCTTTCGGTGTCCCGCGTCGCATGCTGTTACCACAACGCGAACTCCGTCTCTCTACGACCGTTGATACCCTTTCAATCCCTGATGCAGCGGCACCACACTCCAGGTACAGTTGCAGACCAGGCTCGACCAATGGCCCACATCCTGATTATCGATGACGAAACCGGCTTTCAGCATCTGACGTCAAAAATTCTCACACGCAACGGTCACGTCACGAGTACATCGTCCGATCCGGGAGATGCACTGGCAATGATGAAACGGCATGAGCCGGACTTGATCTTGCTTGATATCATGATGCCGGTAAAGGATGGATTTACTGTTTGTCGCGAGATTCAGAAACATGGGAACGCCCGGGAAACCCCGATAATTTTCGTAACGGGATCAGAGGATGCACCAACACTGAACCAATGCTTCGCGGAGGGCGGTGCGGACTATATCAGCAAGCCACTGCGGGCGAATGAAATGCTTGCCAGGATCAACCGTTGCCTGCGACGAGCGGGGGACCAAGCAAAGCTCAAAGCAATGCAGACAGAACATGCGATGCTCAAGTGCAGGCTGTTGCAGGTGCAGTTGGAACAACCTGAGGCGTTCGCCGAAATTCTGACCGCCGATGTGTCGATGCTGGCTGTCTTCAGCTACATGGAGACGATCTCCGCCTCCACACGACCCATCCTTATCCAGGGGGAAACCGGCGTCGGCAAAGAACTCATTTGCAGCGCGATACACCGTCTGAGCGGAAGGACCGGGAACTATGTACCGGTGAATTCCGCGGGATTGGACGACAAGTTGTTTGCCGACACGCTGTTCGGCCATGAAAAAGGCGCATTTACGGGTGCGCTTGAGCCACGGAGCGGCCTTATCGAGAAGGCCGCAAACGGCACCTTGTTTCTCGATGAAATCGGCGATTTGAGTGTTGCATCCCAGATTAAACTGCTGCGATTGCTTCAACATGGCGAATATTATCCGCTTGGCGCCGATAGCCCGCGTGCGTCCACCGCCCGAATCGTCGCTGCAACAAATTGTAATCTCGGTGAACTCTTGAAGATGGGCGATTTCCGCAATGACCTGTATTTTCGGCTCAATACGCATCGAATACTCGTGCCGCCGTTGCGAGAGCGCCGCGACGATATTGACCTTCTGGCACATCATTTCGCGGCCTGTGCAGCAAAGGAATTAGGGAAAGAGCAGGTTACTATCCCAACCGCGCTCCTGGAGCGATTGAAACACTATCATTTTCCCGGAAACGTTCGGGAGCTGGAGGCGATGATGTTTGAAGCCGTAAGCTTGACACGATCGCGAACAATCGCGATGCCGCCCTTTCTGGATCTGGATACGGATGGTGGGCGTCAGGCACAGCCGCCGGCTGCGACGGTCACGGAGCAACCGATCATCGAGAGACTGCAGTCACTGGGGCTGGATCTTACGTCTACGCTACCAACATTGGCGGAAGCGACCCGTATTATTGTGCAACGTGGCATGGAGCTTGCCGACGGGAACCGTTCAAAGGCGGCGGCGATGATCGGGATCTCCCGACAAACACTGCGCAAGTATATGGACCACTAACGTTAACATTGAGAATCAGGTAAGGAATGCTGATCATGAAAGAAAATGAGTCAACGGCGCCGGCCGATTTTATTCGCGACATCGTCGCTACCGATGTGGCGGCAAAGAAGCACGATGGCCGCATCCACACGCGCTTCCCGCCGGAACCCAACGGCTATCTTCACATCGGCCACGCGAAATCGATCTGTCTGAACTTCGGAATCGCCGCCGAGAACGCAGGTGGATGCTGCAATCTGCGATTTGACGACACCAACCCTGTGACCGAGGAACCGGAATACGTGGAGTCGATAAAAGCCGATGTAGCATGGCTTGGATTCGACTGGAGCGATCGCGAGTACTACGCTTCGCAGTATTTCGAAACCTTATATGAAAGCGCGGTAGGTCTAATCAAACGCGGCAAAGCATTTGTATGCAGCCTTACCGAATCTCAGATACGTGACCATCGCGGTACGCTGACCGAGCCGGGATCCAACAGCCCGGACCGTGACCGTGCCGTAGCCGAGAACCTCGATCTTTTCGGCCGCATGAGAGCCGGCGAATTCGAAGACGGCGTGTACGTGCTGCGCGCCAAGATCGATATGGCCCACAGCAATATCCACATGCGCGATCCGATTATTTACCGCATCCGTCACGCCGAACATCATTTTACAGGTTCAGCATGGTGCATATATCCGATGTACGACTACGCACATCCGATTTCTGACGCCATTGAGCGTATCACACACTCGTTGTGTACCCTTGAATTCGAGATTCATCGACCGTTGTACGATTGGTTTGTGAACGAAGTAGACCTGCCCTGTCGGCCGCGCCAAATAGAGTTTGCGCGATTGAATCTGAGCTACACGGTAATGAGCAAGCGGCGCCTTCTGGAACTGGTTCGAGACGGAAATGTGAGCAGCTGGGATGACCCACGAATGCCGACGCTCTCGGGGATTCGCCGACGCGGTTTCACACCCGAGGCGATTCGCAATTTCTGCCGCCGAATCGGTGTGACCAAGTATGACGGCATCACCGATATCGCATTGCTGGAACATTGCGTGCGGGATGACCTCAACAAGCATTCGCCACGAGCCATGGCTGTGTTGAACCCTCTGCGAGTCGTGATTGAAAACTATTCGGAAGAGCACGAGGAAAATCTTGCGGCGATCAACAATCCGGAAGATGACTCAATGGGGATACGGCAGGTTCCGTTTTCGCGCGTGCTGTACATCGAGCAGGACGATTTTATGGAGGATCCGCCGAAAAAGTTTTTTCGACTGGCGCCGGGCCGCGAGGTGCGGCTGCGTTACGCCTACTACATCACGTGTACGGGTGTTGATAGAGATCCGGCCACCGGCCAGATTCTTCAAGTCCGGTGCAACTATGACCCCGCGACAAAAGGCGGATCATCGCCGGATGGACGGAAGGTCAAGGGTACGCTGCATTGGGTGTCCGCAGTGCACGCGGTGGACGCCCAGGTTCGGTTGTACGACCGGCTCTTTACCGTCGAGGATCCACTCGCGGACACCTCTGTCTCCGACTATCGGGAGCTGTTGAATCCGAATTCGTTGGAGATCGTCGACGCCGCGAAACTCGAACCCGGCCTTGCCGACGCTGCGCCGGGAGCACGATTTCAATTTGAGCGCCTGGGATACTTTTGCGTCGATCGTGACACGAGCCCGCAGCAGCACATTTTCAATCGCACCCTGCCCTTGCGCGATTCGTGGGCAAAGATTCGCTCGCAACAGAACGGAAAACAGGCGAACGACAAGACGGCATGATCGGTCATGGTCCACGAGCACATGACCACGTCTTTGACTTCGACGTTCATTTTTCGTGTGCGTTATTCGATATTTGACAACACACCCGACCGACAGATTTTGGCGGATACACCTATACAAGACGCACGCCACCGACATCGGCTGCGGAACACGTGCGTCGCTACGGAGAGATAGAAGATGTTCAAAAAAGCGGCCACGCTCGAACAGGTGCCGGCGATGGTCGCCCTTACGCCGTTGCGACACGGGGATCAACGTCACGTTGACCTGACCGCAGGTATGGGTACGACCGAATTGGAGCAATTCCGACTCCGCCTGAACGACGCCGATGCGGCCGCCGGGCGATTCGCAAAAATCGCCTTTACAGGCCACCGCGGAAGCGGGAAGACCACAGAACTTCATCGTCTCGAACACGATGTTTCCCGTCGTTTTACCCCCCTTTACGTTACCATTGCAAACAACGTCATTCGAGACTGTGATTATCTCGATATTCTTGTCTGGTTGGCCGAGAATCTCATACGACAGTATTCGCTGAAACAATGGTCGCTCAACAGCGATCTGGTCGTGCGAATTACCGACTGGTTCGCCAGGAAAAGTTTCGATGACGTCGAAAAAGTCAAGGAGGAGATCCGGTCCGAAAGTGGCACCGACATGCAGGCCGAATTCGGCTTTTATTGGATGACGATTCAGATCTTCAACAGAATTAAGTCGATGATGTCAAGCGAAAAAGTACACCGCCAGGCAATGCGCAAGCGCTTGCACACCTACACGGCAGAAATGCTGTACCATATAAACCTGCTCCTGGACGACGCCCGCCAGGTTCTGGTGCGGAAGGGAAAATCACCGGATCTCCTGATCGTACAGGACAATCTGGACCGCGTGCCGACCGATGTCGCCCGTCGCCTGTTTTTTGACAGCGCCGATGTGTTGCAGGCACTTCGGGTGCATTATGTCTTCACCGTACCGATTTCGCTGACGATGCCGCCGTTTCATATTTCAGACTCATTCGATGCGACGTACGTCATGCCGATGCTCAAACCGCCGAAACGACGTCGTGCCAATCCACCGCAGGCGATGCAAACATTGCGAGCATTTGTTGGCAAGCGTTTGGTTATTGAAGATGTGTTTGTCTCCGGTGGAGTTCTGGACAAGCTGATCATCATGTCGGCA
Source organism: Verrucomicrobiota bacterium (assembly GCA_021772615.1). Classification (GTDB taxonomy): domain Bacteria; phylum Verrucomicrobiota; class Lentisphaeria; order JABSQK01; family JAJFLO01; genus JAJFLQ01. Next base: position 2,576 of record JAJFLQ010000175.1, on the reverse strand, counting down.
GGGAATCCACGGGATCTTCTTAAGCTGCTCTACTACGCACAGCTTGCGGCCCGCGCGCGTCGCCGTAAGCGCATCGATGCGGCGGCTGCGGACACCGCGATACGTCGGCTGCGGCTGTACTATGAAAAATTGATGATTCCGTCAGACACGACGTACCCGATTCTGGCCCGGATTCATGCCACGGGACGCGAGCACTTCCACTGCGATGCCGGCGCTACCGGTGACACGATGGTGGAAGCGCGGCATTTTGGTGGGGAGCTATTGGCTACCGGGGCCGTGATCGATTATTGCGAGGGCAATTCACGCTACGCCGTGCACCCGCTGATACCGGGTATCGCTGGATTTCGCGACTTCTGCCGCCATGTCGCGATACCGGGGCCCGACAACGTCAAGATGTGATTCGTTACTTCCGCGCGGACGTCGCGAGTTCACGATCAAGCGCTGCACGCATGCAGGATATCGGCGCCGGTTGCCCCGTCCAGATCTCGAAAGCACGCGCCCCCTGATGCAGCAACATACCTCTGCCGTCTGCGACGCGACAACCCCGTGCCGCCGCCTCCGTAATCAACCGCGTAGGGAGATAGATCATATCATACACGTCCGGTTGGCAATCAAGGTACGACAACGGTATCGACACCGCATCATCCATAGACAGTCCCATGCTGGTGCACTGAATGATCACGTTTGATTGCTGAATTGCCTCCGCAATGGCACCATCTGCGGACCTGTCGACGACAATAGTGCAGACCCCGGGCACGGCGGCGGCGAGATCGGCGGCAAGCTGTTCCGCCCGGGACCGGGTTCGGTTAACAAAGTACAGCCGTGCAGCACCGTGCAGCGCGAAATGCACGGCCGCTGCCCGCGCCGCACCGCCGGTGCCCCAGAACAAGAACGTACCGCCGACAACCGCTGCACCGAAGGCCTCGGCTATGGCTTGCTCGAGACCGTATCCGTCGGTCGAAAATCCGGTTAAGCTGCCGCCGCGATTCACGACAGTGTTGACGCTTCCTGCCACCGCGGCACTGGGATCGAGGGTCTCAATGCAGCCGATAATCGTTTGTTTATGCGGAACCGTAACATTCCAACCCGCATACCCGGACGCGACCAATGCCGGGATCCGTGAGGTTAATGCCTCCGCCTCGACCGGCAAACGTTCGTAGGTCGCGTCGATACCAAGCTGGACAAACGCCGCTTCCTGCATGGCCGGCGAAACGGAGTAGCTCGCAGGCCAGCCAACAATACCGTATTTTAGCGTGGCCATCAGCCGATCGACGCTCCGCTTGCACAGTCGCCGTCAACTTTGACGAGTCGTAGCGCCTTGCCATCCGTGGCGGCAAGCAGCATGCCGTTCGACTCGAGCCCCCGGATCTTGACTGGCTTGAGATTTGCCACGATCACAATCACCATGCCGATAAGTGAATCTGCCGTGTAATGCTGCGCGATGCCGGCTACGATCTGTCGCTTTTCTGCTCCGACCTCAACATCGAGGCGGACCAGCTTGTCTGCCTTCGGCACTTTCTCGGCCGCAATGATACGCGCTGTCATCAATCTGATTTTTGCGAAGTCGTCGATGCTTGCCATGTCTGCCACACCGGTTTCCACGCTGTTTGCTGCCACCCCACCCTTGTTCGCCGGCTGTGGATGCGCGGCAGCGGTCGTCGCCGCTGGTTGCTTCTGCTCGATACGGGGGAACAGCGATGTGATGTCACTCACCGGAGCGCCCGGCGTCAAGCCGCCCCAGCGGCGTAGGTCGTTCAGTGTTGGTTCGATTGCTGCCTCCGGCACGCCGAGTACCGAGCGCATCGCGGCCGCCTTTGCGGGCATGATCGGATACAGAAGACCCGACACCACACGCAGCGATTCGGCGGCATGGTACAGCACGGTCGCCAGACGGTCGTGGTCACCGCACTTCGCCAGCGTCCACGGAGCCGATTTTTCAAAGTACCGGTTGCACGCACGGACCACGCCGTTTACTGCCTCGATACCGCGATCGAGTTTCATCGAGATCAAGGCCTGCTCCATAGCATCGATCGCGGCAAGAGTCTGCTCTCGCAGCGTCGTATCGTCCGCCGTTGCAGGGCCCGGCGTCGGCACAGCGTTGTCACAATGCCGACGTATGAGTTTGACCGCACGATTCAGCATATTTCCCAGTCCGCCGGCGAGATCATTGTTGTACCGCTCGATGAAGGCCTGCTCGGTGAAACTGGCGTCGTTGCCGGGCGTCATTTCCGCCATTAGAAAATATCGGAATGCATCCACACCGTAGCGGTCACACATCGCCATGGGGTCGACGACGTTGCCAAGGGATTTTCCCATCTTGTCCCGGCCGACGAGCCACCACCCGTGGGCAAAGATCGTTTGCGGCATCGACACGCCCATTGCCTTAAGCATGATCGGCCAATACACAGAGTGGGTTGTGAGGATGTCCTTGCCGATCAGATGACATGACGTGGGCCACCACGCATCGAAATACTCGGCATCCGTGGTATAACGGATACCGCTGATGTAGTTGATGAGCGCATCGAACCACACGTAGCAGACGTAATCCGCATCGAACGGCAGTTCGATCCCCCAGG
>JAJFLQ010000174.1 GCA_021772615.1 Verrucomicrobiota bacterium | reverse complement strand
AGGCTCACTACACGTCTACGAACACGCCATTTCTATACAATACACAATCCTGAGGACTAACCTCCAGCTTCAATACCTGAAACAAAGACGCCCAAAAATAAATTGAAAACCAGTCCGCGAAATATCGTGACCGGGAACAGTCAGCAAAACAAGCTGAAATCTCATGGATTGGCCAATAGGAGAAAAGTGTTGCTTGTAGGACCGCCGGGCACTGGCAAAACCATGACCGCCAAAGTGCTGGCCCATGAGTTCCGATTGCCTCTGCATACAATCCAAGTGGATCGACTGGTTACTAAATTCATGGGGGAGACCAGCGCCAAACTACGGCAAATATTCGACCTCGTGCAGAACAAGGTTGGTGTGTATCTCTTTGATGAGTTCGATGCCATCGGCGGCGAACGATCATTGGAAAACGATGTTGGGGAGATGCGCCGAGTACTGAACTCCTTTCTTCAATTCATAGAACAGGACGCATCCGACAGCGTTATCGTTGCTGCAACCAATAGCCCGAAGTTGTTGGACCGAGCATTATTTCGACGCTTCGATGACGTAATGTACTATGATAATCCAACGGATTCCGATCGCAAGCGACTTATTAATAATGTGTTAGGCGCCTATTTGGACACTCGTTTTTCCTGGAAGCGCGTGATTGCGGGCAGCTGTGAGCTTAGCCATGCAGAAATCGACCATGCCTGTCGGGATGCAATCAAGAATGTTATTTTGTCGGACAAGAACAAAGTGAACGCAACGGAGTTGCTTCACACGCTAAAGGAACGCAGAGATGTTCATACAGGGCTAAGGGGTTGACAAGAAATGCCGCAACGTCGACTTGCACACATTCTGCTTCGAGAACAACCTGAGAATAGAATTTTCACAAGTACGCAATCGGGTGGAGAACGACACATTCCTGCTCGCGCACGCGGACCCCACAGTAAGTTACTCAAGAACAGACTGGCACAGGCTTGGCAGGAGTCCGAGAGTGAACAAGTGGTGGCGCACGTTGAGCGTCACGGTGTTTACCTTGAATTCAAAAGCGATCCAGGAGTTGATTTGGTTACCAAGAGTCTTGAGGATATGAGATCAAAAAAGGTTCGTCTGCTAAATATTCGAACCGAAGAAGAGACGATATCCCGCGGTAAGCAGGGCCAATTGGAAGACGTTGGCACTACGTATGCCACGGTATTTCTCGCGCACGACAAAAAGGACCATTTCCTCAAAAAAATTGAGGACTATGCTCAGAAAGACACCCCCAAGGGACGACCGAAGCATGCCGATCTGATTAACAGTATCGCGATTTCACCTCGTGTAGGATGGTGGAGAGAACGCGCTCATCTTAACAGATGGGGGCGGCGAACCCGGTACACTCTCGTGGCTTCAATCACGACCCCTGAAGAGAGCGTCGACGTATATACCCCAGTAGCCAATCAGGTAGGTATTGCTGTGCCGATTGGGATTGCCACCTAAGCGGAAGCTTGGATTGAACAACTACGCCGGAATTGTCACATTGTCCAGGTTACATGCGCAGTCCGGTAGCGTTATATCGATTTACTATGTGGTACCTTCTGCGTAACGCAATTACAGTCGTGGCATGAGAATGTGAGAAATGCGTGGCAACTGAATGATCGACTATGGCAAGACGGTTGGCAGACTATTCCCCGATCGACGAGTTGATGGCTCACCCTAAACTTGGCGCCTCGTGGGTAGGCTCTATGTTGCATCATATTCTCCGGCTACTTCGAACCCGCGATGCGTCGATTCTGGGCAACGCATGGCGGGGCTGAACTCGATTTGCTGCTGTTTCGCCAGGGAAAACATATCGGTATAGAATTCAAGTGGGCGGTTGCACCGAAGCTTACACGGTCCATGACGACCGCCGTGAATGATTGGTCAGATCGTGATGTTTGAGAACGACGTAAACAATCAATAACCATGTTTCTGTTCTGATGATTCGGAAAAGAGACTCAACACACCGAGATCAATTCCAGCCCAAGCTTTTTCAGATCGGCGTCGAACGAATAGATTCCCACATCACCCCTTTTCTTTGCGTAGGCAAGTAAGTACGCATCAACAAGATCGATATTTTGCTTCGTCAAGATGCGGAGACACTTTCGAATCGTTTCCTTATCTCGCAACCTCAACCCCCTGAAGGAGGTAAGTTCCAGCAAACTGGCCGCCGCTTGCGCGGGCGGGACCTTGTAATAGCTGGTTAGGACGAAGAATGCCTCGAACAATACCAAATCCGGGCAGTCGACGGTAACTTCTGCGGTCTCGACCCGGTTGAAAAATGGAAAGACGCCGGCGAATTTTTTGTCGATCGTCGTAGTATCCTCAACGAGGTAGCGGATAATAATGTTCGTATCAATCAGCATCTGACTGGTCCTTGACGAGTCCATTTGTAAGCGCCATACGCATGACATCCCGTGAAGGAAAGCGTTTTCCCTGACCAAACGTTGTCAGAGATCCCGCCAATTGACTCGACTTACGTTGGCAAGATTTCTTGATAACCAAAGCATCGTTGTTCAATGATACTTCAACCAGATCGCCGACCTCGATACCCAGTGACTTCCGGATTTCTGCAGGAATCACGACCTGGCCCTTATTAAACACTTTCATCAACATTGTCGACCTCCATAGCGATGGGAATTTCAAGACAAACAATGGTTATACTTAGATAGTATAACTATGATAATAGAATTTCAAGTTTATGTTGCACACCCCGATATTTGTTAGTCAACCATTCTCGGATCTGAAAATTTTTTCATGAACCAGTGTAAGGATACGGTCTGCCCGTGCTATTCCCTTGTAGTACTGCGCATTCAGTACAGCTGGGCGAATCTTATACGAACAACCATAACGGGCGGTAGTCACATGCCAATTGATGTCGATGCGTGATGGGGCGGACGCCGAGGACGTCGTCCCTCCAGAAAAAACGGAAGTCTGGCCGTGCCGGAATTGTGCAATCCAATTTCTGCAGTGTACGATGAACATCGGGATTCGGGTAAAAGTGAAGTAAACGAATGAGTAAAGTAACCACACCTACTTCGGCGACATTGCTGGAGAAACTAGTTGACCTGAATGATGCGGCCGCATGGGATCGTTTTTACCGCGTCTACGCACCGTTCATCGTCGGCAATGCGCGGCAGCGAGGATGTAATGAAACGGAAGCCAAGGACGTTCTGCAGGAGTGCATGCTGCGCCTCATGCAGGCGATGCCGACATTTCGGTACGATCGGAGTAGAGGACAATTCCGAGCATACTTATATTTCCAGTTGCTGGCAGCAATCAGGCGTGTTCGGCGGCAGAATCAAGTGATCGGTCCCAATGGCGCCGTAGTGGTGCCGTTGAACCCGCAGGACGGCGAGATTCCTGGTGGCAACAACGCTCCCGGAGCCGAAATGGACCGAGAATGGGACAAATATCTGCTCGCTCTTGCAATGGAGAATGTACGGAAGAGAACGAGTGACTCGGTATGGCAAGCGTTCATAAAACACAAGCTTGAGGGACGCACTGCGAAAGAGGTGGCTGAGCTGCTGGGCGTCACCGAATCAAATGTATACACTCCTGCCCACAGGATAGTGGCGGCGATCAGGCGCGAATTTCTGAAGCTCAAAACGGAACTTGGAGAAGAATGACGATGGATCGTGAAACGAGAACACAAATATGCGAGCTTAACGCCATACATCCATCGTCACTCGATGAGCCACCGAGTGAACTTATGAAGCACTTGAGTGACGTGTCCAGAATTCTGGTTCAATCGTCGCCGCCCGAGGATGCGGACGCCTGCGTGCTGCTGAAAGCCTCCGGAATTCACCGCTGGATTCGCCTGAAGGAAACGCTGACAATCGGTGCAGCCGACGATAACGATGTGGTATTGGATGATGCTTACCTGTCGGGTCACCATGCAAAGATCGAGGCGCGCGACGGCGTGTGGATTCTAAAGGACCTGAATTCGACGAACGGTCTCTCGGTGAACAAGAGCCGAGTGATGACCAAGTGCCTAGTCCACGGTGATATCATCCAGATCGGCGGGTCAACTCTGGTCTTCGCACTGAAACCGTGAAATGCCCTTGCGGACGGCCTCGGCCGCCGGTGGCGAAACGCTTGGATGGCGCGAGAGGCCTCTCGCCCTCCAGCCGGTTTGGGCAGACGGAGGGCGCGTGTTGGCATCATGGAGGCCGCCGGTGGCGAGGCGCGGTTTACCGAAACGGAACGACGGTGGAGAGGCCGCCGTCGACAACGAGCGACTGACCGACGATGTAGGAGGCGTCATCGGAGCAGAGGAAAGACACGACGCGCGCGACCTCGTCAGGCATGCCAAAGCGCTTGAGCGCGATTCTGTCCTTGCTCGATCGCTTGATCTGTGGCGGAAGCACGGCCGTCATATCGGTCGTGATGAAACCAGGCACGACCACGTTCACGCGAATGTGGTAGCGGGCAAACTCGGCAGCGATCGAGCGTGTAAATGCCAGAATCGCACCCTTCGACGCACAGTAGGCGCTCTGACCGGCGGTGCCGATCAGACCGGACACGGAACTGACGTTGACAATGGCGCCGGACCTGGTGGTCATCATCGGGCGCGACACGGCTTTGGTCCATAGATAGGCGCCTTTTACATTGGTGTCCATCACCTTGTCCCATGCGTCCGGGGGAAGCGTCATGATGAACTGGTCGGCTGTGGTCCCGGCATTGTTCACCAGGATATCAATCTTCTTTTGCTCACCAATGATACGATCGACGACACCGGTAATCGCGTCACAGTCGGTTTGTGAACAGGTGACGCCGGTGGCGCCGGTATCCGCGGCAACGGCTTCCGCGGCTTCGCGGTGCCGGTGAAAGGTGAAGTAAACGATACAGCCTTTTGCGGCAAGGTCGGCCACAATTGCCGCGCCGATGCCCCGGGACCCCCCGGTAACAAGCGCGATCTTTCCCTTCATGCCGCTGCAGGTCGGCTCGGTAGCGGCCATGATCAGTAGTAATCGGTAAGGTTTATGCCCAGGCTTTTCGGCATGATCGGGGGCATGGATATGGTCTGCACCGGGATCTGTTCCGCCCCGCCCAGCTTGAATTCAAGGCCTGCGTACGCAGTGGCGACCGGGAAAAGTGCCAGCCCGATTTCGCAATCCAGCTGATACGAGTGGCACGTTGCATGGATCCGGGCGACCTCCGCGCCGCCATCATAGATCGTGTCATCACAGACGATTCGGTTCGGAGCGCGATAGGAAATTCCGATGATCTTTTGGTCTACGCCCCGTTGCCGATGGGCCGATATTGCCTGGCAGCCGTTGTAACCGTCTTTGTGGAAGTCGATCATCCACTGCAACCCGAGTTCCAGCGGGGTTTTTACCGACATGCCCTCGGCGAAGACATTGAAAAACCGGCCTTCGAGACGCAGCAGATCGTGGATTGCAAGTCCGCACAGTCCGCCGCCGGCAGCCGTTGTGTTTTCATAAAGCTTTTGGAACAGACTGTCCGCGTGACTGTTGGGCACGAGTACCTGATACCCGAATTCGGATGTCTTGCCGGCGCGAATTACGGATACGTCGATATCCTCGTAGGGATATTGTTCGATGGAAAGATACGGCAGGCCGAGCACATCCAGTCCGAACACGTCCTTCACCACCTTCCACGCATCGACGCCGTCGACACTGAGAACCGTGTGGCTGTCGGTGATGTTTCGCATTCCCGCTGCCGTGCCGTCGCGGCGCGTGAACACCTCCGACAGCGCGCTGTCGTCGATCAGGCTTTCACAGAAAACGATGATCTCATCGTCGTTGTTGGCGATATAACAGTCTGCCGTGATCTGCCCGTTGTCGTCGGCGAGAAATGTATGCAGCACCCGACCGAATCGAAGTTTGGCGACGTTTCCGGGAAAAATATCGTCCAGCAGCTCGATACCGGTATCTTCGGGAAAGATGTATTTCTGCATGAATGAAAAATCACACAGCGCAGCATGGTCGCGAACCATCCGGTACTCCGCCTCCTCGTCGTGAACGCGATTCGGAATCTCGATACCGCTACGCTCGCGGAATGTCGTGCCCAATCCGGCCAGTTTGGACCTAAGATGCGGTACTCTCACGATCACCTTCCCCTCGATCTTCTTCTGCGATTATGAAATCCACCAGCGTGTTGATGGATCGCAATGCGGAAATGTTCCCATCCGGAATTTTCACGTCAAACCTGCCTTCCACAGCGAGTACGATTTCCAGGGCATCCAGCGAGTCCAGGCCGAGACCGGCGCCCAGAAGAGACACATCTTCGTGCAAGTCGGCAGGCTCGTAGTCCAATTCGAGCCTGTCGATCAACTCGGCTTTCAGACCTTCAATAATTGTCGAACGCCGCTGGATTACATCGTTATTTCGTGTATTCACAACCCATCACTCCGCTACTTTACGGACGCTGCAGAACCACAGCATAATTATACCCGATATCCGATCCCGCGATCGCAAGGACGTTACGAATTGCCGTGTTGGAAACCGGACGGTCGACGGTCGGCACTCCCGTGCGCTGCGGCCACACACCACGCCCGCGGTCGAGCGAAGCGAGTACACAGGCCAATGACATCAGAATCGAACTCGATTCAACGAACCCCGTGTGGAATGTCGTCGTCACCATAGGCTTATCAGAATGCCAGTACTTGCGATGAATATCAAGCATCTTCTTGTCCTGAACATTGCCCTGCGGCGCCCAGATGATCAAGTCGATCTCGCCGACGGCGATCCCGGATCGCTGAAGGGCGGTGCTGACGGCGTAATCCAATCCGCATGCGTCGAGGCACGGACCGAAAAAGTCGTCGCCGTCGGTACTGAAGCCGTAGCCCAGTATTTCGGCCAGAACCGGCGCCGTACGCGCAGCTGCGTTGTCGGCCGATTCGAGTACGGCAAATGCAGCGCCCTCGCCCAGAACCTTCTCTGTTGTGTTGTCCATTCGAATCCGATAATCCACTTCGTCATCTCCGAGACAGACCCAATTGAGAAAATTATAGTTCCCATAGATCAGTTCGTAGGCCTCGTCTGCGCCGCCCGCAAGCATGTAGCGACTGTCGCCGAGACGGATGGTGTCATAGGCAAAGGCGAGGCTGCTCATTGCAGCGTGCGGACCATTGGTGATCGTAGTATTGGCGCCTTTGAGATACAGCGCCGTCGACACCCAACCGGTAACCGAATTGGGTGTAATATTAGAAAAACTGCCGATATCGGCCACGTGGTTCGCGGTGGCAAACGTACGTTTCATATGCGCGGTCTCGTCGGATCCGTTACACAGGCCCACAGCGATACCGAAGTCGCCCGCATCGCGTCGCGAGGGCCGCAACCCCGCCGTGTCCAACGCCATCCATGCCGCCGCGGTTGCCATGCGGCTTATCTTGTTCATGTCCGTAAAGTCCAGTCGCCGGCAGATGTCACGATCTGTAAAATCCTCTACAAACCCGATTCTCCGGGAGCCAAGACATTTCTCGAAATGCCCGTTCACATCGCCCAGACCGACTTCATCCCGATGCAGCGCATCCAGGATGGCATCAAGATGCAGGCCTAGCGACGAGACGGCGCCGCAGCCCGTCAGGACGACACGTTTCAACGGCGACGCTGGTGCAGCATCGGCTGGTGTCCGGGTGATAACGACGGCGGCGTTGCTGCCGCCAAATGCGTAATTGGCGGATGCGAAGGCGTCGTAGTTGCATGCCCTTGATTGGTTTGGCACGTAGTCGAGATTGCAGCCAGGGCGCGGCTCGCGAAAATGCAACGTCGGCGGAATGAAGTCATCCAGCATGGCAACCAGATTGCAGGTCGCTTCCAGTATGCCTGCACTACCCATACAGTGGCCGAAGAATGATTTCGTGGCCGAACAGGGAACCTTTCGGTTGTCCAGCAGCCGGGCGACACCACGGGATTCTGCTTTGTCGTTCAACTCGGTGCCGGTACCGTGGAGGTTGATGCAGCCAATGTCGTCGATCGTGAGTCCGGCGTTTTCTATGGCCAGTTGCAATGTCGTACAGGCGCCGTCGCCACCGGGATGCGGCGCTGTGGGATGATGGCCATCCAGCGTCGTCGCATAGCCGGCGAGGCAACCGTATACGCGGGCCGATCTTGCCGCCGCTGCCGCGCTGTTCTCGAGTATCCAGAAACAGCTCGCTTCACCAACATTAAGGCCGATCGGTGTTGAAAACGGGGCATTAATTTCGGGTGTTGTAGCCTTGAGGCCGTCGAATCCCGCTATGTTCGCCAATGACAATCCATCGGCGCCGCCGACCAGGACGGCATCGTAATAACCGAGGCGGATGAGGTTGCCGGCGATCGTCAGCGCGACTGTGGTCGATGAGCACGCCGTGGTGGCAATCCACGACTCACCGCCGAGCCCCAGAAAATATGCCAGGGCCTTGCCGAAACCGTAAAATTGCGACTGCAGGTGAAGCTGGTGGTTGAACGTGGCGGGCCGGCCGTTGGTGTCCGTACGGTACTGCGACTCGGCGGAAACCAGGCCACCGTTGCACGTACCCAGCACCATGGCGATCGACCGTTGGCGGCGTCCGCGTTCAACGACCAGTCCGGCGTCGTTACATGCCGCTTTCGCTGCGGCCAGCGCGTAGATCAGGTACGGATCCGTGATCGCACCTACCACCTCCTGCGACAATACCGCATCTGGGGAGAAGTCACGAATCTCGCCGGCATGATTGGCACGGAAGCTGGACATGTCGATCTTTGTCGCCGGTCGAATACCGCAGCACCCATCGCGCAACGCTGTACGGACAGAGTCGATGTCGTGACCGATGGGGCTAAGCACGCCGATTCCCGTGATCACGGGGTTGATTTTTCCTCGAACTTCAGGCACGATGTCGATTGCTTTCCTTGGTGAATCAGCGGTCTTCATTGTTTGTTACGTTTACGACGTGCCCGCCGGAACAGCTGTTATCCGGCCGGACGAGTAGAGTATGGTATCACGCCACAGCCGAAATTTCACCCTGGGGATCCCGGTACCACGCCTGACTTCCAGGTTAAACACAGCGTGAGGCAGGAGTGGCGTCTGGAATTTGACCGACTCCATTCGCAAGGACGGCAGCGGTGAGGGGAGCAACGCAGCTGCATAGGCCATCACCCAATCCAATTGAACGACCCCGGGCACGATCGGCCGATCAGGAAAATGACCATCAAGATACCGCAGCGTTGCCGGGACCATACACGTTGCCTCCACGCGTTCGGGTTCCCGCGTGGTCATCAGTTCGAGTGGCGACACTTGCGCCGGATCATAGCCGCCGTCAAATAAACGGCGCGCTGCCGCCGCGGAAACCTTACCTTGCGAATTCTCCGGCAGACGATCGGTGTATCGCCAGAGTTTCGGCACGAAAACAGGATCGACAAAAGGACTGAGAATCGCCTCCATATCATTATTGAGGCGGGAGCGTTCTCCTTCGGCGAGGCTGCGTCGGCCCTGCTCCGACAGCACGACGATCATCCCCACCGCCATGCGTGCGTCTTCTGCCGGATGAAGGTCGACGGCGGCGCAGGCGTCAACAAACGGATGCCTCTCCAGTCGCGTTTCGAGTTCTGTGAGCGACAGCCGTTTGTCCTCGATCTTTACGATCCGGTCACCGCGACCAAGGAGATAAAAGGCGCCGTTATCCGCCGGCGCCACGCAGTCGCCCATGACGAACCAATCGCCGGCGGGCCCGGATACGAACGGGGACTTCACCCGCAGGCGCCGATCCGGCGCATCGACGTTCACGGTGACCCCGCCGAGCGGCTGCCACGCGGACTTCGACGCCGATTGCGATTGCCGCCGCCAGGCCACGCCGCCGGTTTCGGTCGATCCGAGCACTTCCAATGGCGGCTGCCCGAGGGCGTCCGCCACGGCGGTCGCCGTCGCCGTTGGAAGCAACCCGCCGGATGAGACAATGCAGCACGTGTCCGGCCTCTTGAGAAGTCCCCCTGTAAGACCGGCGAAACGCCGGAGATAGGCCGGACTCGAAACGATCAACCCGCTGCCCACAGCGTTAACACAATCTGCCAATCGCTCCGGCGCTGTGAACGTCTCGTCCCAGAATCGTCGACCGGTAGAAAGTGGTAGAAGAACGGTAAAAAGCAAACCATAGATATGTTGATGCGATACCGTCGAAAAGACATCCGCCTGTCGCCATTCATGTCCCCATGTCGACTGCAACACCGCAATCTCCGAGTCAAGTTGATCGAGTGTCTTGCGGACTACCTTTCGTTCGCCCGTCGACCCGGACGTATACAACCGCAGCCGAACCGGCTCTGGATCCAGCGCGGTGAATGCCGTGCGTTGCCGCGGTCTAGCTTCCAACGGTGAAAGCTGTTCGAAACCATCCAGGGCGATGTCGAGATCTGTTACCGCGTTCTGTGTGATCGCACCGATCTCCGAAAGGCTGCCGGGCTGCATATTCGGCGGCATAATAATGGATTTTTCACTGTGCAACAGAGCGAAAAACCCGACCGCGAACGCATACGGCGACCCGCAGAAAAGCACCCAGTCCTGAGCCGGCCGCGTGCGGAGTTCCCCGGCCAATCTGCCGACCTGATCGGCAAACGTCAACCACGTGACCTCGCCATTGTCCAAGTGCGCGACCGCGGTTGCCGGCGACCGGCCGCCGGCAAGCAGCTGTGACAGTGAATTGTGCGCGGTATGCCGTGTCATGTCACGAACCTGTACCTGTCCCGGCCATCCTGGCAAGTTCGGCATCGAATGTAGGTACCTTTACTATCTTGCGATAGCAGAATTCCGCGGCGAACAACAAACCGATAAGCGTGTAGCTCACGAATCCGTTGTACAGCGTCCAGAACGGCATGGCCCCCGAGACCGCAGAGCCGAGTGCGATGCCGCCGTTGATCACGAAAAACGCGCACCAGACCTTGGTAACATTGCGGCAGTATGCCACGGCGGACGGCGGCAAATCAGGCATCTCCAGACGCGCGAATCGCTCGATCAGCGCAGGAGGTTTCAGGATAGTAGATCCGAAAACGAAGAGGAGTGACATATTGATAATAAAGGGCACATACAACAGATATTGCCCGTCGTTAAAGATCAATACCGGGGCAAACACGACCACCGACATCGCCAGGAGCAACAGCACGTAACCGCGGCGACCGGCGGCATGCGCCGCGCGCACCATGACCAAAGCCAGCAACACCGCGGCCAGGCCGCGCGGAGAAAAGCGATTGAGTCCCCAGTACACGAGAAACGGGTAGACAACGAATGAAATCGAGATGATAAGCGTTGCCAGCTTCTTCATTCCGGTGCTTGCCGGTGGGCCGCGACGAATTCAGCCAGACTCGAAATCGTGGCAAAATTCTGCCGCACCTCGTTGGTTTTGCCGTTTATCCGAATGCCGTACGTTTTGCGCAACGCCATACCGAGTTCGAGGGCGTCAATCGAATCGAGGCCGAGCCCATCGCCGAACAGGATAGTATCGTCTTCAATGTCGTCCGGAGAGACATCTTCCATTTCCAGCGTGGAAATTATCAATTCCCGCAGTTCGTTCTTGAGATCTTCCATATCCGTGTATTGACCTCGATAATGACTCGATTCTCGTGTTGGGACTTGTAAAACATGCCGGCAACCGTGCGTTCAGTTTTACACGTCGTCGGCTGCGTCAATGTCCGTTGTCCGTACGCGGCCGTTGCCACGACCAGTCCAGGGATTGTCCCGACAATGTAAGGCCGGACTTATCGGACAACAACCAGCGAACAAATGATAACGCCTGACATTCCGGTTCACCGGCGACGTTGGTCGATTGCGTTCCGCTGCGATGGTCCAGCGACACCGGCATGCCGGGTTCGGCATCGCAGAGCAACAACGCAATCGCGTAGGCGACCTCGTCGCCGTCGCGAAACGCGGCATACATTTCCGGCAACGGCTCGTCGGTCATCACAACCAGTACCGGCGGCGACGCGGTATGGCGCAGCATGCCGGCGGCTTCGAGTATGCCGTACATGAATGTGTCGCGTCGTCCGCTCACGGCCGTTGACGGATGATGATTCTTTGCCGCAATCGTAAAGAGCCCGGACGATGCGTTATGAACCGACAGGCTGAAGCGTGTGGGCGACAACGGTTCGCCGGCGACAATATCATGGAGAAGGCCCAGCGTGGTTGCAACATCGCCGTAACGCGAGGCAAACACAGATCGGACCGCAGCAGGATCGGTCCCGGCTTCCTCGAGGCAGCGGAAGGCGACGGCGAGCGCCATTTTGCTCACACGACTCAGCCGACGCCGAAAGTTGGCCGGAAGAAAGTCCACCCGGGGCGTACCGGAATCGGCGATGTCACGGTCGCCGGCACACCATTCCCGCCATGCATCGGGCGTATCCACGCCCGGCGCCCACGCGCACCAGTTTCTGATATGGAATGTAGTGGATTGACTCATGCTGTTACTCCAACCGCATCGTCCTCCGGCGTCAGCCGGTTCATGTGGTTCGAAACGCTTCATTAAAGTTCGAAAAAAATAACGGCGCTACGAGATCGATGTTGTCGACACCTCCAACGCATTGCATAATGCAACGACAATGGCTGCAAGATAGCACGCCCGAGCGCGGTTTACATGGCGTCACTGATGCGTTCGATCTTCCCGCTTCCGGTCGTGGCTATGTGATCTACCTGTTGCAGGCGCTGCGGAATCTTGTATATCGAAAGCCGGCGACGGCAGTAGTTTATCACACCTTCGACGTCGATGTGCTTATCTGAATTCGTTAAAATCAGATCGGCGGCGACAATCTCCCCGGTCAACGGGTGTCTGGCCCCGTACACTCGTGACAGACGAATGTCCGGATGTTCGTTCAGCACGGCTTCCACCTCTTCCGGAAACACCTTGTTTCCCGCCACGTTTATCATCGCCTTTCTGCGACCGACAATCCGAACCAGACCGTCTTCTGCGATCTCCGCGATGTCGCCGGTCAAGAACCAGCCGTTCACAAGAACATCCGCACGACCTACCGGCGGTGACAGATAGCCGTCGAACATACCGGGACCGCGTACCGCCAACTGTCCGGGAGAACCGTCGGTGACAGGCTCATTGTCGTCATCCAATACGGCGACCGAGAACCCGGGAGTCGGGCGGCCAACGGCATCGGACGCAGTTTCATTGTCTGCCGTGTTCACCATGGGCAAGCCTGCTTCAATAATGCCAAAGGCCTGGGTCACGGGAATTCCGAATCGTTTGCGGAACGCAACAGTTATCGTCGCGGGTATCGCTGACGACGTCGAAATGGCCAGGCGCAATTGCGACATCGCAATGCCGGAACGGTCGGCGGCCAGCATACGAAAATGCATCGGCGACCCGTAAAACAATGTGGCATGGTGATCGACGGCGCAGCTGAGAATCGAAGCAGCCAAAATATTGTCGCAGATAGCCATGCACACGCCGTAACGCATATAGGCGACGATCGAGACGATAAAGTGGTAGGCCATGGGCAACACCCAGACCATGGTATCCTCCGGCGAGAGCCGCAGCGCCGCCTGTGCAGATTCTGTACGCTCCAGGACCGACCGATGACCCAGCACGACACCCTTTGACCGTCCCGTGGTTCCCGATGTAAAACGAAGGAATGCGGCATCGTCGATATGCGGGACATACGCTCCGTCACCCGCTTCGGGACAGGTCGTCAGGCGATAGTCGATATTGCCGATGGGGATCGCAACGGCGTCGTCCGCAGTAAAACTCCTGGTGAGGGCGCCGTCTGCCAGAATCACATGCGGCGGCTTGCCGTCGAACATGCTGACGACTTCGGCGTCCTTGAGCTGATGCGATACCGGCGCTACCGTCGCGCCGCAGCCGACGCCCGCAAACAGGCCGATTACAAAGGCGCGATCATTGCCGGCAAGCAGCCCCATGCCGGAACCGCGGACGACGCCCAGCTCCTTCAGCCGCAAACGCAATTCCGCCACCCTGTCGGCGAGGTCGCGAAACGAGAGGGAACCGTGACGGTCTATAATCGCCAGTCTCGATGGCCACTTTTCGGCGGATTCAGTGATGATGTCGTATACGTTCATTTCGGCTTTAGCTGTTCGGTGATACTGGACATGGTGTCGGCACCGTCATCCCCGGCTGCTGCGAGGCAGCCCGCCGCCCAGCCGGTACCCAGACATGTGCCGATGACCCGCGCGGAGGCAATAGCCGCCTCGGATGCACTTATCATCCGGCCGCCAAAGTAGAGGTTCGAATAATCCGCCGACATCAGGGCGCCGGCGCGAATGTCGTAGTGATCGTTCTCCGCGAAATATGTCATTGTCAATGTGCCGTCATCGTCCCACCGTTCCATTGGCCACACGCCGATTGCAACGCCGTCGTCGTACTTGCGGCAGTTGGTGATATCGTCTTCCTCGACGGTGGTGCAGCCGACCGGCCTGGAGCCGGTACGAATACCGATCTGCGCCGCAACGTCGCCAACGAAGGCATCTGCGAATACGGCGGCCTGGCGACGAAGACATGCTGTGATTGACGCAATTCGCTCGCGGGCACAGCGCTCCAGCTCTGTGTAATCATGTCCGGTATCGCCTGACGGCGCCGGCAACCCGAGTTTGAAATATGCGCAGCCGTTACGGTGCAGTCCGGGAATCATATAAAGACGTTCGCACTCCGGCGGCAATGTGCCCTGGCGCGCGGCCCGCTTGACCTCGCGAATCACCAGAAACCTTAGCGACTCGGTAGGGATCGGTTGGATACCGGCGATTGCGAATACCGTCGCCGCCGCCTGGCGCGGTTCCTCCGGCAGAAGTCGACCGGCGGCGAGTACGGTCATGCAGGCATCGCCCGAACAGTCGACAACGGCCGCGGGATAAATCGTTATGGACCGCTGTTGCTGCAGGCAGTGAACGGCCAGAATTTTTCCATCGTGGATGTCGACATCTACCGCCGTACATCCCAGTAACAGCGCAACGCCCGCACGGCCAATGACGGTATCGCAACACATCCGAAATACGAACGGCCGGTAGGGAAGAAACGTCAATCCTTTTCCGAAATCAACGGGTTTGGTTTCGGATCCGGTCACCAGCATCTCCGAAAATTCCGCGGGAAATCCGCCGTAACAACGGCGGCGCTGATCGGACTCGTCGCGATAGTACATGCCGCATACCGTACCGACCATGGCGGCCGTTGCCAGGCCTCCGAGAAACCCGTAGCGCTCGATCAACACTACCGTGCCGGCGCGCCGCGCCGCGCCAACTGCGGCGGCGACCCCGGCGGCGCCGCCGCCAACAACGAGGACATCTGCGTGTATCTCGCGCAGCGGCATCGTTCAATCCTCCCCGCAGATGCCCAGATCGGATCGGAGCCGGTGGATAAACTGCTGCAGGCATTCGTCCGCAATGATGTCCGGCGAATACGCGATGGAGACCGAAAGGACACCGTGGTTCCGCGAAAATACGACAGTGAAACCTGGTGGGAAAAAATTAGGTGGATAATGAATGGCCTTCGTCACTCGCCGCCCCATAAAGTGTGTAAGATCGTTCATTGACTCACCGGTGTCGGAGAAGAAGAAGCTGGCAAATCGTCCTCTGGTCGGTCGCTTGAGAAGCCAGAGATACAAGGGTATCGGCAATCGCCGGCAAAGATCGGAGAAACAAGCGTACGATTCATGAAACCGCGATCGCATCATCGCCTGCATCTGTGCCGATAATGTGGACAGCGTCGACGCCTGATCCGCAAGCACATCCTTTGGGATACGATAAAAATAGAAGCAAACATGATTCGATACGACCGGTCCAAAGGCGCCTCTTTTGCGCCGGTCGAGCGGCATGGGCACCACCAGGTCGCCGCTGCTTATCCCCATCGAACGAAGCATACTGTCGAATCCCCGTACCGTGGCGCCAAGATAAAAAAGGCTTCGTCGAACGCCGGCGCCGAGCGCTTTCGCCCTGGCATCGCAGCGTTCGAGGTCGGCTCCGGAAATCTCGAGAACCTTATAGCGCGTCGTCGCCGGGGTGCGCCGCGATACAGCCGGCAGTGTGGCAAACGCCGGCGATGACACCTGTTTCATATGATTTTTTACCGCTTTCGCCGCGTTGAGCCGGTCGACGAGCGGCGGCGGCGCACCGGGAGCCGCGGGAAAGAACCGCATCGGCTCCGGGTCTACGGCCCCCGCAACGGCTTTAACAAACATCTCCGCGCCATGTGCATCGATAATGGAGTGGTGCCATATAAGCGTGAAAATTGCGGATTGATCGGGGCGATTGACAATCTTAAATCCGAGCATGCGCGGCACGCCGTCGGGGCCTAAGGTTGTGATGTTGTGAATCGACGTAGCACCAGACGAAACAGCCGTGCCGCGATTGTTACCGCTGCTGCGCCAACACGGCAATGCGCCGGGAAATGTCGTATGGACGTTGACGTGGCACAGCCATTCAACGACTGTCAGCGAACGAAACCGTGCTGCGATGTGCTTTTCGTCGAGAGGTCCGTCGACATGGATATCGATACGACACGCGGCCTCGCCGCCTGATATGTGCCGTGACAGACGGCCCAGAGCGCACAGAAAATGATCAGCGCCGGTCAATGGCAGGGTGGAAGGAAACGATGCAGTCAAAACGCAATAGTCCGAGTTAAGAACAAACGGGCATGTCGATTTTTCCGGCGCGGCGCTTTGTACGCCGGCTACGTTACGATCGTGTCCCGCGGTGTGTCGCGATGCAACTCGCGATCGCGTGTATGGATGCCAGATTCTCCGGAGTAAGTGCGTTATCCGGCAATGTCACGCCGAATTGCCGTTCGATGAATAAGACAATCTCCATTAAAGAGAACGAGTCGATACCGATTTGCGCCAACACCGTGGTCTCATCGACGGCCACGTCGGCATCGAGTATGTTCTCCGCAACAAAGCGGCACAGCTCACGTTCAATTTCTGTCGTAGACATAGCGTAGTCAATCCAGGATATGAAATCAGCCTCAGTCACCCGATCGCGGTCTGGCCTGCTGGGTGCACGCGTACGATTTCTTACGGCCACGCGTTGTTCGCGACCCAAGTCGTCGGCAATACACTATCGCGTCGTCAATGCGTTTCAAACCGCGCGTCAGCGTCGCGAATCCATACCGGCGGCGGCGGATCTGTCGCTTTATCAGACATTGCTCGCCAACGACACCGTGTTCTGACAGCACGTTAAGCCGCGTGGTCGTACAGACCGGTGTTTTACCGCGGACTCGTAGCGAAAAGCGCAAATTATTGGCATTGATCTTGCGAAATGTAAGTCGACAAGGATACAACCACGGGTGGAGTGTGCCAATATGAGTTCAGTAGTGATGGATAATCCCGCGCAAAATCGACAATCGTGGGTTCGGGAAGGTCGGTTGTTGATCATCGACGATGATCGCGACTTCGCCGAGAGCCTGAGCGAACTGCTCGGCATGCAGAACTTCGATGTGTCAGTAGCCACAAGTTTCGACGACGGGGTCAGAATCAATCTCGAGAACGAGATACATGTCGCCCTGATCGACAACCAGCTTGGCAGACGCAGCGGCATGACGCTGATCCCCAAACTCCAGCGGTCGAATCCCGGGCTGGTTTGCGTGATGATGACGGGGTGCTCGACGGAGAATGTAGCCGTCGAGGCGATTAAGGTCGGGGCCTATGATTATCTTCGGAAACCGATTCAACCACGGGATCTGTTGCTCGTGCTTGACCGGTGTTTCGAGAAGATTCACCTCGAAAAGGAACGTCGGGAATCACAACGCGCCCTCCAGGAAAGCGAACGGCGCTACCGAATGCTGTTCGAAGAGTCCCGCGACGGCATTCTCATCTGCAACGCACAGGGAGAGATCGTCGACGTGAACCACTCGGGCGTCGAGCTTTTCGGCTACAGCTCTCGGGAATCGATGATGGGGCTGGACCTGTTCGCGGATCTCTTTCGACACCTCGGATTGCAGCCGGAAGCCGGACAGGTTCATTCCGATACAGTAGCGGATATCCATGACCACGAAACCAGCTTCAGTCGTCCTGACGGCGACGACATCATCGCCCTGGTCACGGCCGTAAAGATTAGCAGTGACGGCGTGAACGGGTACAGGCTCATTATTCGTGATGTAACGGCACGCAGAAAACTTGAAGCGCAACTCCTTCACTCCCAGAAGATGGAGGCTATCGGCACCTTCGCCGGCGGCATTGCCCATGATTTCAACAACCTGCTCTGCGGGATGATGGGTTATGCTGATCTGGCGATCAGCCATCAGACCGATACCAGCCGCACACGGCATTGCCTTGACCAGGTGATCGAGGCCGGCAAGCGTGCCGAACAATTGGTCGACCAGATCCTTACATTCAGCCGGCGAACACCGTACGAGCGTACGGTGTTTGAGTTTAAATCGGTGGTCAATGAGGCAGTAAAGATCATTCGTGCCATGATACCGTCGACGATTGAGATTGTCCAACGGGATTGTGACGGGAAAACGACCGTCCACGCCGACGCTACACAACTGCATCAGGTCGTGATGAATCTCTGCACCAACGCCTACCAGGCCATGCAGGGGGCCGGCGGCAAGATGTTTATCGGTCTCGATACACTGCGTTGCGGCGCCATGAAAAACTCGTCGACCGCACTGCCGGCCGGCGACTACGTGCGGCTCACCGTCACCGATACCGGTATGGGAATGGGCGCTGACATTCGGGATCGAATTTTCGATCCTTTCTACACCACGAAGGGCGCCCAGGACGGCACCGGCCTCGGCTTGTCTGTGGTACACGGGATCGTGGAAAGCCACCAGGGGTTGATCAACCTTGATAGCGAAGTTGGCTACGGCGCTACATTCCGGGTGTTTATTCCACAGTTTAAACCAGACGTCGACGTTGACGAGGCGGATACGGCGGAGCCCGTTCTTGTGGGTGGTCAGGAACGCGTACTGATCGTCGACGATGAGGTCTCGATTGCGACCATGTGCCAGGCGATTCTGGAGATTCTCGGATACACGGCAGAATCGGTCACTGATTCCGAAGCGGCACTTGATATCGTACGCAATGCCCCCAACGACTATGATTTGATCATCACCGATTTTACCATGCCCACCATGACGGGTCTGGAGCTATCCCGCAAAATTCGGGAGATTCGACCCGACATGCCGATTATCATGATCACCGGCCACATCGACAGCGTGCCGATGACCGAATTTAAGGAAGTCGGTGTGTGCGACATCATCAAGAAGCCCTTCCTTACAGATCGCATTGCAGCTGTAATTCGCACCGTTCTTGACGACACCGGCGATCCGACGTGAGTGCTCACCGGCAATAGCGCAGCAGGCGCCGGCGGGCTATCGGCATTTCGCCGACGAAGCGTTTCCGTCGCGATGCCGCTGCATTGTATATTCGCTCGTGCAGTCTATCATAGGCCATGTGAGATGTCTCATCACCGCCGAGTCGGCGGCTTCTTCTGTAGTTCATGCGCACACGATCCATGCATACCGGCGCCATACATTCACACGACGCAGTTTCGGAAGATGTCACGGATGACCCTACCCGTATCGTGCTTGCGAGCATGATTCTTACGCTGGCGACGTTTGTCACCCTGTACCTGAGCAACTACCACCTCTATCGCATTTCGCGCGAGATAAGCAACAAGAACGTCGAGCTGGCGGAGCTGCGGAGTATTGTGCTCCAGTTCGACGAAGTATTGACTATGTCGACGCATATGGCGGTGGCGGTCGGCGATCCGCGATGGGAGCAGCGCTATCTCGAGCACGAGCCCCGACTGGAGGCAGCGATACGGCGCGTGAACGCCATCATTCCGGAATCCGTCGCGCGCCGCTATGACCGGCAGATGTCCGCCGCCAATAACGCCCTTGTGTTACTGGAGAAGGAGGTATTCGCGCTCGTTCGGGATGGTCGCCGCCAAGACGCGCAACGGATCCTGGCGTCAGACCAATATAGTACCTACAAACGCGAGTACGGCGTCGGCGTTCACGCACTCAGCGACATGGTCAACGACATGGTCGACACCGCGAGCGCCGAAGCTGCGCGAACACAGAAAGTGCATACGGTTCTGCTGGTGCTTGCCATCGCCTTCCTGCTTGGTATGTGGACAATAGTCCTGCGCACCATACGCCGATGGAATCGAAAATTGATACAGAGCTATGCGAAGGTGTCGGAACAATCCCGGGCGCTGGCGGCATTGAATACACAGCTCGAAGCGCGCGTGTCGCGCCGTACCGTGCAGCTCGAGGCGGCGCAGGAGAAGCTCCTGAAGGAGGAGAAGCTCGCCGCGCTTGGCAAGATCATTGCCGTGGTCAACCACGAATTGCGCAATCCGCTGGGCACCATCCAGTCGTCGCTGTTTGCAATAGGTCAGCGGACGCGCGGTTACGACCTCGGCATCGAAAGAACGCTGTCGCGTGCGGAGCGGAATGTACGACGCTGTGAAGTGATTATTGACGAGCTGAGCGAATTTACCCGCAGCCATTCGGTTCAGCGGGAAAACGTTTTAATTGATGACCTCATTCGGGAGATAGTCGACGAGCACCCGGTCGCACAGCGGGCGAATCTAAATCTGGACCTTGCCGCAAACACCCATGTGAATCTGGATCCGGAGTACTTCCGCCGCTGCCTTGTCAATGTGGTCGACAACGCCTTACATGCGATGGGGTATGACCCGTCGACAGCCGCCGACAAGCCGATACCGGCATCAAAGTCCCTGGTGTTGCGGAGTCGACGGACCGGAGACACGGTCATTATCGAGGTTGAGGACAACGGTACAGGCATTCCGCAGAGCGCCCTGGATCGCATATTCGAACCGTTGTTCAGCACCAAGAGTTTTGGCGTGGGCCTGGGCTTGTCGATTGTTCGCGGTCTGGTTAACCAACTCAACGGCACCCTTGACGTCGAGAGCAGCGTGGGGCTCGGTACGACGGTCAGATTCACGTTTCCCATTGATTGACGGTCGAATCTGAAGTAACCTATTTGTCTGCGAGTGAAACGATCATTCCAGCAGAGATCCGTGTTCGCGGCAGTAAACTGGTACATGATCCCGACTAACGATCGCAGCAAGTTGCTCTATGCCCATCTATCTCTTTACCATGTTCTTACTCTGCTGTACGCCGGCAGCAGTGGCCGACGAAATCAAGCTTGTCACGGGCAACGATTATCCTCCGTTTACCGATGAATCGCTGCCACAGCGCGGCATGTTGACAGAGATTGTTTCCGTGATATTTTCGAACCTCGGTTATGAGCCCGTGATCGACTTCCGCCCTTGGAAACGCGGCTATGCAGAGGCTGAAAGCGGACAGTACGCTGCGACATTCCCGTACATACAAACAGAGAGCCGAAAGCAGGAATTTTATTACTCCGACCCCATTCACAAGATTCACACCCGTATATTCGTACGAGTCGATTCCGAAATCGAAAACCTTGAGGCCCTGCGGCATCGCCGTATTTGCACGCCGCTCGGATACGGTGTGACCAAACGATTCGACGATTTTCTGCGAGAGAATACCGTTGAACGCCGCGAGGACCCGGCCGATCTTGCCGGATGCTTCAAGATGATTGCATCGGGACGAAAAGATTTCCTGATCATCAACGAAATCAACGGCTGGATTACCATTCGTGATACATTCAGCGATCGCAGGCAATTCCGCACGCTGGATACAATTTTCGAAGAAGAAACGCACCATCTGATTATTTCGAAACAATACCCGGACGCCGAGATTCTGTTACAACGCTTTAACGGCGAACTGGCGGCGCTCAAAAAAAGCGGCGGCGTGCAGAAGATTATGGATCGTCATTTGTCCACTATCATGGATTGAGCGGGCCCATACAATCCGCTCACGTGCCGTCTGCAGCGTGTACACTGCAAAGCCTGGATGCCGCAACGGCCTGATACGTTAAGATACCTGTGACCAACTCTGAACCACAGAATTTTTCCAGCTTAAGCCGACGATTCACCTATGCGTTTGTGGGCGTGGTTACCTGCATACTCCTGTGCTTTGCCGCCGTGAGCATCGCAGTGAACACCGCTCGAATGAATCAAAAACTTACCACGCAGCTGGACAGTGCTATGGAATTGGCGCTGGCCAGCATCCGAACGCCGCTATGGAATTTTGATTTTGACAATGTCGACGGCATCGTCGACGCTTTGTTCCTCGATAACTCAGTTGTGTATGTCTGCGTTTACGAACATGATACTATTGCCACAACCCGCATCCGCGAGGAGATGAAGGACAGAGACTTCGCGTATTTCGAGGCATCGGGGCGGTACCTTTCACGGTCCGCCCGAATTACAAGCGGCAATGACGACCTCGGCAGGATAGAGATCGTGATTTCGCGCGAAAGCGTGCGCCGTGAGTTTATCATAAATGTCGCCGGAATTCTGGCATTGATCGTTCTGCTGATTGCGGCGATTACTGTCACATCGATCATTACGACCCGGCAATATATCTCGGCCCCACTTACAAAACTTCAGCAGTCAGCAAACGCGATAGCCGGAGGCGACCTCGATGCCTATATAGACACGGGCAGTCGCGATGAAACCGGTCGACTGGCCGAAAGCCTTACGGTCATGCGCAATGCGATCAAGGCGCTGTTCAAGGAACTGAACAGCAGCAAGAAGGAAGTCGAAGATTACAGCCACACCCTGGAGCAACGCGTTGAAGAACGCACCAACGAACTCGAACACGCGATGCATGCTGCGCAGGAGGCCAATCTTGCCAAGAGCCAGTTTCTTGCCAACATGAGCCATGAGATCCGCACCCCCATGAATGCCATCAAGGGCCTGGCAGAACTACTCCTCGATACCGAGTTGACGCCGCGACAAACAAACTACATGCGGATGCTACGAACCTCGTGCGAGTCGCTGTTGTCGTTGATCAACGATATTCTCGACTTCTCAAAGATCGAAGCCGGTAAGCTTGAATTGGAAGACCTGGAGTTCGATATCCGCGATCTGGTTGGTGACACCCTGCACATCCTCGCGATCCGGGCGCATAACAAGGGACTCGAATTGGCGTCACGCATTTCTGCCGACATTCCGGACAAGGTGCATGGCGATCCGAACCGGCTGCGGCAGGTGCTTATCAACCTTATCGGCAATGCCATCAAATTCACCGACAGCGGTGAAGTAATTGTCGAGATCACGGTACGATCCCGGGAGGGTGATGAGGTCGTCGTGAATTGCCTGGTAAAGGACACTGGTATCGGCATTCCGCCGGAGAAACAGCACGTAATCTACAAGGCCTTCGAGCAGGCCGACTCCTCGACCAGCCGACAGTTCGGAGGTACGGGCCTGGGATTGGCGATATCAACGTTTCTGGTCGAACAACTGGGCGGCAAGATCTGGTTGGAGAGCGATGCCGGGATCGGAAGTACATTTTATTTTACTGCGCGCTTCCGTGTCGGCGCAGAAGACTCTGCAATTTTTGGAACGCAAACACTCCCAAAAATTTCCGGCATGCGGGTATTGGTTCTCGACCAGAATGTCACTAGCGCCGACATTCTCGGCGAACTGCTGGAGAATTGGAAACTGTCGCCCACATCCGTGACGGAACCGGATCTAGCTCGGACTGAGTTGGACAAATCGGTTGCTTCCGGCACCCCATTTGACTTGTTGATCTGCGATGCGTCGACGGTGGATGTCGGCGACGACGCATTACTTGACTGGATCGACCGGCATCCGGTTCTCAACGACCTCCATGTGATCATAATGACCAAAGATACTGCCGCGAGTCCGATCAAGAACTACACCGGCGCCGGCGTTCGAACAACACTGGAGAAACCGGTAAAACAGTCGACGCTGTTAAATGCAATTGTCGACCCGTTCCGACCGGAAACATGCGAGAGCGCGCTGCGCGACGCAGCAACCGGAGGGTGCCGCGGCGACGCGCCGGCGGATCTGGGACTGCGTGTGCTTCTGGTCGAGGACAACCGCGTCAATCAGATCGTCGCCCAGGAGATGCTCGGTTATCTGGGCTGCGACGTTGTGGTTGCCGATAATGGTAAGGACGGGCTTGCAGCATGGCGCGACAACACCTTCGACATTATTCTCATGGACGTGCAGATGCCTATTATGGACGGCCTCGAAACCACGCGACAGCTCCGCGATGAAGAGGGCGAGGCACGAAACGCGTCTCGCATTCCGGTTATCGCCATGACCGCCAATGTGATGAAAGGCGACCGCGAGCAGTGTCTTGCCGCAGGCATGGATGATTACATTGCCAAACCAATCGACCGCGAGGATCTCATTACGACGTTGCGTTCGTTTTCTACAGCCGAACATGCGAACAGGGCCGCCGACACGGACAGCGTTGACGACATTGCGGCAACAGAGACGGCATTGACCGCGGACGAGAGCTTCGATCGGAATGCGTTCATGCAGCGGCTCAACGACCACACCGAGCGCGCGGCGCGCGTGATCAACATGTTTCTCGAAGACGGCCCGCCGCTCATGGATCGCATTCAAAAGGCAATAGAAACCGGTGACGATGAAGAACTAACCCAGGCTGCGCACGCATTGAAGGGCACGATCGGCGTGTTCTCCGCGGACATCGCTACGCAACGGGCAGCCGAATTGGAGATCATGGGCCGCGGTGGTGAAACGGCGCAGGCGGAAGCATCCTTTGACCGCCTCCGACCCGCGATGGAGCAGCTTACCACCGATCTCAAGGCGTATCTGGCTGAGTTGCAAGTGTGAGCACTGACGTAATATTCATAACTCGCAAGAGTCTCGAATAGAAAGGGAACCGCGAATGGACGCGAATAAACGCGAATGAAAAATTAATTGAACTCCATAACTTGCCCCTGGAGCACCAGAGTTCAGTTTTATGTTGCGCGCAAAACATAAACCGAGCTCTGGTTCACATTTCAGTGTGGGTTTCCCACAATCTTGAACCATTTCTATGGGACCGGCGCGAGCACGCTAAAGCGCGAAACGAAAATGCTTGATTCAACGATATTGGACCGTCGTCGATCGGTTGTGTGGTGCTTATCCATCGACGGTTTGATTCATGAATTCTGCAATTTCACCAGCGTCATCCATAACCCGGAAACGTTCAAGGTCCTGGTCGTCAATGCATGTCTCGCCCCGTACTTTTGTTCGTAACCAATCGACGACCGGCCCCCAAAAATCAGAGCCCACCAGCACGACGGGAAACTCTGCGAGTTTTCCAGTCTGAATCAGCGTGAGCGACTCAAAGAACTCGTCAAGAGTACCGAAACCACCGGGAAAAATGACAAAACCCCGAGCGTATTTCGCAAACATCATTTTTCGGACAAAGAAATAATGGCAGGTGTAGGACGCGTCGCAATAGGCGTTCACGTACTGCTCGTGCGGCAATTCAATGTTCAGTCCAATCGAAATGGTTCCGGCTTCGCGAGCGCCTCGATTTGCTGCTTCCATGATGCCCGGCCCCCCACCCGTGATGATTGCGAAGCCGTTCTCTCCCAACAGTCTGCTGGTTCGCCGAGCCAGCAGATACGACGGATGATTGTCGGGCAGGCGCGCACTGCCGAACACAGCCAATGCGCGGCGACGTCCCTCGAGAGCGCGTGTCATCATCTCAATTCCCTGAATCAGATCGCTCTGGATGCGTAAGACGCGCCACGGATCGTCGCGCAGGAAGCTTATCGGGCGACGTATGGTGCAGTCAAGAAACTCCAGGTCCGGATGCTGGCCTCGAAGCAGGGGGAGGGATTCGGTTGTTTCCGACGAAGCGCCGTTGTCCGTTGTCGCATTGAGGTCGCCAGGATTCGTGGAGTGCGTTGGCTGGCCGGAAGTCTCATTCACAACGGTTTCCCGTTGTGCGCCGGGTTCGGAACCGTCATCGGTGAGTTGGAATTCAGTACCATACTCGGGAACAGAAACATTGTAGTGAAATCGTTCTTTGATGACATACTGCAACGCCAGCGCCGCTTCTTCGTCCCCGTGTGTCAGGAACAATCTGCGCGGTGGCGCCTCGAACGCATCGAGCCACTTGATCAGTCCCTGCCGATCCGCATGGCCCGACATGCCGGCAACCTGCTCAATCTCGGCGTCCACCCGGTATTGACGACCGTGGATTCGAACCTCTCGTTCGCCCGACACGATCAGCCTGCCAAGCGTTCCTTTTCCCTGATAGCCGACGAACAGGATGGTTGATTCCGGCCGGGGCAGATTTGCTTTCAGGTGATGCTTGATCCGTCCCGCATTACACATCCCGGCAGGGGCCATGATGATACAAGGCGTATCGAGTTTGTTTATGGCTTTCGATTCCTCCGTAGTTCGTGATAGATGTAACCCCCGGAAGCGGAGAGGAGGTTCGTCCGCAGCGATGAAACGATGCGTTTCATCGTCGAGCCAGTCTTCGAATTTCCGGAAGATGGTTGTCACATCATAGGCCATTGGGCTATCAAGAAATATTGGAATATCTGGAATTTTGTTCTGGTGCACGAGGCGACTGATAAAAAACATCATCTCCTGGGCTCGTTCGACCGCGAAGACGGGAATAACCAGATTGCCGCCGCGTGCCACGGTACGATTCGTGATCGTCTCCAGTCGGTCTTCAATGCTCTCGTCTGCGCCATGGTCACGATCACCATACGTCGACTCCATAACTACATAGTCGGCGCGCTGAAAGGTGGTTGGGTCGTGGATTAGCGGCTTGTCATGCTGACCGATATCTCCCGAGAAAATAATCGTCCGTTCGCAGCCGGCCTCACTGAGCGCAATAAACAACGAAGACGAACCCAATATGTGCCCCGCGTCGTGCCACGTCACCGTCATACCTGGAGCGATATCCATCGCTTCGCCATAATCAACGCCCTGAAATTGACGCATCGCCTGGGCAACGTCGTCGTCGGAATACAGCGGCACTACGGGGTATGGTCCCTGCCGTCCTTCCTTGCTGTGCCGACGCTTTTTGTAAAATGCGTCCTCCGCCTGAATCTTTGCCGAATCCTTCAGCATCACATCCGCCAGGGCAACGGTGGGGTGTGTCGCGTAAATGGGCCCGCGGAAACCATCGGCTACAAATTTCGGAATCAGTCCGATATGGTCGATATGCGCGTGCGTCAACAGCAACGCCGTTACCTCGTCGGCTGCGATCGGGCAAGGGGTCCAATTTCGGGAGAGGAACGCGCGTTCCTGCACCAATCCGCAGTCAATCATCACCTTCTTGTCGCCGCTTTCGAGGCAATAACGGGAACCAGTGACATTTCGGTTTGCTCCGAGGAATGTAAGTTTCATAATGCGCTCCTTTTGGGTTATTCAATTAAACCTGAATCCGTGAAAAATGGTGCGTGTCAACGCAATCATATGGGCATAGAAGGCAATGATGCTTTGGACGACTCAGGAAACATTACGCCGTCTGCCCACGATGCACGAGCGGCAATGTCACGGTGAACGTCGCGCCTTTGCCTAACTCGCTTTCTACCGAGATTTCACCGCCGTGCGCGAGAACGATCGACCGTACCAGGCTTAGGCCAAGGCCGTGGCCGCGCGTTGAGCGACTCTTGTCGACGCGGTAGAATTTCCTGGCAATATGCCGCAACTCATGCCTGGCGATGCCAATTCCGTTATCGCGAATTGTCATGACTACCTGACTCGTCGTCGTAGCAACTGTTACTTCGACGCGACCGCCTTCCAGCGTGTATTTCAATGCATTATCAAGGAGATTCGCGACCACACGTTCCAGTCGTTGCCTGCTCATGTTGACGATTGCTGCGTTCGCAGATTCGACGACCGGCATTGAGATATCTTTGTCTTCCGCAAGCGGTTCGAACAAATCGCACGCATTCCGGACAATCGTATTGAGATCCACCTGCTCATCGGTGCGTGACGGACTGCCGGATTCGAGTTCGGCAATATCGAGCATGGTATTGATCAATCCGTCAAGCCAGTCACAATCTTCAATTACCGAGCCGGCCATGCGTTTGTAATCGTTAACAGTGGTCGCCCCGGTTAACGTTGTTTCCGCGATGCCTCGAATGCGGGTAATCGGCGTCCGCAGATCGTGAGCAATATTGTTCGTCACATCGCGCAGCTCGGCAACCAACGACTGGACCCGCTCGAGCATGCCGTTAAACGCGTTGGCAAGCTGTTGTATTTCCTGCCCCTCGTCTCCGACCGGCACACGGTGGGAAAGATCGCCTTTGTGAATCTTTACAGCGGTATGGGTAACGCGATCGACTCCGGACATCGCCTTATTCACCACAAACCACGCCGCCGACCCGCCGCCGACCGTGAATATCAGGAGCAGGATGCCGAAATGCTCACGAATCCGCTTCTTCAGTGCGCCTGTTTCATGCATCGAGATACAAAACTGGAGAACGTGCTGGTCACTCACTTGGCGGTAAAGGGTACGAATGTCGGAGGTCCGGCCCGGTATTGTTATGGTCCGAAATATCGGTTCGCCGATCGACAATTCCGGCGGTATGCGCGCCAACTCGTCGATACTGCTTTCGCTCCACGAGGGAGACATGCACACAACATCGCCAGTCGTCGTCAATACCTGAAGAAAGACACGATTTACGCCTTCCCCCTTTGCTTCCTCGACAACCCACGGCGCAAGCTCCTCCAGCGTACTGCGGTGGTAAAACGTCACCATCTCTTCCATTTCTATTGCCAGAAACTGATCGATACTCCCGGCCAACGTTCGCCCAAGGCTGATGTAGAACATAGCAAACGCAACAGTGGAGAGGCTAACGGCAAGAAACAAGTACATGAAGGTAAGACGAAACCGAACCGTTCCACAGCGGTTACTCAGCTTCTTCGAGAACATACCCCACTCCCCGGATCGTATGCAGCAATTTCGTCTGGAAGTCACGATCTATCTTATTACGTAGTCGATACATACGCGATTCCACTACGTTTGTTTGCGGGTCAAAATTATAATCCCACACATGCTCCATGATCATGGTCTTCGAGACGACCCGACC
Source organism: Verrucomicrobiota bacterium (assembly GCA_021772615.1). GTDB lineage: Bacteria > Verrucomicrobiota > Lentisphaeria > JABSQK01 > JAJFLO01 > JAJFLQ01. Next base: position 75,987 of record JAJFLQ010000174.1, on the reverse strand, counting down.
TTTGTTGCGCAGCAGATACTCGAGCAGCGCGAACTCCCTGGGTTGCAGTTCAATTTTTTTCCCGGAGCGACGGGCAATCCGCCGCACCAGGTCGACCTCCAGGTCCGCCGCGGACAGCGTAGTGGTCTCGGGGGTCCGGTGCGCCCGGCGGATCAATGCCTGAACACGCACCAGCAATTCCGTGAAGGCGAAGGGTTTGACCAGATAGTCGTCGGCGCCGGTTCGCAGGCCATCAACGCGGTCGTCCAGCGTCTTCCTGGCACTCAGTATCAGGACCGGGGTGTTGACCTTGTCGAGCCGCATTCGTTGAATCACCTGCAGTCCATCCAAACGTGGCAACATCACATCGATAACGGCCGCATCAAACGATTCGTTCAGGGCCTTAAACAGGCCTTCTTCACCATCGGCAACGTGCACCACGATATACCCGGCCTCCGCCAACCCCTTGACGATAAATGACGCCGTTTTCGCGTCGTCCTCGATCACCAATACTCTCATCAGCCGCAGTTTCCCATCAAATTCATTACGTCGTTTATCGTTTCCAACCTATTCCATTTCAGCAAGAAAGAAAACGTTTCAGCATGTTTTTTCCGAACATGGCCAATTGACCATTTAACAGCCACAATCCGGCCATTTTCGCGGTGTATCAATAGGTGTAAACAAACCATACACACAAATGAAAGGAGTCACGATATGACGACGATAGGCAACCACCGCAAGCAGCTCATTGTTCTTCTCCTCGTCGTTGCCGGCGCTGCATGCGGCAACGGCAGTGAACGTCCGGAGCGTTGGGCGCAGCCGATCGCCGGCAGCGACCTCACCAACCTGTACAAGGTCGACGACACTATATACCGCTGCGAACAACCGAATGCGAACGATCTGAAATTTCTCAGTTCAATCGGGGTTCGCACCGTCCTCAACCTACGGACGAACCAGTCCGACAACGGCCTGGCGGCGGACACCAATCTCGAACTGCGCCATGCAAGCATCCAGGCGCGGTCAATGACGCTCACGAACATCGTGGATGCGTTGCAGATCATCAAGCGCAGTGAAGGTCCGATTCTCATTCACTGCTATCACGGTTCGGACCGTACCGGAGCCGTGGTCGCGGCATACCGGATCGTATTCCAACGCTGGACGGTGGATGACGCCGTTGCCGAGATGCTCGACGGCGGATATGGCTTTCATATGAAATACCGGAATATCATCCGCCTGCTCCGGCGCGTCGACTGGGACAGCGTACGCAACACACTGGGGAACGGCATTCAGAACGAGCACGGCCGCTAACGAAACACCGCTTCGTGAGCATTTCCCGAAGTCGGGAGTTACCTCAATCACATCATCAAACATCAAAGGAATCCAACTATGTATATCGATCAGGAATTCAGGAGACAGGGCGCGTTCTTGTATAGGTGGCGTCGCCATACCCCCTTGCTGCTGTTCATACCGGGAATCGCGGCCGTCGTTGAACGCATCAATCTGGAACGACGATTTCTTGGAGCCTACGACGACCACTGGCTGCTGATCTGTCTCGCAACGTCGACGCTGGGACTTGCGCTCCGGTGGATCACGATTGGCTACGCACGGACACCGGAAACATGTGGCAGTGCAGGCGGCAGCAACGCGAACCCGGGAATTTTCGACGGCATGTATTCAATCGTCCGGCATCCCCTTCATCTCGCGAATTTCTTTGTGCTCCTCGGCATCCTGTCGGCAACCGGCGTCTGGTGGTTTGTCGGTATTGGCGCCTTGTCGTACTGGCTATACGCGGAGAGACTGATCGTCGTTGAAGAGGACTGGCGGTGCACCCGCAACCCCGGGGTCGAGTATCGGGATTGGGAAGCAAATACACCGTTGTTCGTTCCCGATTTTTCCAGGTGGCGGAAGCCCGAACTCACCTTCTCGTTTCGGAAGGTTTTTCGCCGGGAATACAGCGGAATCATGCTTGTCGTATCGACGTTTTTTGTTCTCGAAATGGTTGTCGACCTGTTTATCGAAAAGGAGTCTTTGGCGCATTGGCTGGCGCACGATTGGATCTGGGTACTCGGTCTTGTGTTTTGCTGGCGTGCCTGCGCGATAATGCGCACGATGAAACGGCATACATCGGTACTGGATATTCAGACCGATGCGATCACCTGCACGCGATGACGGCAACACGAAACCTGGAAGGCGGGCCGCCCCGGCCGCCGATTCGTAACGCAACGGCTCGCGGGGCCGCTCGCCCTCCAGACGGTCGTGGACGGTGTCTCAACAACCCATCATTCCGGATGACTTCAACATGTACACAGAACAAGCAGCAGGCGAATACATAAAAAAACGCGAACATGGACTATGGCGAACGATCGGCAATTCGCGAGAAGTCTCGATCGCGAGGACATCTTTGCGGCTTGCAGGAAACCCTGAATCGGTACTGGATATACCATGCGGCACCGGCCGATTCTGGAGCATGCTCGCGGAATCACCAACGCGAGAGATCTATGCCTGCGATCTCAGCATGCCGATGATACGGGCTGCGCTCGCGTATCGACCGCCGGAGATTACGGATCGTATCCATGCGGTGGAGGGCTCAGCCTTTGACATTCCCAGGGACAACAAATTCGTGGAGAATATTTTCTGCATGCGCCTGCTGCATCATATCGGAAAAACAGACGAACGCATGGCGTTGCTGTCAGAATTTCGACGGGTTGCCACCGAAACCGTATGCGTGTCGTTGTGGGTCGACGGCAATTACAAGTCCCGCAGAAGGCGACGGAGCAATAAAGCGGCGGAAGCAGCAAGCCGTAGCTGGAATCGCTATGTCGTGTCGCGAGGCGCCATCGAACAGGAGTTTCACGACGCCGGTTTCGCGATCGTCGATTACCTCGACTTCCTTTCTTTCTATTCAATGCTGCGCATATACGTATTGAAAGTCGAGCCACATAGCGTGCGACTATGATGACGACACACATGGACGAATGCCAACATCTACTGGAACATAACGGCTTGGGGTCATTCGACGACATCTGGAATCTTGATGTACCCTGGTACGATGAACCCAATCGCCGCGGAGAAGGATGGAGCGGCGTGATACGGCTGGTACTGAAGGGACCGGCGGCGGAAGAGATACCGGTATTCATCAAGCGGCAATGCGACTATACCACGCGTACCCTTCGGCACCCAATCGCCGGTGAATTGACGCTGGAAAAGGAGTTTCGAAATATCTCGCTTTTCCATGATCTGGACCTGGCGACCGTGGTCCCCGTTTATTTCTCGACGCGCCGGGTGGGACAACATCGTCAGGCCGTGTTAGTCACGCTCGAACTGACCAACTACGTGTCTCTGGACAAGATTCTGCAAGCAGCCGATGGCACACATTCCTACCGCGGTATCGGTGCGGCCGTGTGCCGATACCTTGGTAGGCTCCACCACCATGGCATTTGTCACGGAAATTTTTATCCCAAGCACATCTTCCTACGGTTCGCTTCCCATTCCCAACCACCTGTAGTCGACGACGTCAGGGTGATCGACCTGGAAAATTGCGAGCGAGTGTTTTTCAGACGCGCCGCCGCGATACGTGACCTTGACACGCTGAACCGGCGTACGCTGGAGATACCATCATTCGTTAAGCTCAGGCTCCTGGTCGCTTATCTGAATCATTGTGGAATCGCTGACGATGCCAGACCGATTCTCGACCGGCTCAGGCGGCGATTTTCCCGGAAAAACAGCTCTGTGCCGGCGCCGGTTTCCACCGATCACGTCGGTTGCAACCAATGCACTGCTGTCGCCAGCGCGAATACAAACGATTCCGCACGCGTTCTGAACGCGGTGGAAGGCCCGAGGATTCCCGACGACGGCGACGGATTGAAAGTGTGGCATGTCGCCGTGATAGCAATACTGCCGGCGTCTGCATTTCAGGGATCTCGCGGCATCTATGCACCCGATGAAGGATTTTATACTGCGATCGCCGCCAATATGTTGAAAGTCAACGACTTTCTTGTCCCGCAACTGGCTGACCAACCGTGGCTGGACAAACCGCCGGGCGCGCTGAGATATTGTCTCGACAATCAGGTTGTGGGGCGTGCGATCTCGAGCAAATACGGCCGGAACGACGGTCCCCTTGGTGCGTTTGACATGAGATTGGTGTATGAGTCACTGCGTCATCACCTGCCGACCGATCGCTACGAAATCGATTCCGTGGATGATCGTCTTGAGGGGCTGTCGTGCTATCAGGACGGCTTTGTCGAATCCGTCACCACCAAGGTCAATCCATACCCCTTCTTTATTCAACCCGAGCATTTCAATGAGGAATTGGTGGAAATGCAGTCAACGGCGTTCGCCCACCTCTTCATTGGTCGGAAGCGGGCGCGAATCGATGCAATACGCTCCAGGTTTCAGACCTGTAAGATCGATGTTCAGGAAGTTAGATTGCCTTGGGGCCGGACATTGTTCGTCTGGCATCCCGAATAAGCGCATGCACGCAAGCGACGCATGCTGCCCAATCCATCTCCTTGGCCTTAACCCAAGTCCGTGAAAACGGAATGTCGTCGAGGATACATAACGGACACGACATGGACGCGAAAAATAAATTTGCGGCAACAGGCAAGCCATCGCGGTACGGACGGATCGAAAATCCCGAAGCCCCATCACCCGATCACGACCATGTGACGTTTCAGCGGTTCCAGTGGGGTGAAGCCCTGCTTGGCCTTCTCTCGCTCGCTGCCGTGCTGCTGTTGGTGTTACTGTCTTTTACCTGCATGAGCGCAAGCGCCGCTCCGGAAGACTGGCATCTCACACTGTACCAGGGGTCGGTCAGTGGCGATTCACTGGGGGATCTGATGGAATTCACCGCGGACTTCAATGACAGCAGCAATTTTACTGCAATTGCGTTATCACGAAACCTGAGTCCGGGCGCAAAGCACCTGCAGTGGGAATGGGAGGCGCAGGTTGTCAAGCATTACGGCAAACAGGATCATATGGAATTCAACGGGTTGATCAAGGCGCGCTGGATGACGTTTCCGTGGGATCGTTATCTCGACACAAATTTTACCATCGGCGACGGGATCTCGATCGCCACGCGTGTGCCGCGAATCGAAAGCGCCGGCCATGATGACACTTCAGCGATACTGAATTATCTGCTTTTTGAACTCGAGTTTCCGCTGCACAACCATCCGAATTGGAGCGTTGTGGCGAGGCTCCATCACCGCTCGGGTGTATTCGGCTTGTTTGACGGCGTGAGAGGCGCATCGAATGCTGTCGGCATCGGCTTGCGCCATACGTTTTAGCGCTCTGCCCGGGCGCCCCGCTCGTCAATATAGATAGCCCCATGAATTCCCGGCAACCACACCGACTACCCGGTGCGCAGCACCTTGGGAGTGCGGCGGCTCGACGCCGCTTTAGAACGGCACAGCGTGCCGACACGGTCGAGTGCGATCGTGCGAGGCGGTCGGAAATGCCCCAGGTGTAGCATTGATTGCGGTATTCAGGGATTAGTGCTGACCAGGCGTCTCGCCTCCGGCGAGTTTCAAAGCGGCGTCCAGCCGCCGCACTCCAAAGCGCTTCGCGCAGATACGTCCGGCGTCCAGCGTCGGACTTGCGGCTGTTAATCCGTCAATCCACAAACCCCATCAATGTCCTTGCTGCTACGCCATGGCCAACCGGCGTCCAGTGCTGGTCGTACGAAAAATAGGGCTGCTCACCTGCTGCCACGGCAGCTCGCAACGGAGCGGTAAGACTGACAAACGCGATTTGCTGCGTTCCACAAAATGCCCTCGTCGCATCTTCAGTGGTCTCCACATTCTCACACAACTGCCTGTAGACCTCGCCGCCGGCCGGCAGATCATCCAGTTTCAGCGACACATAGTTCCGTATCGTGTCGGGCGCAACCACACCGCCAAGGAGCGGCGCCAGGACATGCTGCTTATCGGGCGCGTAGGCGACGATCAACCTCGCGTCTATGTCGTTGCAGATGGTGTTGATCGCAGTCAAGGCAGTGGTGACGGTCTGCAACCCGGGCGGCGGCGTCTCGGATTTTCTATCGCGATAGTGATGTACAAAGCGTTTCAGATCAAACGCATATACAGGCCCATCGGATGGAACGGCGACCGGCAGCCATCGAATTGCGTCGAGTCGCTTCGACGAAAACGGGAATGTCTGCCAGCCCGGAAATGTCGAGAGAAATCGATTGCGACTGTCCCAGGCCAGTGCCTTCGCCAGCACTTTCTTGAGCTCGAGCCGGAGCGGCGCCCCTTTGAACAGCCCCGGATCGCGATCGTTGTAGGTTTCGCCATTGTCTCTTTGTCGCACCGTGATTGTGCCGTCGCCGCGAAAATCATTGCCTTCATAGATCAGGCATACTACGAATTGCGGCTGCAACGACCTGCCGAAGAGGTCCAGAGTCTCCAGATACGTGCTGGGATTTCCTCCGGGCATACCCAGGTTGTACGTCGTTCGGGCGCTCAAATGCGAAAACACGGCCGGCCAGGTCTGATCGTCGGACACACCACTGCCTTCTACGAACGAGTCGCCGAGAAAAAGAATGTCGCATGTATCGATTTTCCCGGGGTTGCGAAATCCGCGATGGTCCGTTGTTAATTGATAGTGGATGTCATCGTACCCGGGCGACCACGACGGAAATGCGTGGCGGGGCTCGGGTATGTCCCGGAACACGCCGGTCACCTGCGTCTCGTGCGGACGATGGTAGACGCCTTGCGTCTGTATGTACCGCGGGCGCCGCAGCCACCGCAATACCACATCGGTCACTACCAGCCCGAAGACCAGGCCAAGACTCACGGCGACAACGGCGAAGGATCGAAATTTTCGGCGGCCGGCCGGTGCGAGCCGGACAATGATGCCCAGCACACTGATCAATGTCAAGGCAATCAACACGCAGACATGACCTTCGGCATACCTCCCCAGATAGACCTCCCGTCCCTGGGCGATAAGATAAGCGACGTCGCCGGGGATCATCCAGAGCAGGATAGTGAAGATCAAAATGGCTGGAACGAACCGAATTCTTAAACGAGTCATAACGATATCCTTTTGGGAAAGGTTGTCATGACGGTTCGAGCCGGTAGTTAGATAGCGGATTAGTGTTCATCCGCCACCGTGTTATCGAGCAAACTTTGGGTGGCTCGTTGGATGTAGGCCAGGAGCCGGTTTTCCATCTGCGCGTGAACATCCGGTTCATTAAGCGGTCTCGCGGCAGGATGCGGCCCTAGGTCATAGCGGAATAACTCGGGCGCCGTTCCCGGGTTCTTGACGAGGATCCGGTTGCCGTGCAGCAGCGCAACGGTTTGATCGCTTCCGGACGGCTTGATCACACCGAAACCGAGGTCATCCGCCGGCAGGGCGAGTAGATTTCGCCCCCAGCATTGGTGCTGAAACGGCTTTTGCAGCAGCCCCATGATCGTGGGCGCGACGTCGACCTGTGTTCCGACGATCGAACGCCTGTTGCCGTAGGATTCGACGATTCCCGGCCCGATCAGCAACAGCGGCACATGAAAGCGCAAAAGATTCACATTCGTTACCTGATTCTCTATCGCAAACCCATGGTCTCCGAGAATCACAAACACGGTGTCGGCGTAATAGTAGGCGCTTCGAATGCGGTCGAAAAAACGCCCCAGCGCCCAATCCGAATACTTCATCGCCGTCAGATGTTCAGACAGGACGCCGCGGTCTGTTATCCGCGGAAACGGCAACGTGTCGGGCAGGGCATACGGAAAGTGATTCGAGAGCGACTGGATCACGGCCAGAAACGGTTGGCTGTCCGCTATGCGATCCAGCTCCGCGGCCGCGCGGGTGAACATGTCTTCGTCAGATACGCCCCAGGTTGGGTCGCTGTACTTCGGATCGACATAGTCATTGCGTCCGACGAAGTGTGTCATCCCCTGGTTCCGGAAAAACCCTTCCTGATTATCCCAGGAAAAATCACCGTTGTAAACGTACACGTTGCCATACCCGCGCTTGCTCAATAGCTTCGAAATGCCGGAAAAATGATTCGTGCCTTCCGACTGCTGCATGAGGTATTCATAGCCGGGCAGGTTGGGAAAGCCGGCGAGCGTGGCAAACATGCCCTGGTGCGTGTGGGTGCCGTTCGAGAAAAACTGCTCGAAGAGCAATCCCTGTTTCGCGAGCTTGTCAAATTCCGCCGTGATGCCTGCATCCTTGCCTAGCGCACCGACGAATTCACCGCTGAAGCTTTCCATCAGGATAATCACGACATTGCGGATGCCGTTCAATGCCGGGTTTTCGGGGGGCGTGTGCAGGCGGCGGACAGCCGCCGAACCACCGTCAACGAGACGATCCCGACTGTTCAGCAGTATCTCACGCGTAATCTGGGTAGCATCGTTTAGCGGCATGGACTTGAGCCAGGTCTTGTCGGATTTTTTCTTCAGCTCGGCCGTCCAGGCCTTGGCCAGCGTGAAGATCCCGTTCAATGCCAGATGGTTGGCAAAAACATGGTTGCTGTGAAACGCATCGCCCCAGCGCAGCGGCGGACCCGAGCGCACGGTGCCTCTGCCGAACAACACCGTTGCCATTGCAACCACGGTAAAGGCGAGTATACGCCGGCCCCATTGCTTCGTTGCATGTGCGGAGTAATATCGCGTTTTCAGCTCGATCTGGCGGAACAACGCACCAACCGCTATGGCGAGAAGAGCAGAAACCAACAGATACACGATGACCGGATAGCCATGCCAGATCATGCTGAGTACGGTCCGGGGATCTTCGCGGACATAAACGAACACAAGACTATTGAGGCGTTGCTGAAATTCCCGGTAGAAGTAGATCTCCGACAACGCCAGTGCGATGATGACGCCCATCACAACCGTCAGCCAGCCATACGCCAGTTTCCTGACGCCCACGTTGGCGGGAAACAGCACGCTAACATTCAGCGGAAAACACACGTAGGCGGCAATAATCAGGTCGAACCGGGCGCCGATCAGAAAACCACTCATGATGTCGGTGGAAGGAATCGCCTCAACCAGACCCTGATTGTCGATGAACAGGAGCATACGGAGGCCGCTCATTACTGCCATCACGGTCACGACTGAGCACGCGTAAAGTGCGAGATGCCCGGAAATGCGAATATTTCGGCCCGGAAATGCGCTGTCGCATGCGGACGTGTCGGTGTTCGTGCCGACACACGTCGCTTCTTCGTTGGTCGCTGTCATACGTTCGCCTGGGGTGGTCGGTGATGCCGCCGTCTGCTGGTCGCTCCCCCACCACGCAGTGGTAGTCCGCAACCATACTTAAAAACCAATAATTGAAGTATAGGCGACCGGGATGATCGGAGTGTGGTCGCAAGATGGTTATTTGACCATCTTGAGAGGATCGTGGTGAAAGCAGGAAAACGAAAACACGCCGTTGTTCACGGTGACAGTGGGATCCACCAATGACGCGTCCCATTGGCGATAGTGCTTTAGAGTTGCGACAAGGATGATATCGCTGATCCCCCGCTGTTTCGCGACCAGGTCGTTGAAGGCTGCAGAGTCGAGTACGCGAACCTTGCTGTCCGGATACGCAAGTCCGTATCGCACCTCACCAAAACCATTCAGCATGTACGCCTGATCTGTCTTGTAGAACCAGCAGACGTCGCGGACCAGCGAATTGTCGGCCACGAAAATGGTAGCGGGGTTCGCAATGTCCGGACATTGCGCCAGGAATGTTACCGGCGATTTCTTATGTATCACGATATTCGGCAACACGGAAGGAAGCGCGAACAGCAACGGCAGCGACGCCAGACTGTAGAGATATAGTTTTGATTCGGCCCGCTGCGCGACGTATGCGGCCATACAAACGCCGGCGCCGACAAATAGCGCTCCGGCGATATGTACCCATTTTCGCCCCTCCGATGGGTCAAATGGCTGGTACGGGACGGGACATATATTCCATATGATGAGGGCAACGGCCGCCAGGCAGGATAGTGATGCGGTAACGACCGCGCCGGCGGAAAAATAGCGTTGTTTACTATGCGTGAAACAGAGTTTGAGACCATCGGCAATTATAATCGCCAGTGGTGGAAAACACGGCAGGATATAGGTAACAAGTTTGCCCCGCGATAGCGAAAAAAACACAAATGGAAAAACAAGCCAGCACCAGGCAAACCGAACGAGAGAATTTCGCGTTCCAGCGGCCCTGTGGCCGACGGCGACGGCCGGAAACATCGTTGCCCAGGCAAGGCGCCGGCCAGGATTACAGGTATGTAGAACCACCCTGCTTCCGGATGCTGCGCCTCGTCTGACGTAAAGCGCTGAAAATGTTCCGTCCAGAAAAAATAATTCCAAAAATCCGGCTCGCGGAAATGGATCGCCAGGGACCACGGCAACGCCGTAAGGAATGCCGCGGTCAACGGTATCCAGGACAGTCGGAACACGTCATGTAACCGTCGTTGCCACAATAGAAACGGTACGATGACGATTGCTGGAATGGCGACTGCCAGAAACCCCTTGGTCAGAAACGCCAATCCGCAGCACACACCGGAAATCGCAAGGAGCAGGTTTTTCTTTCTCTGATCCTCAAGTTGAAATCCACAATAAAATGCTGCCAGGGATGCGGTGAGCCATAGCGCGAGCAAACTGTCCAGGACACCAAATGTGCCGACACAATAGACTTCGGTAAAGGTCAGCAGCACGGCGACCGCCAGAAGCGGCGCGGCGCGGTTCCGCCGCACGGTTCGCAGGAGTAGATATATTGCGAATGCGGTCAATCCGGTCGCTGCCGCAAACGGGAAACGAAGCGCAAAGGCGTTCTCCCCAAATACCGCCATCGACACAGCCGTAACCCAATAACCCATCACCGGCTTTTCGAAATACCGCAGTCCGTTCAACCGCGGTACAATCCAATCACCGCTTGCCAACATTTCACGCGGTATTTCGGCATACCTGGACTCATCGGGATAGATCATCGGCCGCACACCCAGCGGCAGCATGTAGATCACCATAAACAGCACGACAATACCAGCGCCGGCAACGTTGTTCTTTATGGTACGCGGTGTGTTTTCGCAACCCGAAGTCGGCGAATTAAGACGTGATGTCATGGTCGGCAGCCTGCGTGTGCGGCGATCTCGCGGCCTTGCGACTGGTATGCCATCCAGCCGTCGCGACCGTGGTTGAAGCCCGGTGTGATCGTATCGCGGCCAATGTTTCGAGCCTGCTTCAGCAGGGACCCCAGCGTCACAAAGCGAATATTTTGCCTCGTTGCCGTTTTGAGAAAATCCCGAAACATGCCCAGGCATGCGATGCCTTCAGATTCGGCATGAATGGTTAGCACATTCAGTTTTTCCGGCGCTACCAGGGAAATAAGAAATGCATTGAAATTGTCAGCGTTCACGCCGTTGCGACCGATGGCTTCGTCGTACGTGGGTAACGTAACCGGAATTTGTGGTTGCGACACGACCATCCCGTTCACGACAGGCGTGAAGATATGTGTGCCGCGACAATCGCTGTTGTAGCAAAATGGAAACGTCTGCTTTACGCTGAGAGCCAAGTCGTTGCATTTCCATCCGGGCGCCGCCGAGCACGACGGCGGCTGGCCGATGATGTCCGTAAGCGTAGTTACGCCTTTGGTCATCCATTCCAGCATGTCGCCACGGCGCATTTTGTCGATGGCGTTCTGCCACTCGAAATGATCCCACGCATGGAAACCGGTCTCGTGGCCCGCCTCAGCGACCGCTCGAATAATCGGCGTCAGCCGCTCGCCGATGAGGGGACCAGGCAACACCGTTCCCTTCAAAAGGATGTCCCAGCCATATAAATGCGAGGCCCTGGTACGCAGCATCTTGAGGAAAAATCCTGGGCGGATAAGACGCCACAGATGCCGCCCCATGTTGTCCGGTCCCACAGAGAAAAAGAAGGTCGCGTAAATGCCGTGGTCGCTCAACGTTTCACACAGACTGGGAACACCGATTCTGGTGCCGCGGAAGGTGTCGACATCGACTCTAAGACCAACAGTTGTCGCCGGACGACTGGATACTTTGTCCGTCACGCGCGCCTCGCGATATCGCAATCCACAGCCTCTACCTCTAATGCGTTAGGAAACGAGCTTTCGACGGGGTTCCGCAGGAAAAAATCGAGTGTTACTTTCACCGAATGCGCCATGGGCTGCGTCGGCTTCCAATCGAGCAGGCGCCGCGCATTTCGGATACTCGGCCGTCGGTGCTGTATGTCCTGGTAGCCGGCGCCGTAATACATGCTGCTTTCAACCTCCTTCATGCCGGCAAAGCGGGGAAACTTCGCGCGTAGCGGGTGCTGATCGAATGTTTCTACCAGCAGGTTTGCCAATTCCTTTATGCTGAATTCGTTGTCCGGGTTGCCAATATTGATAATCTCGCCATCGCAAACGCCGTCGTTGTTTTCGATGATGCGAAACAGACATTCAACGCCGTCTTCAACATCCGTAAAGCATCGTTTCTGGTTGCCGCCGTCGATCAACTGTATCGGAGTACCGTCGACCAGATTTACGATCAGTTGGGTAATCGCCCGAGAACTGCCGATTCGGGCCGATTGAAGGCTGTCGAGTCGCGGGCCGATCCAGTTAAACGGCCTGAACAAGGTAAATTGCAGTCCCTCCTTTTGGCCGTAGGCCCAGATGACGCGATCAAGAAGTTGCTTGATGCACGAATAGATCCACCTCTGCATCCGTATCGGTCCGAGCGTCAAGAACGTACTATCCTCGTCAAAGTCGTCGTCCGGAGACATCCCGTAAACCTCGGAAGTCGAGGGAAATATGATCCGTTTATTGTACTTTACGCAATACCGGATCACGCGCAGATTCTCCTCGAAATCCAGCTCAAAAACGCCAATCGGGTTGCGCACGTACTCGATCGGCGTCGCTATCGCGATTAGAGGTATAACGATATCGCACTTTCGAACGTGGTACTCGATCCATTCACGATGAATGGATATATCACCTTCATTAAAAAAGAAATTATTCCGCCCTTTCAGGTGTGTGATATAGTTGGAATACAGGTCCATCCCGTGAACAACATAGGATCCGTCGGCCAACAGGCGCTCGGCCAATGCACTGCCGATAAATCCGTTCACACCGAGAATAAGCACCGTCTTTTTCCGGACCAGATCCAGCCGTCTGGTCGCATTTTTGCCAAACACCATTCCCGGAGCGAGATTGAGATCGCCGGCCAACTGACAACCGGTCACATAAATGCCGTTCTCGGTCTGCGCATAGTCTACCTGCAATGCCCCTTCGGCACATGATACAATCAGCGGACTGGTCGAGATAACCGTGCCGGGCGCTACCCCCAGGCAATCGCGATGGACCACCGAGACGCTCCAGAATAAGCACTTGAGATCGCCCCGGTAGCTGAACGCGCCGGGGTACGGCCGGGTCACGGCGCGAACGAGATTGCGGATAGCCGCGGCGTTCTGGCGCCAGTCGATCTCGCCGTCGTCCGGACGGCGACCACCGAAATACGATGCATGCGAATGTTCCTGCGGTCGCCGTTCCGCGGTTCCGGACACGATGCGAGGGAGGTATTCGGCCAGCATTGTGGACGATGCCTCGACCGCTTTCGCGTTTAGTGTAAAGGCGGTGTCGTCTGGAGATATGGCGATCTTTTTCTGGCACACGATGTCGCCATCATCCGGGCGCGGCGTCATATAATGCAGCGTGACGCCCGTCTCCTTTTCGCCGTTCACCAGCACCCAGTTTATTGGACAGCGGCCGCGGTAAGCCGGCAACAGCGATCCATGGAGATTCAGGCAGCCGACGGGCGGAATATTCAGGATTGGTTTTTTGATCATCCGGCGATAGTAGAACGAAAACAGAATGTCCGGAGAAAGCTCGGCGATTCGCTTTACCCAGAGCGGATGATTCAGGTCGTCGGGAGCGTAAACCGGTATATCTCTCGATGCAGCCAGTTCCGCCACGGAATCGAACCAGACATCTTCGTCTGCCCGGTCGAGGTGGGTAAATACGGCCAGCACCTCAAAACCGCAATGCAATACCGCATTGATGCCGGCGCATCCAATATTGTGATAGGCACATACAATCGCTTTCATTGCGTGTTCAATCCTTCTGATTTAGGGTTTATGTCCGACGAATTTCTGTATGTGAAACGGCGGCCGCGCCCTTACGTCGTTGTAGATGCGGCCGATGTATTCGCCCAAAAGTCCCATGCCGATGAACTGGGCGCCGATGAAGATGAAGAGGATGGAAAAAAGGGTGAACACGCCTTCCGCCGCCCATTCGGGCCCGTGATAGAGTCGCAGCAGCAGCAACAGCATCCCACCGCCGATGCCGGCGGCCGAAATAAAAAGCCCCAGCACGCTGAGCAGACGCAACGGCGTGGTGGTCATGCACGTCAGCAGGTCAAATTGAAGATTGATCAATTTCCACACGCTGTACTTCGAAATCCCGCTGCGCCGTTTCTCGTGTTGAACGTCGATTTCGGCTGTGGCCCCGGCGTATGTGTTTCCCAGTATCGGGATGAACGTGCACTGCTCGCGGCACGCGAGTATCGCATCCACGATGTGCCGCCGATAGCCTCGCAGCATGCAGCCGTAGTCGTGCATCATGACGCCGGTAGACGTCTGCACCATCCGGTTCACCAGATATGACGATACACGACGAAAAAATGAGTCGCATCGCGGCACCCGAATGCTACCGACCACGTCGAATCCTTCGTCCATCTTATCCACGATCCGGGGAATCTCCTCCGGCGGATTCTGAAGATCGGCATCCAACGTCACGATAATGGCGCCGTCGGCCTGGGCCAGCCCCGCACGTATAGCCGCGTGCTGACCGTAATTTCGATTCAGAAACAGGCCGACAACGCGATCAGGAAACGCAACGGCCATGGCCTCGATCTTCGTCGGTGACGCATCCGTGCTGCCGTCATCGACAAGTATCACTTCGAAAGGGCGCTGCATCTGCTCGCACGCCCGCAGGCACCGGGTCACCAGTTCATCGACATTAGCTTCCTCGTTAAATACCGGTATCACTACCGAGATCTTCGACTTGCGATTGCAGTCATTGCCGGTGTTCGCCGTCATCGTGATGCTCCATTGATAACGTGCTGAACGGATGTAATTACATCATCCACATCGGTTTCGGTCATTTCCGGAAAAAGCGGCAAGGAACACAGCCGATCGGTGTTCCACTCGGTATTCGGAAGGTCGGCGCCGGTGCACGCCGGTGCGTCCCGATAGTATTTTTGCCTGTGGACCGCCTTAAAATGTATGCCGCTGCCAATATTCCTTTGTCTTAACGCCCGCATGAGATCATCGCGGTTGATTCCAGTGGCCTCCGGGTCAATCCGAACGACATACAGATGCCACGCGTGCCGGATGTCATAATCGGGTAACGCAAGCGGTATCACGCCCTTAATCGCCGCGATCCCGCGACCATAGCGCTCTGCCAAACAGGTGCGTTTTTGAATCAGCTCATCGAGCCGTTCGAGTTGACTGATGCCAAGAGCCGCGGAGAAATCCGTCATGTTGTATTTGTACCCGGGCTCCAGAACTTCGGCCTGGGGCGCTCGTCCCTGCGTGGTGCGGTCATATGAATCGACGCCGAGACCGTGAAATCGCAGGCTGCGGATGCGATCCAGCAGTTGGCGGTCATCCGAGCAGATCATCCCGCCTTCGCCGGTGGTAATGTTCTTGATGGGGTGAAACGAGAAGATCGAGGTCACGCCGTTGCCGCCCACCGGGACGCCCTTGTAGAACGTGCCGACGGCGTGCGCGGCATCTTCGACCACGGGAATACCCTTTTCGTCCGCCAAACCGCAGATGGCCTCGCTATCGACGGACGCTCCGGCGAAATGAACAGGAATAATCAGTCTCGTGCGTGCGTTCAGGCATGGTTCGATCGACTCCGCCGTCACCATCAACGTATGGTTATCGATGTCGGCAAATACCGGTGTGGCGCCGCGAAGCACGATCTGGTTGACCGTCGACACCCATGTCATGGATGGTGTAACCACCTCATCGCCGGGACCGATATCCATGGCGTGAAGCAGGAGGTGCATGCCGGCCGTGGCCGAGGTCACCGCGACGGCGCCCCGGCAACCGGCATAGTCTGCAAACGCCTGCTCGAACTCGGCGCATTTCGCGCCGGTCGTGATCCATCCGGACTGAAGCACATTGATGACGGTTGCGATATCGCACGCGATTATGGAAGGTTGTGAAAAAGGTAAGAACGTCTCTCTCATGTGACTATTTCTCTTGTTGTTTTTATTGATGAACTACAGGTGCGTCGCCAGTCTCGGCAGCGACCTGGATGGTGACGGCATCGTCACAGTCCGGCAGCCTGCCGAAACTGAAGTAGAGAACGGGCAGAATAAACAGGTTGAGCATTGTCGAAGTGATGAGTCCGCCGATGATCACGATTGCCATCGGGTGTTCGATTTCATGCCCGGGTTTGATGCCGCCGAGAATCAACGGCAGCAGGGCCATACCGGTGGTGAGCGCTGTCATCAGAATGGGCGCCAGGCGCTCTTCGGCCCCGCGCAGGATGAGGTCGACGCCCCAGGGCATACCCTCGCGAACCTGCAGATGGCGAAAATGCCCGAGCAGCAGGATTCCATTGCGAACGGCGATGCCGATCACGGTGACAAAGCCGATAAGCGATCCCAATGACAGGATCCCGCCGGTCGCGAAGACACCTGCGACACCGCCGATCAGACAAAACGGCAGGCTCATCAGGATGAGCAAGGCCAGGCGCACAGAGCGAAAGTCCGTGTGCAGGATCAGAAAAATGCCGATCACCGAGGTCGCGGCCAGAATGCCGAGCCGATTCCGGGCCGCTTGCAATGCGGTGTACTCGCCCAGAATCTCCGGATAGTACCCGTGGGCAAACGTCAATTGCGCAATGCGTCCCCGAATTTCACGATCGATGCTGCCGAGATCACGGTCTTGCACGTTGCAACTCACATCGATACGACGCGAGGCTGATTCACGGGTAATCTCGTTGGGCGTCGGGACGATTGCGATCGTGGCCACGTCCCGCAACGGGATCGCGGCGCCGCTGTTCGTGGCGATCCGAATATCCTGCAGCGATTCAACGCTCGAACGAAATTCGGGTTCGCTCCACACCGTGACATCAACGTTTCTCTGGTCTTCGTAGACCTCACCGACCTTGACACCGTTGATCACGGCCGTTACCGCCTGCCGTATCGCATCGGGCGTGATCCCGAACCGTGCCGCATCCGCATTGCGAATCCGAATCTCGATCTGTGGAACCTGTATTTGCGGTTGAATCTTCAGATCAACCACACCGGCAACATCTTTGATGGCGGCGGCGATGTCGCCCGCCTTTTCCCGCAGCACGTCAAGGTTCGGTCCGTAGGTTCGGATGACGATCGTAGCGCTGGTCCCGGTAAGGACCTCCTTGATGCGTTCACGCAGATACGTCAACACATCGCGATACAGCCCCGGGTAAGCGTCGACCGTGGATTGTATCCGGGCGACGGTTGCGTCGTAGTCTACTGCGGGGTCCAGGCTGATCCAGAGTTCGGTAAAATGCGATCCCACAACCTCATCAGCGACTTCGGCGCGGGCGATGTGCGCGCCGAAATTACGGACACCCTGTATCGATCGCAGGTCCTTGCTCGCACGGATCGTAATCCGGTCCATCGCCTCGATGGATGTTCCAGGCTTCTCTACCCAGTGCATCAGGAAATCGAATTCGCAAAAGTTCGGGAGATACTCCTCGCCCAGCCGCGGTATCGAGACAATAGTGACGCCGATCGCGACCAGCAGACCGATGACAACCAGTGCACGCGCCTTCAGGAACATCGGTAGGATATGGCGATAGGAAAACTTGAGTAGTGCGACCGCCGGAGAATCCGCATCGCGCCTCGATGCGGCCCCCGGCAATAACATGTACGCGAGCGCCGGCGTCAATGTAAGCGCAACCGCCAGAGAGGCGGTGATCGCGAGCACGTAAGACAATGCCAGCGGCCGAAAGAACGCGCCCGAAAGCCCTTCAAGCATAAACACCGGGATCAGCACGATCACAACGATCATACTCCCGTACACGACGGAACTTCGCACCTCGAGCGACGCATCCACAACCACGTTGAATGTGGAACGTGGGCTGCCGTTGCGGTAGTTCAACCGCAACCGACGCATGACGTTCTCGACGTCGATGATGGCATCATCTACGACCTCGCCAAGCGCAATAATCAACCCTGCCAGGACCATGGTATTCACGGTTTCCCCGCGATAACACAAGACCAGCGCCGCAGCAATCAGGGAGGTCGGAATCGCGAATACGCTGATCAGCGCCGTCCGCCAGTCGAACAGAAAGACGATCAACACGATGGTGACCAGGATGCAACCGGTCAGCAACGCGTGGTTGAGGTTGGCAAGCGACATTTCTATGAAGGTCGCCGGGCGGAAGATAGTCGAGTCAATATCGATATCCTTCAAGCCGGGCCGCAATGCGTCCAGCGCCGCTTCGATCTGGTGGGTTATCTCCAGCGAATTGCCCCACGGCTGCTTTTCCACGATCAGCAACAATCCCGGTCCATCATTGATGATCGCGTTGCCGATTGGCTGGGGAGCCCCCTCGACGACGGTGGCGACATCCTTTATCCGTATCATGGCGCCGTGGTGATCGGCGACGACGATGTCTTCAAGCTCGGCCGGCGTCGATACGGAAACCGTGCAGGAGACGTTAAGGCGTTGGTTCGGCGTGTCGACATAGCCGCCGGCAGCGACCGACGCCGCACTGGAGACGGCCGTGATAACCTCGTCGAGCGTCACACCGTTCAGCTGCAGTTGCTCCGGATTCACCTGGACCTGCAATTGGCGGTCCCGCTGTCCCCAGATCGCCACGTTTGCGACGCCGGAAATCGCCATTAAGCGGGGACGTATACTCCACTTGGCTATCGTCGTAAGGTCGATCTGTGACAGCTTTTTTGATGAAACGCCGATCTTCAGGAGCCGGCTGGTGGACGAGGTCGGCGGCAGTATCACGGGCGGTTTTGCCGAACCGGGCAGCATCGTCGTGACCAGCGCCAGGCGCTCCTGGACCAGTTGGCGCGCTTTGATCAGGTCGGTCTTGCGGGCGAAATACAGAACCACCGAGGACAGCCCCACCACGGTTTTTGAGCGAATCTTTTCGACCCATGGAACGCCGTTCAATGCGTTTTCAATGGGGACGGTGACGAGCGATTCAACATCGGCAGTGGACAGTCCCGGGACCTCGGTCTGAATCTCGACGCGCGGCGGTGAAAATTCGGGAAACACGTCCAGCGGCGTTTCGCGCAGTTTCTGCATCCCGCCGACGATCAGAATAGCGGTAAGTACAACGATCGGCAGGCGCAGGCGAATCGCACTCGATATCAGCCATTTCATCATTTTCCGACCCCGAATTCGGTGCCGAACAGCTCCGCGACGCCGACCGTTACAATCCTGGTCCCGGGGACGGGGCCGCGACGCAATACCGCTGTATCGTCGGCTACATAGTCAACTTCGACACGGCGGCGAATGAATTTATGGAGTGGAAGGTGCTCGTAGATCCACGCGCCGCCGTGGATATCGTAGATGACGGCGGAATAGGAAACAACCAGCCGAGGCGCCTGTGTCCGCATTGGAACGATAACGTTCAACCGTTCACCCGGACGATACCGCCCGTTCTCGTTTCGCAACTCGTAATGGTAATCCACAGTGGCGGCCACAGGGTCGGCCGATGGCGGCGCACGAACAGGTTTGGCGGACACAACGTCGGACGTGGAATGAGCGTGAATCGATTGAACATCCACCGGAGCGTCGCCGTCGACACGATCCGCATCTCCAACATATATTGGTACCTTCAACCACATGACGTCGTAATTGGCGACCTCGAATATCGGCGAACCGGCAGCAACCGCCTGACCGCTGACGGCGTATATGGTCTCGATGACGCCGTCGATCGGCGACACGATGTCGACGACGGACGATGCATCTGCGCCCGACGAGTCAGCCTGCAGACAATATGTGTCATACGCATTGAGTTGGGCCTTAGCCGAATCGACAGCTACCTGCGCCTGCGCCGCCTCGGCAAAGGCTTCGTCGGCGGCACGTTTGCTCCCGGCACTGTCCATAAGCAGACGCTCCGTCCGCGCCAACGCCAGCTTGGCATTGGCAAGCCGGATCTCAGCGACTGCCAGGTCCTGTTTCGACCGCATTCGGTCCTGTTGCAGGCCGATGCGGTCACGGTCCTTACCCAGCGTGTCCCGTTCCGGCTCCAGACGTACGAGGCGATATGGCGGCGTATCCTTGCGAACAATCGCACCTGCCGCTATCCCCCCATCCGACAGTGTAGTTGCGAGGACGCCGGACGCCGGCGCGTAAACGGTGAATCGATGCCCCGGCCGCAGCATGACGAAACCGGGTCGTGTTTGTGCCCGACCAATGTTCCGACGCTCCAATGCGACCGATTCAATGCCCAGACGTAATTCTGCGTCCGCAGTTAATGTGACGATCGCAAGGTCGCGTTCGTTGACCGCATTATCGACCACGGCTGACGGATCCGACGAATAACCCGATACAGCCAGAGAAGTCGCCGCTGCAACCACCAATACGCGTAACGACGAGCACCACCGCAACGGCCGAAGACGTTCTTGGCTACGCTGCGCACTAATTCTCACGAGGTCGATCACAATTGCTCCCGATGCTGTAACTCAATTGTGCCGCGGCGCGGCGAAGTTCGGCTTCCGCTTCCACTTCCTGAATACGAAATCCGATATGACGACGTTGCATGACGATCAGCGACGGCAAAGCATCCTGTCCGACCTCGACCGACGTCTGCGTTGCCTGAACTGCGACGGCTATTGCCGGAAGGATGTCGCGCTTCCATCGTGTCACCTCGTTCGACGCGGCCGAGTAGCGCGCCGCCGACTCGCGAACCTGACAGACGATGGTCTCACGGAGTGCGGCATAGCGCTTGCCCGCCACATTGAATTCGGCGAGCGCGCGGTCGTGACCGGCGGATTTTCGATGGAATATCGGCAATTCAAGTTGAAGTCCGGGGCCGATCTCAAAGGTTTTCTCGCCGATCCCGTTGGCATCGACGATGCCGATGAAATCAAAGATTCTCATCTTCTCGAGGCCGAGCTTTTCGCCCGCCGCTTCAATCGCTAGTTCAGCGGCCCGCAAATCCGGTCGCGCGGCCAACGCGAGTGCGGTCAGTTCCACGGGATCAAAAGGTAGCTCTGCGACGGGTAGTGGCGATGAGACCGTCCCGGTTACTGTCTCGTCGGGGCCGCCCATGAGCGCGGTAAGGCGACCGCGAGCGACGGCCGTACTATCCGAATGTGTCGACAGGGTATTTTGTAACGCAGCGAGTTCGACACGGTACAGCTGACCGTCGAGGCCGCTGATATCGCCCGCTTCGACGCGACGCATGGCGAGGTCGCTCAACTCCGCAAGCAGCGCGACATCTTCGCGAAGCAGGCGTACCCGTTCCTCAGCTGCAATGAGTTCCGCGGTCGCCAGACGGGTGTCGCGCACCAGATTCAACCCGTTCAGGACAAGACTCTCGGCAATGCTCTCGATCGTCTGTTGGGATAACGCCAGACGGCGTGACCGCAGCCAGATAGCGTCCAACGACCAGTTCAACGCCGCATCAAACTGTTTCGGTCCCACGGGAAATAGCAACGACAGCGTGGGATTTCGGATCATGCCGGATGAAACAAGATCGGCCCTGGCAACATCCAGCTGTGCAAGATCAGCCTGGAACTGTGGATTGTTCCAGAGTGCGATGGCCGTAGCTTCATCACTGGTAAGGCCGTCCACAACCGCAACACCCGGGGGAAGCTCAAACCCGTTTGCACCGCCGTCACCAGACAAATCGCAACAGACTCGTGATCCCAGGTCCTGCATGATCGCCGCTTGCTGAAAGGGTCGGGTATCGACACAACCTGCCATAACAAGAACCGGCACGACGAGAATCCGGAGGACTCGAAAACGACAATACAATGATGCCACTGGTAGATTCATAATCCGCCAACCACGTTTTTGGGATTCAGAGCGCCTGAATGACGCTTTCAATCACAGTATAGGTGATCGGGATGGCGGGAGTGTGGCCGCAATATGGTCATTTGGCCATATTGCACATACGTCTACGGCCGGTTGGTCAACAACCCCTTGCAGGCGATTGAGGAGAGCGGCAGCTGCTAATGTTGCCAATAAATCCTAGGCCGCCGATGGCGAGGCGGTTGGGTCGCGCGAGCGGCCCGGGGCACCGAAGAAGCGGCATAAACATCCAAGCATACAATTTCTTGTAATAGCATTCTTGGATCGAAAAAAACGGCGGGTGACCGACCGCAACCGCCGCACGTCTACAACGCACCCTCTTCAAACGTCGCTCTGGCAACGTCACGGCCTGTCGGGCCGGCGTGGCCGGTGACCTGAGCCGATTCGATAGTTTGGGCTAAACCGCTGATGGTTGGTCGTTCGAAAAGAACAGATACCGGCAGTAAGTAACAAAATGCCTTGCGTATGCGGGAAATGATTTGTATCGCCAGCAGCGAATGCCCGCCGCGATCGAAAAAATTATCGTGGATTCCCACGCTATCGATACCGAGGACCTCAATCCAGATGGCGGCGAGGCGTTCTTCGGTGGGGGAAGACGGCGCAATGAACGTGTTTTCTGAGGCATTCCCGGTCATGTCAACCGCCGGCAATGCCCGCCGATCTACTTTGCCGTTGGCGGTGAGCGGCAGACGAACGAGTTTGACAAAAAACGACGGTATCATCGCCGCCGGCAATACGCCGGCGAGATACGAGTGAAGCTGGTACGACAGCGTATCTTCGGCCAGATCGGTCGTAACGTACGCGATGAGTTTCGACCCGCCTTCGTCATCCTGGACTGCGGCAACAAAACACGTCTTGACCAGTGGGTGGCGGCGTAGTGCCTGGTTTATCTCATCTGGCTCAATACGCACGCCACGGATCTTGACCTGGTCATCCATCCTGCCAGAGATGTCGAGCAGACCGTCGTGCCGGTAACAGCCACGGTCGCCGGTCAAATATATGAGATCGTCGGGGGCATCGCGGAATGGATTCTGTATGAACGTTCTCGCCGTCTCTTCTGGATTGTTTCTATATCCGAGGCTGCGGTACGGCGTGCGAATGGCGATCTCACCCGGTTCGCCAATTCCGCACAGCCGGTGTTCGGCTGACAAAATGAGTATCTGTGTTTGTGGCAGCGTCGTTCCAATCGGCTGAATTCCGGGGTGGACACGACGCGGCACCCGATACCAGCACTTGGCCAATGTCGTCTCCGTCGGGCCATAAAGGTTCACGATATCACCTTCATATGTGAACGCGCGCCGCCACCGGTCCACCAGATCGGCGGACAACGGCTCACCGGCGAAAAATACCACGCGAAGTTTCGGCAGAGCCATGTCTATGGAAGCGTGGGTCAGCCAGAAAATCGCTATTGACGGCACGGTGTGCAGAACAGTGACCGCCTCCTGCCGGAGCCATTGGAGCACAGAGTCGGCATCGCGGGTCTGCGACGGTGGTGGGACGACCAGCGTTGCGCCGCCCACCAATGGCAGCAAGATGTCCCTGAGCACGACATCGAACGACAATGAGGTCAGCTGAGCGACGCGGTCCCCCGGGCCCACGTCGAAAGTAGCACGCTGCCAGTTCAGAAAATGACTCAACCCGGCGTGTGAACCCAGTACGGCCTTCGGCGTTCCTGTGCTTCCTGAGGTGAAAAAGACATAAGCAGCCGACGACGACGCACGTCCACTCAGCCGTTCATGCTGACTCTTGCGATCCGGGGCCGCGGCATCATCGATGCCCCGGTCTTCATCGATTAAGACCGTCGGTAACGATTGGGCGTCCGCCCAACGTGACGGATTCTCTGGCGCAACGACTTCCAGCAAGTACGTCGCATGTCCCTCTTGAAGGATGACATTTTTTCGATTGTCAGGCAGCTCTGAATCGATCGGCATCGCAACGCCGCCGGCCATAAATACGCCGACCAATCCGACAACAAGTCCAAAACTTCCCGAGCCATGCAGCGCGACGATATCGCCCGATTCCAATCCCTCGCTCCGCAGCCTTCGTGCAATCGACTCCGCCATGGAAGCAACGTCCTGATAGGACCACCGTCGGTCGCCGCGGCTTAGTGCGGTTTTATGCGCTGCCTCCGCGACTCGACCGTTGAGCATCTCGGCAACTGTTGGCAATGGTTCAGCCGTAAGTACGACCCGTGGATCCGGGATGACCGAAGCCGCTTCTACCGTCACCAGGTTGTAGTCGTGAATACATGCTTCGGGCGATGTTGATAACTGCTCGAGAAGGTGGGCGTACTGCCGCAATACCTCGTCCATCCGGTCGGCGGCGAATAAGTCGGCATTGTATACCAGGTTCACACGAAGCTCCGGCGGCCGATCCAATACGTACAGTGTGATATCGAAGTGCGTCGCGGCCGACGTTTTCGGAATCGCTTTTACACGCAGGTCTTTAAGGGAAAAACCCGTGCCTTCAGCGGTTGTCATGTTGAAAAAGACCTGAAAGAACGGCGAACGCGACAGGACGCGCTCCGGGGCCAATGTTTCGACCAGTTTTTCGAATGGCAAATCCTGATGGGAATACGCCTCGATCGTACTATTCCGTACACTGCGGAGCAGGCCATTGAATGTCGGGTCTCCCGAAAGATCGGTACGGGTGACGAGCGTGTTGACAAAGAACCCAACAAGATTCTCGACCTGGGCGTGACTACGCCCTTCCACTGGAATTCCGAAAATGACATCGCTCTGCCCGCAGAGGCGAGACATGAGCAACTTGAATCCAGCCAGTAGGGTCATGAACAGCGTGGCATTTTCTTTCCTGCTCAAGGCCCGCAGTCGCTCACCAAGGCGCGGCGCCAGCATGGCGCCAACTTCGTCGCCGGTGTACGTTTGGACCCGGGGACGGGGCCGATCGGATTGCAGGTTGAGGTGCGTTGGAGCACCGTCGAGCTGTGCTCGCCAGTATGTGATGTATGTCTCCAGAATCTCGCCCTGGAGCATATGCCGCTGCCATGCCGCAAAGTCCGCATAGTGCACGTCGATTGCAGGAAGCGACGACGGCCGGCCGCTGTGATAGTCATGATACAGTGCGGCCAACTCGCGAGCGACGATCTCTGCAGATGAACCGTCGAAGGCTATATGATGGACCGTGAACAGGAAAATATGCTTGGAAGCGGTCATCCGGAGTAAGCGAACCCGCACCATCATGTCGTTCTCCAGATCAAATGGGCGGTGGTAATCCTGTGCCATTAATCGGGCGACGATGGTCTCTTTGGTCTCGCCGCCCAGGTCACTCAAGTCCGATATCGGGAACTCGAGGTCACGGGCGCAGTTTATGACCTGATACGGAACACCGTCTTCGCTCCGGAATACGGTCCGCAACGGTTCATGACGACGGAGAATTTCACGGATGGCGGATTGCAGAGCGACGATTTGTAGTGGGCCGACCAGGTGCAGTCGATACTGCATATTGTAAGCCGTCCCGCCGACTCCTGCTTCACTTAGAAACCAAAGCCGTTGCTGAGCGAACGAAAGGGGCAGCCTGCCGAGCCGGGACATTCGTGTAATCGGAAGATGTCGTAGGTTGTCTCCGTCCTGCTCGCCGGACTCAATGTGCTTTGCCAGGGCCGCGACCGTCGGCGACTCGAATATGACCCGGACGGGCAGAGTCAGACCGAAACAGGTCTGTACCCTGGATACGACCCGTATGGCCAGCAGCGAATGTCCGCCGAGGTCAAGAAAATCATCGTGAATGCCCACGTCATCGATTCGGAGAATCTCAGCCCAGATGTCTGCAAGCAATGCTTCGACCGGTGTCCGCGGCGAGGCGAAGCCGCCGGCACGTTGAACGCGTTTTTGGTCCGGGACGGGCAACGCTTTTCGGTCAACCTTGCCGTTCGGCGTCAATGGCAATTGATCCAGGAAAACGAAGACCGCAGGAATCATATAGTCCGGCAAGTCTTCTTTGAGGTATGAACGCAATACCGCAACCGCGACGTCCTGTCCGGGTGCGAAGACAACATAGGCAATGAGGCACTTGTCACGCGGTCGATCTTCCCGGAGAACGGCAACCGCGGCCTGGACGTGGGGATGCCGTCGCAACGCACACTCAACCTCGCCCAACTCGAATCGGTATCCCCGCAGCTTTACCTGATGATCAATCCGTCCCAAAAAGGCAAGCACCGGCTCGCCTGACAGATAATCCTGCACATATCCGGCCAGATCGCCGGTCCTGTAGAGCCGAGTTCCCGGAATCGCACCGGAATCTGGATTGGGGACAAACGAGTCGCCAGTCTGCGCCGGACGATTCAGATAGCCTCGCGCCAGGCCCGTGCCGCCTATATAAACCTCTCCCTCCTGGCCCCTGGGTACGCGTTGCAGATCCGCGTCCAGTAGTATGACCTCGGTATTGGCAATCGGGCGACCGATGGGAACCGATTTCATCGCTGCCGCGGCGCTGCACGTCCAGCACGTAGACGCGATCGATGCTTCGGTCGGGCCGTACAGATTATACAAGCTTGCATCAAGCCGGGCGAAGAAACGTTTCTCCAGCTCTACGGACACTGTCTCGCTGCCGGTCGTAACCCGTCTGAGCGTTGTACATTTTTCAACGCCGCGCTCGTCCAGGAACACATCCAGAAGCGAGGGGATGAAATCCGCCGCCGTTATTTCCTTCTCGGCCATCACCCGTACAAGATACGCAAGGTCATGGTGTCGGCTCGGGGCTACCATGATTAAGCGGGCGCCGACCGTGAGCGGCTCAAACAGTTCCCATACCGAGTCCACGAAGCTGAACGACGTCTTCTGCAGCACGCGGTCGGTTGCGTCCAGAGGAAAATAGCTCTGCCGCCACAGCAAGTAATTGCAGACGCCGCGATGAAGCACAACAACCCCTTTGGGCGTGCCGGTCGAGCCCGAGGTATACATGACATAGACGACATTGTCGTCCCGCGCTCGTACCGCCGGATTCGCAACGGATTCATTCGCGATGTCCGCCCAATCGGTATCGAGCGCAACCAGCTTGGCCGGCGCCGACGCGACGGCAGCACAGAGGCTCGACTGGGTTAATATCAACGGTACGCGCGTGTCCTCGATGAAGAAAGCCAATCGCGCTTTGGGATAGTCGGGATCGAGCGGCACATAACCACCTCCGGCTTTGAGAATTCCCAGAAGCCCCACAATCATCTCCACTGACCGATTCATGCAGACACCGACCAGTACGTCTGCCCCAACACCATTGCGCCTCAGGTAGTGAGCCAGTTGGTTTGCCCTGGCATTCAATTGCCTGTACGTCACCTGTATCTCGGCGCCCGTGGCAGGATCCTCCGCCACCACCGCTATTGCCTCCGGCGAACGGCGTGCCTGGGCTTCGAAGAGCTGGTGGACGGTTTGATCCGGATCGCGGAGAGCAACCACGCCGTTCCGTGCAGTAGCGTCAATGGTTTGCGGTTCTTCCAAGGGGCTTAACATGGATCGCTCACGCGATATTTGATCATGGCGACCAGGGTGCCGGCAACCTTTATTTTACCTGCGTCGGTGAATCAATTCGATTCGGCAGGTACATCGGCCGACGCAGACTCTCCAGGGAAATACCGTCGCGCAAAGCAATGACAACGCCGGCTGCTTCGAGATAGGACTCTACTTCGATCACATTGCGCATGTGCATCTTGTCGTTCGTTACGTCAAGAATGGTTTTGTTCTCGCGGACGGCGATGAGCGGAATATCATTGTATTCCGCGACCAGCGCCGGAACACCGCCCAGACAATCAGCCGGCATGACAATCGCCCCGATATCATTCAGGCTGTGAAGGTGGGGCGGCACATGATCGAGCGCAGATATGGGCATCAATCGCGGCGCTCGTGCCAATCCCTTCAGGACCGAAAAGTAGTGAGGGATCGAAATAAATTCGGCGGACGCTCGTGGACTATGGCTCCCCTTTTCTTTGATATCCTGATAATACGGAAGAGGAGCATGCGCCGTAGGAAGCCTGAAAATCTTGGAGATGAGATGGGTGATGATGGCCTCAATCCCACCGGAGGGATTGGGGATCTCGCCGCGCAGATGCCTGGCAAACATGTCACGGGTGACGCCGTGAATAACCGAAACCCCGCCAATCGCCTGCGCGCCGTTGGTAATGAGTCGTGTCACAGCGTCCAGGATTACCTCCGGTCGTCGCACAGTTCCGACCGCACACTGCCTCTCCGACCACGCGATTTCGACGCCGAGGTCGGCCCGGAGAACAGTGTAAAGATCACATGAAACACCCTTCACGGCTCGCGCGGCATTAAGGGTATTCAGCACGTCATCGAGAAAATCGTTGCCCGTGGGATCGATGAATGTGCCAATGGTGTTGCTGCGAACGGGAAGCAGTCCCAGATGCCCCAATAAGAAGCTGTCGAGCGCATGCCCCTCTACATAGAACACATTGCCTGCCATCTCGTTGAGTTCAGAGGCATTGACGGCATTGGGATGGGTAATCAGAAAATCGGCGGCGCCGGCCAACAGATTGGTTGCAGGACAGGCATCTCCGGCGTATCCTCCGAACTCGCAGCGTATCCCGGTTGGAATAATCTGCACGATCCCGAAATCGCTTCCCTGAAACTGTTTTTTCCGCGGCGCCAGGATTTCAACCGTCTTCAGGGTTTCGGCATAGTCGCAATCACTGTCGAATCTTACGATCGTTGCATCGATCACGGCGTCGCTGCCATCGCAGTCCACGATAGAGTAACGCAATGGATACGTGTTTTCTTCCAACTGGGCCGCGAACGCTGCCGACACGGATTCAAGCCAGGAATGATGCTTTCGGCGTTCGAACGGATAGACGTGATTGTCCAATTTCATTGATCGCAACCTATTGGGGCTGGAGGAATCGAGAAAGGAGAATTATTCAGGCGGCGTGAGCATACGGGAATCAATCGAAGAGACCACGCGAACCGAAAACATCGCCGTTCGTCCGTTGGTTGGGTGAGCAAATAGCGTCCCGCCGGGCAAACGGGCGACGCGACGCCCGGGCCGAGAACTGTCACCGCCAGGAATGCCTTGCAACCCTTTCAAGTTCCCATGCGACACGATCGTGATCGCGTACTATGATTCGACTTTTGTACATCCGCCAGCAACCAGCTCCAGTTCAAAGTCGGACAGTTCACTATCCTGCGAGATGCTACTCCAGGCGTTCGCAAGCTCTTCAGGCGTGATTTCATAGCCACGCTGCGCGGCCATCACCAACAGCGCCGAATCGATCGCGACTTTCCATTGCCTGCCGAACTGCTTGCTGAAGCTCCTCGGTTTCGTTGATAGCGTTGCGAAACGCAGAAACGGATTCTAATGACATAACTTCCCTCCCTATGATGACCGCATGTTCGACTTGTGACCGCAGTTGAGGTAGCACAGCCATCCCGGCTGCAGCCGCCGCGTATTACACAGGCAGGATTCTTATGTTACTTGCCAATCGCGCGCCTATGCCACGGGGGTCACATTTTGAACACGCACTCCCGTTATTTTGACCGAATGTCAAGCCTGATCATTACCTACACCCCCTGCGGCTGCACCAGATCGTAACTCATTGGCTTGAAGCACGCGAAGCGGCCTCGCGACAAGGTTGTATGAATGAACCACGCTAAAACGTTGGCCTGTGGGTAAACCGCTTTTCATTGCGTCGTCCCAAGCGTTCGGACGCCGATGAATCCGGACAACCATGCCGGGATATCGGACAGTAAGCCCTAACGATAGCGACGCAAGATACGGGGCAGTTGAACTTACATCTTATTTTGACAAGATCAATTTATGTGAAACCATCCCGACGCTATGACACCAACACACATCCTGACGGGCGGATGGCCTCAGCCGCCGATACGCTAAAGTATGCGGCATTCAAGGATCGTTCGTTCGGCTTCTTCCAATTCTATTGTCCCGGGTGAGAAACATTAGCGACGAGTTTTTGATCACCCGTCATGGCGTTCCCATCGCCAAGCTTATCCCAGTTCGGCGGAATCGAGAGAAAGGCGACGTACAGGCTTTGGTTCCAGGCATATGGCCCCTGGAAGTCGTAAATGTACTGAAGACGGCAGAGCGGCGGCAGCGCAATTCGCGAAAAACGGATCAGGATATTTTGAGTTATCTGGAAGATTTGGCCGTGGAAGTGGACGATCCGCTTCCCCCTGATCACGGCCTGAACGCCATCATGCCGCTAGGGTGGAACCATGGATTGACTGCCTATGACACCGCCTATCTCTAATTATGACTGCGTCATAAAATTTCCTTGGCCACACTTGACGATGCGGATTGCGGCCGGAGACGCCGCACAATGGCAGGCACACAGCCCACAGCCCACACAATAGTCGGCATTGACCTTGGGTTTCCTATCCCTGATTTTCATGGCCCTTCCCGGAAGCGGGCAAACAACGACACAATCATCACAGAGAATCCCCTGTGTCGTCAGGCAGGCGTCGTAATCGACGTCTGCAGTGCCGATCGGACTCACCGTATTGTCCATACCAAAGGACAGGGCGCCTTCAGGACAAGCACTGATGCAGGCTTTGTCCTGACACCAGTAACACGGCGATTCAACCGGCGTCATGCACGGCGTATTCTCATCACCTCCCGCCGCCGGCCCCAGGAGTGATATCGCGCCGTGCGGACAGGCTTCGACGCATTGACCGCACCCAGTGCACGCATCCCGAAATCGCCGGCCGTCGGCCACCGCACCCGGTGGTCTTAGAACCTCATCGTCCCGAGTGTTCCGGTCGGTGTGTACGGCTTGGCCGGTCAACTCGACGAGATCGAAAAATCCCAATTTGAGGAATTGCCGGCGTGAGATATTCCTGGGCATGGGTCCTCACATTCCGCTGCGCATCGTCATCGGCTGGGCGATCAGCCAGACACTGAATCCGGAATACAGAATCATCGTAACGATCAACGGCGCCAACCCGCGAATAACCTGCGTTCTCCCGTCGAACAGCCGCCGCGCGATCCGGTCGGCTACGATGACGCCGTAGATATGACCGACGACAATGAGCATAATCTGGAGGTACCATATGGTCGGCAATGACAGCAGCGGCGCGTAGCGGCGGTGCGCCGTACCAAAGACATCCCACCCCCAACCGAATGGATCGCTCAGCAGCGGAAGAATATGCTGGGCTTCCATAAAGAAATGCATGCCGTTATGCGCCAAATGATAAAAGAGCGCCACCGGGATGACTGCGTAGGCAAAGGCGCGGAAAATCTTCCCCGGCGGTATCCCGGCACCCGGTACCAGCTTACAGGATACATTAGCGGCGGCGGCAAACAGAACAACGGGCAAGATAAGCATCAACGCCATCAACCCGGAAAAAACCGGCACAGGTCCCAATCCCGTGTCGGCCCGTATAAGATCATTTATGCGGTTCCACCAGGGGGTCATAGTCATGCCGTGAAAACTCGTGAGGGCCAGAAGTACGATCGCCAGGATGGCCTCATCCCACTTGAAGCGGGTTTTTTGGATGAGATCGGCAGCCGGCGGCCGCAGATTAATACCGATGTTGTCGTGGGGACAGGAACGCACGCACTCCGTACACATTGTACAATATGTATTTTCGAACAGGTTCCCTGGAAAAAGGTTGGTTGGACAACCCGTATGGGTCGCATCGCCTTTGTGGCATTCCTTGCCGGAGCATGATCGGCACACGTCGTGGTTCACAGGCCGCAATTCGACGGGACTGAACAATGCATATAATCCCTGAATGCGGCCGACCAGACAGACGTAACGGCAAAAGGCGCGTTTTTCGTAGATCAGGGCGCATGTGATCGCCGCCGCGGTAAAGATCAGCCCCATGACAGCGGTCTTCACCGGCGATCGGGTCACATCAAATCCCAGTTCAAACCAGGTAAGAAAGACAAACAGCAGTATGGCCGGATATGTATTGCGGGCGAATTTGGGAAATGTTTTCTCGAATCCTATTTTTTTTCTGCGCGACGAAAGCGACAGGGAGGTCACCAGTGTCGATATGGCTTCCCAGGGGCATATGGCGCAGAAAAGTGTGCCGAATCCGAGAACAAAGAATATCAGCAGCACCCACCACCAGGTCCAGGTGAGGACCGGCGCGATATTGCTTCTTGGGCTGCCGATCAAGCCGGCTATGATTATGCCGCTGAAAATGATCAATGAAAACGATTGCGCGAGAATCGGAAAATACGATTTCTTGACCAGCCTCTTCAGGAAGGAAATACCGAGGATGTCAAACCGCCGGCGGCTACCGTAGGAAGGTATCACATTCCGCCGCGCGACAAGCAGGTGCGAGGTGACGATGATAAGGACAACCCCGGTAATCGCGAGCCAGGTGGGTATACCGTCCATTTGATGCCACTGCTCGGGTTCAACACCAAGCGCGCCCGGACCGGTAGAGTACGATCCCTCGTGCGTTCCTGAATGTGATCCTTCATTCATGGCAACTTCCTCGGGCTGCGCCTAACCTGAATAATTCATACAACCTCTGCTGCGGCCACATATCGCACCTCATCTCAGCGAGTTACGGAGAACCCGAGTTATCAAGGTAATTCATTACCTTTTCAACCTCAGAACCTCTGTAACGCGTTGATCTGAAGCACGCTAAGCAGCCTCGCGACGAGGTTGTATGAATGAATCAGGCTAAACCTATTACGACAGGCTGCCCGCCTGTCTTTTCGTACGAACATTCTCGCGCCGGTCCATAGCGACCCGTGCCCGCCGGGAACCGATCGCGACGACGCCTACCAACACAATCAGTGTCACCGAGATCCATTTCCCCCATGCAATTCTCTGCGACGAAAGAATGAACGGGATACCTACGACCGGGTTTCCAGGGGTGTCCAGCGTGAGCCGCAGCACATATTTTCCCGAATCAGGGAGTTTACGCTGCATCGTGTACACACTTTCCTGTTCGGATGACATCCGTCGCTCACGACAAACGACCTTTCCGCGGTCAACGATTTCCATCGTCAAGGGACCGCCGTAGACCTTGTTCTGCCGGAGATTATAGATCACAAGAAACAAGCGAACGTCCTCCGGCTGTTCCATATCGCTTCGTTTCATTCCCTGAAAGTCGTAAATCACCAGAGAAAACTCATATTCGCCGTGTTGTCCCAGGAATTCATCCTGGGGTACCTGAGGGTAATTCTCGAAATAGGAGAAATGAGGCAATCCCTTGAAGTGATGGGATCGGGCGACAGTGCACGCAATCAGACCGGACACCAAGGCAAGTAGCGGAGCGTGGTATCGGCTAGACGTCCACACGCTGTCCCCCTTTCTTCAAACCGATCGACAGGCAATTGCCCGGGCAGATCGTGAGGCATTCGCCGCATAAAGAGCAGTCCCGGTACTGATCCAGCTTGGGATTCACATCGAGCGGGCAGATGTCGGCACAACTGGTACAACGCGTCAGGCAGGCGGCCGCATTCCGCCGTACAGAGACCAGTGGTTTACGGCCGAGAAATCCCAACAGCCGGCCGGTCGGGCAAATAAACCTGCAGGTAAAATGATTGCCACAACATAAGTCCACCAAACCGAATACGGCTATGCTCCCGACCGTTGCGTAAAGTGTACCAAATGCGAGGCCGTGAAAAATCGTCTGGCCGACGGCGAAATACGGCAGGATCAACGACCAGATTCCGTGACCAAATATCATAGCCGCCACCAATCCACCGACAAGGACGCCCCAGGCCAGGCCGCGGTTTACCGCGTACTCCGGAAAATAAAAAACGTGACGCAGCAATCTTCGAAGTCTCGAAATCGAGAAAAAAAACAACGATGCCGGGCAGATAAAATTACAGAACACACGACCAAAGATCAGCGCCAGCGACAACGGCACAATCAGGCCCAGGGCGAAGCCCGACGGCATATGCCGGTTCTTGACCAATACGGATAGGCCTGCGACCGGATCCGTAAACTGAATCCCCATGACGCGGATCGACCAGGTCATACCGCCATTACTCTGCATCACCTGAACCGGATCACCAAGCATCGTAAAGAAGGCATCAGAGTACTCGTAGAATATCCGCATGGGTTTACCGGAACTGAGTTCGACGAGGCGGGCACTGTTATATCCAACCTTAAGGTTCAGATACTCTGTCCACAACGCGAAGGCGCATAGCAGCAGCAGCACGCCGCCGCGGGAACACACCGACAGTATGAGCAGCAACCGTCCGGTTGTAAACAAGCCCGCTCCCGTTGTGCTCGTCGACCTTGTCCTTTCCTGTGTCATTCTAATTGGTTCCGGTGTATGAACCCATTGCCAACTCGTTCGTTGATATCACACGAATAGCCTGCGGCATGTGAACACATGCCTGCTCGCACAAGCCGCAACCGACACAATGATCCGGATCCACATGCGGCTGCTCGAACAGCCCGAGTCGAAGCGCCTTTCCAGGCAAAGGACACGCCCGATAACACACGCCGCACGTGCGGCCGGCAAACGAATAGCATATGTCTTCAGCCACAAACGCGGTGCCCATACGCACGGCCCTGATCCCGGCCTCGGTCGGTTCACGTTTTTCCAATGCACCGGTCGGGCATACCTGCGTGCAGGCCATGCACAGAATACATCCCTTTGCCCTCGCCACGATCTTTGGAGTAGCCAGATTCTCAACTCCCGATTCGAAACCAGCCATAGTGATACATTTGTTGGGACAGACGTTGGCACATTGTCCGCAGCCGATGCAGGCGTCGAGAAAGTCTTTTTCGGCCCGCGCGCCCGGTGGACGGAGGAACCGTCGGAATCTCGAGCGCGCCGGGAGTTTATCGAGTAGCGGTATTATCATTGGCAGCATCACACCAACAACAAAGGCCATAACGAAATTTCGGCGTTTCATGACGTCCTGACGGATTGCGGATTTATCCAGGATACGGCTTCGGGAAAAGATAGGCGGCAGTCCAACCGATCCCGGCGGCACGGCTCACCACGACACGCAGCGCCGTTCCCCGGCGTCAAATGCGTTCCACCCGTGCAGCGCATTTCTTGAAATCCGCCTGGCCGGAAACCGGGTCGAACGCGCGGTGAGTGGTGCCGTTGGCCAGCCATTTGTTCTTCTTCGGATCCGCGGAATCGGCGACGGAAAGATTCCAGGGACTGAACAGAAATCCCTTCGGTACCGTATTACGCGCCGGCTTGACGACGGAGTCGAGTCCGATCGAAACGCGAGCTTCGATGCTGCCGCGCCGCGTTGTAACGCGGACCCACTCACCGTCTTTCACACCGAGTTCTGTGGCGTCGTCGGGATGCATTTCCACATACATCTCCGGCACCAGCTTCTTTGTGGTGCCGGCGCGAATGGTTTTCGCGGTGTGGAAATGCTCGTAGACCACGCCGGTGGCCCACCAGAACGGATATTTATCGGGCGGACACTCCGCGGCACGGGTGCCAAGATAATCAGCGTCCGGAAGCTCGGGGGTGAGGCCGGCGTCTCGCGCCCTGACCAGGAGGTCGTAGTGATCGATGATATAAGCATTCGGGTCGGTACCGAACTTGCTTAGCTCATCGGTTATTTCACGATATTGTGAGTAATCCTGATGACACATATGGATGTGCAGCTTGCCGTCCGCATGGCGAAATTCGGCATAGGGTTTGTCCGGCCAGGCCTCTTCTTGCGCCATGTACCGCCGCTTGGTACCACCGGCCCTGGCAATGGCCGCAGTGGGCGCAGGCCATTGGATACCACGCAATTCGCGAATCTGCTCGTATGGCGATTTTCCGGTTTCCTTCTCAACCTCCAGAATACCGGTCATATCCGAGTCGGTACCCTTCGAGGCCTTGATGAAATCGCGAAATACATCCTCAGGATCATAGAATCCGTTGGCCTTGCGTTTGTACGGCATGATTTTCTCGGCATCCAAACCGAGCCTTTCGGCGATCAACTTGCCCTTGTCGATTACCATATCCATGTCCGGACGGCAGCCTTTTACCGGATTCGCGGTCCCGTCGCATACAAAGAACCGGCGTTCCGACTGCATATACGTACCGCCGACCCACTCGCCCCATGTGGCGGCCGGCAGTATGACATCGGCGTAGAGATTGTTCGGTGCATCTTTGTAAATTTCCTGAACGACGGTGAACGTTTTTGTCAGGGCGGGCCGCGATAGGTGATAAGCATCCGGGAGATCAATATGGGTGGCATATATCAGAAACATGGCCTTGACCTCGCCTTTCAAGGCGCGCTCCATCATCCCGACGGCATAGCCGGTATTGGTGAGTTTCGCTACATCCGCGAGACGCTGCTCAGGTATGCCCCAACACTTGGCCACCCAACGACGGTGCTCGACATTGTCCAACCCCTGATTGAACGGCAAGCGTCCCGTCAGACCGCCGGTGAGGCGTTCGCCCATCGCGTTCGGCTGGCCTGTTTGTGAATGCGGTCCGCACCCGGGTTTGCCGATATTGCCGGTAAGTGCCATCAGGTTAACCAGGCTCATGGTATTATGTTGGCCATGCAGGTGCTGATTGTAGCCGATACCCCAGAAACTCAACACACCGCCGCTACCGCGATTACGTCCGGCGATGCTGGCTTCCGCCCACACGCGGGCGATGGCGTAGATGTCTTGCGGAGGGATTTTGGTTCTGTCAACGACATCCTCGGGCCGGTACCCTGCCTTGACTTCGTTCACATAGGCTTCCCAGCCGGTGGTGTAGTTCTTGAGAAAATCCCAGGCGACCGCATCCGGATGTTTCTCGAGAATCGCGTACGCAATGGCATTGTGAATGGAGATGTCGCCGTTGATTGTTGGGAAGTGAAAACTGTTGTCCGGATTGATGTCTTCCAGACCGGCGACGGTCCCGGTTCTGCGGGGATCAACAACCAGCGTCGGGATGTTTGCCTTGGCCTTATGATCGGCTACGCGCCAGTACAGAATCGGGTGTGCACCGCGTGCATTGTGTCCCCAGAAGGTAATCATATCCGCCAATTCGATATCATCATAGCAGGTTGGCGGTGTATCGGATCCCAGGGATTTGAAGTACCCGGTCACTGCCGATGTCATGCACATGCGCGCATTTGCCTCAATGGAATTGGATCCCAGGATGCCCTTCATGAAGATGTTCTCAAGATACTGGCCTTCCACAGTCAACTGCCCGGAACCATAGAGACCGACGGCATTGCCGCCTTCCCGGCGCACAATCTCTGCGATCTTGTCCGCTATCAATTCTTCCGCCTCATCCCAGGTCGCCTCACGGAACAGATTGCGATCGAACGAGCCTTTGGTAGCCGATACATGCCCGGTTAAGGGGTCAGACATGTCCTTGCGAATCAAGGGGGTATCAAGTCGGTTCACATAAATCGCCTCCGCTGACGTGAGCCCTTTGATGCACTGAAGTCCCTTGTTCGTCGGATGATCCTTGTCCGGAATGATATTTGTGATTCGCCCGTTGCGCGTCTGGATGATCGTGCCGCACCCAACACCGCAATACGGACAGGCAGACAATAGATTGGTCGGAGCCGCACGGGATTCCAACTCGATAGCTTCCGGATCAGGAACGGCCCAGCCGAGCCGGGCGCCTGCGCCGGCAATGATGCCGGCAGCGGTTGTGCCCTTGATAAACGTTCGTCGTTTCATGGGATACTCCTTTCGAGGTGACTCGGGTCAATACCATTAACCTGCCAGTTGTCCTGCAATGCCTAAAGACTTCGCAGAAATGCGATGACATCGTGTATGTCGCTTTCCTGGAGCGACGCAATACCTTGGGCACCGATGAACGAGCGCATCGGGGTACCGGTCCGACCGTGTCTTATGGTTTCAAGGATGAAATCATCGCTGGCAACATCCAGGAAGCCGTCAAGCCCGATACCAGGCCCCGAACCGCCGGCACTGTAACCCTCGCCGTTCGGCCCATGGCAGGACGCGCAAAATATATCGAATGTCGCCCGGCCCAAGCCGGCATCGCCGGTCGTATAGCGGCTTGCAGGATCGATCTTTACGCCGGCAGAATTGTCGACGTTACCGGATCTGAGAAAGGCGATTATATGGTCAATGTCGGTGTCTGACAGGTCTGGTCGCTGCACCATGGCCGTTCCCATTCGCCCCTGGCGAATTGTGGTTCTGATAAAGTCATCCGAAGCGACTGCGAGGAAATCACGATTTCGGAGACTGGGCGCCAAGCCCACTTTGCCTTCTCCGTCGTCCTGGTGGCAGGCAGCGCAATTCGCTGCAAAAATAACGCGGCCCGTCGCCGGATTTCCTTTTTCAGACTGTCGAAGTGTGATGTCGGCCGCGACCTCGGGAGGTACCTTATGCTGCAGCGTACGTAAGTGCGAAATGATGTCTGCGACATCTGATTCAGTCAGGTCGGCGATTGCACCGGGTCCAATAAAGGATTTCATCGGCGTTCCCAGTCGACCGTGTTTTACGGTCTGGAAGACATAATCATCACAAACCAGATTCAGAAATCCCGGGAGACCGATGCCGGGTCCGGAACCACCGGCGCTGTACCCTTCCCCAGCTGGTCCATGACAGGATGCACAGAATGTGCCGAACATCGTGCTGCCCGCTACGGCATCTCCGGAAATTGTTTTGTCCGGATCCACAATGATCGACACCGGGTTCTCGACCGGTAGCGCTCTCAGAAAGGCAATAATGTGATCCAGGTCCCGGGGCGACAGATCCGGGCGGGCTATCATTGCAGTTCCGGGTCGACCAAGAAGGACGGTCTTGCGTATGAAATCATCATCCGCGATGGCGAGAAAGTCGCGATTTCGTATGCTCGGTGCGAGACCGGCCTGACCGGCGCCATCAGTTTGGTGGCATGCGGCGCAGTTGGTCACAAACAACTCGCGACCAGCCTTCGCATCCGGTTCTTCCGGCACCGAACTGTTGGCACCTGTGGTGGTCCCGAGCGGCTGCCCGGAGTCTACCGGAAATGTGGCAATATAGGACGCGACATCGATGATGGCCTGGTCGTTAGGCAATGTCATCAGCATTGGTCGCATGACTGCGCCAAGGGTGTCCCGCGGATCGGCGCCGCGAATACCAGATTTGAAATTCTTCAATTGCATGACGAGGTACCAGTCATGTTGACCGGCCAGCCTGGGAGCATGCAGCGCCTTGTTTCCCTGTCCCCGATCGCCATGGCAGGCGACGCAGGCGCCGTAATAACGACGGCCCTTTTCCGTATCGCCGCCGGACGTCGTTTGCGGCTGATAGACGTCTTCGGTCTTCAACGAAGTGATGTAAACGGCCACGTCGCTGACGGCCTGGCTATTTCTCAGCGCCTGTGCCGCCGGTCGCATCTGCAAGCCGGCCACGTCATTGGGATCGGTGCCGCGAATGCCGTTCCGGAAATTGTTCAGTTGGGTTTCGATGTACCAGTCTTCCTGAACATTGAGCGCCGGCGCGTGTAAAGTCTTGTTTCCCTCTCCATGCTCACCGTGACAGGCCGCACAGGTAAGGTATAACGATTCACCATGCCTTATTTGCTCCAGGCGCCGCCGGTCTTCCGCCGTGACACGTGCCGATGCTTCCGATACCGCTGATCCTCCAGCGTGAAGCATCTCGGATTTTTGGTGCCCAACGTGTTGCACCAGATCGGCGATACCGAATCCGATTATGGTGAACAGGAGGACAAGAAACACGCCGGCTGGAATAACCGCCGAACGAAGCTGACTAGGTTGATTTATCATGCGACGATCATGGCAGGACTCACTTGGTAACATGACGCCAGCATGATCGAAGCCGAAGCGCCTATCAATCCTTGTAACAAATGATGTGATAAGGATTAAACTGTATCAATCGTCACAGACCAATACGCCGGAATCAAGGCGAACTATACGAAATCGGAAGGTTGTCGTGTGTTTCGGATAGAAAAAATTGACCGGGGAAGCCGGCGCGGACGTGATCTGCGTTGCTATACAGGCAAGTCATACGCTCGGCAGGTTCAAGCAGATGCGGCAATACGGTTTCAGCTGGTTCAGTCGGTCGCGTTGGCCAGTACGCTCATGACCTCTTTCATTGCGCTCCAGACCTCGCGCTTTGCGGTAGGAACACGTAGCAGATAGGAAGGGTGGACGATGGGCATGCAGCGAATGCCGTTGTAGTTGTGCCACATGCCTCGAAGGCTTGCACCGCCGCTCTTGTTCAACAAGAGCTTCGCAGTCATCCCGCCCATGAGCACAATGACACGGGGTCTTACCAGTTCAATCTCGCGCTTGAGAAAGGGCAAACACGCCAGTGCTTCGTCATCGGACGGCGGTCGCCGCGAGCCAGGCGCGCAACGGGTGAGGTGCGTTATATAAATGTCCTCGCGACAGCAGTTCATCGCCGCCAGAATCTTGTCGAACAATTCGCCGGAAGCGTCACGCAGCGGCCCTCCCTGTTGGTCATCCGCAGTACTGGGACCGTCGGCGACAAACATCAGATCGGCGCCCGGATCGCCTGCCCCCGCGATGACCTGACTTCGCGAGCGACATAGCGGGCATGCGCTACACTGTGCGGTAACACTGCCGAGAACTGCAAGATCGGCGATTAGCGGTATGTCCCGTAATTCCTGAGGGTTCCGTGTAGCTGGTTCCGTTACAGATGGCGTTGTCTCCACCAGCGGCTGCGGGGATCGCGGTAGGGGTGTAACAGGAGACGGTGCTGGGGGTGCAGATGAAGGCGACCTGCGACCTGCGGTATCCTGCGGTGAGGCGCTCTTGCGTAGGGGCCGTGGCCGCGTGGCCGCTCCGCGGCCGGCGAGTGATTGAATAAAGCTGAGATTTTCGGGAGCAAGTGAAACGAAACAGACGCCGGCAAGTTGCTGCTGACGCAGCGCCTGTATGATGGCGTCACGATCGCTCGCTGCGATACTCGGCGGCGTGTCTTCCTTAGTCATCTTGTATACCTGACACAGTTCCCGTGGGATCGTCCAATTTCTCTTCGGCGGCAAGCCGGAGCAGCTCTGCCGGCAACCGGGACGGTTTGCCGGTGTTGAGGGCTACGCACGCATGTACTGTGAAACCATCCGCCAGCAGGATTCGGTTGCGGACAACTTCACAATGGATCTTGATTCTCGTCCGCCGGCAGTCCCCGAACCACGCGTGGATACGGAGGCTGTCATCGTAAAAAGCCGGGCTGCGATATCGGCACCACGCCTCGATCACCGGCAGGGCAAGTCCGGCGCTTTCCATATCGCGGTACGAATAGTTGGCATCGCGAAGCATTTCGTTTCGTACCCGCTCGAAATACTCCAGATAGTTTGCGTAATAAACCACCCCCATCTTGTCGGTATCGGCATAAGGCACGCGGTATGTAATTCGTGTTTTACGCATGTTTGGGCGTGAGGGGTATGTGCTGAAATAATTGTGGCGGCGGTACCGGCTACGCCTTCTGCCAACAACGGCGAATCACCGATTCTATTGTATTCACAACCTGTTCCACAGTTAGTTCGGTTGTATCGATAACCTGGGCGTCCGCGGCTGGCTTCAACGGTGCGATCTTGCGGGTAGAATCCATCTTGTCCCTGGCTTCGATCTCTCTGGTAACCGAATCGAGGGTAGAACCATTCACCGTTTCTCCACTTTGTGCAAGACGGCGCGAGGCTCTGGCCGCGGCCGATGCCGTGACGAAGAACTTGTGTTTTGCGCGAGGAAATACAACCGTGCCGATGTCGCGCCCTTCCATTACAATGAGCCCGAGAAGCGCTGCCTTCCGCTGACGCGACAGCATCCACTCGCGCACTTCCGGTATTTTCGCGGTAAAACTGACCTTGGCGGTAATGGTCGGCGCCCGAATCCTGTCGATATCTACCGGATGCCGGTTCAGGTACAATGTTGGATGCTTGTGATCGCCTGCTGTATCCGGCTTGAGAACAAGATCGGTCCATTTGAGCAGATGAACGATCGCGGCCGCATCAACCTCCGGATCCAGACCATTGTCGACCGCGAGCCACGTAAGGGCCCGGTACATCTCGCCGGTGTTGACATAGCAGGCATCCAGACGGTCTGCGACGGCGTTCGCGACCGTGCTCTTACCCGAAGCCGCCGGACCATCGATCGTAATCTGTTCTCTACGCTCCATGAATCACCGGTAAACCGCCGCAAGCAGGCAACACGCATGAATTTCCAAGCCGGTGCTCAATGCCGTATACATAAGGAAGTATTGGTGTCGCGTTCGTTGGAGTTCACAGCTTTAGATGTGCGTTCATTGCGGATTGACGACACAACTGGACGTTAGGATTTGTTAATCGAAACGCTTTTCGAAGCACACGTGACTACTCGCCTGCCGTTTCCGATATCTCTGTTATCTCCGCGGTCGGCGGCGCATCCGTCGTCACTTCCTTGGATTCGGCGTTGTCTGGATTCTCTTCTTCTTCTTTCAGTTCCTGAATCGGCGTAACGCCGGTGACCTGGTCCTTGCCGCGCAGGTCCATGACCTTTACGCCCTTGGACGACCGGCCGATCGTGCGAATCTCGTCGGCATTGATCCGTACCATCTGCCCTTTGGTAGTGGTAATCATGATCTCGTCATCCGGCTTTACCTTCAGGGCGCCTACCACCTTGTCGCCCGGCTTGAGTTTAATACTCGTCACGCCCTTGCCGCCACGTTTCGTAAGGCGATAACCGCCGCCCTGCTGCCGGTCCTGTTCCGCGTCGCCGGTGCCGATATTGCTGCGTTTGCCCATTCCCCCGGCGGTGATGGTGAGAATATCGATACCTTCCTCGACAATCGTTGCCGCGACGACACGGTCCTCCTCGGAGCTGAGCCGAATCCCACGTACCCCCTGCGTAGCCCGCCCCTGCGCTCGCGCCTGCGTCTCGTTGAAGCGGCAGACCTTTCCGAGCGCGGTAAAAATCATGACCTCGCGGGTACCGTCAGACATCAATACGTCGATTAAATCGTCATCGTCATTGAGATTGATCGCCTTGATGCCGATACGGCGGAGATTCTTGAACAGGGACAGCCGCGTACGTTTGATGACCCCTTTTGCCGTCACAAAGTTAAGATATCGGTCGTCGGCATCGACGGTCTCGACCGTGAGCATCGCGCGGACCTGCTCGTCCGGCTCCAATGAAATGAGATTCACCACGGCCTTCCCGCGTGCCGTGCGTTGCCCCTCGGGTATGTCGTAAACCTTTTGCCAATGCATGCGCCCGGTACTGGTAAAAAAGAGAATATAGTCGTGGGTGCAGGCGGTGAAGAGATTCGCGACAAAATCCTCTTCTTTCGTCTGCATGGCGATGACGCCCTTGCCGCCACGGTGCTGGGTCTTGAACAGGTCGACCGGCAGCCGCTTGATATAGCCCGTATTCGAGACTGTAACGGCACAAATCGCACGCTGGATAAGATCTTCCATATTGATGTCGGTGCCGGCGGCGACGATCACGGTACGACGTTCGTCCGCAAATTTATCCCTGACCTCAATCAACTCATCTTTGACGACCCCCATGCGCAGTGATTTGTCTGCGAGCAGGGAATTTAGATAGGCGATACGCTCCGTCAACTCATCGTACTCGCGCTGCAAGTCGTCCCGGGCCAGACCGGTGAGTTGGTGGAGCCGCATGTCGAGGATGGCGTTGGTCTGCTTTCTGGTGAGTTCGAACCGCGTGAGCAGTCCGGTCGCGGCCTCGTCGCGCGTCTGTGAACTGCGAATGATTTTGATGACTTCACTGATGTTGTCGACAGCTATCAGCAGACCTTCAAGTATATGCGCCCGTGCTTCGGCTTTTGCCAGCTCGAATTCACTCCGGCGCGTAATCACTTCGAGCCGGTGATCGATATAGGCCTGGAGCACCTGCGGCAATGTCATAATCCGGGGCCGATTGCGATCTACGACCAGCATCTGCGACCCGAAAGACGTTTGCAGGGCCGTGTGTTTGTACAGCTGATTCAATACGACTACGGCGCGCTCGTTCGTCTTCACATCAATGACGATACGGATACCGGCGCGGCTGCTGGATTCGTCGTTGAGCGCGGAGATACCGGGAATGACCTTGTCATTCACAAGGTCCGCGATCTTCTTGATCAATGACTCCTTGTTTACCGCGTAGGGGATCTCGGTAACCAAGATGCGCTCTCTACCGGTATCGGTTTCGACGATGTCTGCCGTGGCCCGAATGGTGATGATGCCGTGGCCGGTTTCGTAGAGATCAATAATGGGCTGGATGCCGCGGACCGACGCGCCTGTGGGAAAATCCGGACCCTGCACAAATTGCATCAGATCCCTGGCTGACGCGCCCGGTTGATCGATCAAATGCACCGTCGCGTCGATGACTTCACCGAGGTTGTGCGGCGGGATATTTGTAGCCATGCCGACACCTATCCCGGTGGTGCCGTTTACGAGGAGATTGGGAAACCTTGCCGGAAGCACCGTGGGTTCGGACAGACTCTCGTCGAAATTCGGCACCATATCGACGGTGTTTTTCTCCATGTCCGTAAGCAATTCCTCGGCCAGCCACTGCAACCGACATTCGGTATACCGGTAAGCAGCGGCAGAATCGCCGTCGATACTGCCGAAGTTTCCCTGGCCGTCCACCAGCATGTAGCGCATCGCGAAATCCTGGGCCATGCGCACCAGGGTATCGTAGATCGACTGATCACCGTGCGGGTGATAGTTACCTATGACTTCACCGACTACCTTGGCACATTTCGAATACGCGTGGTTGTGGGTCAGTCCCAGTTGGCGCATGGCAAAAAGTATGCGCCGATTTCCCGGCTTGAGCCCGTCGCGCACATCCGGAATCGCCCGCCCGATATTGACACTCAGGGAATACTGAAGATACGCGGTATGCATGATATCTTCGATGTTGACGGGAATGTAATGCGGTTCTTCTTCTGAGTTCGGCATGGTTCTCAATTACCCTGGTGAGAAAATTAGTATTGTTCCGTTACCCGACTGATGCGCAGCAGCTAAATATCCAGATCCTTTACTGTCGCTGCGAATCGCTCGATATACTCGCGTCGCGGCTCGACGTCGCCGCCCATCAACAACGTGAATATACGCTCGGCCTGAAAGGCATCGTCGAGTGTGACCTTGATCATCTTTCGCCGCGCCGGGTCCATTGTGGTATCCCATAGCTGGTCTGCATTCATTTCGCCGAGGCC
Organism: Verrucomicrobiota bacterium; assembly: GCA_021772615.1. Lineage (GTDB taxonomy): Bacteria > Verrucomicrobiota > Lentisphaeria > JABSQK01 > JAJFLO01 > JAJFLQ01. The sequence continues at coordinate 31,023 of JAJFLQ010000174.1, read as the reverse complement.
CTTGTAGCGTTGAATCTGAACGCCGTGACGGCCGATCCGGAGAACTTCACCCAGTAAATCGGTGACCGAATGGAGTATCGTAGGCTCATCCTGACCGGATTCGTGCAACTCGAACAGCGGTTCTCCGTTGCCCGTTAACTCGAAAACGTTCGATTGCCGGTTGCGCAGGTCGCGTTCGAGATCGTTAAATGACTTGGACTCGTAAATACGGACCACGTTGATTCGAGGGTGCAATGCATTCGGTTCTTCGGTATCCGTCTCTGCGTCATCTCCTTCCTGCGCGGCGGCGACGTCCTCCTCCGGTCCTGCCGCGACGTCCGCCGGCTGAGCGGCAATAGCGCCGGCAGTCAAGTCATCGGTGATCGACTGGATCAACACAGCTTCCTCTTCGTCGGAATACACGTAATGATCACTACGGTTGCCGTCGGGCCGATCCACGTTAACCACGGCGATGGGAAATTTTCCGCTTTCCTTGTGCTGATGGGACAAATAACGTCGGGGCTCGACGCCGTGCCGGATCAGGCTTGTACTCAGATGTTTGTATTCGCGCACAAGCTGTTGCAGTGCCTTCAGCGTCTCAGCGGTCAAGTCGTCGCCATTCACCCGTTTGATCGTCAACCCGTCAATGCCGATATCGAAAAGAAACCGTTCGAGCTGGTCTTCCGTATCGATATACTCTTCACGCTTGCGCTTCTTGATCTTGAAAAGCGGCGGTTTTGCGATGTATATATGGCCCTGTTCGACAAGCGGTTTCATCTGACGGAAAAAAAACGTGAGCAGCAACGTTCGGATGTGTGAACCATCGACATCCGCGTCCGTCATGATGATGATTTTATGGTAGCGAATTCTGGAAATATCAAAGTCATCGGTGCCAATGCCACAGCCGATCGCTGTGATCAATGCTTGTATCTCATTGTTATTTAATAGCTTATCGAGTCTCGACTTCTCTACATTGAGTAACTTTCCGCGGATTGGAAGGATGGCCTGGAAGTGGCTGTCCCGGCCTTGTTTGGCCGAGCCGCCGGCAGAGTCGCCCTCGACGATATAGACCTCGCACTTTGACGGATCCTTCTCTGAACAATCCGCCAGTTTACCCGGCAACGAAAAATTCTCCAGCGCCCCCTTGCGCTGCGTGAGTTCGCGGGCGCGTTTCGCCGCTTCCCTGGCACGCGCCGACAACAGCGTCTTATCCACCATCCGACGGGCGTCCTGCGGGTTCTCTTCGAGAAAATTACCCAGTCCCTCGTTCACAGCCTGTGCAACGATTCCCATAACCTCGCCATTGCCAAGCTTGGTCTTCGTCTGCCCTTCGAATTGCGGCTCTGGGATCTTGATGCTGATGACACAGGCGAGTCCTTCGCGGACGTCGCTGCCGGTAACGGTTTTTTCGTTTTTCAACGCAGGAATGGTCTTCATGTAGGCATTGATCGAGCGGGTTAAGGCCGTCTGAAATCCCGTGAGGTGCGTGCCGCCTTCGATGGTATTGATGTTGTTCGCATAACTGAAGATGTTCTCGCTGAAGCCATCGTTGTATTGCATGGCCACTTCGACATCGACGTCGTCCTTCAGCGTATTGAAGTAGACGACCTGAGTTAATGTGTGCTTGCCGGAGTTGAGGTGCTCGACAAACTCCACAATACCGCCTTCATAGTAAAACTTTTCCACTCGGACACCGTCGTCCGGCCGCTCGTCGGTGAGGACTATGGTGATTCCCCGATTCAAAAAAGCGAGTTCGCGCAGGCGTTTGGAAAGAATATCCCATTTGTATTCGGTTATGGTGAAAATTTCGGGATCCGGCTTGAAGGTAATTTCTGTGCCCGATGCCGTAGACGGCCGCACGCGCGTGAGCTGTGATTGCGTCGCCCCGCGCTCAAACCGCATATGATATGTCTCGCCGTCTCGCCGAACCTCTGCCTCAAGCCACTCACTCAGGGCGTTTACACAGGATACGCCGACGCCGTGCAGGCCACCGGAGACCTTGTAGGACTTGTGATCAAACTTACCGCCTGCATGGAGCACCGTAAGGACCACTTCGAGCGCGGGTTTTCCCTCGCCTTCATGGATGTCCACTGGTATACCGCGTCCATCGTCGTTGACCGTAATGCTGTTGTCGACATGGATCGTAACCGAGACGTTGTTGCAAAATCCGGCAAGCGCTTCGTCAATACTATTGTCTGCCACCTCATATACCAGATGATGAAGCCCGCGCTCGCCGGTGTCGCCGATATACATGCTGGGACGCTTACGAACCGCCTCGAGCCCTTCGAGTACGGTGATGCTGCTCTGATCATAACTTGCCGGCGCGCTATCTTCCTGCGGAACGTTTTCCTGTTCGTCGTTTTCCATTGCCATAGTTGTCGTTAGCCATCTTTATTGGTTGGGATATGAGCCGGCGGGCGCCGGCGTCGCGGCCGGCGGAATACGTCGTTTGAATCGGGGCAATCCACAGGATGCTCTGCGAAGATCTAAAATACCGCTTCGACACTATCTTATCAATCGGAAGTGTCAATTATTCGACCGCCAACCAGCGCAAAATTGACGATTATTTCTCGCCAATGGCGCCACACAGCGAATCGGAGCGATATACCCAATTCCCGTCCTTCAATGTGCCGATTATTTTTCCGCTTACAGAACGGTTGTGAAACGGTGAATTTCGACATTTCGAAAGCGACGTTGTGGCATCTATTATCCCGTTGAAGTCGGGGTTGAGAATGGTAAGATCGGCTGCGGCGCCAGGAACAATGCCGCGACACTCGAGCCCAAGCACGGAGGCCGGACCGACGGTGAATCGGGTGATGATATCGGCCAGTGTCATGCGGCCGGTGGCATATAGTGCCGTGAGACAAATCGGAATAGCCGTCTCAAGTCCGATGACACCGAACGGTGCGTCCACGAACGCGCGAGCCTTTTCCTTCGGCGCGTGGGGCGCATGATCGGTGGCGATTACGGATATCGTACCGTCCGCTACGGCGCTGATCAGCGCCTCACGGTCCTCGGACGTGCCAAGCGGCGGATTCATCTTGGCGCCGGTTCCCAGGACCTCAACATCTTCGGCGGTGAGCGTCAGGTGGTGCGGCGACACCTCGGCGGTGACCGGGAGCCCTTCACGCTGCGCCTCCCGAACATGCTCGATCGATGCGACGTAACTTATATGCTGAATATGAATGTGACAGCCGGTCTCACGGCACAACGCGACGTTCCGCGCGACCATCCGGCTTTCGGTTTCACCCGGCATTCCAGGCACGTCCAGGCACGCCGAACTGGCGCAACGGCGCATCACTCCGCCGGACATTACCTCCCGGTCCTCGCAATGATCGACGACGGGCAGGTCGACAGCGGCCGCGCGCCGCATGGCGTTACGCATCACCTCGGTGTCCTGGATACAGTCGCCGTCGTCCGTTAAGGCCACAATGTCGGTTTGTTTCCGGATCTGTTCGATATCGACCAGATCAACACCGCCGCGGTTTTTCGTGAGGCAGGCGCTGATCCGTACGTCGATCACGGCCGTTTCGTCGACACGCCGTCGAACAGCGCGAATCTGTTCGACGGAATCCAGTGCGGGAGCAGTGTTAGGCATCATCAGAACGGTGGTGAATCCACCCGCGGCCGCGGCCGCGGTGCCGGTAGCGATATCCTCCTTGTAGCAAAAACCCGGCTCGCGAAAGTGCACATGCATGTCGATAAGACCAGGCGTTATGACGCAGCCGGCGAGATTTACGACGGTTGCAGCCTGTGCACAGACCGCCTTACCGCCGTCGACGATTACGCCATCCGACACTGCAAGGTCTCGTACCTCATCGACGTTGTTGTACGGGTCGATCACTCTGGCGTTTTGCAGAACAAGGTTCATTGAAATCGGTTGCTTCGTCGCTCGGGTTTAGGTTGCATTTGCAACAGGGTCTGAATTTCGGGCGAAAGTTCGTAGCCAAGCTGGCGGTAGCGGTCCGCTGAAACACGGGCCATTTCGAGATTGCCGTTCGCACAATGCGCGAGCACGAGATTCTTCCACGCCGCAGCAAAGTCGGGGCGCGCAGCTATGGCCTTCTTAAACCATTCAACACGCTCGTCGCCGTCTTCCTGTATAGAACCAAGGTTGTTCATGACCTCCGCGAAATCCGGGAGATTCTCCAAAGCCTTGAGATACGCGGCCGTCGCGAGGTCATTCCTGCCCTGACGCCGGTAGGTCATGCCGAGATTATTCCATGCCTCGGCGTCGGCGGGATTCACATCGACGGCGAGCTTGCAGGCTGTCACGGCCCGATCAAGCTGGCCTTGTTCCCGCATCGCGCTCCCCAGCGGACTGAGGTACGCTCCAACCGTCTCCCTGCGGGACAATGGCCGCATGTAGAAAGATCCGGAGCCGCTTACCGTGTCCCCCATCATGTCGAGGTAACGTTTGTCCGCAAGAGAAACACCTTCAAGCGTGGTTTCGATATTAATGTACTCGGCCTCCGGCTTTTTCCTGAACAGGCGACGCCGCTTCGGCTTTACCAGCCAGCGGGCAAAGATGTGCTCCGGAACGCAGACCGCAACGATCGGTAGATCCAGCCGCTCCGCGATCGCCATATACAACGCTACCAAAGACATACACCTCCCTTTCTTGCGCTGTAGCAGATCGTGAAGGAGGAAGTCTTCCGGATAAGGGTCGATGATCGCCCTGAGTCGGTAGTCATTAAAAAAATGGTCGTTGATGATACGAATAACGGTATGCGGATCGCGATTGCGACCTATCTTTTCCTCGATCGAAGCGGCGAGTTCGTCCAGCTGCACCCGGAGTTTATCGACATCGATTCCGGAATCGTATAGCTTGCCGATCAACAAATTTGCTTCGCCGATTCGCAGCTGTGCCTCCGGTTGATCGAGGTAGGACGCCACCTCATCAAAGCCATTCGCAAAAACCGGAAGGCCGGCCATCGCCGCGACTACAAGGATACCGATCAGGCGCTGATTTTTTTTTCGGAACGTCATAAGTAGCATCAACATAAGCGAATGACACACGGATAATTGGTACGGAAAATGTGATTTGTCGGTCGCCACGAGACGATGGGTTCCCGGGCGGCGCAATACAAACAGGAGATACGAGGTAAGACACCTGCCGGTACGGTACGTTGCATCGTATACCGAATGGTGGTGGCATCAGGGGGTAGACAGACGAGGCCGCAGCGGCGTGGTCGCGAGGAGCCGTGGTTACCGATACAGGATTCGCTCGAAGCACAACACACGAGATGTTGCGATTGGGTCGAACTCAGGTGTATCCGGCGGCGGCCGGGCGGCACCAACACGTGGTATGCAACCTGCGCACCGGTCGCTGTGCTTACCTGCAATGTTGGTCTGAACCACGTTGGAATCGCTCAGAAGCAACACCGAAGCGAAGGCCGGCCGGACCCCATGAGCATGGTGCAAACGCTCCACGCCTGCTACACTACCTCGTACGGTGAAGTGGGCCGGTCAGATCTCGTCCGGATCCACGCCCTCGATCGACTCGTCCGATATCACGTTGTCCTCGATATCCAGAAGTGACGTGAAATTCGACTTGAGTTTGTCGATGAAGTTGATCACCTTTGTATCGCCAAACTGTTGTGTTTCAGTGATATACATCCAATTCACAAGGATCTTCCGCTGCGCCAGTTCTTTCTTTGTCAACTCAGACGTAGGTTCCGCCAACACACGAAGTTTTTCGCGCAGGCCATAGACTTCTTTAATAAATTTATCATTCAGATAACGGTCCATTTCCAGCTCGAAGATTTCGACAAATACCAGCGCCAGTCCCTGCATTTTCTCTTCGTCACGGAAGTCCTGATAGCGATCCTTCAACTCAACAGCATTATCCTTCAATGCGGCGGTAAATGCAGGGATCAGGACATGCTCCACGTGCTGCACCAGGTAGTCTGTGATCTGATCAAATGCGACAAGCGCAGGTTTTTCCAATTGCGGAATAGTCTGAATGACCTGCTCAATGATTGCAGCAATCCATTGGTCCTGATTGTCACGGATCTGTTTCACTGCGGCCGAACGAAGTTGCGGGATATTTGCAGAAATCTGCGCCAGTGCGAGTTCTGCGGCAACTTCCGGCGATGTCATTTTCTTAATCTCCGGAATAATCCAGGTCGTGTAAATCGCAACGATGAGAACCAAGACGCCGTAGATCAGACCGGTCATCTTGATTTTCTTTTTGAGGTTCTCGTCCTTCTCTTCCAGCAAACGCTCAAGAGCCGAAATTCTATCTGTAACAGTGCTCATAAATCCCCCTTAGGTGATTAGTTTACAGGTTCGTCGCCAAGAATCGGCTTGATCTCATAAATCACGAGGTCGAGCAGCGCGTTGAGCAGCTGATCCTCGGCCTGTGAAACGGATGTCGGTCGCAATTCTGCGAAATCTTCGGCCTGTCCAATACTGCGTGCCGTGTCTTTCAGGTCGATCAGACTCGTCGATACCAGCGAGATACGTTCCTCTATTGCGTCATGCAGTTTGTCGATGTAGTACCCCATCGACTGTCCGATTTGACGCTCCAGATCCTCCGGGGTGAACTCTGGAAAAATCTGCTTGATATCGTCTTCACTGTTTTCGAGACTTCGGATCATTGTTTCCAGCAGTCGCTCTTCCGCCCTGGCCTTGAACTTTTGTTCGAGGTCGGCACTGAGATCGATTGCGGATTTTTTGATCACCGGCATCGACGCCTGGAATTCGTCCATGAGCTGTTTTGAAAAGGCCGGCAGCAGGTCGCCTTTCAGTTCCCTCAGGAAAATATCAAGGTCGGGCTGCACCGTGCTGTACGACTCGGATATCAACGTGTCCGCCAACCCCTCGACTTCGTAATCCTTTACGTAGCTGTAAAGCCTGAAGATAAAAATCGTGAAAAATAGAAAAATCAGCCCTATCCCGCCCAGTTGTATCATCTTAGCACGGTTGAGCAGTACATCGTGCTCCCGTATTATAGCCTCGAGCCGTTCCAAGCGCTCGATAGCCAATGCCTCGTCTTTGTTCGTGTCGTTTTTAGCCATTCGACTGCTCCTTTCTATCTGAATTATCGTTGAACCCAGAAATGCAATAGGGAAATACCTATCGCATAAACTGTACCACCAATGGATATTGCTGACAATAATTACGTGATATCTAATTCGGGCGAGGACGCGTGTTGTTATATGTGACCATCTGGATACATTGTTTGGACGCAACGGACTGGCCAAGATCGTCAGATCGCCAATGGCAGTCAAGCGACACAACGGGATTGACCTGCCTCCCCCATTCCTGCTTGAGCACAGCAAAACTCAGGTAGGTCATTCTGTTAATTCTCCGTATTACCAAAAATTTAGACACTATTCCGGTATAGGTTTTGGTGGTAAGCTACCAGTCTTTGCCGGTATTTCCAATGTTTTTTTCCAATTCCCGGACGTTATCAATTGAAACCCTGCGAGTGCTGCCCATGCGCGCGCGTTGTTTGTTAGGTCAGAGGCAGAATCGCGCTTAATCCTGTTTGAAAACGGCTTCGAACAGGAAACCCCATAATACAGGCATCAACCAACCAACGATAATTTTGGGGTCTTGCGAATTGGAGTTTTCCCCCATCGAACCGTTTCGAACGGGGTTCCGCCTGCAACTGTTGCGTTCATACAGGATACAATCGTCGATGATAGAAATTACCAAATGTATCGAATGGGAGATGGGACATCGCATCCCGAACCACGGCGGCAAGTGCCGTAATCTTCATGGCCACCGGTACCGGTTGGAATTGACGGTCAGCGGCGAGTTGAATGCGACAGCAGGAGACAGTTCTGAAGGAATGATTATCGATTTTGCGGATATAAAAAGGTTGATGACGCAGCGGATATACGATGTGGTCGATCATGGATTTATGGCGCACGATAAAGATGAACTCCTTACAGCGATGGCAGCCATTCCGCTTTGCGCCGGACTGCGTCTGCTTCGGGTGCCATTTGTGCCGACGGTAGAGAATGTATCAATCTGGTGTTATCAACAACTTGCAGACGGTATTCCGGGTACTGTCCGAATCGTACGATTACGGCTCTATGAGACACCGGATTCGTGGGCCGATTTTCAACCTTGAACCCGATACACTGTCGGAGTTGACAACGACACGGTTGCTATTCGTGACGCTGTCGATGATCTCGACAATACTAAACCATTCTGATGCCGCCCACTGCTATTAATCTCAGTGAAATTTTTGCGTCGATCCAGGGCGAGGGCAGGTTTCTCGGCGAACCCAGCATTTTCTTGCGAACATCTGGTTGCAATCTGCGTTGTAAATGGGGCAATACGCTGTGCGATACGCCATATACGTCGTGGACACCAGAAAAGAACATCCTTTCCCTTGATGCGGTGATGGCGGCCTTCGCCGATGTCGCCGAATGCAATCCGGAAATTCGGCACGTCATCGTCACCGGCGGCGAACCGTTGCTGCAGAAACATATAACGGTACTTGTCACAGAACTGCACCAGCTAGATTACCATATCACGATCGAAACCAACGGGACAATCGCGAAACAGGTTGAGGCCGATTTCATCTCATTGTCGCCAAAACTGTCAAGTTCGACGCCATACAACACACGTTTCGAGAGACCCCATGCAAAGATTCGTCATAAACCGGACGCGCTGCGGTTCTGGTGCGCCAATTATGATTATCAGCTGAAATTTGTGGTAGATGAGCAGGATGATGAGCGGGAGATACAAGCGCTGATCGAGGTTTTGAATCTGGATACTACCGGGCGAGTTTATGTGATGCCTCAGGGAGTGACGTCCGCGCAGCTGGCAACAAACGCACGGTTGTGTGTAGCATTGTGTCTCAAGAATGGATGGCGTTACAGCCCGCGCACGCACATTGCAATATTTGGTAACACTCGGGGTACGTAGACCAGGCCTCCGTCTTTTCATTGGCGTGTATTGGCGTCCATTCGCGGTTCCTTTTTCGTGCGTGATTTTTTGATGAGGTCACTATATCGACCCGCTGCAATGCGGCTACCCGAATGTCTTTGGGATCGATGCGTCAGTAATCCGTTACGACGTCTTGCAGGCCACCGAGGAAACGATCGACATCGTCGGGCACATTCTGACTGCCGAAGCTTACCCGGATCGCACCAAAAGCGACGTTGTCGGACATCCCCAGTGCCTTGAGCGCGGGACTGGCGCGGACGGATTCGGATGAACACGCGCTTCCGGCGCCCACGATTATACCGCGTTCACTCAATGCCCGCGTTACGACGGCGCCCTGATAACCCGACAGACTGAAATTCACGATAAACGGGGATCCCGCCTCGATCGAGTGAACAACTACCGCGACCGATCCACGGCGCCGGTCAACCAATTTCGTGATGCCCGATCGGAGGCGTTGGTTCATAACCCGCACGTGGTTGTGAAACTGCGAATCAAGCCCACAGATCTTTTCCGCAGCGAGGGACATGGCAATGATCCCGACCGTATCAAGGCTGCCCGACCGCAGATTCCGCTGCTGACCTCCCCCGAAGATCAACGGCTTCAGCGGTATGTTCGAATCAGCAATTACGAGCGCGCCGACGCCGGCTGGTCCGTGTATCTTGTGACCGGACAAGGTCAAGAGATCCGCACCAGTAGCCAACGTCGACAGATCTATTTTTCCCAGTGCCTGCGTCGCGTCGAGGTGTAATAGAGCCTGGGGCGCGTGTCGATCGACAATCGAGCGAATGGCAACGACATCCTGAATGACACCGATTTCATTCTGCACCAGACTAAAGGACAGGATGGTCGTATTATCATCGATGGCCGCAGCAAGATCATTCAGGTCGAGGCGACCGGCATTGTCGTTGCGAAGTAGCCTGAGGTGCGCACCGGCGTCACGGAGGTGCCGCAACGGTGCAAGCACGGACGGGTGCGCCATGCGCGAACAGATGGCAGATACGCGGTCGGCAGATCCGACAGCAGCGGCGTGACCGAGCAAGGCCAGGTTATTGGCTTCCGTACCGCCGCTGGTCCAGACGACATTCGACTGATCTTTGGGCAGCGGTAACACAGACAATAGTCGGTCCCGGGCGTCGTCGATTTTCCGTCGATTGGCGTAGCCCGCCCGGTGCGAGGCGCTGGCGTTAGGATAAGCATCACGCAACAACGGCCCGTATTGGGCGATCAATTCCGGGAAAATTGGTGTTGATGCCGCATTATCGAGATAGACTGTATTATCTGATGTCATAACTTTTCCGAACAGCCGCTATGCACCGGAATCAAGCACGCTGTCTCATGAATGACAGGGCCGGAATGACAAGCGGACAGTGGCGAAACAAACGTCGTATAACGGATCATCATAATGAATATTTCGAAAATCTTAGTATCAGCGGAGAAAATTGCAAAACGCAACCAGGAGCTGGCAGACGATATCACCACACTATATGCCACAGACGGGGTCTGCGTGATTGCAGTCCTGAACGGCGCACTGATCTTTGCCGCGGACCTTATACGCAGCATTACCGCACCACTGCAAATTGACACCCTGTCGGTATCATCTTACATTGGCGTCAGCAGTTCGGGCCGTGTTTCGATCGATCGAAACACAGCTTTCAAGATTGATCTCCAAGACCGTGACGTCCTGATAGTTGACGACATCTTTGACAGTGGACTCACAATGAACGTGATCATTAATCACATTCGATCGTATCATCCGCGATCGGTGCGCTCATGCGTGCTACTTGAAAAAACCGTGCCGCGCGATGTGTCGGTGCGGCCGGATTTCATTGGTTTCCACATTCCGAACCAGTTCGTTGTAGGCTACGGTCTGGACTACAACGAGACCTTCCGAAATCTGCCGTATATCGCTGTACTGAACCCCGAATAAGCCTGCATACATGGAAACGATTCTAAATTTTTGGGCGCCGTTGAAGGAAGTCCTCCAGTTCTTCATTCAAATCGGGCTTCTCACTGTAATCATCTACATGGTCTTGCTCTTCCTCCGCGGTACCCGCGCCGAACCCATCCTCGTTGGGATCGTGATCACGATTCTTTCCGGGTGGTTCTTGTCGCAGCTGCTTGGATTGGAAGTGATCGAATGGATACTGACGAAGCTGCCGACCCTGATGGTGTTCGCGATGCTGATTATTTTTCAGCCGGAGATCCGCCGCGCCTTCGCGGAAATAGGTATCAATCCACACCGCCTCATGCGGGCAAATAAATCGGAAACGGAGACGATTGATGCTCTGGTCGAGGCATCATTTCACCTGGCAAAAAAACACATCGGCGCCTTGATCGCTATCGAACGCGACATTGGCATGCGATCATACACCGAAGCGGGTGTAAAAATCAGTGCACCGATTTCCTCCGAATTGCTGATTACGATTTTCTACCCGAATACGCCATTGCACGACGGTGCGGTCGTGGTCAAAGACGGCGTGGTGATATCCGCCGCGTGTTTCTTTCCCCTGGCTCAGGGAAAGCTCAGCCGCACGCTCGGGACACGGCATCGCGCCGGCTTGGGCATCACCGAAGAAACTGACGCAGTGGTCCTGATCGTGTCCGAGGAAAACGGTTACGTCAGCCTGGCACACAAAGGCCGGCTGGTGAGTGATATAGACAAGGACCGCCTGGTGCGCCACCTGACGAATTATCTCATAAAGACCAAAACAAGTGTAGTGCGTACGGGAAAAACGTTGGAAGTACAAAAACATCTTGATACCGTGAAGCTTACTATTTCCAACCTGCGGAAGAATAAGGACACCACCAACTGAATGAAACCGCTCGATCTGATCACCGTCGACTGGCCGCGAAAGATTACTGCGCTCACCTGTGCATCGTTAATCTGGTATTCGGTTCACATTCAAATCCATGAAGTTGAAATCTTTCGCGGTATACCGGTCACGTTGAAGCATCCGAAACATCTCACCTTTATTCAGCAGGAGCTGCCGAAGATTCGCGTAACCCTTCGCGGCCCGAAAAAACGGCTGCAAACACTTACCAATGCCGACATAAAGATTACCGGAGAAATCAGCGATCAGGCTACCAGCGGGCGGTACACCGTACTGCTGCGGGAAAAAAATATTGAAGTCCCCGGTCGCTTCGAAATTATCGAGATCCAGCCGGATTCCTTCTCGGTGACAGTCGACACGGTAGAAACGATCGAAGACGTGCCGATTCGCAGTCGTTTTACCGGCAATCTGCATCAGGACTACGGCCGAGAGAGCTATCCATCACCCAAAATGGCCCAGATAACGGGTCCGTCGAAGATCGTTCGCGGCATACCTGAGGTATTTACCGAAGCGATCGAACTGGACGAGACGATACATACCGATTTTGATATCGAAGTCGATCTGGTTCAGATCCCGCTGGTACTGACCACGCCGTCATCGGTGAATGTTACGGTAGAATTGTACCAGAAGAAAGACACCAGATTCTTCGAGGATCTGAAGCTTTCGGTTCTGAACCGTGACGATGCGACATTGACAGCCACATCCTACATTAATCCGGCGGTTCCGAAAATAGAGGTTAAAGTGGTGGGACCGAAGTCGGTGGTCGATATCATCACTGCTGCATCGATTCGGCCGTTCATCGACATTTCGTCAGTAACGACGCCAGGTATTCATACGCTACCCGTAAACCTCTGGGCAGACGCACGCGACTGCCAGGCACAGGTCATAAAGCCGATGGTCGTAGAGGTAAAGATCGGGCAATAGTGAATCCGGTAACGCCTGGTGCGTACCCGATCCCAAGGCAATGTCGCTGAAGAAAGGATGTCCGTTCGACTGGATATCGCGGGAGATGACATCATGGCTGCGTTGGGAAGGTCGTGTTATCGAATACGGTTGGGTGTCGGTGGACGAACATACTCGCACGTTAACCTGGTAGCGCAGCGAGATGCAGAGACTGACACCGTGGAAATTGGTCGACTCCAAGCGCAGATTGATGCGTTGCTGTTGCAGCTAAATCAGAATAACACGGTCGTTCGAAGCCTACGGCTTCTGGTTGACGCGAAACTATCACCAATTTGTGGAGCGATCACATCTGTACTTGTTCGTCACCGAGAACGAATTCGAGGAATTTGAGAATCGCTCGGCGCAATAACAGAGCGCAGGGCAGAATATCCTGCTTCCAGGATTACCCGCCGAGTGAGTCGATGAGTTTAATCAACGGCATGAAAAGGGCGATGACGATTCCACCAATGATGATCGCCAGTCCTACAATCATGACCGGCTCGATCAATGACGTCAATGCCTCCACCGCAAGGTCGACCTCTTCCTCGTACGTTTTCGCGATTCGGCTTAACATGTCCGGCAACGCACCGGTCTCTTCGCCGACCTCGATCATGCTCACCACCATGTCGGGGAAGACATTCGTCGACTGCAACGGTTTGGTCACGCCCTCACCCTCCGCTACCGCATCGTGCACTGTCTGTACGGCATCTGACACCACCTTGTTGCCGGCCGTATCACGCACGATAATCAGCGCGTTCAGAATTGAAACCCCGGAACTCATCAATGTCCCGAGCGTCGAGCAGAAGCGGGCGACGACCACCTTGACAACAAGACTGTTGATAGGCGGCATCTTTATGGCCAAAAAATCCACGGCATAGGAGCCGAATTTGGTTTTTTTGAACTGCTTGAAAATAATGACGAAAACAATGAACCCGGCAATACCGTGTAAGGCACGCGTTTTCATAAAGTTACTGATGTTCATGACAAACTGGGTCAATCCCGGCAACGGCTCGCCTGCCAGCATTTCGTCGAACATCTTAGCGAATTTCGGAACGATGAATATCATCAAGCCCGATGTGATTGTAAGCGCAATACCAAGCACTGCTATCGGGTAGGTAAGGGCGGCTTTCACCTTATTCTTGAGTTTCTGCGCCTTTTCCATGAATTCGGCAAGACGATTGAGCACCGATTCCATAGCACCGGATGCCTCACCCGCCCGAATCATATTGACGTATAAGTGGGTGAAGGACTTGGGATGCTTGGCCAGGGCCTCGGAGAACGTGCGACCACTCTCCACGTCGTCAGCTATTTTTCCGACGATCTGTTTCAGCGGCGCATCTGTAGACTGCTTCTCGAGCGTTCGCAGACCGCGCAGCAATGGCAGGCCGGCGTCGAGAAGCGTGGCAAGCTGCCGGGTAAACTGACACAGGATCTTGGTCTTGACGACCGGCGTGCCAAGCTGGATGTTCATGCTGAATCCGCCGCCCTTTTTCTTACCGGACGTGCGTTTCTTGGCGCCCGCTTTCTTTGACGATCCTTTGCCCTTGTCTTCAGAGATGCTGGTGGGAAAGAGACCTTTCTCTTTCAGTTTGGACGTGGCGTCGTTTTCATTATCGGCGTCGACCACCCCTTTTTGCTCTTTGCCCTGCCCGTCCATTGCGACGTAATTAAATTTAGGCATATCGCATCACTCCCTATTTGGTGTCCCCTTGAAAGTGCTGAATGATCCCCTGCGGGTCCTTGCATTTGGTAATCAACTCACCGTAATTGATGACCCCTTTTTCGTAGAGACTCATCAAGTGCGCATCAAGGGTATTCATGCCGTATTTGGCACCGGTCTGAAGATCTGAGGTAATACGATAAGTCTTGCCGTCACGGATCAGGGCCTTGATTGATGGCGTGTTTACCATGATCTCAAAGCCCGCAACCCGACCGGGTTTATCAGCCCTGGGCATGAGTACCTGTGAGATGACAGCCACGATCGACGACGCGAGCTGTGTACGGATCTGCTCCTGCTGATTGTTTGGAAACGCATCTACGATACGATCTATCGTTTCCGCTGCGCCTGTGGTATGAAGCGTGCCGAACACCAGATGCCCGGTTTCTGCCGCGGTAACCGCAGCCTCGATCGTCTCCAGGTCGCGCATTTCCCCCACCAGAATCACATCCGGGTCCTGACGCAACGCCCGCCGCAATGCCTCCGAAAACGAGGGCACATCCACGCCTACCTCACGCTGTGTAACCACACAGCGCTTATGGGTATGATAAAATTCTATCGGATCTTCGACGGTGATGATATGAGCGTCCCGCTCATGATTAATGATATTGACCATCGACGCCAACGTTGTTGACTTGCCACTCCCAGTAGGGCCCGTAACCAGAATCATTCCGCGAGGGCGGAAAAGCAGATCTTTTATACTGGGTGGCAACCCAATCTGCTCCATTGTGAGGAGGTCGTTGGGGATAACCCGCAGAACCATCCCGATCGTGCCTTTCTGTTTCAGAATGCTCACACGAAACCGGGCCTGATCACCGAATGCGAAACCGAAGTCTACGCCCCCTTCCTGTCGCAACTTCTGCTGATTGGATTCGGACGTGACCGACTTCATCAACCGCTCTGTGTCCTCATTGCTCAACGGGTCGGTGTCAAGATTCACCATATTTCCGCTCATCCGTATCGTCGGTGGCACCCCTACCGATACGTGCAGGTCACTACCGCCTTCGTCTAGAATCAATTGCAGTAAATCATTCATTTCAACGGACATAAACAATACCCCAATGATTAATGAATTATGGTTGACGGCGAGGCAGAACGTGAATCGGCCGAATACATCAGTCAGTAAAATACACAGTTCGGGCGATTTATAAAGCAACAAGCAAGATTTTCTCTGTGAAAATCACGGCCCCCTGTTTTCCGGCCAACGAACCCGTGGGATTGCGCACTGCGGCGACCGTGCCGCTCAGTGTCAGTCACCAAAAAACTGTCGTTCTACATCGATACAAAGGAAATGGTATATCGGCAGGTGATATTCCTGAATGCGAAAGGTCTCGGCAGCCGGCGCCCGAACGACGATATCGGCAAGGCCGTCGATCTCTCCGTTGTTCTCGCCGGTAAGGGCAATTGACTGCATCCCAAGGGCCTGCGCGACGCGCACGGCGTGGCAGACATTCGTGGAATTTCCTGATGTGGTGATGCCGATGAGCAGGTCGCCGGCGCGCCCGAGGGACACCACCTGTTGCGCGAACACAAGATCGGCGGTGACATCATTGGCCATCGCTGTGGCCAGTGCCGGATGGCCGGTAAGCGCGACCACCCGAAACCCGCGCTGTAGCTGGCCCGCGAGGTACTCGCCGTGATCCGGGAATAACGCTGTCATTTTATCGCGGAGCGCATCGTCCAGGGGGCGCGGCAGGATGAAACTCTTCATGAGTTCGCCGGCTATGTGCTCGGAATCCGCCGCGCTTCCGCCATTACCGCAGATAAATAGTGTATGTCCGGACCGAAGCGCCGCGGTCATTGCAGCTGAGGAAGACACTATTTCCGACCGGCATGAGCTCAGCTCAGGGAACCGGTCGATAAGATTTTCAATCGTATATGGGAAATGGTGTGACATAGTGATTATCGTAGCGGCGCAGATCGGATCTGCGCCATGAACCGGGATAGCTTCGCAGATTGACGATAGCATACAGCCGCGACGTGGCAAGGTATACTGTGGACAACCTGTAGTGTTTCCTGTTAATAAAAAGTGCGGTCTTCCAGCTTGTTTGTAATATCGTCAGACCTCACAGCTTTCTACATCTTTAGTAACAATGTATAATTCTTATAAACGAATGACCTGGAAGGCTTAACGACATCTATTAACAAATTAACACCTTTATAGTTATAATAGTATTTAAGAATTCTATTAAACTATATATATTACAACTTCCAATAAGTAGAAATTCTCCTAAGGAAAGGAACGGACTTCCATGAAAGTAAGTGTGTCAAGCAAAAATCTTGTTGAAGGACTTCGCAAGATTCTCAATATAGTGACCGTTCGTACAACAATGCCGGTCCTCAACAATGTCCTCTTGAGAACACAGAATGGCATGCTTTCGATGATGACAACGGATACGGACGTGAGCATTGTCACCAATATCGAATGCGACATCGAGGAAGAGGGCGATATCACCCTTCCGGCAAAGAAGTTCGCACAGATCATCGGTTCCTTTCCGTCCGGAGATGTAAAACTCGTGACAGACCCCACGATGACCACTGAGATCTCCTGCGGTCAGGCGATGTTTAAGATTATGGGGTTGCCGGCGGAAGACTTTCCCGAACCTGCCGAAGTGCAAGAGTTACATAAGATCGATTTCAACAAGATCGAATTCGGAAAGACGCTCAAAAAGATAGGGTATTCCGTGAGCACTGATCAGACGCGGCCGATCTTGAACGGCATACTCCTGAGCATTCATGAGGGCAGTATTACCGCAGTCGCAACGGACGGCCGCCGGCTCGCCCTGGTGGAAAAATTGCTCGACGATGCCGGCAACGGCATTGACGGCGATTTTGTGCTTCCAACCAAGGTTGTAAACGAACTGCAGAAATTGCTGGAGCAGGATGGGGACGTGACCGTACGTTTGTCGGAATCTCACGCCTCGTTTATCATCGACAATTCGGTCTTGACGTCAAAGCTGATCGACGGCGAATACCCGAATTACCGCCAGGTGATACCCGGCGCTTTCAAGAATTCCGTTACCATTCCAAGGGAGCATTTCGCCGAAGTCCTGAATCGTGTGTCGATGGTTTTGAATGATGCCGGCGCCTCGGTGAAGTTTAAACTGGAGCCCAATCATCTAACCCTCAGTGCGTCGTCCGCCGAAATCGGAGAAGCAGAAGAGCCGCTGGAGGTTTCATACGAAGGCGATCCCGTAACCATTGCGTTTAATCCTGCGTATCTTCGCGACCCACTCAAAAATCTCGATTGCGACGACCTGACTATTCGGTTCAATGACGAATTCAAACCGGTCGTCATTCTCGGCGATGAAGGATTTCTCTATGTCATCATGCCGATGCGCAGCTAGGCGGTCATGACATACTGCCGGATTGATTCAGCAGCAATGCTCTGGGATCTCGCCATTTGGCTCAGATCAGCCGGTCAGTTCAATCGTACGAATTGATCAGGCGAGAAATGGGGTATATCGAGGATATCGCACTGGTCGATTTCCGCAATTATCGCGATCTTCATACGTCGTTCGCTCCCGGTGTGAATATCGTGGTCGGCCCCAATGGACAGGGCAAGACCAGTCTTCTCGAAGCGATTTATTTCGCGTCGGTCCTGCGATCGTTCCGGTGTCGGCGGTTGCGGAATCTGGTACATTGGGGGCAACGGCGGTTCCTGTTGCGCGCCCGTATCCGCGAGGTTACGACGACGCGGAGTCTCGAAGTCGAAAGCGGCGACACCCGCCGTCTCATCCTGAACGGTTCCCGCGTTGCGAAAGCCAGCGATTTTATCGGACAGGTGTTTTGTATCGCCTTTGTACCCGAAGACATCGGGCTCGTGAAAGGTTCGGCTTCCAACCGCCGCCGATATCTCGATTCGACACTATCACGTCTGTATCCACCCTATCTTCTCCTGCTGCAGGATTATCAAAAAGCGCTTCGATCGCGGAATGCACTGCTCCGCCGGGACGCACCGGATCGCGCCGCTGTCGCTGCCTATGACGCCGTCCTGACTGCCGCCGGGGTGAAGCTCCTTGCATTACGTCGGCGTTTTTTCCACACGCTTACGGACCGACTCGCTGTTGCCGGCGATCTTCTGTTTGGCGACAACGCGGCGGTCACGCTGAATGTCGAGTACGCTTTCACGAGCGAGACCGGCACCGATTCGTGGTCATCAGCCGACTGGGCTGCGGCCTACCTCAGCGGTTTCCGGGACAGTGCGGATCGCGACTACCGTTACCGCATGACGCATGTCGGACCGCACCGGGACGATTTCCAGTTGTTACTTCGCGATCGGCTGTTGCAGCTCTACGGTTCCGAAGGGCAATGCAGATTGGCCGCGCTGGCGTTGAAAATGGCGACCGGCGAGGTATTCTTAGAGGCCGGAAAAAAACAACCGGTCGTCTTTCTCGTCGACGATGTTACCGGAGAGTTGGATCCAGAGAGGCGCCGTGTGTTTTTCGCTTCGCTTACACGAGCGAATCAAGTATTTTTCGCTGCAACGGATCTTACGGCATTACCGGCGGAGATGGCGGCCGCAGCAACGCATTTTATAGACAACGGTACGGTCAGGAGAGGCGCTTCTGGCGGAGAATCAAACGAATGACAGCAAACGATTTACGTCGAAAGTATATCGAATTTTTTGTCGCTAAGGGGCATCGCGAGATCCGTAGCGCACCACTGATACCCGAGAACGATCCAACGGTACTTTTTACGACTGCGGGCATGCATCCACTGGTTCCCTTTCTGACCGGACAAAAGCACCCGCTTGGAAAACGGCTGGTCAATGTGCAGAAGTGCATCCGCACCGGCGATATCGAAGAAGTGGGCGACGACGTTCACCTGACATTTTTTGAGATGCTCGGAAACTGGTCGCTGGGAGATTATTTCAAGGACGAAGCGATCGCATTCAGCTTCGAATTTCTCACGTCCGACGCCTGGCTAGGTCTCCCGCTTGATCGCCTTGCGGTGTCGGTTTTCGCAGGCGATTCCGATGCTCCGCTCGACGAAGAATCGTTCGCGAAATGGGAGTTGCTCGGATTTCCGCCGAGCCGGATCGCGCGTCTCGGAAAAAAAGACAACTGGTGGGGACCCGCCGGGCAGACAGGTCCTTGCGGTCCGGACACGGAAATGTTCTATTGGACCGGCTCGGCTTCCGTGCCGCCAAATTTTGATCCCGAAGATTCCAACTGGGTCGAAATCTGGAACGATGTCTTCATGGAGTATCACAAGAACGCCGACGGCAGTTTCGAACCGTTGTCGCAGCGCAACGTCGATACGGGAATGGGCGTAGAACGCGTTACTGCGATCTTGCAGGGAAAGGCCAGTGTATATGACACGGAATTATTCGCGCCGATATTTTCCCGCATCCGGGACATTTCCGGTCATTCCGATCCCCGCTCTGTTCGCGGCGGCAGGATTGTGGCGGAACATCTGCGTTCTGCCGTTTTTATCATCGCTGACGGCATTTCGCCATCAAACATCGATCAGGGTTATGTCCTTCGTCGGCTGATCCGAAGGGCTATTCGTGAGGGGCGACAGATTGGCATCGATCGGCACTTCACACGCGACCTGGCCGACGTAGTGGTACAGACATACTCGCAGGCGTATCCGGAGCTTGGCTGCAATCGCCAGGCCATAGCTGAGGAACTCGAACAGGAAGAACAGCAGTTCACTGCGACGCTGGAGAAGGGCTTGCGCGAGTTTAACAAGCTCATCGATTCTATTCCCGAACATGTCAAGCGGAAGGTTATCAGCGGCCGCAAGGCGTTCTATCTCTACGAAACGTTTGGATTTCCGGTCGAGATAACGATCGATCTCGCCTCAGAACGCGGTTTCGAGGTAGATCGCGATGGATTCGATATCGCCTACAGGAAGCACCAGGAATTGTCGCGGCAGGGTGCGGAGAAAAAGTTTAAGGGCGGTCTTGCGGATCATTCGGAGGCAACCACACGGCTGCATACCGCGACGCACCTGCTCCACAAAGCGCTGCGTATGGTACTGGGTGACCACGTGGCGCAGAAAGGCTCCAATATTACACCGGCGCGGTTACGATTTGATTTCTGCCACCCCGAGAAAATGGCGCCCGAACAACTCCGGCGTGTCGAGGAGATTGTCAACGAGCAAATTTCACGCGGGCTGGCTGTCATTCGCGAGGAGATGACCGTGGATGAGGCCAAGGCAGGCGGCGCCATCGGTCTGTTCGAAGAACGTTACGGCGAGCGCGTCAGCGTCTATACAATCGGCGACTTCAGCAAGGAAATATGCGGCGGCCCTCATGTCGAAAACGCTGGAGAACTCGGTGCGTTCAGGATCACCAAAGAAGAAAGCTCAAGCCGCGGTGTGCGCCGTATCAAGGCGGTCCTGGCGTAATGTCCTTGAGTTAAGGAATCTTCTTGCGACATGCAAACCTCGTTGAACCACAACAGAAAAGGATCTATGAAATGGCACTTACGCCCTCCACAATGATGCCGCTCGGTACGACGGCGCCCGACTTTGCATTGCCGGACAGTGTTTCCGGGAAAACTCTTTCGCTGTCGGATCTCAAGTCCGACGTTGCCACCGTGGTGATGTTTATCTGCAACCATTGCCCCTATGTGAAGCATATCCACAGCGGGCTGGTCGATCTCGACAAGGACTACAGCGGGCGCGGCGTGGCATTTATCGCGATCAGCTCGAATGATGTCGCCAACTTCCCACAGGACGCACCTGACAAGATGCGCGAACTGGCGGCATCACTGGGCCTGTCTATTCCCTACCTCTACGATGAATCTCAGGATGTGGCACGTGCCTACCAGGCCGCATGCACCCCTGATTTCTATATTTTCGACGGTGACCTCACATGCGTCTACCGGGGACAACTCGATGATTCTCGTCCCGGCAATGACAAGCCGGTGACAGGACGCGACATACGGCAGGCGCTGGACGCTGTTCTCGCCGGGAAAGCCGTCGATTCCGACCAGACACCGAGCATCGGCTGCAACATCAAGTGGAAATCATAATGGTCGGTGTCGGCCATGGTAGCATTGTGCCGCACAGAATCGGGTAAACGTGTTATGGCCGCCCGACCTGTCCGTTCGGTCGCCGTACCCTGAGGAAATGGATCGGCCGGATTGTGATACGCTGAAGCTACGGCGTACGTTCGCACAATTCCGGCTCATGAATGTTCTGGTGACGCGTTACCGGATGCTCATTACCCGGCATATCATTTCCGACATGCGGTCAGACGCTCCACGTCCGTACAGCATTCTTGATATTGGCGCCGGCGGCTGTGACATTCCGGCTTGGCTCATTCGCCATTGCCGGCGGCTTCGCATCCCACTCCACGTCACCGCGATAGACCCGGACCCGGTTGCGGTCGCTTACGCCATCGACACATTCGGTCATCTGCCGGAACTCAAGGTGGTGCAAGCCGGACTCTTCGATAGTGCGGAGCTGGAGCCGCCGTATGACTACTGCATCGCCAATCACTTTCTGCATCATCTCGCTGCCGACCAGCTGCTTCCTGCCCTTGCGACCATTGATGGAATCACAGATCGTCGATTTCTGGTAAATGATCTGGTTAGATCGCGTCGCTGGTACGTCCTATTCTCGGCATTCGCCGGTCTCGTCTTCCACCGAAGCTTTATCTACACAGACGGAAAGCAGTCTATTCGAAGGGGATTTCTCCGGCACGAAATGCAAACGATAATCGACCAGTCGAGTTGGAATAGCGTTGTGGAGATAAGCACTGCGTGGCCTGGTCGGATTGTTATTTCGGGTTCTCGGAAATAGGTAGTGCGTTACGATTTGAAACTAACGTACCATCTTTCCCGCAGCGGCCGCTCCCATACTAAAAATCGACGGTACGGGCGACCACTTTACAGTCTCTTTCACGAACCGAACTCGAGTCGGCCGCTATCTGTAAAGTGATCGCCCGTATCGATCCCCACAGTACGGAAGAAACAGGGCGTTCCAATGAACAGGATTACTGAGCTATGGGCTTACGTCGGTTCTTTGCCCGCGAGACAATCGACCATAAGTGCGGCGGATTCGCTTGATCTGCTCAGCTACCGCATATATTTTATCATTTCCGGAAATTACGAATTGATTGGAGAAGTGGATGCTTTCACATGATAAAAATGTACCTGCCTGCTGCAGGACAGTATGTTTTAACGATGAGAAAATTCACGACCTAAGACGGAGGCTGACACCGGAGACGCGTCTGCAGCGGCTGGCGGAATGGCACAAGGCACTTGGCCATCCCGTCCGGCTCACCATCGTGCGCGTCCTCGCGATGGAGGATTGCTGCGTCTGCGACCTGGCCAATATCTTGGCCCAGCCGGTATCGACCGTTTCGCAGCATCTTAAGACACTGCGTCAATCCGGTCTTGTGGCGGCGCGCCAGGAAGGCAAGCTCGTGATTTGCTCCCTGTCTCACAGTGATCTATGGGATGAACTGGCGCTGCAATCCAAGGTATACGCAGGAGAGTAGACAAGAGACCAGATGCTACGCTTGATTGCCATAACGACTCTGCTTTTGTTGTATCTCGGCTGTGCCCGCATCTGTATCGGCCCAGTGACGGTTCTCGCCGATGACGCGGTCTTTGCGACAGTGCCCGCGACCGCAACATCGTCACCAGTGGGGAGGGCGGAATTGACGCTGGCAGACCTGCTGATAGCTGCCGCGGAAAATCCGCGTGTACATGCGACCTATGGTCAGTTACTGGCCACCATTGGCGACGACCGCCAGCGTTTGCTGTATCCGAACCCGAGGATTGGACTGGAATCAGAGGATATTCCAGCTTCCGGTCTGCGAGTAAATGAAGGCGTCAATCGTCTTTTCCTGGCCCAATCTGTCGTTATCGGGGATAGATTACATGCGGCCAGGCAGCTGGGACAAGCCGAGACTGCGGCAAGTACCGAATCGGCCCGGGTCGTGCTTCATGATCTTCAGTCCGGCATACGCAGGGTCTATGTTGAATTGGCATTCCTGACTGCACGCGAACAACAGTTGTCGGCAACGTTCGAGGACTTCGAGACGGCACGTCGACATTCCGAGGAGCGGGCCGCCGCAGGTGCTTCCGCGGCCGCGGAAACGACGCGCATTCAGGTCGAACGCGAGCTGTTGGGTCTTGAGCGGGAAAACGTGTTGCGGCGTCAAGCCGCTGTGCGAGGGCGTCTGGAAACGCTCCTTGGCGTAAACGGTTTTCCACATGACCGTCTGCGGCCGGCGTTAGTCGAACCGGGCTCACCGCCGGATGCGGCCAATCTGCGGTCCCTGCTGCTTGAGCACCACCCGCGGCTATTACAACAGCGGCTGGAGGTTTCGGTGGCCGAGGCGATGGAAGCGCTTGAGCAGGCCAGGCGTGTACCCGATCTGGATGTAGATGTTGCCTACGGTCGGAACCATGCAGAGGACGAAGACCTGGTGGAGTTTGGTATATCGGTGCCATTACCTATATTTGATCGGCGACAGGGATATATCGAGGCAGCTCGCGGTCGGATAACGGCGAATCGATCGCTGGTCGCTGCGCTGGAGCGCGAGCTTGTCGCGGCGCTGCACGCTTCGTTGGCACAGCTCAAAAACCGTCATCAGGCGCTGCGTCGCTATGACGAACATGTTATTCCCGTGGGTAACGCGTCCTTTGCCCAGGCGACGCAACGTTATCGCGCGGGAAAAACCTCATTACTCGATCTTCTTGACGCCCAACGTACGCAGGCGCAGATCAAGCAGAACCGGTTGATTACCCTGTACGAATGCAATCTGGCATGGGGCGAGATCCAAAATCTCACCAATTTTCCGGTCATACACGCACAAACACCACACCTCGGAGAGGAGACACCATGAAGAACACCATCGTAATTGCCGGCATAATGATCGCTATCGGGGCTGGGGCCGGCTTTGCCTACCTCAAGTTTGGCAAGACTACATCGCCATTGCCGACGCCCACCATTTCTGTTCACGACACAAGCGATGGTCACGACCATGATGCCCCCGATGGTCATGGCCATCATGCGGCCGATGGTCACGGCCACGTGCCCGGTCACGAACCTGCCGGAGAATGGTGTGCCGGGCACCAGATCGCGGAGACGGACTGCCCCTGGTGCATGCCTTCGCTGATAGAATCGAGAGGCTTCTGTGATGCGCACGACGTAGCCGAAGCGCTGTGCACGGTTTGCAATCCAGCATTGGTTGCCGGGTTTAAGGCCGAGAACGACTGGTGTGCCGGTCACAACGTCCCAGAGTCACAATGCGCCCAATGTCTGGCGGGCAATCTCCCGCCCGGCGAACGCGGCAATCGATGAAGCTCGCACCCATAAAAATCAGTCTTGCAATCCTGTTACTGGCACTCGGCTTCGGCGCCATAGTGGGGGCAGATCGCTTAGGCTGGATCAACGGTTCCGCATCAGACACGGCCGCGAAGCCCGCCGAATCGACAGGGTGCCCTCACGGCATGCCTGATATGACGTGCCCGTTCTGCGACGACTCGTTGATTGACAGCATGGGCTTCTGTCACGGGCACGGTGTGCCCGAAGCACTGTGTGTGCCGTGTTGGCCGGCGCTCGTTACGGCGTTCAAGGCGGTCGGCGACTGGTGCGGCGCGCACGAGCGCCCTGAATCTCAGTGCGAGTTGTGCAATCCCGGCACATTGGCCAAATTTGCACCGAGGGATGCGCAGGCCGCAGAGACCCAAAAGGAAGCGGCAGAACCCGTGCCTTCCAGGGCCGAGTCGCAGCTTTCGGACGATCAAACACCCCGGTACCTGCGCAGCCCGAATGTGACCTGCAGTACAGCGCAGTTGCGCGTGCAGTTCGCCACTCCCGAGATCGCCGGGGTTGCCGGCATAGAAGTTGAGAAAGTGACCGAAAAGCTCGTCAGTCAACACGTTTCAGCACCGCTAGAGTTGCACTACGATTCCAGTCGCTATGCCCGGCTGAAGCCGCGGAGCGGCGGGATCGTTCACGAGGTCAAGGCGGATTTGGGCCGTCAGGTGGAAACGGGGCAGGTGCTGGCCGTACTCGATGCAGCGGAATTGAGTCAGCGAAAGGCTGAATATTTGAGGCTGGACCGGGAGTTGCATGCCGCTGAGAATCTGGTAAAACAGCTTGAAGCCTGGCATCGGAGGATGAATGATTTGGAAGTGCGCCTGACCGCCAATCGTTACCTCGAAAGCCTGTCGTTGATGATATTGGCGCAGGAGAATGTCAAGCGCGAAGAATCGCTGATGAAGGGGGGGGCGACGTCGCAGCGCGAGCTGATGGATGCACGGAGCGCAGTGGTGCGGGCCGAAAACGCAGTCTCCGAGAACGAGCGCACGTTAAGGCTTTTCGGCATCGATTCAGCAACCTTGAACGATTTGACTCCGGAACAGATTACAATGCTGGAGGGTCAGGGAAGCACATCGGAGGAACCGCTTCTTCAGGCGCAGCGGTCCGTATCAATGCTTGCCGCGCAGTATCGTGCGGCCCGCGACCAGCTTCGCGCGCTCGGTCTCAGCGCAGCGGCCATTCAAAAGGTTATCAACGAAGAGGATACCTCCGGATTGTTGGCGGTTACGGCGCCGTTCGCAGGCGTTGTCATAGAACGAACCTGCACGCTGGGCGAAGTGATGACCGTCGCCGATGTGCTGTTTGCCGTTGCAGACATCTCACGTATGTGGGCCATTCTTCATGTCAAGGAATCGGATCTGTCCCGGATTCGCATGGGCCAGACGGCTATCCTCGAGCTTGCCGGACTTCGCGGCCGACGGTTTGCCGGCGCCGTGACCTGGATCAGCACGCAAGTCGACCACCAGACCCGGACACTGAATGTCCGGGTCACGGTGGACAATCCCGACGGCTCACTGCGCGCCGGTATGTATGGCCACGCCGAGGTCACCGTTCGTGACCGGGCCAATTCACTGGTCGTGCCGCGGGAGTCGTTGCAGTGGGACGGGTGTTGCAATCTCGTCTTTGTTCGTCACTCCGAGTCGCTGTATGAACCGCGTAAGGTAAAGCTCAGCTACGAGACCGAACGTTTCTACTTTGTTGACAGCGGCTTGCGCGTTGGCGAGGACGTTGTCACCACCGGTAGTTTCCTGATGAAAACGGAGATCATGAAAGGCAACATCGGCGCCGGCTGTTGCGAAGTAGAGCCCGGCAGAAACTAAGGTTGAAAGGAATTGGACAGAAGGAATTGTTCCTTTCAATCTGGCACAAACGCGTTGCCGCACAGGAAGCAATCTATGATCAACAATGTTATTGCCTGGTCGCTGGACAACCGGTTGGTGGTCATTGTGCTTGCGCTGATCCTGGCGTCGAGCGGCATCTATTCGGCACGAAACCTGCCGATTGATGCATTTCCCGATACAACGCCGGTACAGGTGCAGATCAACACCACCGCACCGGCATTGTCGCCGTTGGAGATCGAACAGCAGATTACGTTTCCGGTCGAACAGGCAATCAGCGGACTGCCGGGCCTCGAAGAAGTGCGCTCGATCTCGAAGTTCGGACTTTCCCAGGTGACTGTCGTATTCGAGGACGGGACCGACATCTACTTTGCCCGCCAGTTGATCATGGAGCGTCTGCAGACGGTGGCACTGCCCTCCGGCATCGGCGCACCGGAAATGGGTCCGGTCGCGACCGGTCTCGGCGAGATCTTTCATTATGTCCTGAGCAGCGAGACGATGAGTCTCGAGGAACTCACCACGCTCCATGACTGGGTGATCAAGCCGCGGCTGAGTTCGGTGCCGGGCGTGGCGGAGATAAACACCTGGGGCGGCCAGACCCGGCAATACCATGTGCTGGTGGACATCGCTTCCCTGCTCAAGTACAACCTGACTTTGGACGACCTCGTCGCGGCCCTGGAACGCAACAACCTCACCGTGGGCGGCGGGAATATCGTACAGGCCGGCGAGATGCACCTCGTTCGCGGCGTCAGTCTGACCACCACGACGCAGGAAATCGGCAGCATTGTCATTGTCGCTCACGACGGCGTTCCCGTGCTGGTGCGGGACGTGGCGGACGTCACGATCGGACACGAGATTCGTCGGGGCTCAGCTACCGCCAACGCCCGGGGCGAGGTCGTCCTCGGGCTGGGCTTTATGCTCATGGGGGAGAACAGCGACGAGGTCACACAACGCTTGCGCACACGCCTGGAAGAGATTCGCCCGACGTTGCCGGAAGAGGTAGAGATCAATGTGGTTTATCAACGCACGACGCTGGTGAATCAGGTCATCGATACGGTCAAGGAGAATCTGTTCGAGGGCGCGATCCTGGTGGTAGCCGTACTCTTTACGTTCCTCGGCAACCTGCGCGCCGGTCTGATTGTTGCGCTGGCGATCCCGCTTTCGATGCTGTTCGCCTTTAACGGCATGCTCCGTTACGGCATCGCAGGCAGCTTGATGAGTCTGGGCGCTATCGATTTCGGTTTGATTGTCGACAGTTCCGTCATCATGGTTGAGAACAGTGTACGGCGGCTCCGTGACCGGAACGACCAACGACCGATCCTGGACATTGTGCGCGACGCCTCAATCGAGGTGCGTCGCGCTACAATGTTCGGTGAGTTGATCATCATGATCGTCTACCTGCCGATTCTGACCCTGGAAGGTATCGAAGGTAAATTGTTCCGGCCGATGGCATTGACGGTCATTTTTGCACTGCTCGGTTCACTGATTCTGTCATTGACGCTGATGCCGGTACTGACCAGTCTCCTGTTGCGCAAGGATACGCGAATACGCGAGTCCTGGCTGACGCGCGTTGCGGCGACGTGCTACCGGCCGGTGGTGCGACTGGCGCTTCGCTGGCGGTCTGTGTGTGTTGGCGGCGCGATTGCGTTGTTGGTCGGTGGGTTCGTATTGAGCCGGCAGCTTGGTTCGGCTTTCGTCCCGAGACTCTCTGAAATGGGCATCGTCATAAACACCGTTCGGTTGGCCGGCGTTTCACTGGAAGAATCCACACGCTACGGTTGGCAATTGGAGCGCTTTATCCTCGATACGTTTCCCGACGAAGTCCACGACGTCTGGGTACGTACCGGCACGGCCGCGGTCGCAACCGATCCCATGGGTATTGAATTGTCGGACGTTTTCATCACCCTCACCTCGCGCGACCAGTGGACACGCGCGGACAGCCAGACCGAACTCACGGAGGTCATGCGCCGGCAGCTCGAAGGCCTTCCGGGGATGCGCATGATCTTCACGCAACCGATTGAAATGCGCGTCAACGAGATGGTTGCCGGCATACGCTCGGATCTCGGCATCAAGCTTTTCGGCGATGATTTGGATGTCTTGCGGGAAATAGCGGTACAAGTCCAGGCTGTGCTGGAGATGATTCCCGGTGCTACGGATATGTATACCGAACAGATCACCGGTCTGCCATCCATGGAGATAACCGTGGATCAGGACGCGATCGCTCGTCACGGCGTATCGGCTCGTCACGTGCTCGACATTGTCGAAGCCATCGGTACGCGCAAAGTGGGGGAGGTCCGGGAAGGCCAACGTCGTTTCGACCTGGCCGTCCGACTCGCCGAACCGTATCGCCGGAATGCCGCCGCTATCGGCGGCATTCTGGTGCCCACGGAGAGCGGCAAACGCATACCGCTCGACCAATTGGCCGACATTCATCATGTCGAAGGGCCCTCCACCATAACGCGTGAATGGCAGCGCAGGCGTATCGTCATTCAATGCAACGTCAGCGGCCGCGACGTCGGCGGCTTTGTGCAGGAGGTGCAGCGGCGGCTTGCCGCCGACGTGGTATTGCCCGCCGGCTACTACCTCGCGTACGGCGGTCAATTCGAAAACATCGAACGTTCCCGGAGTCGATTGCTGATCGTCGTTCCTCTGGCCCTGGCGCTCATCCTCTTCTTGCTTTACTGCTCCACCGGGACGGTGCGCGAATCCCTGATTATTTTTACCGGGGCGCCCTTTGCGGCTATAGGCGGCGTTCTGGCGCTCTGGCTGCGTGACATGCCCTTCACGATCTCCGCCGGTGTTGGTTTCGTGGCCGTTTCCGGTGTGGCCATGCTCAATGGCCTGGTGATGATATCCACAATCAACCAGCTGCAGGACAACGGCATGTCGCAGAACCACGCCATTGAGACAGGCGCGCTCATGCGTTTACGCCCCGTCCTCATGACCGCATTGGTCGCCGGTCTCGGCTTTGTACCCATGGCCTTCAATACCGGCGTCGGTGCGGAGGTGCAGCGCCCGCTCGCGACCGTTGTAATCGGGGGTGTCATCACCGATAACCTGCTGACCCTGCTGGTGTTGCCGGCGCTGTGTTCGCTCTTCGGAAGAAAGACATCGGCGGTGGTCAAATCGCAACAAGCCGGGCAAGAGGCCACGCCGCCACCGCAAGCAGCCGCAAGGGATTAGCGGTTTCAGCCACGGAACCAGTGCTGTGTTCGCAGACATACCTTGACGAGAATCAGCATTACCGGCACTTCAATAAGGACGCCAACAACCGTGGCCAGTGCCGCGCCGGAAGATAAACCAAACAACATGGTGGACGTCGCTATTGCGACCTCAAAGTGATTTGACGCTCCGATCATGGCGGCTGGAGCGGCGTCTTGATACTTGAGCTTTAATATTCTCGCACCCGCGTAGCCAAGGCCGAATATCAGTATGGTTTGGATAAAAAGCGGTATTGCAATCCAGAGGATCGTCAGAGGACGTCTCAATATCACGTCACCCTTGAAACTGAAAAGCAAGACGAGCGTCGTCAGGAGTGCAATTATGGTGATTGGAGTCAGCACATGAAGAAATTTTTGCTTGAACCATTGCTCTCCTTTCGACGCAATAATCCATTTACGGGAGAAATAACCGGCTACTAACGGCAATGCCACATAAATTGCAATTGAAAGGAGCAATGCCTGCCACGGAACAGGAAGTTTTCCGACGCCGAGCAGAAAGCCTCCCAGTACGCCGTATAGCAATAACATCGTTAGAGAATTAATGGCAACCATGACGAGAGTCAGGCTGTCATTCCCCCTGGCGAGATAGCCCCATACCAATACCATTGCCGTGCAGGGAGCAATCCCGAGAAGGATGCAGCCGGCAAGATAGCTGCGCCACAACGGAACCTGAAGCATTTTCACGCCTTCATGAAAAACGACAGTGCCGGCCCCATGCTTTGTCCCCACGGGAAGATCAAGGCCAAATGGCATCTTAACGAGATCTGTCGCATCCACGCCTATGAGTCCCTTAAACAAGATGCCCAGGAACAGCATGGCGATGGCGTACATTGTGAAAGGCTTGACCGCCCAGTTCATAAACAAAGTGAGAAATACTGGTTTACCGCTTTTGCCCGCCTTGATAACCGATGCAAAATCAATCTTAACCATGATAGGATACATCATAAGGAATAAACACGCAGCTATTGGAATGGATACAACGGGGGCGCCATTCACGTGAATCGCCATGCTGTCCAAGGTCTTGGCCAGCCCCGGAGCGATTTTGCCGAGTATGATCCCCCCGACGATACAGAGTCCAACCCAAATGGTCAGGTAACGTTCGAAGATATTCGTCATTTTGCGTTCGTCAGCTGAACCTGCTTGATTATTCCCTGAAAGCGTGAAAAAACGGCGCAAAAAGCATTGGCGATATTGATTAACCTGTTGGGATAGAGTATTTTATATTACCATCAAGCAACATAAATCCTCTAACCCAACAGGTGATTACAATGCATTTCAAAATCGAGCAA
>JAJFLQ010000173.1 GCA_021772615.1 Verrucomicrobiota bacterium | reverse complement strand
GGTGGCTTGCGCCCTTCGGGGTGCTTGCGCTATCCCTGGGTTTCCATTGGGGGGGGCGTCCACCCCCGGTTGACGCGCTAACGCCCACGAGGGGCGCATATTCATATCTCGCGAAAAAATACCTGATTCAACCACATTGGTGGCAGCGTCCCTACATTCATGGCCCGGGAAAGGAGCTGTCGTGCTCAGGTAACCGCCGGTAAATCTCGGATTGAGCAAACGACTTCAGAAAATAGTAGGGTTTCAGCTTTTCTCTGATGCTCCAGGACTTCAGGTACTCGTGTGTAGTGTTAATACGTTCGAAGTCTTCAGCTTTTGATGCTGCTTCTTCGAGGCTTTCAAAATAAAAAGGATACGCTTCGCCGAGGTATTCTCTAACCGCCGGTAATGGATTAACGAGGACCGGAGTATGCCGCACAATACATTCAATTATCGTGTTGTTGGCGCTGCTATCATAAAGGTCGATAAAAACAATATTTTTGGAAAGAAATTCATCATAACCGCTGTTCGGAAGATATGGCTTGATCTCGACGCTCTTATAGTCCACAGCAACACCATAATGCTGTAGTTCACGTGCGAGTCGCATGAAAACATAGCGCTTATCGGTTGCCAGAATGACTTTCCTGAGTTTCGTGATGCGAAGTAGATAAATCGTGTATAATTTTCTCAATAAATTACCGACAACGACCATACTCTTGTCGTTATTCGCCACAAACGACTCAAATGAGAATGTTGTGTCGGGTGTTCCGGTGGGATGAAGCAACGCGTCGACCGGAACATCTACCCGGTCGGCCAGCCATGTTCTGCTGTATTCAGACAGGCAGAAGAGCCCCCGGCAATGTTCCAGGCTCTTTCGCCACGCGTCGGTGAGAAGGGCGTGCGTGAGCGTTTCCTCCGGTTTGCACCAATCTGGGTAGTTGGGGGGATAGTGAACAAAGCCGATCCAGGGCTTGTCCCAGCCGGTTCCGGATTCGTCGCCGTTGTTACGTAGACGGTCCCAGAAAAACGTGTTTTCGATACCGCCGTCAAGCGCCACGCCGCCCTCGACATGCAACGGCTTCAGGCTGGACAGGGCGAAACGCCATCCGAATCTGTGTGTTTTGAAACCGGCGATTTTTGCAACGATGCCCAGAGCGTCTTCTATATTGATCTTACGGGTGTAATTCACTTCGGGATTCATATCGTAGCATGATCTCCGACAACGCGTGATAGTTTGTGATATAGCGATCCGGATCCGGACTGACCTTGGTGGATGTAGCCGGCGGGAAGTCCGATACGTTCACGCCGAGGACGTTGCTGATACGACCGAATCCGGGCCATTGACCGCTTAGTATATCTTTCTCGTAGCTGACTTCCGTCACCGTGTGGGTCTTTCTAAGCCCGTCGAGTCTGTTCAATGTATGACGGCACCACATGAGATAGCTCAAGAAACGCCGTTCATCGACAGTCGTGGTAAATGCGCTGTTTGTCGCGCGATCATCCCAGCACGTCCATTGGTCTGTCGCTTTTGCGCGCAAGAGCGAGCCATACTGCGCCACAAAATCCTTGCGAATCACCAGAATAACGATAACCTCGGGAAGGTGTTTCTGCAGGCTGTTCACGATTATGTTGGCGTCGGACGGCGACTGAACCGTGACCTTCAGTCCGGTAGCCACCGTGTTTTCATCCGCCTCGATCGCCGTGATCGCGATAAACAGCGACCGAATCTGAGCCTGTTTTTCTTTCGGCGTCAGATGCCGTTCACCATGGTTGGCAAAGACTGCCAGTCCCTGGGTAAACAACGGGGATACGGTAGCTTCCGCATGAAACGCCGCCACCTGCGGATGCGACCGGAGATAGATGTGCGTTGCGGTGGTTCCACTTCTCGGACAGCCTAAAATGACATAGTTGCGGTATTGCCGGAGCATACTTCAAGGATCGGATACGGTCAGTGGAATGTAATCTTGCAAATATGTTGCGGTGATGTCGTCGCGCTACGTTTGCGTGGCGCTGGAATAGCTGCACTGTCGTGATAGCACGTTACGTGAGACCCACACTAAAGTGCGAACTCCAACGCGATTCGCATGTCATGCCTTGCGAAAAAACGCCTGACTCAATCACGTCAATACGACTTTCGCGCTTCCAGGTCGGTGAAATTCAGATTGATGAGAAGTAGCATCCTGTAGTTGTAGAAGTGGGATTTGCCAACAACAGGAACGCTTGAAAGCACTTGTTCCCCATTTACGTCATACGCGAGCAGTGCGATCGTCGTCACTGCATCCATCTTGGATGCGCTATATAACACCAATTCCGGTGTCACAATTGTGGTCACGCTTGGAACGGGAACAGGAAGTGACGGGATGCCAAGCAGGGATTTTGACGGATCGATACCCAGGCCACCGCATCGCGGTTCAACGACAATTTCAGCGTCCTCGATTTTTGGTACGAGCATAGCGCCGCTGTCGCTGATGCGGGCACGGATCGCGCCTTTTACATACTTCACGTCGTAGGAATCCAGATAGGTCGCGTCAAAAAAAACCTTCTTGCCACTGAGTTCAGTGAGTTTCATGCCTTTTAGAGCGTTGTCAACCGCATTGCTCAAGAGCAGCTGCTCAATGCCGGAACGGGTTGGGTGGGTAAACGTCGGCGTTGTACACCCCGAAATGCCGAGTATCGCCACCAATAGAATCGGTTTCAAGAATCTTGTTGTGAATCGGGCGGATGTGCGTTTCGACACCTGCAAGCAATTTGGTGGAGGTATTGACATGAGATTCTACTGGTAAAGCCTGCGGACGAAATGTAAAGGCGTTATCGCCAATTTGGTATGCGTCCCATATCGCCCATTCACTGTCGTTAGATTATTGATGCGATTTACAGGCTCGTGAGCGCGATCCAGTGGTCTCAGTAGTTTGAGGTAGACGCCTTTGAATGTTGAACGCCCATTTTGGGGGGATCAACTCGACGGTGCTGGCGACGCCTTAGCAGTTCCTGTCATGATCCGAGCTCAAGTCGGCTGGCGACAGTAAAGTGGTCGCCCGCATTGGTCGCCACGGCACGGTAGAAAAAGTACGTTCAAATGAACATCATTGCCGACCTAACGTTTGCCATCGTTGTCGATGCCCGAAGCAATGAGCACCGCGCACGAACGCACTGCCCGATCCTGACAGTCCTTTCCATGTCGCGAATCTGATCTTCCCCACCATGGTTGAGGACTGAGAAACGTCGCGCGTTCGATTTTCATGCGACTTCGTCGAGCAGTATGGTGAATGCCGCCGCCGTTCCTCGATTCTGCTATTGAGCAATACTTGCATCGCTTCATCTACGACGTTAGTATCTCCATTGTGGGTCATGGCTGGGGCCTCTCTTTCTTGGTCCAGATTAGGAACAATCCACGATGGCCTACGGTCATTCCAGTCCGATGCGAAATGCGTTTTTTTCTCGTCGTCGCCCGAGGGCTGCCTCCTGCGGGATCCCGTAACCACCAGAGTTCGACAGAGCTGTAAGGTTGAACGCCCATTTTTTAAACATGCCGCGTCCGGGGTGTAGGCGACCGCTTTACAGTTCGCGCAGATTTTGAGGTTGCCCGGCC
>JAJFLQ010000172.1 GCA_021772615.1 Verrucomicrobiota bacterium | reverse complement strand
CACTGCCCTGCTC
Organism: Verrucomicrobiota bacterium; assembly: GCA_021772615.1. Classification (GTDB taxonomy): domain Bacteria; phylum Verrucomicrobiota; class Lentisphaeria; order JABSQK01; family JAJFLO01; genus JAJFLQ01. The sequence continues at coordinate 3,342 of JAJFLQ010000172.1, read as the reverse complement.
TTTCTGTTCGTTCGTGTGAAGCGACAGGTGCTGCAGCCCATACAGGCGGTCACGGTACGCATGGCGATGCTGGCGAAAGGCGACGTCGATGTACGACTGCCGCACCACCAATACCGGGACGAGATCGGGGATATGCTCGAGGCAATTGGCGTATTCAGGGAGAATGCCATGCTGATCGAGAGTCAGAAAAACGAGCTTCGCGTCGCCAAAATCGAGGCGGAGCAGGCGACGAAACTCAAATCCGAGTTTCTCGCTAACATGAGCCACGAGATCAGAACGCCGATGAACGGCGTAGTCGGCATGACCAGCCTCCTGCTTGATACGGTGTTGAGCACCGAACAGCACGACTGTGTCGAGACCATTCGGAACTGCAGCGACTCGCTGCTCGTCATCATAAATGATATTCTCGATTTCTCAAAGATTGAGGCCGGGCAGATGCAGCTCGAAAGCAGAGAGTTCCAGGTGTCAAGATGCATCGAAGACGCAATCGATCTTTTCAGTGTTCCGATTGCACGAAAGAACCTGGAATTGACCTATGACATTGCCGAAAATGTCCCCAATGGCCTGTTCGGTGACCGGGTTCGTATCCGTCAGATTCTCATCAACCTGATCAACAACGCCGTGAAGTTCACATCGGAAGGAGAAGTCGTGATCGCATTGCGGTCACAGATGCTCAACGTTGCGGATACGGAATTTCATTTCTCGATCCAGGACTCCGGGATCGGTATTCCCGAAGATAAGATCGATGCCCTGTTCGAGTCGTTCAGCCAGGTCGATGCATCGACAACCCGGCGGTTTGGGGGCACGGGGCTGGGGCTGGCCATTTGCCGGCGGTTGGTCGACTTAATGGGAGGCCGGATCTGGGTGGAGAGCAAAGAAGGTGAAGGCTCGACGTTTCACTTCACCATTGTCGCGCGCCCATTTACATTTCCGGAACGTGCGGAAGTGGAACAGGATCGGGCAACAGTACGGGGCAAGGAGGTACTGATCGTATCCGTGAGCGATCGAATGCGGTCGGTGTTAACAGCGCAAGCCGCGCTGTGGGAAATGCAGTCGGATTCCACCAGCTCCTGGTCCGAGGCACGGGCAATGCTCCGCGCAGAAAACGGATTCAGTCTGGTTCTGATGGATACCAGTGCCAAGCCGGAGTTGGACGGGATGGAGAGCGGCGGTAGCACAGATCTAAAATCGATACCGTATGTCCTGGTTTCCTTTACGGACCAGCACCTTCCCTCATGCTTCGATGACGTCCCTCATACACTGCTTTATCGTCCGGTGAAGTATCCCCTGCTGCTGAACGCGGTCGCCGCGGCAGTGCGCGGCAAACCGAGACTCGTCGATCGCGCCAAAAGCGGCCTAATCGATGAGTCCTTCGCCGCCAGGTTTCCACTGCGGATTCTGCTGGCCGAAGATAATCTGGTCAATCAGAAAGTAGCGACAAAGATTCTTGCCAAAATGGGCTTCAGCATCAGCATCGCCAACGACGGCATTGAGGTCCTGGAAATACTCGAAAAGCAGCCCTTCGACCTCGTGCTGATGGATATGCAAATGCCGCGTATGGACGGTATTGAAGCAACCCGGGCAATCTGTGACCAGTGGCCGGCAGATCGGAGGCCGCGAATCGTTGCGATGACCGCCAACGCGATGGCGGGCGATCGGGAGCGGTGTCTGGAGGCCGGTATGGACGACTATGTCGCCAAGCCCATCAATGTCGCGGACCTGCAGGCCGCGCTGAAGCGATGTTCCACCGCGCAACACGCGTTCGTTGCGGCATAGACCCGGCATAGTGAAGGCCGTGGACAATGATGCGCCGTATTAGTAATTCATTGGCGGTTGCGTTTACAACGGTTTCAGGCGATGCTAGAGTGATTCGGATTGATGAGAATGCCGTTCACTAATGCAAAGATAGCCGCGCGTCAGCAAAACACCATGGACAAAAAAGCGAAAACACCTGGCCTACCGCCGGGAACACCAATTCATCACGGCGAGCGCAGGGCCGAGTCCGTTCGAGTTAAACTGATCGACTATACCGAAGCGCATTTCACCGAACTCGCTATTTCAGACATCAACAATCTCGCGGCTTACCGCCAATCGGAGAGTGTCAGCTGGATTATTGTCGAAGGTCTCCATGACGTGGAAAAAATCGGTGGGATCGGCAACATCTTCGATCTCCATTCGTTGATCATCGAGGATGTTCTCCACCCACAACAGCGAACCAAGATGGAGGATTATGAACAGTATATCTATGTGGTTTTCCAGGTGTTTTCATTTGACGACCCGCTCAGGGGCGAGTCGGCGGCTAACCGCCTGGAGCAGGTAAGTGTGATTTTGGGCAGTCATTTTCTGTTAACCTTTCATGAGCACTCGTGTGACATCTTCAATCCGGTTCTTGAGCGCCTGCAAACGATGCGCGGGCGTTTGCGCAAAATGAATGAATCGTACCTCTTTTACGCATTGATTGATATGATCGTGGACAAATATTGGGTGCATGTATGCGATATCGGCGACGACATCGACGCTGTAGAAGACGACGTTCTCAATAATAACATTGAAGTATCGCTCAACCAGATTCACGGGATAAAAAAGCATGTCATACAGCTTTATCGTCCGATCGCGGCGTTACAACGGGTTTGTGAGCAGGTCACTCACGACGGGTCGGCGTTTTTCGATCAATCCGTCAATGTGTATTTTCGCGATGTCCACGACCACACACACCGTGCATTGGATGCATTGGAGCGCCACCGTGAGTTGCTCACGAGTCTGCTGGAGATTCAAATGACGCTATCCAGCGCACGGATGAACGAGGTAATGAAGACGCTCACTGTGATTTCCACGGTCTTCATCCCGTTGACATTCATTGCCGGTATCTACGGCATGAATTTCAATACGGACCGCGGCATGTGGAATATGCCCGAACTGAACTGGCCCTTTGGTTATCCGTTTGCTCTGGGCCTGATGCTCATTTTCGCACTCGCAATGATCGTATTTTTCAGGCGGAAAAAATGGCTGTAGGATGTTGGATTTCGCGGCGCGGCGAGCACGACGCACTGCATGGCGCCAGCACGCTCAAGCGCGGACTTCAGCAGGCACCTTGCCGGGATTGGTGTTCCGGTGGAGCTGTCTGCTGAGGCTGTCGACATACGGGAAAGGACAATTGGTCACCTGCACGTTCAAAAAACGACACAAAATGATGGAGACCGAGTTCAGAACTCCTCCCATAGACCTGCGTTTGAAGGGGATTTTTTTCAAATAGTGTCCAATATTTGTTTCTGTTTTCTTGGGAGCGCGCGCACGCACGCGAGAGGGAGTGTAGTGTGGAGGTAAAAAAGGCCAACCAGTATG
>JAJFLQ010000171.1 GCA_021772615.1 Verrucomicrobiota bacterium | reverse complement strand
CATACTGGTTGGCCTTTTTTACCTCCACACTACACTCCCTCTCGCGTGCGTGCGCGCGCTCCCAAGAAAACAGAAACAAATATTGGACACTATTTGAAAAAAATCCCCTTCAAACGCAGGTCTATGGGAGGAGTTCTGGACCTGCCCCGTTGTAATTGTGGAATCAGGAACGAAACCGAAACCGACAACGGATTCGCGAATAAGGTCTGGCCAATCAAGGAACACAACGTGCCTTCAGGCGAAACCGTTCATGCGGTGATGGCTCGCCGGAACCGGCGACTATTCGGATGTCAGCTGGGTGTTTGCCGTTTTCCTGGAGGGACGATGTCCTCAGCGTCTAACCACGCGCGACATCGTTCGGAATACAGATCTAGGACGATCCTCCGAAGATTCGTGCCATCAGCATCTTGCGCTATACGTTGGCGTTCACGATTTATCGTGGGTTTCACGCCCCGAAAGCGCGTCACAACGCAACACATCCCGGGGTCCATGTTCGAATTGTGACCGCAGGTAAGGTAGCACAGCCATCCTGGCTGTAGCCGACACTCTTTACACAAGCAGGATGCCTATGCTACTTTCTATTCGCGCGCCTATGGCACAGCGGTCACATTTTGAACACGCACGCCACATCCACGGCTGCGGTGGTGCGAACGCAAATTGACCACAAATCGCGGTTCGCCGCGATCCGTTGGTTCACCGCTTCAGCCGTGCCACACAAACCACGGAAAAAAGCATTCTACTGGACGACAGAACGTACGCAAACACCTGCCGCCGTTCGAGATTCGCGTTCATTCGTGTCCATTTACAGTTCAATCGCCGGGCAGCATGGGCTCGCAGTCAACGAGAACGCAGTGCTCCTGCGTCGCTCTTTCTGAACACGTGCAACATACGGTCGCGGTGAGATGTCGCCGTTACACCAAGTCGCGGAGTCCCCACGTTCCTTCTCAATTCAACATCTTTGCGTAGCAAGTGTTTCGTAACAATCGGCGAATCTCATCATAATTCGCGATAACGTCTCGGTGCGCCGCTTGATTTATCTTTATCTGATCACTGGAAATCACCACATTTTCGTTGGCGATATCCATGAACCGGAATATTGACCGTACGGTCTCCTCCGGATTCTGCTGCAATTGATCATAATATACGGTACACACCTCGAAGGGAAGCAACCTGAGGACGACACGCGCTGTTTGGAGATATAGGTTGGCCTTGCGCAGGCGCCACAACAGGCGTTGATTCGGTAGCGTTACGGTTCCTGCATCAACTTTTTCCGTGGAGAACATCAAACCGGTTTTTCTGGCCACTTCTTTCGATAGCAGCACATCCAGCAGATTTTCGCGGACCAAATGGACGACTCGATATCGGTCGCGTGCTAATTTTATCGCAATTTCCGGCCTTAGAAAGAACTGGTTATACATCAACTTGAATCCCACAGCCGCAGAGGCGCGCGGCGCCGATTCCTGAAGGCGGGTTAAATAGGTACAGGTCGACAGCGGCCGGAACCAGCCCATTTGGCTGTGACAACGAAAGAAATAGGGTAAATTCCAACCCCGGGGGCTTTCGCAAACGTGCTTAGCTACGAAAGGCTCGTTATAGATCGCGACCCCGGGATGACTGGCTAACAATGTCATTAACCACGTGGAGCCGCTGCGCTGGGTAGATAGCAGGCAGAATTTCGCCGCATGCTCAGTATATCGATCTTCAGATTTCCTATTCACGATAAGAATACCTTATCATGAATGTATCACACTATCACGTCTGACTCTGCTCACTCAGCCTCGCCTGCTCACTTCGAAGACGTCGTACTTTCGGCTACCGAACGCATGAACCCGGCCATCATCCGGGAAATATCCCTTACCCAATCGCATCCATTCTGGAGGGACGATGTCCTCAGCGTCCGCGCACCTGCAACACCGTTCGGAAGGAACACCCTATTCCAAGATCCTACGACGATTTCCTTTGCAACATTTCACGCCCTGGCGTATATTGATGTATATACAACCCATAGGGAATTATATACATGCCATTAAGTATACGCGACAAAAAGACCGATCATCTTGCCCGTGAACTCGCTCAAGTCACTGGCGAGAGTATAACAGAGGCAATCAGTAAAGCCCTGGAGCAACGTCTGGATCGCATTCGTAATCAGAATAGTTTAGGGAAGCGCAAGAGCGAGATTGAGGCTATTACCCAACGTTTTCGTAATAATCTCACCGGAAGCCTACTTACCGACGACGATCTGTATGATGAGCGCGGTGTTCCTCGATGATTGTCGATACCTCAGCGATCATCGCGATATTCATGAATGAGCCAGAGGGCGAGCGTTTTCTTAACTGCATTCTGAGTGCTGACAAGCCGATGATGTCAACTGCAAGCTATTTGGAAATCTGTCTCATTGTTGATCGGGCAGTAAATGATATTGGCCGGAGTGCATTCGATGATTTTTTCTCTGCACTGCATTTGGCAATCATTCCCGTGACGCTTACACAAACCCACCTTGCCCGTCGAGCGTATCAGCTTTATGGCAAGGGTTCGGGGCAAATGGCCAAGCTTAACTTCGGCGATTGCTTTTCCTATGCGTTAGCGAAAGAAACAGGACAACCGTTGCTCTTCAAGGGTAACGACTTCTTACACACCGATATTGGTTGCGTCTAATCTCGAATACTATCGATAGGTCGCAAAGCCGGGATGGCTATGTCAATAAGTGCGACGCAGCGATCTTCGCTGTAGCCGCAGCGAATAGGAATAGATATTCGAGGATCCAATGACGGCATCAGGATGACACCGACTGCTTGGTTGCATTTTCCTTTCAAGGGACGATGCCGTCAGCGTCCGGGCACATACGACATCGTACGGACAGGGCAATCCGATCGCGTGCACTGCTTAGACCGTGCTCGAATGGCAACGGAGTGTAAGCGTCATGTGTAGCCATCTAGTCAGGCAACGGCCGCGATTTCACTCGCGGGCTGAGGTTTCGGGATGTAGTGGTCGATGGCGGGTTTCCATTGGTGTGGAAGTAGGTTCTCGAGTTCTGTCCGTGGGGTGTTGTTG
>JAJFLQ010000018.1 GCA_021772615.1 Verrucomicrobiota bacterium | reverse complement strand
TGGCTACGGCCGGCGAGCACTCCGTGCAGCCATACGCCTCCATCGGCCGGATGCCGAATTTGTCTTCAAACGCCGTTGCCAATCTTTCGGGGCACTTCTCCGCACCGACAGCCGCGAATGCGACACTGCCGAATTGTCCCGCTTCGCACCCCCGCATATAGATCTGTAAGAACGTGGGCGTCGCAAGCAGAAACGTAATCTTGAACCGTTCAACGAGTCCGCCGATTGTCCGCGCATCCAGCGGGTTCGCGTGAAACACCACGCCGGCGCCGAGGACGCCCGGCAACATCAGTGTGCCGGTGAAGCCGAAGGAATGAAAAAACGGCAGCACCCCGAGAAAACAATCGTCACGGTCCAATGCGAACGTCTGCCCCAGCTGTTCGATATTCGAAGCAATATTGTAGTGTGACGTCATCACGCCTTTCGGCTCACCAGTACTGCCGCTGGAGAAAATAACGGTGGCGAGATCGTCTAGATCGGTCGCAGCCCCCTCCCCCAGCCTTGATTCGAGGAAGCGGCCCGGAAGCAGCCAGGACATCAGGGCGGCGATGCTCTTTTCCGTCACGGAGGGATTCTCGACGACGTTCTCAAGCAGTATCATATCGATATCGTCCGGAAGCGGTATCTTTATCGCATCCAGGAAAAGCTGTGACGTCAACACGGTCGTGATCTCACATTGCTTGAGAGCCGATGCCAGAGACTGCTCGGAAACCGTGTAGTTGAGATTTACCGGCACTTTGCCCATAAACAACGCCGCGTAGTTCACCACGGCGCCCGGCACCGATGGCGGCAAGAGAATGCCAACCATCGATTGCCCCGCCCAAACCGGCTTTAGTCGACGGGCCACAAAAACGACCTTGGTGAGCGCGGTGCTGAAGGTTATCGGCGGCGTTTTGGCGTCGGCCATGCAGAGGCGAAACGGATACCGTCTGGCACTGTCGCGAAATGCGCGATGCAGCGTCTTCATTCGGGATTTTCGAATCGACCACGAGTCTGCCAGCAACCGCTGTACTTCCTGTCGGATCTCGAATGCGGTGGACGTCGACGGCATGGGAGGACCATAACTCACGGTTACCGGATACGGGACCTTCCTGGGGATCTTCCAGATAAAGCGGCCCCGCTCGAAACTAAAAATGCTCCCCCAGACACCGTCCAAGGCGACCGGAATGATGGGCGCATCGACGTCCTTCATGATCCTTTCGAAACCGCGACGGAACGGCAGCATCTGCCCAATTCGGGAAATCTGACCTTCAGCAAATATACAGACCACGTCACCGTTTCGAATCCAGTCGCTCGCCTTGCGCAATGACCGGATCATTTCTCTTGGCCCCTGGTCCGATGATATGGGAATAGCTTGCATGATCCGGGCAAATGGATTGATCCAACGTTTTTCATAGACATTCTGATCCATCAGGAAATGAACATGTCGATCCGTCGAAGCGACAAGGAGGAAGCCGTCGACGAATGAGAGATGATTGCACACAAACAACGCGCCGCCGCGGTCTGGAATGTTGTCGCGCCCGATAATGCTGATCTTATAGACCGTTCGCGTAATCAACCAGAACAGCAGACGCAACATACTGTCTGGAACCAGCTTCAGGCTGGTTACCGTTCCGACTATGGTCGCACTCGAAATACACAGAAAAATCTGCAGCGGAGACAGATCCAAAAAGGTCGCCAGCAGATAGTACACGCTGGACGCCGCCAGGACGCCGACCCAGGAAAGAAACGACGCGGCTGCGATAACCGAACCTTTGTCACCGGGCTCCGGACAATGTTGGATCAGAGCACTAATCGGAACAATGTAAAATCCCACGAAAAAGCCGAAGAGCCACAGAAGGGCCGCGACACAGATGAAGGACGCACCGGGCACACCGAGCAAAGCCGCGACGACGGTCATTCCGATGGACCCGAGCGGAATGAGTCCGTACTCGATTTTCCTGTCGGATAACACCCCGGCAATAAAACTTCCTACACCGATGCCGATGGCAAGTGCCGCCTGAAGGGCGCTCGACTGCGTGTCCGACAGTCCGAGAACGAACCGGCCATATAAGACGACATTGGGCTGAATGAGTGCAGCGAGGAACCAGAAATAAGTGTTGCCGATGATCGCAAGTGTAAGCACCCGGTTTTCGCGCACTGCCCGCAAGTTTACCAGCAGATCCGCGACGAAATTCAACCGAAATGTCTTCTCTGCATTGGCCGCCGGCACGGCGGTGATCCCGAAACTGACTACCATGCCCATCACCGCTAGCGCCACCAATACCACGCCCGACCAAATCTGACGTTCACCCAACATGTCCGACAAGATTCCGGCGGCCGCCGTACCCGCAATAATGGCCATGAATGTGCCCAGGCTGAGCGTCCCGTTGCCCCACGACAGATCCTTCTCGGGAAGCAGCTCAGGCAGCAGTCCAAATTTGGTGGGACTGAAGAAGGCGCTTTGCGCACTCATCAGAAACACACATACCAGCAGGATCGGTATACTGTCTGCCAGAAATCCGGCGAGAGCCAGGGACATGGTCGCGATTTCGGCAACTTTGGTGCCGATCGCTACCGTTCGCTTGCAGTAACGATCCGCCAGGAAACCGCCGGCCATCGAAAACAGAATAAAGGGAAGTGCGAACAGGATGCCGACCACCGGCACCAGTTGCATGGCCTGCTGCTCGGTGAGCATATTGGTGATCATGAAGATCATCAAAAACTTGAATGCGTTGTCGCTGAACGCACCCTGGAACTGCGTAACAAACAGACTCCAGAAGCCGGATTTTCCAGATTGGGAGGGAGGTTGCGCCGTTGGATGTTGCGATGTGGCCATTGTGTACCCGTTACATTTCCACAGTGTCCGTGAGCGGAATGCTGGACTTTATGTGTCCAGGTTGGTAGAGTCTGATTTTCATGACCGACATGCAGCGCCGGCACACTGCCACCAATCTATTATCACGCCCCACAAAAACAATGTGTGAATCGAAATGCTCGCAGCGACGCTACTGGGTATTGTTATTCTTGCGGCGGCTCGACGTGTCATGTTCACCGGGCCGATCGCCGCACCGGAAGAGATCCCGGTAGATAACATTGTCGACATGCATTGTCACACGGCGGGAATCGGCGCGGGCGACACAAGCGACTGCTTTGTCTCCAATGAGCTGAGAAGGAGTTGGCGATTCGGACATTACCTCAAGACCTTTGCGGTAACCGAGTCAGAGCTGCATGAGCATGGTGATGTGTATATCCTCACAAAGATTTCGGAAGCCATCGCGCAATCACAATACGTGGCAGCTGCGGTCGTGCTGGCGATGGACGGCGTGGTCGGCCCGGATGGCGTGCTGGACAAACCGAATACGGAATTCTACGTCGGTAATCGATATGTCGGCAATGCAGTTAAGGCATTCGACAACCTCTATTTCGGGGCAAGTGTGAATCCGTTTCGCAGTAATGCCCTGAATGAACTCGACTGGTCCGCTGCAAATGGTGCGAAACTGCTGAAATGGCTGCCTTCCATTCAGGACATTGATCCGGCGGATGAGCGCATCACGCCGTTCTATGAAAAACTGGTGGCCCTGAAACTGCCGTTATTGACCCATGTCGGCGACGAGGCCTCATTCACGCGTGCGCAAGATCACCTGGCAGATCCGAAGCGCTTGCGGCTTCCGTTGGAGATCGGTGTCACCGTTATCGCCGCGCACGCGGCCACGTCAGGAAAGAATGAAGGCCAGGAAAATGTCGAGCGGCTTGCAACGTTATTCGCAGAATTTCCCAATCTGTACGCCGACATATCTACACTGACACAGATCAACAGACGGCGGTACCTCAAGACGGTTCTCCACGATAGTCGGTTTAAGGGCCGCCTGCTGTACGGCACGGATCATCCCCTGACGAACACGCCCCTGGTAACGCCATGGCAATACCCGCTCAACCTCACGATCGCGCAAATGGTGTCTGCGTCGCGCATCCAAAACTCCTGGGATCGCGATGTCACATTGAAACACCTGCTGGGTTTCCCTGCGGGGATTTTCACCGCGCCGTCCGCCGTATTAAACCTGTCGCTGTGACGCACATTAGGCAGACACAAACGGCTCCAGATGGTTGTAAACGTTTGGAGGGCGACGGGCCTCGCGAGCCGTTGCATGGCGTAGCGGCGAGCCGAACAGTGTGGCAGAGGCCACGGAATCCAGCGGCACCGGTTGCCGCCATCCGACTATTTATCGAGCCGGCTTTGCACGATATCGACAAACTGCAGCACATTTTTGGAAATGTTCACTGCGCGCGATCGTCGATGTCTCTTGGCTCCAGAAAAATACCACTTGTCGCTTCCTGCCTCGGTATAAATTGTTTCTTCGAGAATCTTGGCGCCGCTTTCATCAAGCAGCTGGTAGTTAATTTCTAATTTTCCCTCGAACGACCCGAAGCTCCATGCTGATTGACTGGCTATGAGTATGTTTGCATGTATTTTGAAAGGCCTTGACGCATCGGCGCCGAAGATATTTGCGTTCCGGAGTGCCAATTCCAAGGACTGTTTGACGGAGTCGTCAAGCTTTTCGTAGTTATTGATTCTGGGATTGATTTCTACGTCAATTTCGACCGCATTGCCGACAAGTGCAGAATTGTTTTTTTCCGTAAAGCTAAGCAGGTCCGCTGCGATTTTTGGCCCCGCGCAACTACTACAGAACATGGCCACACACACGAGAGCGACGAGATTTAGCCACGTGGTTCTTGATTGCTTTATTGGGTAATTCATGTGTTTCCACTCCCTTTTTTGAAATTTTCGCGGATCCGCGGATCCGGGCTTATCATCTATGCCGCTGCGACAGTACCTCGACATTCAATCTGGTCTCGAATATAACAAGGCGATGCCGTATTGACAAGACCTGCCGTTATCTTACCATATATCTGCCCGTTATCAGCCCAACCGGAACCTTGGCCACGGATCGTTTTGCGGACGTGTAGAGGCAGTCCGCGTCGAGTTTTCTTCATATGTATGCTCATACCACAGCTGGGTTTTGCCGTACTGGCATTCTTTTTCACGTATTGTCACGCGTGGTCCGACACGCCCAAAAACGCTCAAACAGTCGCAATCATTCACGACGGGCCGTCGGAATTTGCGGATGAATTGGAATTTCTGGTCCGCGCGGAGCTGATGAAATTAATGCACGACTCGGCACCGGTTCGTTTCAAGCGCGACGAATACAATGCGAATTGGGACATTGACAAAATTGAAGAACTGGTACATAGGGCAATGACCGCCCCTGACGTCGATTGCGTTCTGGTACCTGGCAAGTTGGGGACATTTCGGGTCATGCAGTTAAGTGCCGACTTTGATAAACCCATTGTCGGCGGGTTGGTTCAGGATGGTGGGTTCAGCGAATTTCCATACAACAACAACCGGGTCTCGACGCGTCCTAACCTGACGTTTGTCATCTCGCCCGTTCGCAGCCTGCGTGACCTGCAGACATTTAAACGCCTGTGCGCGCCAGAGACGATACATATTCCTCGACGGAATGATCGCATCGACGATTCCGGAATTTTCTTCGTGGTTGCAATTTCTAAGCCGCGAAGCGGATGTTCTTCTGGAAGTCGTCGATGTGGGCGAAGTTAATCTCGACGAAGAACGCATCATTCTTGAACCAAGTGGAAGCTTCAACGATCTCGACGATCTCAGGAAAACCATCATTCCTGTCGGTGACCGGGGCGACGTCGTTTACCTGGACGACATTACAACGATCGAAAAGGGGTATAAAACTCCCTCCGGAAATCTCGTTCGTGTCAACGGAGAGAAGGCCATTGCATTGTCAATATCATTAAAAGATGGTGCGAACATTATTCAGCTGGGCAAAGCGGTTGATGAGAAAGTTCGCCACTACAATCGCGAATTTCCTCTGGGCGTCGAAATCATTCGCTTATCGGGATCCTGTTGGCAGGCTACAAAAGGTTATTACCGTTTGCCTTGCGCTTCCGATTCAGCTTTCTGGCCTTGGTTCTTGTGTCGTTCGTCGCATCCCTGAAGGGTTTCGGCCTTCTCCCGTATATCTTTTTTCCCGACAGTGACCGGAACCTGATCACCATCGATATCAACCTTCCTTTAGGCACCAAGATTGAGCGTACAGAGCAGGTCATCGCGGTTATCGAAGCGCACATGAAGCAGGAGCTTATCGCCGGCAATGAACGCGTGGCCGGGGTTCTCGACTGGTCCTCGTATATCGGGAAGGGACCCGAATCCTATGATTTCGGGTATCAGGCCGACGAGCTGAACTCCAGTTACGCCCACATCCTGGTGAATACGACATCAAGTGATACCAATCAGATGGTCATCGATCGCCTTGATCAATTTTGCTTTGAAACCTTCCCGGATGCGGATGTCCGCGTCACGCGAGTTGGCCAGGGCGGTGGTGGAACACCGATTGAGATTCGCATGTCGGGTCCCTCCCCCAATACGTTGTTTGAGTTTTCGGAACGGATGAAGCAACAGCTGGTTTCGATCCCCGGCACAAAGAACGTCCGTGACGACTGGGGCCTTAAAATAAAGAAGTTCGTGATCGACATCGACCAGGCGCGAGCGCATAATGCAAGCCTCACCAATCTGGATATTGCGACCTCGTTGCGAACCGTCTTGACCGGTTTTAAATCGGGCGACTTCAGAGAAGAAGACGACAGTTTTCCAATAATCATGCGCAGCGAAACATCGGAACAGCAGACCGTTCAAACTCTTGAGACAACGAATATCCTGTCACAAAGTACAGGCAAAGGCGTTCCGCTCAGCCAGGTGGCTATCACTTCGAACTGGGCGGTGACGAGGAAAATACGCGGAAAAACATGAGTGCCGTGGTAAACTTCATTCCATTGGCTGGTTTCATAATATTGTTGTTGCTCATCATTCAATTTAATTCGCTGCGAAAAACCTTCATGGTCCTACTGTCGATTCCACTGGGCTTAATCGGCGTTGTCACCGGACTACTGGTATTCAACTCGTATTTTGGATTCATGGCGTTCCTGGGATTGATATCACTAGCCGGAATTGTAATCAATAATGCTATCGTCCTGATTGACCGCATTGAAATCGAACTGAATCAATTCGGTAAATGCCCCCAGGAGGCTGTGATAGACGCCAGTCTACAACGTTTCCGCCCGATTCTGTTAACGACGTTCACAACCACGTTTGGGCTGATTCCCTTGTATCTGGGCGGAGGCGTTATGTGGGAACCTATGGCCATTGCAATTATGGTCGGGTTGTTGTTTGCCACCGTGATCACACTCCTCTTCATCCCCACATTGTACAGCGTCATGTTTTTCGTCAGCTTTCGCGACTTTGATTTCAGCCAGATTAGACAACCTCTCGCTTGAGCATAACCGTTCTTGCGATAGATTAGTACGTGGGTTCTGGCCTGACTTGTATGCCAGAAGAGGCGGTGGCGCCCCGCGCCGGCGCCAACTGGGATTCCGCGATAATTTTCACCCGTCGGATCTAAGTGGCCATTTCGGTGGAAACGTGTACGGTCCGTTTGCTAGCTAATCGGAGACAATATGAAACGGTTCAAGAAAATATTACTGGTTTTTCCGTGTGATGACACGACCTTTGAAGAGGCAGTCTCACTCGCGCGGGAGAATCAGGCGGAGCTCACGGTCGTCCGCGCTGCACGTAAAGTGCGCCAGGACGAATCAATCGAGCTTGTTCCCGAGCAAACGATAAATATCCACGACCTCCTGATCAAAGAGTACCAGGCGCAGTTGGATGACGTCGCCGCGCGTGTGAAGCACGACGACATACACCTGACGACAAAAATTCTCGTCGGCACACCATTTATTGAGATCATCCGTGAGGTGATATCACAGGAACACGACCTGATCATGATGACATCCGAGGGAAAGGGTGGCTTGAAGGAGCGTCTCTTCGGCAGCATGTCCCTCCACCTCATGCGTAAGTCGCCCTGCCCCGTTTGGGTCAGGAAACCATCCGTCAAGAAAACGCGCCGGCGGATACTCGCTGCCGTTGATCCGGACCCTATGGATACAACCCGTAATGCATTAAACGCGGTCGTTCTGCAGCTCGCGAGCACGGTGGCCGAACGTTCATCTGCCGAGTTGCACATCGCACACGCCTGGATCGCATTCGGTGAGGCTTTGCTCCTCAGCAGGGGCGCCGCTTCCTCCGCGGAGATCGAAAAGTACGCACAGGATGAACAAGCAAAACAACGTGAAAGGCTGGATGCGCTGATTACGAAACACAGTTGCCATGATGCAACCATCCACATGGTGAAGGGCGACGCGGGTTCGGTAGTAGTGAGTCTGGCCAGATCGGAAAAGATAGACTTGCTGGTTATGGGCACCGTGTGCCGAACAGGCATTCCTGGTTTTATTATCGGAAACACGGCAGAAAAAATTCTTGATGAGGTAGACTGCTCGGTATTAACAGTCAAACCCGAAGGTTTTATATCACCGGTTCAGTTACCCTGATAATCATTCCCGTACGTCTCGCAATGTCCAGCGGCCACACCAATCCGTACGGCATCGCCGGAGACCTAGGCGATGAATAGATTCGTGACGAGGATCGTTCTGTTCGCAAGCATGTGGCTGTTGTTGACGGAGGCCCGGACCGACTCCTGGATTATCGGCATACCGGTGGTTGTCGCAGCGGCACTTGCTTCGACACAATGGTCACGCGGCCCAGGCTGGCGGTGGCGGCCGAGCGTGTTGCTGTCTCTCGTTCCGCGTTTTATCTGGTATTCGATAGTTGGCGGTATTGATGTCGCCTGGCGATCCTGCCATCCGCGACTGCCAATAGCTCCGCAGATAATTGCGTATCGGTCACATCTCCCGGAGGGTACGGCGCTTGTTTTTCTTATCAATATCATTAACCTTCTTCCCGGCTCCGTTGTTGCCGATATCCGTGGAGACACGCTCACCCTACACGTCCTTGACGGTAGACAGTCAATCACACAGCAACTGCTGACCCTGGAGGTAATTATCGCCCGGCTGTTCGTCGAATCGGTGAGGCCTGACGCGTCCGGGACAGCCGTGGAATCATGATAGGTGTGTATACGTTCTTCATGGTCGTACTGGCGGTGAGTTTGTTTCTCGGACTCGTGCGTGTTATGCGTGGCCCTACGGCTGCAGACCGAATGCTTGCCGCTCAACTTCTGGGTACGACCGGCATTGGGCTGCTGGCGTTGTTCGCAGCTGTGTTTTCGCAACCGGCTCTGATTGACGTTGCCCTTGTTTTCGCATTGCTGGCGGCAATAACCACGGTGACATTTGTCCGCCGACATCCGGTTGAATTCGCCAAAGGGAACAGATGACGGCAACGGATCTTATCGCGATGTCAATTACCGGATGCGGCTGCCTGTTTTTCGTTGCGGGCAGCGTTGGCATGCTGCGTTTCCCCGACGTATTCGCCCGGCTTCACGCCGCCACCAAGACAGATAACCTCGGACTGGGATTGGTACTGTTCGGCTTGCTGTGGCAGGCCGACGACATATTTATCGCATTTAAGCTGGTCTTAACGTGGCTGCTTATGTTGGTTTCAAGCTCCGCGGCTTGCCATTTGATCGCGCAGTCGGCGCTGCGCAGTAGCGGTATCCAGAAGGAAAGTTGATGCTCCAATATTTGTGGATAGTAGATGCATTGCTGTGTATCATCCTGATCATGCTGGCCTGGCACGCCATAACCGCCACGGATGTGTTTACGGCGATTGTATTTTTTATCGTTTTCGGAATGGTGATGTCCCTGATCTGGGCGCGGCTTGAAGCGCCCGATATCGCTCTGGCCGAAGCGGCGATCGGCGCTGGTCTCACGGGAGCGTTGCTGTTGTCGACCTGGGCGGCGACAGACAAGCACCAACCTTCATATACCGAGAGCGCGGCACCTTCCGAACGATGAAACCAAGCCGGATACGATTTGCCGAAACGGCTGCCATGGGCCTGATCGCAACGGTAGTTGTCTGTTGTCTCATAGCGGCAATTGGAGAGATGCCGCGTGCTGCGAATGGGCTCGCGTCTGAAGTCGACCTTCACTTAAGTCTTACAGGCGTGCAGAATCCAGTCACGGCTGTTTTGATCAACTTTCGCGGTTACGATACATTCCTGGAGTTGGCGGTCCTGGTGCTGGCGGTTTGGGGTGTAAAGGCGATTGGGTCGGACGCTGCGCACGATCGTGAGGATAGTACCGCGACGCCGCCCTCGATTGTCCTCACTGGATTTGTCCGTGTGGTCGGGCCGGTTGTCATTGTGATCGCCGGTTACCTGCTTTGGGTGGGCGGTCATTCGCCCGGCGGTGCTTTCCAAGCCGGCGCGGTGCTGGCGGCTCTCGGGATCTTACTTGATTTGGCGACGATCGAATGGTCAACACACATCTCCGAGCGTAGCGAGCGCTGTCTGCAAGTCGCGGCAGTCGCCGGCTTTCTCGTCGTTGGTACCTCCTCGCTATTCCTGAATCGTACGTTCCTCGAATTTCCACCGGAATTGGCGAGCACCTTCACACTCGCAATAGAGTCAGCGGCTACGTTGTCGATCGCTTTGATTCTGATAGCCCTGTATCGCGGCGGCGGCATTTGCGTTGCACGACTATTGCCACCGCCGGTCCGAGAGCGAAGCAAATGACGACAGTGACTCTATTTGCTTCATGTGGTGCGGTGATCTTTGGGATCGGATTCTTTGGCGTGGTTGTCTGTCGACGTCTGCTTCAAATCGTTATCGCCCTGAATGTGATGGGCTCCGGTGTGTTTCTTGTACTGATAGCACTGGCCCGGCGAACCACAGGCGGTCGGCCGGATCCTGTAGCGCATTCCATGGCGCTAACCGGGTTGGTCGTGGCGGTGAGCGTCACGGCGCTCGCGCTGACACTGGTTCGTTGCCGGTACAAACAGACCGGCAGTACTGACCTGAACAACCGATAGGTACGGGGGAATCGATGGTTTTCGAGTTGTCCGTGCTAGGCCTTGTCTTCCTGCCGCTTGCCGCAGGCATCACTGTATTCGCCGTCGGGCGATGGGGTCCGCCCCTGACTATTATCGTCGGTCTGATCCAGCCTTTTTTTGCAGCCGGCGTCGCCCGTTCGATATGGCAGAACGGACCGTCGAGGTATCGCATCGGCGGTTGGGGAGCGCCATTGGGCATCGACCTGCATGTTGACGGAATCGGCGCCCTGATGGTGCTGATGACAGCCGTCGTCGGTCTCATGGTGGCCATATATGCCCGATCCTATTTCGCCACGACGGAGTCTGAACCGGCGAATCAATCATCGATGTTCTGGCCGGTGTGTCTGTTGCTCTGGACCGGTCTCAATGCCTTATATCTTTCCGGGGATATTTTTAACTTCTACGTCGCGCTCGAAATGCTGGTGCTGTCGGCAGTCGCATTGATTGGCCTGGGCGGTAAACCGAAAGCTGTCGATGCAGCACTGCACTATGTCATCTATGCAGTAACCGCATCCCTTTTCTATCTCATGGGCCTTACATTGCTTTATTCCATGTACGGCACTGTAGATTGGGCCATCCTCGGAACGCGTGTTGAACCCAATTTCTCGACACGGTGCTCGATCGTCCTGATGACGGTTGGTCTGCTCATGAAAACAGCGTTGTTTCCCCTGCATTTCTGGCTGCCGGCAGCGCACGGCAGCGCGCCCGCTCCTGCCAGCGCCATGCTCTCCGGCCTGGTCCTGAAAGCATCGTTTTTTGTGTTGCTTCGGTTGTGGTACAATGTGTTTCCGTACGAAGACCTGCGTGCAGCCGGCGATTTTCTCGGCATTCTCGGCGCTGCCGCTATTATTTGGGGATCGGTGAAGGCGATTATCCAGCAACGCCTGAAACTTCTGATCGCGTATTCCACCGTTGCCCAGATGGGATATTTGTTTCTGTTCTTCTCGATACCTCATGAATCGCCCTATTTTTGTAGTGCATGGTCGGGGACGTGGTACTTTGCGGTGTCCCATGCCTGTGCAAAAGCCGCGGCCTTCATGGCGGTTGGTTCACTCGCACACGCTGCCGGAAGCGACCAGATCAAGGATATGGCGGGAATGGCGCAACACCAACCCGTCGCCGTATTTGCTTTTGGGTTGTCCGGCGTGAGCTTGATGGGCCTGCCGCTCAGCGGCGCTTTTGTGGCGAAATGGATGCTGCTGAAATCCACACTTGCATCCGGACACTGGCATCTAACGATAGCGATCCTTGCAGGTGGTCTGATGGCGGCAATCTATATCGTCCGCGTCTTGGCGACGGCGTTTGCCGTCGATTCAAGATCCGTTCGGAACGCGCCGGCGCCAATGCAGTGGCCCCCGCTGATACTGGCGTGCTTATCGGCAGCTTTGGGTCTGGTCGCGTATTATCCGATGAAATTGCTGGAGATCGGCGCGCCGTGTTCGGCGATACTGATGGGGGTTACACCGTGAACTGGGAACACATTTTGCCATTGCTGGCTGTTGTGAGTTCTTTCGCCACCGGATGCATCATCTTCCTGCTGGGAACGGAGCGTGTACGAACACGTACGTTTTTGAATGTGCTCGGAGCGGTTTTGATGTTGGTGTTTGTGGGGTTCATGCTCTTCGGCGTGTCACAGGAAATCGTCTTTCAATCACGCTATTCGCTTGCGCCCGGTATTTATCTGGCATTCCATGCGGACCCATTCTCTTTGTTGTTTCTGGCACTTTCAGCAATTTTATGGCTGCTCACGACAGTTTATGCGATCGGATACCTGGAACATTCTCCTCATCGCAATCGCTTCTTCGGGTTTTTCAGCCTTTGCGTCAGTGCGACCGCCGGAATCGCATTGTCTGCTAATCTCTTTACATTCCTTGTCTTCTATGAGATGCTGACACTAACGACGTATCCACTCGTCGTCCATCGCGGTACCGGCGCAGCCATACGCGGGGGCGGCATCTATCTGGCGTATACCATTGCCGGCGGCGCCATATTGTTTCTGGCGATCGTCTGGCTGCAAACGATTCTCGGTTCGATCGATTTTACGGAAGGCGGCATCATTACGGGCATTGACGACCGGCATGCCACGTCGTTCCGCTGCATATTTACGATGCTGATCGTCGGTTTCGGAGTGAAGGCCGCCCTGGTTCCCCTGCATGGATGGCTTCCGGAGGCGATGGTCGCGCCCGCTCCGGTGAGCGCATTGCTTCACGCCGTTGCGGTGGTCAAGGCCGGCGCGTTCGGCATCGTACGGGTGGTGTATGACGTCTATGGCGTAGAGACATGTTCCCAACTCGGCGTGGCCGCACCGCTGGCGGTTGCGGCCTCGATTACGATTCTGTACGGCTCAATGAGAGCCGTATTCCAGGATGACCTCAAGCGTCGCCTCGCTTATTCAACGGTAAGCCAGGTTTCGTACATCGCGCTCGGCGCAGCCCTTGTCGGACCATTGGGAACCATTGGCGGTGTGGTTCATCTTGTGCATCAGGGCCTGATGAAAATCACATTGTTCTTCGCCGCCGGTAATCTCGCAGAGACTCTCGGCGTTCACAAGATCAGCGAGATGAACGGCACGGCACGGCGCATGCCATTGACCATGGCGGCGTTTACAATTGGCGCACTAGGCATGATCGGTGTGCCGCCGATTGCCGGCTTTGTAAGCAAATGGTTTATCGGCAGGGGCGCCGCCGCCGACCAGCAGTGGTGGGTTATTTTCGTACTGATCGGAAGTACGATCCTGAATGCGATTTACTTTCTGCCGATTATTTATGCTGCCTGGTTCAAAGAGCCGGACGGTTCGTGGCCGCACGATCATCATCACAGCAGATTCGAGACCCACCTGCCCCTTCTTGTTCCGCCCATCGTAACCGCATTATTCGCGGTACTCGCCGGATTGCTTGCCGAGATGCCGTTCAGTCCGCTCGACTGGGCGCAATTTATCGTATCACGGGAATACCGTCCATGAATCACGCCGCCGTGATAATGACAGTTGTATTTCCGTTGACTTTGGCAGCACTCGGAGCATTTGAGTCGTGCCGCCTGTGGCGCGAGCGACTTGTTGTCTGGGCCCCGGTCCCAGCTGGGTTCGCCGCAATTTTCGCCAACGGCACAACGATCGATATGCCCTGGCTGCTGCTCGGGTCCCGTTTCGGCCTGGATACGACCGGTTGCGTATTTCTCGGTTTCACCTCGCTACTCTGGTGGGCTGCTGCCATGCACGCAAAAGGATATATGGCCGACGACCCCGACCGGTCGCGATTCGGGCATTTTTTCCTGCTGACCATGTGCGGAAATTTCGGAGTGATCGCAGCCGGCGACATGGTTTCATTCCTGTTGTTTTACACAATCATGAGTTTTTCTGCATACGGCCTGATTACACACGACCGGAAACCGAAAAGTATCCGTGCGGGGAAAACGTACATCATATTCGTCATAGTCGGCGAAATTCTGCTGTTCTGGGCTGTGGTTCTGATTGCCACCGACTGTGGGACATTGTATCTCGATCCGATTCTCGCGGAGCGACTTTCTCATTCGCCGCGCCTGGAGGTTATTGCCGGCCTGATACTAATAGGGTTCGGCATCAAAATGGGCCTCATGCCCGTGCACGCGTGGCTCCCCCTCGCGCATACCGCCGCGCCGACGCCGGCGAGCGCAGTCCTGAGCGGCGCCATTATCAAGACCGGTTTGTTCGGCTTGTTGACTTTTCTGCCTTTAGGCCTGATTGCCATGGATGGTTGGGGCGCCGTCTGCATTGGCGTGGGCCTTACTTCGACTTTCACAGCTGTATTGTTCGGTCTCACACAGGACCATCCTAAGACCGTGTTGGCCTATTCCAGCGTCAGTCAAATGGGATTGGTCGGTACCGGAATCGGCGTCATGTTGATCGCACCCGCGTCCGCACCTGTCGTAACTGCGGCACTCCTGGTATACGCGACGCATCATGCGGTCACAAAGGCCGGATTGTTCCTTGGTATCAGTGTCGTTGCGGAGGTGCGGGTACGCCGTCAGCACATACTGGCGACCGGCGTTCTGATGGCGTCGGCATTGGCGTTGGCCGGGCTGCCGTTTACAACCGGATTTATCGCCAAGATCGCATTAAAAAACACCGCTCTGGCAACACCTGAGCCGTGGGTAAGCATATTGCAGATACTGCTGCCCATTTCCGGCATTGCAACAACCCTGCTGATAGCGCGCTTTGTTAGCGTGGTGCATGCCTTGCCATCGCATGGGCATGGGCACCTGCGGCCGGCGACGGTTGTGCCGTGGGTTGTCTTGTCAGCCGTCACCCTGATGGCGTTGGGTCCACTAACAACCTTGAACATCGTGCCTTCTGATTGGACAACGCTTGCGCCTGGAAAATTGTGGACTGCAACGTGGCCCATCCTCACCGGCGGAATCATTGTCCTGGCCGTGGTGAAGCATCCCGTCTTGAGCGCAGGGCTTCGAAAAGTGCACATTCCAGCGGGCGATATTGTCGTGCTCGTTGCCGCGGCGGCAGCATGGTTTCGGTCAGTGATCCATACCGCAGCAACGGTCAACATCGCGCCGTTCCTGAACACGATTCGGGACGGCCTCCGACACAGGATAGCTGCACTGCCGACACCGCGCACCAACGATCACGGCGACCAGAACACAGCAGGATCCGGTCTCCTCCTTGGACTGCTGGTGCTCATCATGTTTGCACTTGTGATGTTGTAAGCGTTCTCTTGACCTTCCCTGACTGCGCCACGCGGCGCCGTGCGGCTCCCGATCCCCACATCGCTAACAGCCTATTCCCCTACACGGTTATCTAACGACATAGCACAGAGTTGCAGCGCCATTGATCTCTGCAAATCATCCACTATTACCGTGAACGTCAAAAGAATCGCGGCAGTAGCAATTTTTTCAGCGATCGTCCCTGTACATTGCATTTCTTATTCAAACCTGTAAGGGTCGCGACCACCTTCCCAATCGGCGGCCGGTGTTCCGGCCTTTTGGCCAACATAGCGTCTATCAGGTCCGAAAATGCCGGGTCGACATCCGCGACAAGTGAGCTTATGGATGGAAGCTCCTCGAACAGCTGTTTCTTGCCAATTTCCTTGAGATCCCGCCCTTCAAACGGGAGGTTGCCGGTCGCCACCATATAGAGTGTTGCAGCCAAAGAAAAGATATCACTTTGCATATCCATCGCACGGGAACCGGCGATGCATTCCGGTGATATGAAATGAGGGGTGCCTTTGAATTCTGTAGATGTCGTGATGGAGGAATCCTGAATATTCTTTGCCAAACCAAAATCCACGAGTTTTACCTGCCCATTGAAATCCAGGATGATATTCCTTGGCGTAACATCGCGATGGATGAGTTTTTCGCCATCCATATAGCACAACGCCTGTGCCATCTGGTAGGCGATGGAGATGGTCGCACCATTCGAGAGTCGGCCCTGCCGTTCCACCACTTCCATCAGATTCTGACCTTCGACAAACTCCATAACCAGGTAATACAGAAGGTTGTCGTGGCCGAAGTTGATCAGTTTGACGATGTTCGGATGATCCAATTTGGAAAGTCCGTAGGCTTCGCGTAAGAAATAGGACAGGAAACGGTCATTATTTCCATCTCCGAGCGCCGACTCGAAGATCTTCAGCGAGACTTTCTGCTCCGCTTGTTCGTGAACATCATTGGCGAGATATACAGATCCGAAACCACCTTCGCCGATCTTGTCGAGAAGTTTGTAACGCCCGGCGAACACACTGCCAATCGTGATTCCCGAATTGGCACTTTTTGATTCCCTTTTCCTTAATATGGCAGAGATTTTGGCGAGCAATTCCGCGGGCCGAAACGACTTCACGATGTAGTCGTCTGCGCCAGCCGCCAGTCCCCTGACAATGTCCTCTTCACCGTCGCGTCCCGATACAATGATGATCGGGACATCATAACCGTCAGCGGCTTGCCGCAGCTCCCGACACACCTCGATCCCGTTTTTTTCGGGCATGTCAACGTCGAGAATCAGCATATCGACGGGTTTCTTACGGAACGATTTCAGCGCCTCAATGCCGTTAGAGCATAGGCGGACCTTGTACCCTCGTTGACGCAGTATTCCGCGATAAATCTCTCGGATATAGGCATCATCATCGGCACAGATCAGCGAGTACATTTTCGACTCCCCCGTATGTACAAAGATTGCATCGAGCTTGAGTTACTCCCGATGGTTCGCATCCCAAAATGTCAACACGACCGTATTCAACGACCATGGGTACAGCATGTCCACCCCAAAACATCGGCGGTGCCGAATGTGACACATTATACTCTTGCGGCTATCCGATACAAATTTAATCCTGCCGACAGGTTTCATTCCCGATTGTTTCGCTTCAGATTACGATCATATGGATACCGATGTAATTTCAATAATCTGTGCCGATGACGACAGATACATGCGCGACCTTTATGAGGCGGTATTTACCCGAGACAACTATTCACTGCGAACCTTTGCCGACGGATCCGATGTCATCCAGGCGCATCAGAATGATCGTGCCGATCTCATGATTTTAGATATCGATATGCCCGGTCATTCGGGACTAGCGGTATGCGAGGAATTGAGAAGATCCGTTGATGGATTCAACGTCCCCATCATACTGGTATCCGGTAGAGACACCGAAAAAGATATAGGTGATGGCTTCAATGCCGGCGCGGATGACTACATCGTCAAGCCCTTCAAACCACCGGAACTCTTGGCGAAGGCAACGATCTTGCTCCGACGAAGGAATACCGCAAGCAACAGGGAACTCGGCCTGCCGTTGGGATCGCGGTTTGTCGGCCGCTATGAGATTGTCAAAAAAATCGGAAGCGGCGGTTTCAGCAGCGTCTATCGCGCAAGCGACGTCACCATCATCCCGGGTCGTGATATCGCATTAAAGATATTGGAAGTGGCGCCATCCAAACAAAACGATGATAAATTTTTGGCGTCGTTCCAACGGGAAGTACATGAACATTCGATGTTGATTCACCCGAATATCGTGGCACTCCATGACTTTGGGCGATCCGGGATCTACTACTTTCTTGCCATGGAATTCCTGACAGGAGAGACACTGCACGCCATCATCGATCGCCACGGAAAGTTAACCACAAGCGAGGTGGTGCTCATCGGTCATGACATCGCCAGAGCATTGGAATATCTTGCATCATGCGGCGTTAGTCATCGCGACATAAAGCCACGCAACATCATGCGGACAGACGATGGACCAGCTAAGCTTCTGGATTTCGGAATAACGCAAAGAATTGAAGATGCCACCGTATCGCCGGACACCGCATTTCAGGGAACCATCCAGTTCGCGGCTCCAGAACGTTTAAGACTGGAAGCTGGTGCTGAAACCGCCTCGGATATATTTTCTCTGGGTGCGACACTATATTATTCTATCACGGGCATCCAACCGTTTTCCCGCAGGTCGCTCATCGAGGCCTGCCATGCACCATCGCATGAGATGCAGCCGCCTCCAGCTTGCACTGGACACGATTCAATCAGTCGTGCGCTCTCAACATTAATTGACGCTATGCTGGCTCCGCAAAGGGCTGATCGACCGTCTATTGCCAGGGTGACATCAGAACTTAAAGCGTTGATATCTGCATCTCCTCCGCCAGCGTAACATTGACCGAAACGGAATTATCCGCCTATGACCAATCAGAGCACGACCGATGATGAACTCGTTTTCGCCGGCGAAGCCGCCGAGGCCGCCGACGACATAATTGGAACCTGGAAGGTTCTGATCGCCGATGATGAATATGGAGTTCATGACGTCACGAAGCTGGCCCTGCAAGGCGTGGTATTTGAAGGCAGGGAGAT
The DNA here is from genome assembly GCA_021772615.1 of Verrucomicrobiota bacterium. Classification (GTDB taxonomy): domain Bacteria; phylum Verrucomicrobiota; class Lentisphaeria; order JABSQK01; family JAJFLO01; genus JAJFLQ01. The sequence continues at coordinate 2,556 of JAJFLQ010000018.1, read as the reverse complement.
CGAATTCATCGACGCCTATTCCGGCAAGGATGCTGAAAAATTGATTTTGGCGCATCCGGATCTGGCTGTTGTCCTGCTGGACGTCGTCATGGAAGATGATGATACCGGACTCGGAATCGTCGAATTCGTGAGGAAGAAGGCGAAACGCGACCGTGTGCGGATTATTCTGAGAACGGGCCAACCCGGCCATGCTCCGGAAAGTAAAGTGGTGATCGACTATGACATCAACGACTACAAAGCAAAGACCGAACTGACCGCACAAAAGCTCCTGACATCGATCATATCGGCGTTGCGCGACTACAATCATCTCAGCATAATCGCGGCTAATCAGCAGGAGATCCGCGGTCTCTACGCCGACCTGAAAGCACACAGCGACAATCTGGAAACCACGGTAGAGGAACGCACGCGGGAACTTGAGGACTTAAATACGAACCTGGAGAGGCTCGTCGAGAGCAAAACCAAGCTCCTGATCAAACAGGAAAAATCAGCCATAATCGGCCGACTGTTGCAGGGGGTCGTTCACAATCTCCGCACTCCGTTGACCGCCATCCGCGGATTCAATTATATCATGGGCGAACAGGCAAAACAGGCATCCACCGAACAAATCACCAAATACGGTCGGAAGATCGACGAGGTCTGCATGGCCATGGAAGGCATGCTGGAGCGGTTGATGGCTAAGAGCCGACTGGATCAGGTCGACCGCGCGAAACTGGTAAACATCAATGAATTGCTCAAGAATGAGTTGGAATTGTTCACGACCAACACGTTCTTCAAACATCGACTGCAAAAAGAATATTCATTCGACGACACCATATGCGAGATTCCGCTCGTATACTCCGATATTTCACAGGTGCTGCATAACTTGATTAACAACGCAATGGACGCCATGTGTGGCAGTGACGATGCAACGATCACGATTCAGACTCGTCAGGACGAGAGAGCCGTGTATTTCGATATATCGGACACCGGCGATGGGATTGCGGACGATAAAATTGAGCTGATATTCGACCCGTTTTTTACCACAAAACCAGCCCGGGGAGAGGAGAAAAAAGGTGAACCGACTGGAACCGGACTCGGTTTGCATTCTTGTCTGGAACTCCTCAAACCATACGGCGGAGAGTTAACCGTGAGCACTGAGGTTGGACGTGGAAGTACGTTTACGGTCAGGTTACCGAAAGACCGAGACGACAGTGAATCCGGACGATGAGGCGCTTTAGAACGAGGCGCATCTTTGAACGTCTTTGAACGCCTTTGATTTAGATTCTGCTGAAAAACCCCCTTATTTGGCGCAGTTGGCAACACAGTAGCCGGCCTGTGAGAACGAAGTGCAATTTGCAACGCGGAGGTGAATGGTGTTAGGATTGCGAAAAACGGCCTGGTTGGTGGCTTTGGTCGCGGCCAGGTCTGGAATTCAGTTTGGTTTGGGCCGCCATTAGGCGACGTTTGCTTGATTATTGTGCCATGAAACCAAGCGGATCCAACGATTCGCATTGACAGCTGCTCCAACGAAATAATTGGCCAAATTTGTTGTGGCTAATCCCCGATAATGCGTTCGTCCACCGCCTTGGCGTGTCCACTCACTTATGGTGCCTTCGATTCCGTTACGCTGTTGCATCATCTTCTGAAATGCTTGCGTTTGCATCTCTCGGCGACGACGCTGTAAAGTATCGTGGTGTTCGCCCACAACCAAACTGCGGCGGCCGCTACGGCTCTTTGTGCATTGTAACTGAAGCGGACATGTATCGCAGAGGCCCGCCCATTCAAATCGGTAATCGACTTTTCCTGTTTTCTGATTCTCAAGCCGACTACATTGTCGACTTTCTGACCATTGGCATGCTGATTGGCTTCGACTCGACGACGACCATCGAAGTCGCTGGCAATCGCTTCGGTTGTTGTCACCTCGGTAAGGAATTGTTCGGTAGGCTCTACTTTGGCTTTGGCCGCACCATCCTCGGACACCGTCTCTGCAATCTGTACTTTGTAGCCTACCCATTGTTTCTTCCGAGCCAGATCTTTCGCCGCCCGCTGTGCATCCGGATCATGAGGGTATGACCCGAATGATCCATGAGCCGGGGCGGGCCAAACCATGACACTTTGCGCGGAGACGTTCGCCGGACGCGCTTGGGTCCACCAGTAAGCCGCGATGCGGGAGGCGGTGCAGTAGGGCGGAGGGATGGCGCGACACGTAGGGCCGCGTGGTAACGGGGCGGGAGTCTGAGCCCGCGAAGACAAAGCCACGGCCATGCGTGACCCGGCCTGCGGCACCTCTATACATAACCACGTCCCGCGGGACGACGACAGCGAGCAGCCGAAGAGGGCCGATCAGGACGAGCGAAAACGGGAATGGAGCCGAACGTAGCGAGACGGGCCACCCAAAGCGGTGGCAGTGAGCCCGCTTGCAGGAGAACGTCAATCGCCGACTCGGCCGGAATACTGCGACTGACCGGAACCCGACGGAACCGGTGGACGCATGGCGACGGTCATTGATCGCGAGCAGGACCATGATAAACGCGCCAGCGCCGCGTCAGCAGAATCCGGGCGACAGCCCGTTTGAGT
>JAJFLQ010000170.1 GCA_021772615.1 Verrucomicrobiota bacterium | reverse complement strand
ATATTCTTGAAAAGGTCAAGACGTACTTGATCGAAGCTTCGGATGCCGAAATTGATCTGGATGCGATAAAGGCAACGACGTCGTTGCGCGACGATCTCGACCTCGATTCACTGCAGAGTTTGACCATGATAATGGATCTGGAAGAACATTACGGCATGTCGGTGGATGAGGACGAACTCGTCGACCTGGAAACGGTAGGCGACGTCGTCGAATTGATTGTCTCGAAGAAAGCGCATGCAGACAGCTGAATCCGCGGATCGACGTGTTGTTGTTACCGGTCTCGGCATTGTGTCCAGTGTCGGGTTGCGCTATGCCGACGCGATAGACAATATTCTGGCGGCGCGCAGCGGCGTCGAGGCTGTGCCCGCATGGCGGGATCTGGCTCTGTCGAGCGCGGTTGCCGGGACGCTGCACGGTGTCGACGAGAAGAAACGGAATGCCGGCATTCCCAAGAAGAAACTCGCCTACGCATCCGCCGCCGCGGTCTACTGCGTGCTGGCGGCAAACGACGCCGTATGTGAATCCGGTGTGCCTGCAGAACAGCTTGCAAGTCCCCGTTCCGCCTGCATTGTCGGCAGTGGGGTCAGCGGTGTTCAGGCTATTTACAGCGGCGGCACGAAGATCTTCAGCGGCAAGCTCAATCGGGTGAGTCCCTACACTGTCGTGCACGCTATGTCGAGCTCGTGCAGTGCGTCGGTCGCGAATACATTCGGCGTCCTTGGCCGCAGCTATTCAATTAGTTCCGCCTGTGCCACGTCAACGCATAATATCGGACATGCCTACGAGTTGATTCGTTCAAATGCAATCGATACCGCTATTGCCGGCGGTGGCGAAGAGTTGAACGAGCTGATTACCGGTGCTTTCTGTTCGATGCGGATGGCGTTGTCCACACATTTCAACGATCGGCCTGAGGCGGCATCGCGTCCGTATGATCGCGACCGCGACGGATTCGTAATCAGCGGCGGTGGCGGCATCGTTATCCTCGAAGATCTCGAGACGGCTCGTCGACGCGGGGCGCCTATCCTGGCCGAGATCCTGAGTTTTGCCGCCAATTCCGACGGCAGCGATATTATTCTACCCGAACCCGAAGGCCGGCAGACCGCTGTCTGCATGCGCCAGGCGTTGGATGCCGCAGGTGTTGCAACCTGCGATGTCGATTACGTGAATACGCACGGCACATCCACGGTAGATGGTGATCGCGCTGAGGTGCGGGCGATGCGGCGTGTCTTTGGGGATGCGTTTCCAGCGTTTTCATCGACAAAATCGATGACAGGCCATGCCGTCGGCGCCGCAGGAGTAAACGAATTGATCTACTGCATCGGTATGCTCGACCGCCAGGCGATTGCACCGTCAATCAATGTGGATAACCTTGATTCCGAATTCATTGATCTACCGCTGGTAACGGAGACGCGCGAGGCTCGACTGAATGTGATCATGAAAAACAGCTTCGGCTTTGGCGGTACCAATGCCGTAGTCGTTATTGGTAAATACGATGGCTGACGCGCCCTCACTCATCGACGATCTTCGTGATGCCGAGGGGGGACTTGATCGGGACGCGATCAAACAGATCATACCCTATGGTGATGCCTTCCTATTCGTCGATTCTGTCACGGCGCTGACGAAAAGCGAGGTCGAAGCGTGTTACGACGTTGTCGCCGGCTCCGCGTATCTCGAAGCGCATTTTCGTGATTTCCCGATAATGCCCGGTGTGTTGATTTCCGAAGGTTGCGCCCAGGCAGGTACGATTCTCATCCGTTACAACCTTGACGCGTCGCAGCAGGCAAAAGATCTCTTTGTCGCGCGTGTCGAAGATGCGCGCTTTTTTCGCCCGGTATTTCCCGGCGCCAGACTGCGGTATTGCCTGACGTTGAAGACTCTGGGCAGCCGCGCTGCGCGCCTGGTCGGGGAAGCACGTGTTGGCGACGCAATTGTTGCCAAGTACAAGATCGTCATGGCGATAATGGACCGGGGAGCATTGACCTGATATCGTCAAAACACTCCGGCGATGCGGCGGCGGCAGCCGTCGGCACGTCGCGCCGTCGGCGCAGCGTTCACATTCTTGACACCGGGCGGCTGTTGTTGCTGTGGCCGCTCGCGGTCGTGTGGCGTCTATGGTGCGCAACGTTGCGGGTAAGCGTATCTGCCGAAGGCGAACGATGGCTGCAGGAATCCGCGGGCAGCGCAATCATGTTCTGGCATAATCGCTTGTTCGCGGTTGGCTACCTGTACCTCAAATTCTGCCGGACTCGGACGATATTCGGATTAATCAGTGCCAGTAGGGACGGAGCATGGCTGGCCGCATTTTTTCGTCTCATCGGCCTGAATGCGATACGTGGCTCCAGCAGTTGGCGCGGCGCACAGGCCCTGCGTGAGTTGATCAACGTTGTGGACCAGGGCGGAGATATTGCGATCACGCCGGACGGTCCGCGAGGGCCCTGCTACGACTTTAAGAAAGGCGCGCTGATGGTGGTGCGGAAAGCCCGGTGCCCGGTGTTGCTTTTCTCGTGTACGTTCAGCAACGCGTGGCGGCTGAAAAGCTGGGATGGATTTTATCTGCCGAAGCCGTTTTCGATGTTGTCGATTCACTGTCGTTACCTGCCCGCCGGAGCAATTCCCGAAGCGGCATACCGAGATGCCGCCGTCTTTCGGGATATGCTTGTGGACCTTACGACAGACTGATGAGAGCCGGACTGGTCGTGTGGCTTTGGCGACTGTCCCGATTGCGAGCGATCAATCTTACTTAGAACTTCAGATCCGCCGTGCGCGTATCGTAGTCATTGATTTGCTCTTTGTGATTGCGGATTACCTTTTTGAGCGAGTAGATCTGGCGACCACTGAGCTTTTTACGCTGGTCGAATTGCTTGCTAAGCGATGCCACAAACGCCTGCTCATCAAACTTGCGTGCGGATTTGCCTGTGGGCTCCTTCCACGCCGTGATGTCCTGAGTTAACGTGAGCAGTGCCTGCGCTTCGCGATAGGACTCATCGTTTTCATCGGGTAGTTCGTCTTCGGCCTCGACATGGCATTGAATGTCGGAAAAATTCGGGATTTGTTCACTGTATTTCCGCACCAGATTCTTTAACGCCCGCGCCTGAGCCGGTGACAATACCTTGCCGCTGCGGGCCTGTTGTGCGAGCGAGGTGAAAAACTTCTTGTCGTCGTAAACGCGTTTACCCTTGCCTACAGACTTTTCCCACTCCTTCACGCCCTCCAGTGCATCGCACAGCGAACAAATCACTGAATCGGCCTCGGTGGCCTGTCGTTGCCGCGCTGCGAGGCGCTCACGGTACTCTGCGATGGTCGTGCCGAACCCCGTCTCCTCTGCAACGGCATCGAGTGTCGGCAGTTGATCCGCGAAACGGGCGATCACGGTGAGCAGGGCGTTCCATTGCTTGTCGCTAAGGCGCTTCCCGTCGTCCAGCTGCTTCTTCAGCGAATTGTAAAACCGTCTGTCATCGTAGCCGCGCACCTTCTTCTTTGGAGGTTCGGGCCATGGGAAGTCCTCTGGAAACACGGTCATGATCGTCTTGATCTTATCCGTATCCGGTACCGACGACCCTTGAACGGATTCCAGCCAGTTCGTGAAATCGCCGTAGAACATGCTCATCATTTTCTGCCATTCGAGCTTGCCCTGTTCGATTTCATCGAGCTTGTCCTCCATGTTCGCCGTGAATTTGACCTCGAACAGTAAGGGCATGTTTGTCACAAGATAATCGCAGACTGTCTTGCCAAGTGCCGTCGGCGCCAGTTGCCGCTTCTCCTTGACCACATATTCCCGCTCCTGGATCGTTGCGACGATCGATGCGTATGTCGACGGGCGACCGACGCCGTTGTTTTCCAGTTCCCGTACAAGTGAGCCCTCTGAAAACCGGGGCGGTGGTTCGGTGAACTTCTGCGTCTTTTTTAGATCTTTCAGGTCGCAGGCGTCGCCCACTGACAACGGCGGCAACGTTGCACCGGCATCGTCGTCGTCCGGCGACTCCACGTCCTTCAGATCATAGACTTTGAGATAACCCTGAAAGATGATCTCGACCGCGCCCGCACGAAATTTGAAACGGCTTCCGTCGCCGCCATTGTTGTCGCGCAGCTCCACGCTGTGTTGAATGGTACGGGCAGGAGCCATTTGGCTGGCCATAAAACGGTTCCAGATAAGGCGATAGAGTTTCAACTGGCGACCGTCGAGAAAGCTTGATGCCGCTTTCGGCGTGAGGCCGACATCGGTAGGGCGTATGGCTTCGTGGGCTTCCTGCGCCGACTTTTTGGACTTGTAGCGATTCGGTTTCTCGGGTATATAGTCGGCGCCAAACTTTTCGCGAATGAATGCATATGCGGCAGTACGCGACTCCTCTGAGATCGTCACCGAGTCCGTTCGCATGTAGGTGATCAAACCAGTCGGGCCGTTCCCGGTGTCGATACCCTCGTAGAGTTGCTGCGCGACCATCATCGTCTGTTTCGCGCTGAGACGCAGGTTTGTACTCGCCGCCTGTTGCAGCGTGCTGGTAATGAACGGGGGGCCCGGACGCCGGATTTTTGGGGTGTCTTTGATCTTCGTGACCGTATACGCTGCCTGCCTGGCATCGTTGTGAATTGCCTCGGCTGTCGCTGTGTCGCCCACATCGACCTTCGCACCGTCGACTTCGGATAGTTTCGCAACGAATTTCTGCTGATTCTTGTTCTCGGTGAATTCGGCGTCAAAGTTCCAGTATTCCCTGGGCTCGAATGCCTCGATCTCGCGTTCTCGTTCGCAGATCAGGCGCAGTGCTACCGATTGGACCCGACCCGCACTTTTGGCCTTGCTGTCGACCTGTTTCCACAGCAGCGGGCTGACCTGGTAACCCACGATTCGATCGAGAATGCGCCTGGCCTGCTGCGCATCGACCCGATTCATGTCCAATTCGCCGGGCTCGGTAAAGGCATTCAGTACAGCCTGTTTCGTGATCTCGTGAAACGTGACGCGGCGGAAGTCCACATCGGCATTGTGCTTCCGCAGAAGTTCATAGAGATGCCACGCTATTGCTTCGCCTTCACGATCAGGGTCGGTCGCGAGATAAGCGGAGTCTGCCTGTTTGATCGCCTTGGTTAGAGCCTGGATGACGTTTTTTCGGCTCTTGTTCTGTTGGTAGGTTGGGGTGAAACCATTTTCCAGGTCTACACCGAGTTTTCGCTGCGGTAAATCGCGTATATGGCCCATAGACGACAACACCGAATAATCCTTACCCAGTATCTTCCCGATAGTTCTCGCCTTGGCCGGTGATTCTACAATAACCAGGTCCGTTGACATAATGCGCCTCATTAACTAATGTGATTTTCCTGGTAGCGAATAGATGTTTCCCGGGCGTTGGCACACCACGCGTTTTACCTCGAGCCCCAGCATTGTTGCCAGGACCTTCGATACCGGCAGGTGCACGTGCCCGGCAATTTCATCCACACTTAACTCGCCGCGTTTCAGTACGGTCACTATTATTTGTTCTTCCTCATTCAGCGGCAGGGATTGCCGTGACGTCTTCGCGTCCCGGCTGCCGGCAGCCGGTTGCGAGAACAAATCGAATTCTTCGTCGATATCCTCGAAACGCTCGACCAAACGGGCGCCCTGCTTGAGTAACCAGTGGCATCCGCGCGACTGCGGCGAATCCACACGACCTGGAACTGCAAATACCTGACGACCCTGATCAAGGGCTTGCTGCGCCGTGATAAGGGAGCCGCTTTTCGTGCCGGCTTCCACCACCAGCGTGCCAGCTGTGAGGCCGGCAATGATTCTGTTGCGCATCGGAAACGAGCGCCGATCCGGCTTTATCGCGACAGGCTGCTCGCTGATTACCGCGCCGTTCTCACTTATTCGCCGTGCGAGGCCGATGTTTTCCTGCGGATACACATGCCCGAGACCGCCGGCCATGACGGCGATCGTGCAGCCGCCGCAATCAAGTGCTGTCTGATGCGCAACCGTGTCGATGCCGCGGGCGAGCCCGGAGACGATGGTCCAGCCTGCGGCGGCGCCCGAGCGTACCAGCCGCTCCGTGGTATCGGCCCCATACCGCGTCGTGCGCCTTGAGCCTACTACCGCAAGCGTGCGCGAGGACTGAAGTGCATCCGTCGATCCGCGAACATACAAACATAACGGCGGATCGTAGATTTGTTTTAGTTGCTGCGGGTAGGCATCATCCGTCAGTGCCAGAATCGTTATGCCCGCTTGACGTATTCGATCGCGCTCGGTGTCGAGGTCTGCATAGTCGGACCAATGCAGGATCGACTCTCTTGCACGTGTGTTCACACCGGCCGCACGCAGCGACGCCGCAGTTGATCCGGTCAATATCGCTGCTGTCGATCCGCCGTTCCGCAGCAGGTTCTGGACAGTAACGGGTCCAACCGCGGGAAGCAAGTTGAGGATCAGGCATGCCTCACTGTCAGTCACACCGTGCTCCGACCGCGTCGATAATCATGGTTTCGGGTACGTCGTCCGCGATGCCCGCCGCACCAAGCTGCGACGCTAGTATCAGTCTGATCCGGCCTCCTTCATTTTTCTTGTCGGTCTGCATTGCAACTAGGATCTCTTGCGGCGAAAAACCCCTGACCCGCGTCGGTAAACCGATGGCTTCGAAGAGCGCATCCTGGCGGCTCATCAGTTCGGTCGCGGTGGTGCACGGGGTACGCCGATTCGCGACCTCCGCCGCCATACTCATGCCGATTGCGATCGCTTCTCCATGTGTGAAACGCCCGTAGCCGGACAGGGTTTCGAGCGCGTGACCGAACGTATGGCCGTAATTCAATAGCGCCCGAGTGCCGTGGTCGAATTCGTCTGCTCGTACAATTTCGGCCTTGATCTCACAACACCGATTTACAATTACCGGATAGACGTCCGCCGCAGGATCGGCCAGCCGCGCCGCGTTGGCCTCCAGATAAGCGAAAAAGGACGCATCAAGGATAACGCCGTACTTTACCACTTCGGCCAGGCCGCAACGCAACTCACGGTCCGGCAGTGTGGCGAGTGTACCGGTATCGGCAATCACTGCAAGCGGCTGATGAAATGCGCCAACCAGATTCTTGCCTTCAGGCAGGTCGACGCCGGTCTTACCGCCGACACTGCTGTCTACCAGCGCAACCAGAGATGTCGGTATCTGAATATAACCGATACCGCGCATGAAGGTTGCGGCGAGAAAGCCTGCCGTGTCACCGACAACGCCGCCGCCGAGAGCGATCACCAGTGATTTGCGATCCAGCCTCGCCTCTACAGCGCGAGTGTACAGCCATTTTACCGTATCAAGACATTTCGACGGTTCGCCCGCTGGAAACGTGCATGTGACCACGCTGCCGGCGCCGGACTTGCGAATGGCGTTGGCAACGGCGTCGAGGTATAACCGGCCGACGTTCGTGTCTGTGACGATGAGACAGGTGCGCTTTTTGATCAACGATGCAACTTCTTCTACTTCGGTGTTGCCGCCGTCCAAAATGGAAGTGCCGATGATAATATCGTACGATCGATTTTCAAGAGGTATGCGTATTTTTTTCATAGGTTATGTGGCTACCGGTTTTTAACATCGTGCACCGTACCGCCGCGCGAACACCGGTTTGGTCGCGCAATGCCCTGTGTTATGTCATGCGCCACGCAAGTCCGACCGAAGGATGCCTACCTGGGTCGTTCCCGTCGGCGTCTTGGCATGCCTGTTTGCATCTGATGTATTCATGGTCAAGTCGCCCTTGCCTTACCTGGAAAATCATCTAAGTTAAAGATCTACGTCAAAAATAAATTGCCAATAGACTTTCTCGGCAGTCGCGATATCTTAAGTCGTCGGCCCTTAACTCATTTCATTTGTTAATCTTCCTGCAGAAAGTGAGCCACCTGATGATTAGACGAATGCCCTGTATAATTGTGTCGTTGCTGTTCGCAAGCGCGTGGAGCCTGTACGCCGTACCGGACGGCAATAATACCATCATCACTTCGCTGCTCGACACGCAAATCTTCGAATTGGAGGAGAGTGAAGAGCTGTTCGAGGACTGTCCTTCCTATCGCCTCGACAATCCGCGCCAAACCATAATGCACAACGGTCTCAAAGCGAATGATGACTACAATTTTCACGTTCGTACGTTCTGGAACCGGGATTCGATATTTTTCCGAATCGATGTCGTCGATGACGTGTTTATTCCAGTGCCAGACAGTCGTCATGAGAATGCCGAAGGCGACTATGTGCGAATAAATTTCGCGCATCTAACCTGTGGTCCGGACCGCAACTCCCGTCAACCGTGGTCGATTTATCTGTATCCAGACGTTGACGCGGAATCGTGTGCATTGCGTGTCGATGTCGACTCGGAGACAACCAAGGCCAAGATCGGTCGGATCAAATCGGGTCTGCTCGAGACCATCGACGGCTACGCGATCATCGTCAAACTGCCGTTCGAAAAATGGGACGATCTACCGCGGAGCGGCGGTCAGACGCGGGTGCAGGTTTATTTCCATGATTCCGATGAGGAAGGCGTTGCGAATCATCAGTTCACCCTATTTCCGTTGAGTCGGAAAGAGGCCGCAAGCGATCATCGGCGCTCCAATTTCGGCACCATGCGGTATGCTGAACGTCAGTGGGTCAGTGTCTATCCCCACGAGATTATCGCCGGCAGCGGCAAGGCCGAGTTTTTTATCGACGCAGGAAATCGGACTGACCGAGACGCGGAAGCGGTCATTTACCTTGAGGATGCGAAGACCGGCGCGGTGGTCGAAGTCGACGGCGAGACCTACGGCGAGACTGTATTGGTTGGCTCACGATCACAGGAGCAGAAATCGCCCGTCACGTTCGACTTTGAAGGAGTCCCCTCGGGTACATTCAAAGTCGGTGCCAGGATCGGCGTGTTTTACGACAGTGGCGCATTTACGATCGTGTACTCCGCTGACAGCGGTAATATGTATTGCCCCGACCTCATTGAACGTCGCCGGAAAGTGGAACGCCGCGTTTTTGCCGTGAATCAAAGGGAGGAAACCAGGGCGGAGGCTTTCCATCGACTCGCGGGCGGCGGCGATCTGATCTGGCACGCCGGCGTGTTCGACGCCTCATCGGAGGATTTTCCGCAGTATATCCGCGGTATAGGCAAGACTGTGATCAATGTGCCCGGCAGCAATGAGAAGGACGTGCCGTGGGCGTTGTTCGGTGGACTTGATGTGCTCGACGGGATGAACGAACCGCTTACCCTTGCGTTCGATCGCAGTCTGGAAGGTGTGGACGATCCTTTTTTCCCACCCGACGACCCGTTGTTGCAGAGCAAGCAGAACATGCCGCGGGCACAGCGTGAGAAGATTAAATACCTGTTGTTATTCGGCGTCATCGTGGACAACGTGGACAACGACAGTTTTCCCGAAATCCGCATTTCGTCCGGCGGTAAGACGCTCACATCGCAGGTCCTCCAACCCTCAAAATCCACGACCGGCCGAAAGCGCCATACCTACATCACCCGTACGTGGCTGAAGAACCTGGATGGCGAGATTGCGATAGAGAATACAGCACAGTACGGGCACAGGCTCGAGATCGATTTTATCGCGTTGCTCAAGGGGCGCGACGGCGCGATGAGCGATGCAACGACGCCGTCCCTGGCGTTCAAGGGCTCTAGTGAGGCCGAAGCCTTCACTAAAATGGTAGGCTCGTCCGCATACCTGATGGCCAATTACCTCATTGATCAGACGTCACAGCCCTACAGCAGCCTTCCCGGCGGACGCCATGATTTTATCAGTCTCCGCGATTGGGGACTGTTAATGTCCGAATTGTCGGCCTGGGGCTATGCCAAGGATGCCGCGCGCATCACCGAACACCTACCGTTATACATCAGTTCAGTCGATGCCAATCGGCCACATGGACAATTCAGTATCGGCAGTGCTACCGTCATTACCGGCATCTATAACACGTGGCGTAAGCTCGGAGCGAACAGCGGATTTCTTGATTCGATCTGGTTGCCCTGTGTGCATCGGCCGATCACCGAAATCGTTCGTGAGATCGAGACCAATCCGTTGGGACTTGTCAATTGCACGGGTGAACTTGGTTCTTATGACGGTCTGAATCCGGCGGCAACCGTGCCGATGTACTTTGCGATACAATCTGCGCTCGGCTCCGCCGCTGCCCTTGCAGAGAAAAGTGGTTACAATGAGAATGCGCGCAGCTGGCGGTTTGCGGCCGATCAGCTCGAACGGAATTTCAAGGAGCAGCTGGTGTCTGTCGACAATGCGATGCAGCTGGTCACGTCCGAGAATATTCCGGCGTCGTGGGGGATAGATGAGCAGCACGGGATCGTTAGCAGTCTGCCGCCGAGTGCCTGGCTGTACGGCCGATATGAAGACGGCAAGCCTGTGTTTTACAACCGCGACCTGCGCGTGTTCGATACGCCGTACCTACTGTCGGGTATGTCTTTCTGGTGCGATTACTATGGCTTTTCCCTCGACGATGATATGCGTGCGCAGTTGAAGAGCACATACGACTATATCCTCAGCGTGTCGCCGCTGTTCAAGAAGCCCGCATGGAGTAAGTACTACATTGTCGACTACAATTCGAATATTCATCAATTGTGGTCGATCATTGCGGGACAGCTGCTGGATAGCGGGCAGCTGTCGTCAACAGCCCTCCGAAGCTATATCCGTTATACCCATGATGAATTTCTTGACATTCCGGCATCGTCCGATATCGAGGTTTCCCCGTATACGTTCGAGGAGAAATTCAACGTTGCGGCTGATGGTGGCAACCTCGGGTCGACACTCGACGACCTTAATGTGATCAACGGCACAACCGCATTAAAAATGGCACGTATCGTCGGTGGGATCGATGACACCGGCGAATCTCTGCGGCTCGCGCCCAGACTGCCTACTGACTGGGAAGAAGTAGAGGCAAAGAACTGGATTGTCAGCAACGCCGACAGTGATTCCGGATTGGCGACGATACAATATTCGTATCGACGCCTTGGTGATGATCGCTACGTCTTGACCCTTGACAGCTCCGAGAAGCTTGATAGTATCACGGTTCGACTCGGACCGTTCCCGTCGAAGATTCGTAAGGTTCGGGTCACCGGCGGTGGGCAGCGTGTCGACGCGAACACGTTCCGGCAGGGTTTCAATTCGTGGGTCGAGCAGACTTTCAAAAAAGTGCGGTCACTGGAAATCAGTTCCCAGGCAATTATTTATTAGTCTGAATCCGGCTAAGCCTGAGCAGGGTTGCACGAAGCAACATTCACACGACGGGCATCACTCCAGGGCTCTGCGATTTCGCAGGGCCTTCTCTGTTCTGCCCGCATCACACCCCCCTGGTAAGCGACGGAAATTCGGCGCGTTACCGTTGGGATATGGGATTCTGAAGTCATGGCACGTCACACTGTTCTCTTTGTGTGTACCGGAAATACCTGCCGAAGCCCAATGGCCGAGGCCTACTTTCGTCACCTCTGTGACCGCGACGGCAACGACGGTATCGGCGTTGCATCTGCCGGTGTACATGCCATGGACGGTGGCGAGGCGAGTGCAATGGGCATCGCCGCGTTAAGGCATGAAGGTATTGTGTTGACGGGATTTCGGAGTTCGGCACTGAGCGCCGCGCAGGTTGACGCGGCGGCGGATATTATCGTCATGACCGCCGGGCACTGCCGGCAGGTATTGTCCATGTACCCACACGTCACGGACAAGACGCGGCAGCTGATGGGTTACAGCGGATCGAATGCGGATGTATTCGATCCCTATGGTGGCGACCTCGACATGTTCCAACAATGTCTTGCGATGATGAAACCGGCGCTGATAGCCTTGTACCGCGATGTGAAGTCGCAACTGGAATAAAAACTGGGGATGACACGATGAAGGAAACGGAAGATTTCTTGAGCAAACCGTACCGGCTTCTTGTAGGAGCCGATCATGGCGGTTGGGAATTGAAGAACCGGCTCGTCCACTATCTGCGGGACATGGGCATCGATGTTGATGATGTCGGGCCCGATACACTTGATGCCGGCGACGATTATCCTGACTTCGCCAATGCCCTGGCAAGGCGCATCACGCGCGGCGACGGCGACGGCGGCATCCTGCTGTGCCGAACCGGGATCGGTATGTGTATCAATGCCAATCGCTACCCGTATATTCGCGCAGCACTTGCGGGCAGCGAAAAAGCCGCGGAGATGAGCCGGTTGCACAACAATGCCAACGTATTGGTGACCGGCGGTGACGATATGTCTGATGAAATCCTGTTTGCGATCGTCGACAAATGGCTGGCGACACCGTTCACGGGCGACGAGCGCCATTGCCGCAGGCTGCGAAAGATAGAGACGGATTCGTACGACGACATTCTTGCCGTACGCCGCGGCGATCCGGAGGTCGCAGAGTTTCTCGATGCCGAATATCGGCGACAGGACGAGATTCTCGAGCTGATCGCGTCGGAGAACATCGTGTCGCCGGCGGTCCGGGCGGCGCAGGGCTCGTGTCTTACCAACAAGTATGCCGAGGGATATCCCGGCCGTAGGTATTACGACGGCTGCGAGCACGTGGATGACGTTGAGCGTTTGGCTATTCAGCGTGCAAAGGCGGTTTTCGGTGCTGAAGCTGTCAACGTTCAGCCGCACTCCGGCAGCCAGGCAAACATGGCAGTTTATTTTGCGTTGCTTGAACCGGGCGACACAGTGTTGGCGATGGACCTGGCGCATGGCGGACATCTCACGCACGGCCATAAGGTCAATTTCAGCGGGCGCTTTTACAACTTCATAGGATACGGCGTCAACCGCGATACCGAATTGATCGATTATGATCAGGTTGAACAATTGGCGCTGGAGCATCGGCCAAAACTTATTCTGGCCGGCGCCAGTGCGTACCCGCGCATCATCGACTTTGAGCGGTTGCGTGCGATTGCGGACCAGGTCGATGCCCGGCTCATGGTCGACATGGCGCACATCGCCGGCCTGGTCGCGGCCGGCGTACATCCCAGTCCCGTACCGCATGCCGATGTGGTCACGACAACCACACACAAGACATTGCGCGGCCCGCGCGCGGGGATGATCCTGTGCCGTGAAGCCTACATCAAGGCCATAAACTCGCAGATTTTTCCGGGTATCCAGGGCGGACCGCTGATGCATGTGATCGCGGCAAAGGCCGTATGTCTGGGGGAGGCGTTGACGCCGGAATTCAAGGCATATCAGGAGCAGACGGCAGCAAACGCCCGGCGTCTTGCCGGCAAATTGAGTCAACACGGTTTTCGTATCGTTTCCGGTGGTACTGACAATCACTTGATGCTTGTTGACTTGAGGCCGTTGAACACTACCGGGAAGATAGCGGCCAAGGCACTGGATGAAGCCGGTATCACGGTCAACAAGAATCTTATTCCGTTCGACCCCGAAAAGCCGTTTGTAACCAGCGGCCTCCGTATCGGTACGCCGTCGGTGACGACGCGCGGGATGGCCGAAGGTGAGATGGAGCAGATTGCGGACTGGATCTATGATGTTGTAAGTCGTATCGATGATACGGATTGTCGTCGGAACGTACGTGAAGCGGTCAGGAAATTGACGTCGCGATTCCCGATGCCGACGATTTCCTAGCGGTAGTATATTGAACCCACAAAGGAGAGGCAATTCCGATGTATCAGCAGTCCCTGGTGATTCTCAAGCCCGACGCCGTGCAGCGACGATTGGTCGGGCGTGTTATACAACGATTTGAAGATGCGGGGCTCAAGCTTCACGGCTTCCGACTCATGAACGTGACCTGCGAGCGTTCGCGTGCGCACTACGTCGAACATGTTGACCGCGATTTCTATCCGTCTCTGGAAGGCTATATCACATCCGGACCGGTGCTGGTGATGGTGTTGGGCGGCACGGGCGCCATTGCAAAGATACGCCTTATGACCGGCGACACCCGGCCGTCGGATGCTGCTCCAGGTACCATTCGAGGCGACTTCGCGCATCAGTTCGTCGACCATTCACCGGGAAAACCGCGAGATGAACCATTGCGAAATCTCATACACGCGTCGGCGAATGCCGACGATGCAAAGAAGGAAGTGGCACTGTGGTTTGACGCCGGCGAGCTGGTGGATTACCCATTGCCCGATGATTATCTGCATGGGATATGACGTTTCGACTGCTACTCGAAAAAGCGGAAACATACCTCACTGATTTATTGCATCAACGAACGCACCGGCCTCGCGATATTGCGGCCAGGTCCTGCCTGTTTATCCTGTCACGGATATACAGGTCGCTTGTAAGCCTGAGGATTTCGATTTACAATCAGCGGATTTTTCGCTATAAGACGCTTGGCTGTCTGGTTGTGAGCATCGGCAATCTCACGGTTGGCGGGACCGGAAAAACGCCGGTCGTCGAGGTCTTTTCACGGACGCTCGAGCGCAATGGCCGTAAGGTTGCGATACTCAGCCGCGGTTACCGCAACAAGGGCAAGCCGTTTGTTGAGAAACTGACCGATCTCCTGTTCCGTCGCAGCGACGATATTCCACCTCGTGTGGTTTCCGACGGCAAGCGGTTGCTTTTGAACTCGGAAATGGCCGGCGACGAGCCGTACATGCTCGCCAGCAACCTGCGGGACGTCGTCGTATTGGTAGACAAGGACCGGGTAAAGAGCGGTCGGTATGCCATCACCAAATTCGACGCCGATACGCTTGTACTGGACGATGGGTTCCAGTATCTACCGCTCAAGCCGCGGCTCAATATTCTGCTGATCGATGCGACCAATCCGTTCGACAATCATCATCTGCTGCCGCGCGGTCTGTTGCGGGAACCGATAAAGAACCTTCAACGCGCGGATTATATCTTTCTTACGAAGTCCGACGGCGCCGGCAAGCTGCGGCATCTCAAGGCTTTTATCAATCGGCATAACCACCGCGCTGAGATAATCGAATGCACCCACCGCCCGCAGTATCTCCAGGATGTGTATTCACAGGAGATTCTGGACCTTCAGTATCTCAATGGCAAGAAAATATCATCAATTTCCGGTATTGCGGCGCCGGAGGGATTCGAACGTTTTCTTCGCGGGTTCGGCGCCGATCTTGTGTACGCAGAGCGTTACGCGGATCACCACCGCTACACGCAGCAGGAGATTATTAATTTCATCAACACATCACTGCGGCAGGAAGCTGAAATGATCATAACGACGGAAAAGGATGCGGTGCGGTTTCCGTTTCTCGAGCGACGCGATCTGCGCATCCTGTTTATGCGCGTCGAGATCGATATTCTCAGCGGCCACGAAAACTTCAATCAGTGCATTTCGCGTATTTGCAACACCCAGCCTGCGAAAACCGTTGTGGCGTAAGCTCAGAAAGACACCGACACATCGCCTTTAAGCTTGACGGGCTTGGTCACCAATTCAAGTCCTGGTGTTGGCCAGTCACCGGACCAGTCCCGCATCAACAGCGGATCCGTCGGTGCGCCCCACGCGTTCATGTCGATAATCATCAACTCCCCGGCGGAGGTCATGTACACGTCTACTACGACCTCGGGCTCCGGCAGGAAGGCTGCGATCTCGGCGTGGAATCGTGTGGCTGTCCGCCAGATTTCCTGACGTCGTTTGTGAATGCGGAGGTAGTAGTCGTTGAGGTAACGCTGGCACATCGCCGCTAACCCGCCGTCTTTTACAAACATGCGAAACTCGCGACTGCGGTCCATACGGCGGTAGGGGTGCAGCGCCACCCGCCGGGTGGCGCCGTTCTTGAAGGCGCTCTTCGCCTTCTCGCTGCCGCGCAAAATGTCCCAACCCGTCTTGCCTGCGTTTACGGAACCCTTGCGCTTGGCGTACAGCATCGAGTCTGTCGGTGCGCAACAGTCCGCATGAAGAAAGCTGTTGCCGGGCAGGATGCGGGCTGCACGTTCGAGCTTCGCGATGATGGGAGCTGTGTCGCGGGTTGTGGAATCAGCCGTCAGCAGGCAGTTAATTTCCATGTCGGTCAGTTGTATAAAAACCGTGGGAAACGTGTAGCTTGCCAGAGCAAGATACCAGTCGCTCACACATATCATGTCGTGGATTCCAATTCTCTGTTGTTTTGCAGGACGGTGTCGTAAACATCTATAAGTGCAGATATTACAGCGGTGATGCTGAGTGATTTTTCTGCCATCGTACGGCCATTATCCCCCAATTTTGCGCGCAATGCCGGGTCCCGCAGGAGCGTCACGATCCGGTCTGCGAATCCGGTATCATCGTTGGCACCCAGACGATAACCGGTGCGACCCTCAATTACCAGTTGCGGGATACCGCCGACATCCGCAGCGATCACCGGCAGCCCTGCGCCGAGTGCCTCCATGATGGCGACCGGCAACCCTTCGTTTTCACTGCAGTGAACAAACACGTCCGCGGCTGCAAGCACAGGCGGCAGGTCGTCGTGCGCGACCGCGCCGCGGAAGCAGACATGCTCCGTGAGCTTCAATGACCGCACCAGCGCCTCGAGTTGACGGCGCAGCCCGCCGTCGCCAACCACGGTGAGTTCGGCGTCCGGCACCTGCGTGACGACACGCTGCATAGCTCGTATAATGGTATCGACGCGTTTCGGTGCGGTCAGGTTCCCGACGTACAACACTTTCGCGCTGTTTTCTCGATTGTTCCCGTTGCTGTCGGGAGTGCTTATGCGAACGCCGGCAGGACCGGGAACAACATGTAGGCGTGATTTCGATAATCCGAGTTGAAGTGCTATGTCTGCTATCTGGCTGCTCACTGCGATAAGTCCGTCGAGACGCCGCAGGGTCGCCGCAATGACTGGCCGGAACAAGCGATTTTGCGGCGCGCTATTTAGGTCGGACCCTGCCGCGGTGCTTACGACAGGTCGGCCGGTCGCACGGCCGGCGGCCACCGCTACGGTGCCGCTCGGTACCACCCAGTACGCGTGTATGAGGTCAAGGTCGTATCGCCGCACGACGGCGATGCATGCAGCGATGCCGCGTGCGACCATGGTCGTGAGGCGTAGCACGGGCACGCCGCGGATATCGCCCAATTGTCGTCCATCGCGCCAGCCGAAATGGGGATAACGGTGGATGTGAACGCCGTCCACGCGCTCTGATTCCGCGGCCCCGGGGCGCCGCGGCGTGACGACGTGAACCTCGCATCCGCGGCGCGCCAACTCGCGCGCCATGTCGAGAATAAAGCTGCCCTTATAGTCGGTGCTATCGACTGGAAAGAGGTGTGTTGTAAGGCATATCCTGTGGTTTGCCATAGAGCCGTGGTCGGTCGGCGGAATGGGGGTCACTCGAGTTCGCCGTCGATGCCGTTGCGGTGCATGATGCGTACCTGTTTCTGTAACTTATAGACCTCGTTGCGCAGGTATTGATTCTGTGCCGCAATGAAGGCGAAGCAGAACAGTTGACTACCCATTACCAGCAGGATTGTCATGAGCGGTATCAGGGGTCGGTTCGGGTTGAGCGCTCCAAAAAACCGCAGCCACACGACATAGATGCCGATGATCCCGCCGGCCGCGCTGAATGCCATTCCCGCAAGACCGAATATCATGATTGGTTTTTCAAAGACGAGAAATACCAAGTGTGATATCGACGTGCGGCGGAATCTAAATTTCGATTTGCCCTTCTTGCGATTGCGCAGGTGTGCCGGGATCTCAGTAATACGGAAGCCCAGTGCACAGGCCTTCGACAGAATCTCGAGATGAATCTCCTTGCCGTCGGAGCAGAGCTCCAGAGCGTGCAACACATGGCGTCTGTAGCCTCTCAGTACGCACGTAGAGGTCTTGAATACCTGCGGAAACGAACGTTCCAGTATCTTGTTACCTAGTCGGCTGATCACCAGGCGCGACGCGCTGACGCCCTCGACCGTACCGCCCGGCATGTACGCGCTGCCGAGAACGATGTCCGATTCTTTTTCAGAGTCCGTCAATGCTTGGTACAATCGTAAAATATGATCCGGCGAATAGCTGAGATCAAAATCGATCGTCACAACGTACCGGCCGCGTGCCGCATTTAACCCTGTGCGTAACGCCCGGCCGCGGCCGCAGTTTACAGGATAGGACAATACGGTGAGTTGTGGTATCTGCTTTTCCCAGCCGAGGGCGGCTTCGAGCGTGTTGTCGGCACTCCCGTCGTTTACGAAAATGATCTCCCAGGGTTTGGCGAAGTCCGCCATCACCGCAACAAGCGCTTGCACGGTGTCGGCGATATTGTCCGCCTCGTTGTACATCGGTGCGACGATCGATAATTCGCACGATCCCGGGATGGCGTTTGTTGTCATTCGAGGTAGTAGGTGCGCAACGTCACTGACTTAAAGAAACATGCAAGAAAACCGCAGAATGGGCCTGAACAGATTGTGACATATGCTGCCAGGAGTCGACCTACGGCAAATGAGACCGCACGGTACGGATATGCCGAGGCGCCGGCGGATACCGTATACCATACCGACGCCCGAAGGAAAGGGTAGGGCCAGGCCGAATAATTCACTGGTATTCCTTGGCGGATTCAATCCAAGTGAGATACTAAGGCCATTCAGCGCCCGGAGTTCTCCTTCAGGATCTTCTTGCTCGCATCCACTGCGAGTTCCTTTAGCGAACGTTCGCCTTCGGGAGGAGGAGGTTTGGATGCGACGAGGTGTGTCTCAAAGGCAGCAATCGCGACCGCAATGAATCCGAGTATCGGGCCAATTGTGGCAAAATGGTGCTGCATGCTGGTTTGTTTGCCGAACATATTTGTATATTGAGGATGTTGTCGAAAAGATCAACGACGCTTGAACCTTGGTCACTTTTGCTCAATGCCATTAACTTAAGAGATTATGGTAAAAACAAGGCCTGATTTTGGTCGTATGTCATTGAATATAAAAATGTTAACGATTGTTTGGCGGCAGGTGCATCATGAGTTAACTGGTGATTCCAGAGAGCGAGCATCAAAGCAATTGAATGAGATTAACCATAGGATTTAAATAGGGTCAGAGATTTAGGCAAAGAGAAGCCTCGGTGTAAGAAGGAATATTTGCTAGAAATAGTTCCGCATCATATTAAATTGGCTCCACAAATTGGTAATGGTGTGGCGTACGCCGCAGGCAAAGCATATAGCAAGACCCATGCTTAACGAGTCTCGGATGAGTAACTGTCGTCCGCCGCTGCAACACCTCCGTGCCACCGCGTGCAGGGCGAAGTACCTGCCCGTTCACCCGGGCTCCAACATCCATCAGCGTGTCCTTTTCCGCTTAGTGCGAGCACGCTATTGGTATGCGGGATTGTACGCGCGTGCACCGCGTCGCATATCAATCGGATCGAGCGAACCGGCAGACCGCCATAAATAGACTTAAGGCGGTCTTGCCGGTCGCTCATCCGAAACGCGTTATCCGACTGAGAATCTCACGAGGTCACCATGTCGCTAAACGACATACTTAACTGTGCTGAAACCGACTTGTGGAACATTCTCGATTCGGACGATGCATACCAACATGATGGCTGGTTTATGTGCAAGCGCATTGGGATGATCGAACTCTGCAAGCTGGGCGAAATGCTCGGTGTAGCATCGTACGATGACCTGATGGCGGAATTCAATTTGATCGGTGAGCCGCGCGATGATGGCCCATGGCCGCAAACAATCCCCGCGTCACTGATAGACAAATTTGCGAAGTTGACGAATGACGAAATAGCTGCCGTCGTGCCACAATGGACGGCGATTGAGGAGTTTCGCGGAACGGCAACCAACGAATTATTGGCCGATTACCTGACGCGATTGCGCGAATACTTGGACGGGCGTTCCGGCGAATTCTTTATGGTGAACGCACTTTAGAATCGTCGGATGAGCATGCCGTGAACCGGAGCGGCAGACGACGCGTGTTTCGAGATCAGAATCTTTGGCGGTCGCCCGGTTACGGCTGCGCTAATGCGTCAGAGTTAAGCCACTCAATTCTGGCGCGTTGTGTGATTGAATCGGTCGAATTTGTAGCGCTTGCTGATTGAGAATATATTTTGTTAAGAAATCAAGGTGCAAATCCATGACATCAATTACAGTCAATCTCGAAGATAGCAAGGCTAAATCCCTAGAACGCAAGGCTCAAGAATACGGCTTGCCAGTGGACAAATTGGTTGCCGCATCAATTGACGATCTTGTGAATCAAGCCGATCCGGATTTCGAACGTGCGATGAAGCAGGTCATCTCAGGAAATGAAGAGCTTTATCGCCGGTTGGCGTAATGAGATATCTTTCGCTTTCCGAAATTCTCAGATTACACGCTGAGGTCATAATAACTTCGGGAGGAGGAAACGGCATCGGCGATCTCGGTGCCCTCGAGAGTGCCATCGCACAACCCCGCGTTTCGTTTGGGGGACGTGATCTTTATCCTGACGTTATTTCAAAGGCCGCAACCCTGGGATTCTGGCTGATTGCCAATCACCCGTTTATCGATGGGAACAAGCGTATCGGGCATGCAGCAATGGCCGTTTTTCTTCTCCTAAATGGTTTCACAATTCAAGCCAATGTGGATGAACAGGAGCAAATTATACTTGATGTTGCGTCCGGTTCGTTGAACAGAAAAGGATTTGAGCAATGGCTACGGGGACACACAACAAGCGAGTACAGCTAATCGTTGACTCAGGACGTTCCACCGGACGACGCGTCGCTTGTCCGGTGGAATCGGGTCGAGGGGCATTTCTAACGCCCCCCTCCCACACCACCGGACATGCGGGTTACGCCTTCGCCAAAGGCTTCGTCGGCACGCGGCCGCATCCGGCGGGGAATTGACGCTACGCTTCCTGCGCTATCGCTCGGGCTGTCTCGGCTAACGGCTCGGCTCCGACCAGTCCGGATCAGAATCGCGACGCTGATCCGTAGTGAAGTCTGCTCCCTCATCGGATAACAGCCTTGTGATCTCGCCGGTTACCGTTTGGCGCGATCAACAGACCCCGCCACTCCTCGTTCCTGAGGCTCAAAACCGGTGTTGCGGGACACGTTATTTCGCCGACTTCGACCTCATATCGAGCGTGTTCCGACCAGCATAGACGAACGCTTGCGCGCCCACAAAACAGCCGCTCCCCTCTGTTCAGCACATTGGTCAAACACTGGCCCTGCAAGTTGCCGTGCCCACATTCCGCACCCCATCTGCGTGCTTTTTCGATATTTTTTTCTGTGATCTACTGAGGATGGCTTGAATCGATGAATACGGTATCCAGAGTTCGACAGAGCTGTAAGGTTGAACGTCCATTTTTTAAACATGCCGCGTCCGGGGTGTAGGCGACCGCTTTACAGTTCGCGCAGATTTTTTGGTTACCCGGCCGAGTAACTGTAAAGCGGTCGCCCTACACCCCGAAACCAACGTCGCTTGCAGCTACACGTCAAAAGTCTGTACGCCAAACGCTGGTGGAAGCGGCAGCGTGTAGCCACGTCTCTGTGAGACGTGTCGTAC
>JAJFLQ010000169.1 GCA_021772615.1 Verrucomicrobiota bacterium | reverse complement strand
CATCGGTTCTTTGTTGTTGGGGTGGGGTGGGGTGGGTGCCTGTGCTCGGGAATTCGGCGCAAATTGCGGAACATGACCTGGTGCGGTGGTGCCGGTAGGGCGTATTATTGAACCACGAATGGACACGAATCGCAGCTTGTGAGGGTGGTGGAATGTGCGAGATTGGTGGGTGGGGTATTGATGGTTCGCAAGAGAGGTGGTAGAAGTTGGTTAAGATGTTGGAAATTGATATCCAGTGTTTGCTTTCTCGTGAATCACAATCGACTATGTCGTTTACTGGTCGAAGTCGCCATTCGCCGTTCCAGCGTTGCCGACACTTCGCGAGTGGGGAGTGCTGTTCCTGTTACGCAATGTGCCTTTTTGTTGCGCCTGCGTTGACCCGCACGAATTAAGACCCGTATTGGTGAATGTGCAAGGAATGCATGGATTCGGGCAGGCTTCGCTGGATGATCTGAAAGTGTATTATCATACCTTGTGCGCAAACGGCAAAAAATATGAACGTCGACATCTTTATTCACATTCCGAAAACTGCCGGTACAACGTTACGACACCTGCTATCCAGGCATTACACCATGCACGAGCTTATTTTCGTGTACCCATCCGATGCCAAGGGGTTTGTGACGCCGGCACAGTTTCAGTCCATGTCGCAGTCACGAAAGCGTAAGACCAAACTCATATTCGGCCACATGTTGTATGGTGCGCACCATGACGTGATGTCGAGGCCGTCGCGTTACATCACGATGTTGCGTGAACCCACCGACCGGGTTGTTTCCGAATATCATCACCATCTTCACGTTGCCGATTCACCGCACCACCGGTTCATCAACGGTAAGAGAATCGTGACGCTCGAAGACTTTGTGGATCTTGAAATCCTGCCGCTGGATAACGTCATGGTGCGTATGATCGCGAACCTCAGTCCACGTCAGACGCCGTACGGACAATGCTCGGTCAACGACTTGAATCTGGCAAAATATCGCCTTCGCAACGTCTTCGGATTGATTCTTATCACAGAACGGTTCACCGACAGCATGTGGCTCCTGTCAAAATTCCTGGGGGCCAACCTGGGTAATGGCGATCGGTTAAATGTCAACGCGCAGCGGCCCGATATTGGCGATGTCGAGCCGCGCGTTGTGCGTAAAATTCAGGAGATCAATTACCTGGATGTCGAACTGTACAAGTTTGCTCGAACGTTGTTCGAACGACAATCCGCCGCGTCGGCGTAATCGCAATACGAAACGGAGGTGGTATGAGTGCGACTAATCAACCGGTGCGATGGGATTCGCCCGTATTTGTCGTTGCGCCGACGTTCTCCGGGGCAACGTACTTCACCAATCTCCTCAATACACACCCTGAAATCGCCATGACGTACCGCGCGAATCTAGGCATGTTTACGCGGCTCGCGACGAAACTTGCGACGCTTGAAAAAGGGCAGGAATGGACAACCGGAAAGAACCGACTGACCGGTATTCTCGATCAGCAGCATTTTCCCGAGATGCCAGGCATTCTTCGGCAATGCCTGAAGGATGCCTGGCGACAGTTGTACCTGCAGCACTTTCCGCACAAACAGTTTACCTGCTACGGCGACCGCCTGGAACGGCCCCAGGTGCTCACTGATTTGAAGTGTTTGTATCCTGATGCCAGAGTGATATACCTGGTCCGGGACGGACGGGACAGGTTGGCAGCGATCCGGAGCCACTATCGCCGGCGCGTTGTAAGGTTTCCCTCGCTTCCCGAGCCGGATTTCGGCGCGGAATGTGTTTACTGGAACGACATGACCGCATGTATTCTCAGGCGGTTGACACTATTTCGCAAGACGTTGATTTTCAGATACGAAAGGTTTATGGATGATCCAGCAACGGAAATTGCGGCAATTCTGGCGTTTCTACGGCTGTCGCAACACCGTGAAATGTGTCACTACATCGACAAGACACACCACCGTGTCCGTAAATACCTGGGTGCAGAGACCGCGCCGTACGCCTCATATGAGCATTGGAAGAAACAATTGCGTGATCACGAGGTCCTTAAGGCTAGTCACGACATGCATGATATGCTCGAAAAGCTGAAGAATTTGTGATGGCGCTACGATGTGGATAACGCGAGTCAAAACGCTGCCGCGCGCCGCGGCGCGGACAGTGATGCACGCAGCTCAGTGGGCGAAGGGCGTGCTCACGCGTGGCGACAGGCAGGACGAGAACGTGCGATTAATAGCCAGCAGCGAGCTATTTGATCGTGCCTGGTACCTCGAAAAGTATCCTCATGTGGCCGACGCTCGCAGCGATCCCGCACTGCATTATTTGCGCTTTGGAGCCAGGGAAGAGCACGATCCCGGGCCCGGATTTTCGACGTTGCACTATCTGCGCGCCAACGAAGATGTGAGAGACGCCGGGGTGAACCCTCTCGTGCACTACTTGAAATATGGCAAAAGCGAGGGCCGGAATCCACTGCCGTCCCGTTCGGCGCCTGCGTTTTATGATGCGTTCGATTTGCTGGTCATTGACGACAGGGCTTTGCCTCCGCTTTCATTTGGCCGACCACCTTTAAACTGCAGCGACTGGCTGAAACGCAGCGATTTTTGCAACCTGGAACAACCCCTATTGCGTTGTGGCGACGAGGTTTTCGGAGCCGTTGAAATGGACCTGGCTTGCGGCGCATCCCCCGGGAGCAACGGATTACTGCACCCGATCATGGCGTTTTGCAGCATGTGCCGAACAGGGCAGAACAAGTTGTATATATCGCACGGCCAACACCGGACGCCAATTTCGGACGCGGTTGAACATTGCGTTGGCGACAATGCATCGCATTCGCTGGCGATTGGAGAGTACGTACACATTCGCGATATCTGGTTTGCGAACAGTCGCGTGCTTCGGTTGCGGCTTGGAAGCAGGGGCCGAAACCACGCGACCGAGGTTGTTGTCGTACGGGGGTATCAATGCGTTGGCAGGAACCAGAAGCTTTCATTGCTGACGGAATCCCTGCTGCCAGCAGCAGATCACAACGTTGTTGCCATGCCACTGCTCAATCCATATCTGCCGTTGCTTGTTGTCGCGACGTCGACTGGAGGCATGATACGCGGCAGCTTCCTGCTTCCATTCCCGTCGTTGAGTCGCGGCGGAGCACATTACGCAGAGACGTGTGCGATTGCGCTCCGGAAGGCTTACGTCAGCGACCTCGACAATTACGGGTATGCACTTTTAAAGTCTTTCTTGCACGGGATGGGTTCCCGCGTACCCAGCTTCGTCGACGTCGACATGGCACACGCGACCGGCGCCGAGCTGATCTTCTCGCCTCTGTTGCGGGAGTGGCTGGATACCCTTTTTCGCCTGCGGCTAGATTGCTCGGATGCAGCAAGCCGTCTGCAATTCTTGTGTGAAACATCGTTGAATCCGGGCCAGGGGAAAGATCACCGACGCCCCGACGAAGACCGTTCCCCCGTCCCGTCGCCGTTGCGATTCACGGCAGACGCGATACCGACCATTTGTGGCCTCTTAATGGCGTGCGACACCGACAGTCCACAAGCAATGTGCGGCTTTGTGCTGGCCGATCCGATCACATGTCGGCCCAGATACAGTGTGACTATGCCGGCTTCGTACGATCCTGCCGGCCGCCGTCGTGTCGATTTATGGACGTCGTCGTGCCCATCGCTGCGGTCATCTCGAGCTTCTGCGCACGATGAACACGCCTCTGATGTAGTCTGCCCGAATTCCCCGATTGCGATCCGCTTTTTACCTTCCGAACAACCGTCTGAATCAGAGTTGATCCGACCCGGAATCTTCGCCGCACCAGTGGCCGCCGAAACACCTGCTGAGACACTGCCGGAGCAGGTCGGCATCATTCTCACTCTGAATAGCGACGATGATCGCGCAATCGATGCTGCTGTTGCCAGGCTGTCATCGCAGTTGGCCGCACAGGTGTCGGAAATTATTGTCCTGACATCCGCGAAACGATCCGCTACGATCCGATCTCTCGAGCGCTATTTCCCGGCACGTCACAGACTCGTCGAGACCGGTGCGGACCTGTGCCGAGCCGAAGCGATCAATCGTGCTGCCGAGTTGGTTGCGGGTGAGTACTTTTTTATCCTTAGCGATCGTATCGTCCTCCACAATCCAAAGACCATCTCAACGTTATGCACATTGCTCGACAGTCCGAAAGTCGCTGCCGCTAGTTGTTTACTCGTTGCCGCGACAATATCGGGCAAAACCGAGCGCCTGAAATTGGTCTCCGGAGGGTACACGCTCGCGTTGAAATCGACACGCGGCGACGCCGGATACAGCGTTGCCGAATTGACAGATCGATCCTTCTTTCGACTGCGCGCGACAATCCCGGTGATTGCCGGCTCACCGGAACTGTTCATGTTCCGCCGCACAATCTGGAACGATCTAGGCGGACTTGATCCGCGGATTTCTGTGCCAATTGAATATCACATCGACCTCAGTATGCGAGCATTACGAATAGGGCACCGGCATGCGTTCACGTATGCGATAAGCGCTGGCATCAGGGTGACGGACTCAGAGTGCTGTCCTGGGGACATTTGTGCTGGTATCGGTGCTTGCGCCGCATTGGATGGAAACTCCGCGCTTGCCGAATCCACTATGACCATGAGGCCTCTTGTCGGATGAATATCTGCGTTGTCGTACCGTCCGTTGAACATAAAAAAAGTGCGTCCGTACGTATACGATACGTTCGTATTCAGCCCGAAATCCAGGCGCTCGGTCACTCTCTCGACATAAAACCGATTCATAAAGTCGATCCCGATGACCGCGATTACGACGTCGTTCTGTTCAGTAAGTGTCACGATGTCCGAGCCCTTGTGTTGGCCAGGAAACGTGCTCTCGTCGGGACTCTTGTGGGTGTTGACGTGGTCGACGACTTCCTTATTCATGACCGGTTTGCGCGGTTGAGCGGGGTCCATTATTGGTATCGGAATGTCATCGAACTCCTGGATTTTGCTGTCTGCGGTACAACCGAACTGGAGACGCGCTTCAGGCAAATTGCGCCGCTTGTGCCCGTGCATATCATGAATGATCCAGGCATATTGTTCGATCTCGCAACACTTACTCAGGCCATCAAGTGTAGGTTGCGTCGAGCGCGTGAATCGCATCGGCTGACCATCGGCTGGTTCGGCTATGGCGACAGTCCGTATTTTCCCCTCGGACTGCACGATCTGGTAGCGTTCAGCGATGTGTTGACGCAACTCTGCCGCCACCGGTTCGCGGTGAACGTGCGCATTTTGACGAACAAAAGCGCGTTGAGCGGAGACAACCTGGAGCTGCTCGGGCGGTTGCCGGTCGACTATTCCGTGGATCTGTGGAGCGAGCAGGCGGAACGGGCACTTCTGGAACGTTGCTATGCTGTATTCATCCCCGTAAACGGGCAGAAACACAGCGTGACAAAATCCTTGAATCGCGCTGTCACGGCGTTGACGGCAGGCACGCAGGTCTTGTCGGCTGGTTATCCGCTTTATGCCCGGCTCGCCGACTTCGTCTACCGCGATCCGGAGCAGTTGCTCACCGATCTCGAACACGGCACGCCGAAACTCCGATCCGAGACGTTGCCTTCGTTCAATGCTTTGATATCACGCGTGGCGGACGGTCGAAGTGAGGCACGCAGGCTTGTCGACACACTGAGCACAATGGCGATCAGCGACAACAGGCGAGTAAGTTATGCCGAGCCGGTTCTCACGGCAGTTGTTCACGGCCAATCCAGCAACTTCCGGGTTCATCAATTCGCTCGCGACTATGGGGCGCTCTCCGTTGGCGGACCGTTCTGCCAGCTGGACTGTGATTTTGATCTGCGATTCAGGCTCGAAGCGAATGCCGTGGATCTGACAATTTTAGTAAGCCGAAACGCACTGGTAAGACCGACGAAGCATGATGGAATTCTGACCAGAACACGGTTGTCCGGGCAGGATTATGATGTCGTGACAGTCGCAACCGACCCGGTTTCGTTTGATGTTGAACACGCCGTCGCGACAGCCGGGAATTCGATCTTCGAACGCACCGCCGGCTACGCAATACTTATGCACCGTGCCGTAACGCTCATGGCGTGCATGTATCCCGGGATCACAGCCTGCTACTATTCAGAACACGTTGAATCAGCGTGGATGTGCGAAACTGTCGATCTATTTGATATACGAAATTCCAATTCACAAGCATCAAATAACGAACAGGCGACCATCTTGAATCACCAAAATTGCAAATTCTGAAGACCGTTTGAATCAACGCGCTTCGAGCCGGTTGCTATATCCTGATATCAGCAGATGGTGTGTGTGATATTATTTCAAGCGACGGCTCCTTGCTTTTTTGCGAGAACATAAAGAGTGGATCATGGATTTGGATTGATATCATGGCGATTGAGACATACGCGATTTTCCTGGTAAACCTGCTTCAGGACGTCAATATCCTCCGGCCGATCGTATACATGGCGGCTCGCGATCTCGGCATGCGAACGGAGATTCTGGTGTCAACGGACTTTCTGGAGCGCGACCAGGCAATGATCTGGAGGCACGAGCTGAAGGCGATTGCGAACGCAAACGATGTCATACTTTTTGTGGTCGACACTGAACTTGAGGCGTTGCAACTGATACAGGACAAGTGTGGTGTCTTGATTGCAGCAAGCGAATCAAACCTGTCGGCCCACGCGCCGACACATCGTATTTTTCAATGCGCGCCGGCGTCGTTTGTAAAGATTACGCTCCAGCATGGTTACGAATGTGTTGGCTTTCTTAACGGCAAAGCGCACGATAAGGCCCACGGTACAGATGTAACATTCGGTGCGGACATCGTATGCGGCTGGCTTCCCAGCGAGCGGATGCGATCTATGGCGGCGTCGCAACGGTCGAAGCTCTACGTAACCGGTCCGCCGCTGGTATTGCAGCAGGCTGCTGCTTCCCGGTCCGTTCGGGAAAATGGGGCCGGCCTGGTTTGTGAAAACCTCCACTCCGTGCGACTCCGAGGAGACGGTAATGTCGCCAGTGATTTTCTCACGATGTTTTCCGGCTTTTGCGATGCGCTCGGAAAAGAAGGAAAAACAGTCGCATTGCGGCCGCATCCCGGTGGTCAGTACGTGTTGAAAAAGAAAATTGAACTACCCCAGAACGTCGAAATAAACAATGATCCGATATACAAAGTGGACCTGTCGGCATTTGCCTATGGCGTGTCTGCGCCGTCCTCGGTCTTAATCGACCTGGTACTGGCGAGGGTGCCTGTCGCGGTTTGGCGTGATCGCGACCACTGCGTCGATACCGGAAATTACGCCGGGCTGACCACAGTTTGCAGCCTCGAAGAATGGATTGACTTCAGCCGTGACGCCGTGGCGCGGCGGGATGTCTATCTTGAGCGGCAGAAAAAATTCCTCGACGATCTGGGTATGCCCATCGAACCGGAAACCGTCTATTGCCGATTCGCCAGTTTGCTGCAGATGGCGCAGGGAACGGCTTTTCGCGGTTGCGAAGTTGGTTCGGGCGGCGAACGCGTCATGATGATTGCAAATTCTTGTCTTGCTTCAGTGCAGATGAGCCTCGAGAAACCACTTGCCGGCCAGGTGGACTCGGGCGTCATGGAGACGGGATTCATAAGCGAAGAGGAAATGCGCGAGACATTTAACTCCGAATTGGCGCACAGCACGGTTTGCGCGTGGCTGGCGCGTCGCTTGCACGTATTCTCCCCCACGATTCTGGTGTTCTCCCGATATAGCGGTCCGCATGCGCGATTTCTGCGTCTATGGGCGTCGCAGCGCCGGATACCGACGATTTACCATATCGACGACGATTTGCTCGCAGTCCCGCGCGACCTGGGGCCGGCAAAGTACGCGATTCAAAACGATCCGTCACGGCTGTCGACCGTCCGCTACCTGCTCGACAATGTGGACCTGGTGTATTGCTCGACCGCACGCTTGAAGGCAAGGCTGGATGATCACGGGATTACGGCGTCGATTCGCGCCGGCGAGATTTCCAGTGCCGGCGACGTAATCGTTCCGGCGAGAAGAAAAACTGCGACCACAATCGGGTATATGGCAACCCGTGATCACGCCCACGACTTCAAGATCGTTGTTCCCGCAATTGTCAAATATTTGCGCCGCAATCCCTCGATTGTATTCGAGATCTTTGGTTCCGTACCCAAACCAGTAGAGCTGGATGAATTCGGTCCGCGGATTGTCACCACCGCAGCGATCGGTGATTACGAAGCGTTTCTCGCGGCCTTCGCGAAACGCGAATGGGATATCGGCATCGCGCCACTTGCGCCGATTGCATTCAACCTCATGAAGTCGGTCACTAAATGGGTGGAATATACAAGTGTCGGCGTGGCGGTGATCGCGAGTCGCGATACCGTCTACGACGCGTGTTGTGACGCCGGGCGTGGCTTGCTTGCCGGGACAGAACAGGAGTGGCTTGCGGCCCTGGAGGTCCTTACGCATGACGACGCAACACGGTTCCTGCAGGTACAGAAGGCGCAGCGCGAATTGCGCGAGGCATACAACGTGACACGACTGACCCAACAGTTGCTAAGCGTTTTCGGCGAGGCACGGGAGCATTGCCGTAATGTAAGGAAACGAGGTGTGGCCACAATGTCATTGAAGTAGGGAATCTTGAGATCGTGGCGGGCGATGGCGCTCGCAAAAACACGCAGTTATTCACACTCCCGAAATCGCAACGATTTCTTTATCAACGTATTTACTGTTTTGTGCGTCGCAGAATCGAGGAGAACCGGACGAACAGGCTGTTCACCCGGGATTTCGGAGCGGGCGCTTGCTTCGCCTTCGGATACGTGAACACGACCGTGAAAATTCTCCGGTATTTCCCCTGTGGACATTGCAGCGGCTCGACGCCATGCCATGCATCCGGGGTATTCTTGAACAACAAACTCTTGTTGTTCAGAATCGGAACGGTGTGCGTTCGATCAAAATCGTCATATTCCGGATTCATGCGCTCGACGTTCCTGCCTTCCAGTAAGACCGTCCCGCCGCCCCATTCTTCGCGCCAATCCTGTGTCGTGTTGAAATAGAAAATATGCGTACCAAGCTTGGCAGTTGCATCGCGGTGCGGCGACACGTCGTCGCCTCTGCCAGCCATGTGCCACGCAAGCCGAATGTCGAATTGATCAACGTTAAAGGCATTCGCGACAAATTTCGTATACAGCTCGCCCGTCGTTAACTCGTTGATAAACGCTTGCCAACCTGCACTCAGGTCCGCCAACCGCGCGCAACCTTTATCCCCGGCGTCATTGGCTTGATTGTATATCGATTTTTCGAAGGCCAGATAGTAGCGGTTGTGCGGTCGTTGGCCATGTTTTCGGTAGAGGCCTTCGTGATGTTCGAACAAATCAAGCGGCGGGAATTCCGTGTTCAATGTCGCAAAGGCATGGTCGGTAAGAAACCCGTCGAGACTGTACCACGGGCAGGGAACCTCGCCGCGTGCCGTCGCGCCGCGAGGTTCCAGTAATGTTATATTGAACATGGTCATGATCAGCCGCGAAATCGGAAACAATGTCCTGGTTAGGCAGTATTCCTGTGGGGCGTCGTCGATTCCAGATACAACGCCCGTTCGGCACGCCACAGGTTGGCATAGTCCCCATCCGGCAGTTCCGCAAACCAGGGGCCTCCATTTGTAAAATGAATGGCATTCGGCGGCACTTCCGGTCGTGGATATTCCCCGACGAGGAAGTTCCATGACAGCGGCAAGTCGCCGATCATGTCGTCATCCAGCCAGCTAAAGCGATGTAAGTATGCTGGACTTTCGTAATTTACGACTTTAGGCAACAAGCGGTTCACCGCCTCGTGCGAATGATCGAAGACCATAAAGGACGACCAGTTCTTCCGCGGATAAACTGCCTGTGTCTTGCCGTCCATCTTGATGGCATTGACCGGCGTGTAGTCGTGCTTTACTACCGATACGGCTGCGTTTTTGTCAAGGTTGTCCACCACATTATGGATATCGGTGGTAAACAGGAAGTCACAGTCGGCGAATATTGTCCACCCCTCGTGCGCGGCCAGATACGGGGAAAGAAAGCGCGTGAGAGAGAACTCCGTGGAGGCTTTCGTATCCGGCGGCCTGGTGTACAGGCCCAATTCGCGCAGCATCCGAATATTCAAGGGGTAAATCGCCACGTCTTGTCGCGAATGGCGCAGAATAGAATGCTTGCACACCTGCCACGCGATTTCTTCCCGATGATCAAAGCCGATATACACCTTCACCTTTCTATCCATAATATCATTCCCGACCGTGGTTGTGATTCAATTAGTGTAAAAACACCTGTTTGACTTTGTTCTTTATTCGCTCCCGTAGCGACATGCAGCAAGGCAGAGTGGCGCTGTCGGCCTTTTTACCGGCACCCTTCCCGGGAACTTGTGGTGGGAATGCATCCCCTTCGATGGCTCGATAGTCGGTGCCCTGTCGTCGGCCCTGGAAATTCACGTTTGGTCGTATCGGTGAGTAGAGATAGAATGCTATGGAACTGCGTGTCACGTCCCGTGGACACGCCAGTGTGTGCGGATGCCCGTGAAACGACGTGTCGTCCGTGGTAAACACAACCATTGTATTGTTTTCCGGCAGGATCTCCTGAACCGCGCTCGACATGTCGCTGTTCCACAGCTCCAGAGCGCCACCCCATTCCGGCCGCCATCCGGGATTGAGATACAACAGCACGTTAAGTCGACGATAGAGTTGCAGTCGCTCGTTCCAGTTGAAGTCGGCATGGACCTTCAGGAACCCGCCGTGCGCGATCTGGTGAATGCCACCGCCTTCCAGATAGGGATCGGGAATTAGAGCCGGCTCGCCGGTCAGTTCGCTGATCCATCGCAGGAAGGGTGGCGAA
The DNA here is from genome assembly GCA_021772615.1 of Verrucomicrobiota bacterium. Lineage (GTDB taxonomy): Bacteria > Verrucomicrobiota > Lentisphaeria > JABSQK01 > JAJFLO01 > JAJFLQ01. The sequence continues at coordinate 209 of JAJFLQ010000169.1, read as the reverse complement.
CTGGCTTCGTGCAGGATGCGAACCACCGATTTCGGCAATACTTCGATGTCGCCGCAATACCGTTTCTTCGTATCCGTCCGGTCAACTACAGGGGGCGGGCCCACGCTGGTGCGTGGGAGAATGCGGATGGTCGGATGGCGCTGAATTTCGGAACTATATGGCGCAGCGTTGAATGACCACGTTTTGACGCCGCGGCATTGGCGGCATGA
>JAJFLQ010000168.1 GCA_021772615.1 Verrucomicrobiota bacterium | reverse complement strand
CAAACGAACACAAATGCTCGAACGTCTTTGCCATGAACTCACCGCGATCAAAGCCCACTACCCTGGCACTCACTTGCGAATGAAATTTGACATCGCCGCATAGGAAATTAAATCTCACGCTATGTCAAGAGATCTGAGGTTGGGCCAGTGTCCCGGAGGACGGCGCGGCGCCGACGCGGCATTTTATCAATCAAACGAATTGCCTGAGCGTGCTGTTAAAGTCAATCGAACAGACGCTTACTTTCAGGGTGCAGGGCTATGACTTCATCAAGGATAGTCCGGATATTTTCGGACCGAATCCGATTCCTGAGGCGTTGCCCGGTATCATTGTCGAGATTACGGCAGTTGACACCTTCGAGCTGACGCGCGAAATGCTGCCCCCGATTACCGACGTCACCGACGAGAATGGCGAAGTCACATTCGTGCAGCTGCCGGGCCTCTCCTATAAGGTTGAGGCAAAGGCGCTTGGTTATTTTACAGAATCATTCTTCATCGATCCGGATGCCGACGGTATGCTCCCAACCGATATCCAGATAATCGATATTACCGCGGAACCTCATGGCTTGATCGTATTCTACGAATTCCCGGATTACCTGCCGCCGCAGTGCGCGCCGGGCATCAAAGGGCGAATCGACGTGGCGCGCGATCGGTTCAACGGGCCCCTGACCGAGCAATGCGCGCAGGAGTTGCGTAACCTTGAGATCGTCGTACAAGGGCTGGAGGGGACTGCGACCGAAGGGGTTGAGCGCCGGGCGTTTTGTAATGAATTCCAGCTATTCGATTGCAAACCGGCCGGCCTGTTTCTAAGTGGACTTTTCAAGCCCGGCCGGTACAAAATGGTGATTCGCGGCGTGGCCCGCAATTTTGTGAGCTGGACGGATTCGAACGACAACGAATTCGATAACGAGATGGGGGTTGCCGTATTTTTTGAGGACTATATCGAGTTCGACCCGGAGGGCCCTGACGCACCCTCAGATCCCTTCGCGTTTTTCCGCAAAGAACATACCGTCGCGTTGGAAACGGAAGCAGAGGTCGTCACTGGTCGGTTGCTGGCTGCTGAAACGACGGAAATCACGACCGACAACCCCATTTACAGGCCCCTCCCGCATCAGGAGATCACGTTTCATCAGCCGTTTAATCTCGATTTGTTCGGCGATTTCTCGCCGGTCACGGTGACTAGCGATGCGAACGGGTTCTATTCGGTTGATCTGTTGCCGGGCATCTATGCTGTAGAGCTACCCGGTTTAACCGACTATTTTGGTGACGGGTACATTTATGAGGTGAAGTCGGAGGAAGGCGGCAGCGCAATGGGCGACATCATCGAAGGGCGATGGCCGTTTTTCGAGGAATGGCCCAGCGATCGCGCGGCGTTCAGCCCCGCGGCCGAACGATTCAACGGCAACGGCATTGGCATAAGCGGTGGCGACGCCCCAAGACTCGACTTACTGGTTCGGAAGGAGTTGTATACACTAAAACTGGGCGTGGACACGAGTGGTCCCACGGATTTCCAGGTGGTGTACCTGGATCATGACGCCATTCCGCCGCATTCCCATGTTGTCGACCATTATCAGCTGGTTCGTACGGGTGGAGTGGCCGAGGTCGTCGGCACCGTCACCGGGAGCCAGGTGACGCCGCTCAGGATCGAACGCCGCGACGTCGGCCTGCAGAACGGCCGGTCGCCACAAGTTTTCGCAAGATGGGATGGGCTGACAGCAGATACCTATGCGTTCAACCTGTCCGATAACAACTATTCCTTCCAGAACTCCGGACTGGGGCCGTCTGTATTTATCGACTACCCGGTGCCCGGCGGCGTGCCCAGCCTGGCTGTTGCTGAGATACTGGAAAACAACAATTTCGACGACGACCCCGCCATACCGCTGACACCCGAAATACGCGGTCCCATCGATGCTTTCGAATTCGACATACCAATAGTCGTCGATGCTCGTCGGTGGACGGAAATAATGGTAGACGGTGAACTCGTCGGCAGTTACGAAGCAGATGTTGTGAATATTTTCGGCGTCTTCACCGCTACAGGATACGCTCCTGGCTTCTATGTCACGACCGCAAATCCGCCGGCAGCCCCGATCGGCGGCAGCCAGGTTTACGTCACGGATCGATTCAACAGCAATGATTTCTATCTGGTGGCGAATGGGGGCACAGTTTTTATCGGTGGCCCGTCAGCGACGCCCAAAGTCAGCCGTCCCGAACCTGCATTCAATCTGGAGATCCAGGCTGTGGCGGAGCAGGACGACAACGTGCCGGTCGCCGGCGTAAAGCTCTTCCTTGACGAAGGGGGTGACGATCAACTGGGCATTACCACTGCAGCATCGCCGGTGACATTCAGCAATCTCACGCAGTCGCCGATCGTTACCGATGATCCATCGGACGATTTCGTTGTTGTCAGTGTGCCGCCACCATTCGAGATCGTGGCCGGCGAACGGCCAACGGTACGCACGAAAGTGCTGGTCGAACGGGCTATTGAGATCATCGTGACCGTGAAGAATGCGCAAACTGGTGCCTTGCTCGAAGGCGTGCTGGTGGAATTGAGGACGGTGTACGGCGGGCGTGTTGGCAATATCTCGCCGCCACCGCGACAACCGACGGACGCGAGCGGCAAAGCGACACTGTCGGGGCAGCGGTTGCAGAATTATTACGTTGTTGTTGAGCAGCCGGGATTCGAAATCTGTCGAGTTCGACTCCCCACATCCGACCTGCAGGAGGTCGCCGGCGTCTTAACGCACACTACCGAAATTTCCCTGATCCCGATTGCAGGGCCCGTATTTACACCGGCTGGCGTACCCTTCAACCGTTTCGGAGCATTCCTGCCAGGTGTGACGCGCTCGGGCAGCGCATCTGCCTTTGACCTGTTCAGTGCGAAAGATGCGCTCACCGCGACCTGGACTGCTGAGATCATGGTGCAGGACCTGGATTACCTTGTTCCTGCCTTCGACAATCGCGACGGCACACTGGCAAGCGAGCAGGACACGGTACAACAAACCGATGTGATTCGTGACGTGTACCTGATCGATCGCCGTGAATTTGAAAAGTCCGGTTTTCAGGGTAACTCGACACCTCTAACGATACCTCCGGTGATTGAGCCGTTGGACGTTCAACGGCTTGTTCAGAAGATTATCCGAGGCAAGTCCGATTCCGGTGAGGACGCGAAGTCGACGACCTTTCTGAGCCGTTCTGAGTCAATCGCGGATGGTTCGACTCCTGACAAGAAAACGGTTACAGGCAAACTCAAACTGTGGGAACTGCCGGCTGGCGACTTCAAGCCGGCGCTACTGGTTCGCAGTCAAAGCGGGGCATTTGGCGCTATGACCATCGATTACGAGGGGACGGGCGAATCGGCAAAACGCCTTACGGGAATTGCTGTGCCGGGGTGGCTGGGTTTCGCGTTCGATATTCTCGGTGTCTCTGCCGGAGTCAGCGCAACGCAGGCGGAGATAAAAAAATATGTTCCGGACGGGAAGTTTATACCCTTCCCGGATTTCACTGCGAAGATAGAAGAAGCGAAGGACGGCGACAACAAGACAGGGTTCATCGACTACACGTACTCGCTCACGGTGGGTACGGAGGTTGGCCAGGATTCGCCGGCTGGTGGGCTTGCATCGCTCGGGCCCGGTCTGCTTGGCGCGAAGATATCGACGATGGCAAGCATCACATCGATTGGCGCCAACAGGCAATTGCGACTATCGATGGCAACGACCATAACCGGGATCGATATCGACGTAAACGAGTATGTCCCGAAAATCGCATCCACGTTGGGTGTCGAACCGAGCGTTAAAGCAGGTGGCGGTGTAACGACCACTTTTATTCAGAACGCCGATGTAAACAAGCCTTTTGATCTTCGCCTCAGCAGTGAGATCGGCGGCAATGTCGATCTGAAGCTGAAGATGAATCTTTCAACCGTCACCGGAAAGATTCCCTATGTCGGGCTGCCATTGACCCTGCTTGACAAAACCGGAAACCTGCAGACATTCGGCACAGCGTCCGCCGGCATCGGTTTTCTCGATCGATACTGCTGGGAAACACTTCGGCCGGAACAACGCACGGTTAATACGACGACAGATCCGGACCCGCGGTCGCGGCGACGGCATTTTCTCGGCGGCAATGAGTTGGATGAGGATACGGCGGACGATATGTGTATGTCGAATCCGGACCTGTGTATTCGCTTCAGCGTCGGGCTCGAGGCGGAAGCAAAGGCTCTTGGGTTCGCACTCGGTGGGGATGTAAAGCTGGCGCTTGAAGGCCAGAAATGCGGGATACCTGAAGCATCATCCCTGAAAATATCCTTCAATACCTTTGGGGATTATCCGGTCGTCAAGCGTGTCCAGGGTGACGTGAATCTTAAACTGAACGCCTTTGTCAAGACACCGATCAAGAACTTCACCAAGAAATACACGTGGAATCTTATAAAGATAGATGCGCAGTATGGCACGGAGACTGTGGTACAGCTCATCCCCATGGAGCTGGAATTCGGTGAACAGAGTTTCTCGTCGTCAGGGGCAAGTGTTTTTACTACGAAGGGGCCGGATTTGGTCGTTGCTGTCGCGCCGGTCGCGGATTTTTCGGCGGACGCAGGCTCCGCCGATGTGATCCTGGCGCCGTTGTTTAACGAAACAACCGGTAAGGTTGAGCTGCGAATCGCACCGCGTGACGATGACCTGAGCTGGGCGAGTCCGGAAATGGTCGTCGACGCCGACTTTATCGGTGTGAACACGGTCGCCCGCTTGAGTGACGGTCGCATCCTTGTCGCATGGAGCGAGCCGAATCCGGCGAGCGATCCCACGGACATTCTTGGCAGCAGCTTTGTGAAGTTCTCGATCAGCGATACGAATGGCGAGAATTTCAGCGTGCCGGCCTTTGCATCATTTCCAAGCGGCGTGGTTGTCGACCTGCTCATCCGTGAGTCCGGCGATAATATTGGTTTATTCTTTCGCATGGTGCAGGGCAGCCGACTGTCGCCGGCACATCAACTGATCGGTCTGCTTTTTGACGATCAAACAGACATGTTCGGAAGCGCTATATTCCTCGGGCAGGACACGGCGGGTATGCGGGAGTTGCAGGTATGTGGCGGCGGTCCAGGGGCTGCAGGTGATTTTCTGATCGCATTTGTCAATGAAGACAACGAACTCCGAACTCTGCGATGGGACGGCGATTCATTACTTTCAATCTCGGTACTGGACAATGATATTGTTGGTGGCCTCGCAGGGCATGCGGACAGCATGGCTTATGACCTGATTGTAGCGGCGCTGGATGGGCGTCTGCTTCATTACCATTCCGACAGCGGTATTGGATCTACATTAGCTGCTGCAATTGAAGTTGGAGCTGGTGCGACACCAACCGAAGCGCATCTGGTGCAGCAGGACGTGACAGTCGACGGCGGATTTGTATATGTCTTCACAGAGTCAACGGTCGATGGCGCTGAAATACGGTATCTTTATCTTACGTCGACGTTCGCAGTAGCCGATGATGGTGTCCTGGATTTAACCGGTAATAGCCAGGGACGGTACAGTAAACTTCGCGTATCAAGGCGGTCGGCACAGGCTGCCTATGTCTATGCCCTCTTCGAGAACAGCCCGGCGCAGATTCGGGTATTCGAGATCTCTGTTATTTCCGGTACGTCTTCGAACGACAACGACGACGACGGAGTCAATGACGTCGGAGAGCTGTTGATCGTGGACTTCGATGGCGAAGACGGCATTGAGGGCGTCGGCGACGTGGTCGGCAGCGACGACTTCGACGCCGATACGTTTGATAACGCTACCGAGATCGCAGCGGGCACGGACCCGACGGATTCGCTTTCATTCCCGGTTACGCCGGTGATTGTCGGGTCCACGTCCGAGCTTGTGTTCGACTCAATCGAGGCTGCCGGCATGTCCGCACCCCAATCCGTGCAGATATCCAGTATGGGTAACGGACCACTGACCGTTGGCGACGTGTCGATCCAGGGCGACGATGCCGATGCCTTCTTGCTGCAGAACGACCTGGTTGCCAACAGTACCATTGCCGTGCAGAACTCGCATTCGCTCGATGTCGTTTTCTCACCACGTCTCCCGGGGCTGAATTCCGCAGAACTCAACATTCCGTCGGACGACCCGAACACGCCAAACCTGATGCTGTCGCTCTCGGGCACAGCGTTGTCGGCCGCAGACAGCGACGGCGATGGCTTGCCCGACACCTATGAGTCGGCGTTCTCTTCTGATGGCATGACGACAAGCCTTGACCCGGGCGCCGACGACGATATGGACAATTTCATCAATCTTACGGAGTACCTGAACGCGAGCGCGCCGAATGATGATATGAGTACACCGACGGGTGACCCTTTCGACATCGTCCAAAGAGCAGGGTGGAATTTGCTGTCGTCACCTCGTGCCCTCAACGACAAGCGGGTCAGTAGGGTGTTTAACAATCTGAATTCCGGTCCGGTCTGGCACATGGCAGCGGCAGCGGCCCCATTCAATTACACTACGGCGACACGCGTCTCGGAGTACGAAGGGTTTTGGATTTATTTTCCCGAGACACTGCCATACAGCCCTCAGATGGTCGGGGATCGGACTTCTGCGCAATCGATTACCCTGCACTCAGGCTGGAATCTGGTCGGCGTTCAGGAGACTGTGATGCGGCCCGTCGATGCCGCACTGGAACCATCGATATGGTTCTGGAATGTAGACCACTTCGAAACTGCAGACACCCATCTGCATCCTGGCGTCGGGTACTTTGTTTTCAGTCATGATGATGATGTTGCCATAGCTGTCAGACTGGTCGCACCATGACGAATCGGTCCTGGGAATTTTACAGATTTCGGCCATAAATGCCAGTTGCGTCTCCAACCACCTCATTTACTGAGGTCTGGTGAACCGTAGCTCTCTACAATCAAACCCGGAATGGTGTTGGTTTCCCGTTTAGCCCGAACTTCCGGAAAATTCCGTCCAATAATTGCCCCAATCCTTTGATCTGCAAGTATTAGCATAGCGATACCATCGGCAATTCGTAGGCATGTAATAACTCTATTTTATTGGCTTTTTAGGCTGATGGCGGCTTGAATATTCGAGATTTCGCTATATTTTAGTAGGCATGTACGTTGAATATGTTAAAAATCGAAAATCACCTGGCTGCCTACTGCTTCGTGAGTCCTATCGACAGGACGGCAAGGTTAAGACCCGCACTTTGGCTAACCTGACCCG
>JAJFLQ010000167.1 GCA_021772615.1 Verrucomicrobiota bacterium | reverse complement strand
GATTCTCGACTGCAGCCTCCCGTAGGAGTCTGGGCAGTGTCTCAGTCCCAGTGTGGGTGATCGTCCTCTCAGACCACCTACCTGTCGTCGCCTTGGTGAGCCGTTACCTCACCAACAAGCTAATAGGACGCGAGCCCATCTCAAGACGAAAAAACTTTAGCAATTCTGCCATAAGACAGAACGCCACATCCGGTATTAATCCCACTTTCGCAGGGCTATCCCCGACCTTGAGGTAGGTTGCTCACGCGTTACTCACCCTTTCGCCACTTTCGTTCTCCAAAATCCCGAAGGAAACAGGAAAACTAACCGTTCGACTTGCATGCCTAATCCATGCCGCCAGCGTTCATTCTGAGCCAGGATCAAACTCTCCGTAGTAAACTACGTTGTCCGCTCTCACGGACGATTCAAATGAGCCTTTTCCAAAAATCACCTGAGTGACTCAGTTGGAAATACGCTCAAAGGAATTAATTCTTTGTCGGCCCTATATCGCACTATTCAATTGTCAAAGATCCCCACATCGCAACAACCAAGTTGCTATAGTGAATAAGTAATCTAGTAGTGAATGGGATGCTTACAAGCCTTGTTCACCATTATTCTAATACTTTTTTCACAACCCTGTCGGCCTAAGCCGATTTTGACCTCAAAATGCCATCTTAGTTTGACGGTTGCTGCGGCTGTTTCAATGCTGCTGCGAGCACGACGCGGAATCCGGTGATGAAGTTACTGCTGCCCGGATCGTATGAAAAGCGGTAGGTATGATTGCAAACCTCTTCGGCATTGTCCCAGCTCCCGCCGCGGACAATACGAAACGTACCCGACGCTGGACCGCGGGGATCGGTGGTGCCGGCACTGCTGTATGCACCGTCACGGTCGTCGCACCATTCGGCAATGTTTCCCAGCATATCGTACAGGCCCCACGCGTTCGCCTCTTTCAATCCGACGGCATGGGCACGCCCCTTGCTATTTCCAGCATGCCAAGCTACCGCCTTGATATTGTGCGCATACTCGGACATAGAACCGGCTCTGCTGCAATATTCCCACTCAGCCTCTGTCGGCAACCGGTACACATAGCCATCGGGCAGGCGCCCGGAGGTGTTTTCCGTGACTGTCAAAACGAGACAAAAATACGCTGCCTCTTCCCATGTAACCTGGTTGACCGGTCGCTTTGCCACCACGATATTGCTGGGGTTGTTGCCGACGACTCGCGAATATTGTTCCTGTGTGACTTCGTATTTTCCGATCCAGAACGGCTTGGTCAAGGTAACAAAGTGCCACGGCGTGCTGTTACTGTCGCCAGGATACAGGGACCCCATTCTAAACGTCCCGGGTTCAACGGGCTCAAACGCGACGTCTACGCCGGGCACGACCCACGATTCACCGGTGACCGGCACCGCATGAATGTCATCGGATGCCTCAAGCAATCGGCCCTCTGCATGATCGATCCACGTATATGTCGTTTTACAGCCGCAGACGACAACGACACTGCCACAAAACAAGGTGGCGATAAGCGCTCGGAGGCCGCGGAAATAAACTGCATGTGTAGTCACGATGAGTCTTCCAGTCCCGACAGAACGTCTTTCAGAAAGCTGTTTTTTCCGATCCCGTAAGAAACCCTGTCGTCGCTGTATTTTTTTTCGAGTTCACGTTTTAGATCGAGGTATCTTTGGGAAAGCTCCGAACTGGTGCGCAGTCGGTCACGGAAATACAACCACTTTTTGAGGATCATGCCGTCGTGCTCGACGATATGCGCGTGATGCGTTACGGGTTCTCCACGTGTGAAGAAAATGCTTTCCTGAAGGACACACTCCCCATGGCAGTCATAACCAAGCTCGTGCAGCAGTGGTATACACCGTTCCACCGCATCAAGGGACCGTACTGTGATCGCAGAATCGATGATCGGCTTGGCATCCAACCCTGGTACAGAGGTACTGCCGAAATGGTATACATCGACGATCAGCGTTCCCAGACAGGCCTCAATCCTGCGTTTTTCATCCTTAAAATGCTCGGCCCATGCCGGTGTATAGGGATGGAGCCTGACCTTACCTTTGGGTAATCCCAACATCTCCGCTATTCCCAGAAACTAATTTCCGTTGTACACCCAGTATCCAAGACCGGGAAAAAGTTTACCGCGTTTGTGAACGGGAGTTGTCGAGCCGTCCACGGCAATATAACGCTGATTCAGATTGTCCCAAGCCCAAAAATTACCTGTCACCGTGCCCACGACGCTGCTCGATACCGGTTCGTCTCCACTTATGCCTATAAGATTCCAGCCAGGCGCCAACGCTGCGGTGGATGCCGCAGGCTGTCCGGTTACGGGTACGAATGCCGCGCTACCTGGATTAAAGATCCAATAACCGGTGTGAGTCGCAAAGGCTGAAGACAGGCCTACCTCTGTAAAATAATTGACCTGCCATGACCACACGGCAGTCGCCGCTACGCTGCCGCCGAGTATGGCGCCAATGCTACTGGACGATTCAACCGGCATCGACATTAAGTTCCACTGAGCACCGAATACCAGGGCAGGCGAGAATACGGCCTCGGCCAACACATCCGCAGTGACATTGGCCAGTGCCAACGCGACTACACCGTCAGTCCCGCGTGTCGCGACATTGCCCTCAGTTGTCACCCAACGCCGAAAATTCACAGCCGGCGTCGCCAGTGACGCCGGCGCCTGTAACGTGATACTGCCGTTGGTTTCGACCGGAATCAGGAATGGTGTTTCTGCCCTATCCGGAATGACCGTGATGTCAGCCGGAGATGCGGATATCTCGACACCCTCTACCGGCAGCGAACTGACGATCACAAAATGTCGGTCATCGTACACCGCCTCTGCGATCGTATCCTCGGTAATTTGAAACGCGATGGTCGGCTCAAACAACGGCTGCGGCCGATCATTTACCAGCCAATGGACAAATCTGTGTGCGGCACCATTGATGGTGTGCGATTCGGGCGCTTGCAGAACAATATTTGCGTTGTCATTTACGAATCCGACGGCGGGCACGGCCTGCCCGTCACCATCGCGTATGGCGGCATCAGATTCTGGCTTGGTACGGACGGTGAGTGTCAACGGCGGAGGCAGTGCCTCATACACCGCGATAGCTGAAGTGTCGCGCAACACCGTGAAAGCGACGGTGCTTGCACTGCTTTCACCAATAATTCTACCGTTTACGGTCCAATGCTGAAATGCGTGATTCACCTCGCCGACCATTGCCGACGCAGGAGCGGTAAGCGTCACGGATGCGGAATCCGCCACATCGACAAGTGGCGATGGTGTTTGTCCATTGAAATCACCGCTGATACCAATTCCGGCTACGGGCGTTGTTTCGACACGCAGGCGATGGGGCCGGCTCAAGTCGAGAAAAATCACATCATCAATGTACACGGTACGCACACCGTCGTTGCCACCGCCATTCCAGCGGCGCAATTCAAAATTGATCGCGGTGAGTTCCGACACATCGAATGTTCTGCCCTGCTGACCTGCAAAACCCGTGGCGGTGTCGAGCGGCACCAGGACACGTGTGTATTCTGATAGCTTGCTCAACGACGTGTTACGTGGATCCGTGAGATCTGGAAGAAACGAACCGTCGAGGGGCACGATCTGACTCCACACCGCACCCGTCCCGCCATCAACACCGCCGTCGCCAACAACCAGCCGCAAGACGATATGCCGCACGTCGTCATCGGTATTCGGGCTGCGCGCAAAGTACGCGACGTGAGTGAATGCAGACGCGTCCATTGCGAACGGCATTGACTTACTGAATCCGATAAACGTGTTCGACTCGGTAAATCCACCGGCACCAGTTTCAAGAACGATGGCAGACGACCCGCTTAACACCGGATCGTTCACCAAGGCGGCCCGCGCGATGTCCTCACCGAAACCCGTTATGCTGAACGCCGTCAAGAGATTCGGCTTGTCGTCGACACGGATAGAGCCGTCGACATTGTCCATGATAACAAAGCGGTCGCGATCGAAATCGAAGATTCGGACGCCATGATCGTAATCGTCGACTAAATCAACGGCGACCAGTGCCGTAGCCGATGCGCGCGGACTGTCTATGCCCTCCTGGGCAATCGCAAGCGATGCCCACCAGAACATCGCGACAAGGCAAGCCACTAACAGGTGCCAGGGCGCGAACGAGGCCATCCGTATCGATGTGATGGATCGGTTATTTACCATCGTACTCCATAAATCCGCAGCGTTATCCGCAGGGAGGCGTCGTAACGTGTCCGTTGTGACAACGCCCCCATTGGAATGCTGCACGTCAATTGTTTGTGAGTCACACACGCGCCGGAGCGCATATATACCGGGCGGTTTTAAGCGAGTCGCCGCAGAACAGACTCGCTCATCGCCCCCAGCGCGTGACAAACACTCCGCCGACCGGCTCGGCAATCGAAATTCCGTCGTTGCCAAGCCGCCCGCAGACCATTTGTCACCTCAGATCGACGGTAAGGGCCGCAACCTCGGCAGCGTCAGGCACGGAGTAGGTAAACATAAGCGTACCGTCGGCAGCCGTCGTCGTGTCAATAGACGGATTACCACTGGCACCATTGCCGTCATCCAGTGTTCCGGCGCCGGTCGTTGTGATCGTAATCGGCTGTTCCACACCGCTATTGTTCTGTTCTACGGTTACTTTCAATGTAAAGACAGCGCTCGATTCGCCGCTCTTGGCAAAGAAGCGATCAACGTATTCGAGACTGATCTGCAGGTTCTCGAAAAAGTTAATGTCATCGACAAAAACCGAACGCTGCGCGGTTGTATCGCTACTCTCGTCCGGAATGCGCATAACAACATTGATCGCGGTGATGTTGCTGAGCAATGCATCAGAGATCTCGGTATCGGCATCCGCATCCGTGGGACCGACAGAGCGCGCCAAGCCGCCGGCGACACCGGGAACCGTGCCAACAAGATTCACAACAACACGCTGAAAGTTGTTGTTATTGCTGTCCGCGACCAGTTCCGCGACAACCAGCGGATCGCTCTGCGTCCACGTGCTGCCGGTAAACGTATCGGTCTCATCGTCCGGGGTAATATCGCCGCCGTCACCTACGACCACTTCGAGCACAACCTCCGCGTCGGAACCGGCGAAACTGCCGTTGTTCTTCACCCAATATGAGATCGCGTTAAACCCGTTGCCGGGCGACGTGCTGCTAACATCCAGCACGATATCCGCACCCGATGAAAGTTTGATCCCGCTGAAATCCTTGCTGAAGCCAACGAACGATTCTGCAGCCGTGGCGCCGAATCCGTCGGTGTCGGTTTGGAGCCGGATTGAGCCGTCGGATGAATCGGTCGCGGCTTCACGCCCCTGACCGACACCGTTGCTTAGCATAGCTCCGACATTCTCCCCCAGCACGTTCTCATGCCCGAATGCGCGCAGGATACCGCCCGCATTTGTGCCGTTGCCAAAATCCTCGATATAGTCCGTGAGGGTGAAAATTGTGACGGAGCTGGTCACCGGATCGTCAATGTCCGATGCGTAAACGAATGAACCAATTGCTATTGCGATTGCAGCGGAGACGACCGCCGAACGTAGAAAGTTTTTATGTCGCATATCGTATTTATCCTTAATTGATTGAATTTCATGAGTTGATGATTCAACTACCTCGCTGCGAGAAACAAAGCAGAGTTGTGGTGAGCCAGCACGATTGCTCCGACGCTTGGCACGCGCCTTTATGCTGCCTCTGACGGTCGATTCTATAGTTTTCGCTTACTTACTGCAAAGCAGTCAACCTAAATCGACCAATTGCTAGTCGGGTGATCATGGCCACCCGCCAAATGGCATTCGCTCCCGGCATTACCTCCTTTCGCGTTTACGACATGTGAACGTCAATTAATATATTAGAAAATTTTCCGTGCAGCCCGACCGTTGGCAATGATCGGATGCAACCCTATTCATTCTGCTACTTCCACCACTATTTCACCGACCTCGGGATGGGACACGGCAGAATAAGTAAAACGTGCCTGCCCGCTGTCGTCAGTCATGATGACCAACGGATTGTCCTTGTCGCCGGTATTACTGCTCTCATCCTCGAGTGTACCATCACCCAACGTTGATACACGCAATGGAAAATTCACTTCCAGCGCGTCGTTCGTATCGACAGTCGCCACGAGAGTAAACACGGTATCGCTGCCGCCCTTGGCGAAAACACGATCGACATACTGCACCTTAATCCGGGTGTTGCGAAAAAAATTCACATCGTCGACCAGCAGCGTCTGGGCGCCGCCGACTTCATTGCCGACAAAGACAATGTTAACGGCACTGATCATCGTACGGTCGAGGGTAGCGCCGCCACCGGAATGTGCCGTTGTCCGGGTGAACTCTGTGTCATCAAGATGCCGCACCACCCGCGTCCAATCCGTAGGCACATCCGCCGCGACAGCCTGACGCCAGGTAGATCCGGTAGACCCGTCGAATCCGCCGCCATCGCCGATGATCAGCTCCAGCACCACCTGCGAAGCGCTCGCCGCAGAGTTGCGGATCCAGTATGACACCGCATTAAAGTCCGACGCATCGATCGTCGTAGTCGGTGAACCCCCGCTGAGCACGGACGCAAAGGTCTTGCTGAGCACGATCGCATTATCAGCGGCGGTGAATCCGGTGGAACCCGTCGCCAACACCGCCACGGTGTCGCCGCTCCCGGCACGCGCCAGGCCATCCTGCAGCACATCCACCGCTTCGTCCCGGGCGTTGCCGAACACACTCAGCGTGCCGCCCGCCATTTCACCCTGCTCGAAATTCTCGACAAAATCTGCCAGTACGAAAATCTCGCGAGCCGCCGCTGTGGATGACGGCACACTAACGATAATCCTGGTAACATCCGGCGTATCACCCGGAATAAAAAAAGCGGTCGCAACACCGTTGCTGTTCGTGGCCACCGTAAGAGTGCCCTGCGGCGCGGGACTGTCGGCCGCAGCGCCGAGGCCGGCGGTTCCGCCGGCAACCGTAAACACGATGTCCTGCTGGTCGATCGATGAGGGTTGGCGCAGGGTCGCCGTAATCATCACAACGCCGTTGGACGGCGTGAAGACACGATCCTGCCGTACGGTCAGCAACGCGCTGAGGTTATAGGGATTCAGCGGCGGATCGACCTCGGAAAAATACTTCCATGTCGCCACCGAAGCCGACAGCTTGCTGCTGCCGACCGACACACCGTCGTCGGTTTCCGTGCCCAGAAAATTCGGGTATCCGCCGGAACCATGCTGCACCTTCTGGATATTGGTCAGCATCAGGTTAAGACGATCGATATCACTTTGTTCCGCGCCGGCGGAGAGCGCGATAATTTTGGACGCCAGCGCCACCTGACTCGATCCTTCGATCCAGACGTTTTGGCCCATCTTCTTGAACTTCATTCCGGTGATCAGTCGGTCATTAAACACCTGCTCGGACAGCATCCCGGCATCCTGATGAAAAAGAAAATCGATAGCTGTACTGAAGTCGTCGGGCCGCAAGGCCAGAAACGGGGACGTCTGCGCATCCGCAGCCGTGTTCTCTCCGTTGGGATTGATTCCGCCGGCTACGAGAAACCGCTGATGCCCGGTGACGGGATCGGTCACCAGCAGGTCGTCGATGATAAAGTCGCGGACGTCACCTGCGCGATCGAGAAAATCCTGCGAGGTTCTACCGGCTTCGGAGCTCGCCACGACCCACGGCAAATCGGCGTAAAACCGGAACGCAGAATAGGCCTGCCCCTGATGCTCGGTCACGAATGTTAGGGGATCATTGGCACGAGTAAATACACCGCCGGACGTGGCCTGGCGGTTGATCAGATATGTGACCAGTTTTTCGGCCATATCCTGAAATTGACCGTCGCCCGTAAACAGGGTGTAGTGATTGATCGCCATCATCATCCACGCGTTGTTGCCGGTCGTTGATGTCCGGTTCACCACCGGCGTCCCGTCGAGATTATACTGATCATAGAATCCGCCACCGTTGTCGGCGTCGGAGACGTCGATCTGGACCGTGGTATCGGCGAACGCAGACAGAATCGCGTGAGCCCGGGCCAGGAACGGAGACACTCCGGGATCCGGATCCATATCTGCGGCGGCAAAATCAAGGGGTTCCGCATCGACAAATGCGCCACGGTGAACAAAGGCAATCACGCTCATGGCATTCGAGAACGTGAAGGCGCTGCCGCTGTTGGGGAAACTCGCAACCATTCCCTCGTGGGCGAGGCCGGCAGTAGCGGTATCCTGGCCGCCTGCCAGGAAGGCGAGTTCACCGTCGGGCACGGTTCCATTCCGGAGCGTCGCCGTGGTGGCACCGGTTACCACGGCATTGCCGTCATCGAAAGCCACAGTAAAATCGACATTGGTATCGGTGGTCAGGTCGGGGATGACGGCATGCACCACGTTTCCGGGACTGCCGCAGTCGCTGTCCAGCCCGATCTCCGTGACCACGTCGCCGCTCAGCAACATGTCCAGTGATCCGTGGTTGCTCGTGACCGTGATCGGAATCGGCACCGGCAGATCAACACAGGCATTGACCGCGTTCCGGGGAATGATGTGAACGGGTATGGTGGCGTTGATGAACGGATTCACAGCGTCGTCGCTGTTGTCGCCGATCACAACATCGAAATGGTCGATGTCGCCGGGTTCAAAAAAGCGAAAACTGACATCGTCGAAGAAGACATCGTGACGACCTCCGGCAGTGTTCTGGTTACGATTGAGAAAATAGCGAATGCCGCTGACAGCCGTCAGGTCAAAGCTTCCGGCGGTCGAGCCCTCTGCCAGGGTGAAACCGATCGTATCGTCCAACGGGATGCGAACCTGTTGAAACGATGTCGTGACCGGCGTCTGAATAATCTGCTCCCAGACGCTGTCGTTGGCCATAATCAGCTGCACGAAGCACAAGAAATCCGTAGTCGGATCGTCCGGATCGGGATCATCACTTTCGCTTATCACACAATATTCCAATGTATTGAAGGCCGATGTCAGAGTGATCGGCGCCTTGAATCGCATTTCACCGCCGATGATGAAATCGGCCGACGCCGGAGTTTCCGGATCATCAGCGAAGTCACCGTCGGACCCCAAACGCAATGCACCCGGCGGCGATTGAATCAGCAATGCACTTACATCGGCATCCGTAACGATCGCGAAATGCTGCAGATTCACACCGATCAGACCGGTGATGTCGGCATTGATCGGAGAACCGAGGTCGAAGTGATCAATCAACCCCTGCTGGACCACGAACGTCTGGGCATCCAGAGAGGAGTCGGTCTCGTTCTGCACCGAAAACTGCACCGCAGCGATCTCGCCGCCTCCGGTGTACACGGCCCGAGCCTCGCCGTTGTCATCAGTCGTCACCGTGGGACTGTCAAACGTGCCGGCGCCGGTACCTGCGGTAACTCCAAACGCGATGCTATCTCCCTGCACCGGGTTTCCGCCGTCAAACACCGTAACCACAACCTCGACAGATCCGTCGGGAGCGATGAAGAAGCCGTTGGCAGGATTGAATGCTACCGTCATAATCGCGCCGGGCCGTTCCCGTGCGATCACCAGCGAGTTCGTCGGTGTTCCGCCCTGATTGACCCACGCTGCGGTCGTCTGTTCGCCGTGAAACAGGATCGACGGTACGCCGAGGAGCGGTTGGGAGTCGCCGTAACTTGACGGAGGATTATTAAAGCCGGAAAACGAAATGTTTCGTGCAACCGACGTATTTAATGTGAAAGCTGCTCCCCATGTCACACCGCGATCGGCGGATCGCGCGAAACGAATATCGCCACCGGTTTCAAAGTCCATGTCGGAGCCGGCGCGCGGTGATTGCCAAATGACCTGTACCTCATCATTATTGCCAACGGCAATATCCGGCATGTACCCAACGGCGTTACCCGAATCAATGGTGACGCTGGTCCATGTGACGCCGCTGTTGTCAGAGTGGGCAACCGTGATATCATTGAATCCACTTACGGCGGCGTCATCACTGGGTCCGTTCTCAAATGCCACGTAAAGCCGGCCCTGACTATCCTCTGCAACCTGTGGAAACTTAACCGGGCTCGCATTAACTCCCGCAATCGCACCTTGAAGCGACCAGTTCGAATCGGCCACACCCGTGCTATTCTTTTGGAATACCTGTATATCGCCGTCAAGGAATTGTGCGACAACATAAACGCTGTCATCGGATGCGACGAATATGGTCGGCCGAAATCGAGATGGCTCAATGAGTTGGGTTGCTTCCCAAGTGATCGTGCCGGCGTCAAATGTTCCTTGTACGTAATTGAGTACATCGGGAGCGGCGTCGCGATTCCACACAACATGCAGGGTGCCGGTGGAATCCACAGCCACCCGAGGCAAGCGACGGAAATTGCCGGTGACAGGCTGACCGGGCAACGCTACGGGATCATCAAAATTCTGGCCCCGGTCCGAGCTGGATGTCACATAGATTCGGGAGTCAACGTTACCGGACACATTTCCAGTCGCCCAGAATACGTACACAAATTGACCGTTGGCAGCGATCGACACATCAAAGTCGCCGTCTCCCATGCTGTCGAACACGACCGGATCTTCCCAGCTAATACCCTCGTCAAGACTGCGAATGTACTTGACCTGATTGTTAGGCGTAAACCGGGTGTAGTAGGCAAGGTGATAAACGACGTCGTCACCGACCTGCGAAACCGCCATGACCGGCATATACGTGTTCGGGTCACCAACGACGTTTGGATCGGGCGGAAGAAATTGCGCGACGGCGGTGCCGGCAATTAAATTGACCAAAAGCAGGAGACGAAACGCCGTGCTCCGCGATTCACACTTGAATCGCCGGCGTTTGTCGGAATGTGCGTTTGTGCCGGAATATGACGTATTCGAAACGTCGTATAGTAGGGAGTCATGCAATTGATACATCCAAAACCGGGAAAATTCCGTGATCGATTATTCGACTGCGATCAGAACAGGGTTCTGAATCATGATCCGGTCGTCGCTTACGGTCTCGCTCTCCGGTTTAGTGAAGAGGAGTTTGATAATTTGAATTTTCTCCCAGTCTTCTTCCACAAACATCTTTGAATCGGCATCCGGCCGGTCCGGCACCATTTTTCGGATCGGTATCGCGATCTCCTGCCATTGATCACTCAATGTGATCGCACGCGATGCGGGATACGCCAGATTTGCTTTTTCCGTGGTCGCGACCCCGGCAAAAATGGCGGTCTTGCTTCCCTTTGCGGTCTTCGCAACGAGCCGAATTTCCTTAACCATCTTACCATTTATCGGTTTCGCCAGTGTCACCAATCCGCCAATGCCCCACGAAGCGGCGGTCCAGTTCACATCAATCTGAATCGCCTTCTCTTCGGCGTCCACGGAGGAATCCAGCACACCCTGACCGAATATCAGCCAGCCGCCCTTCGGGCCATCTGTCATTAGCATATGCGGCGCCTTTTCGGCGATTGCCGACAGCCCGACGAACAACAATACCCCGATAAACGCAAATCGTGTTTGTGACGGTTGATACATCATCTCAATCCTCCAGGTGCGGTGGTTGCGGAACAACTACAACGGTTCAGTTAATGCAATACGACGAGCCGGCTCGAAACAATGACCGGCTGAGTGGGCAATGCATCATTCGCTGTTGAGCACCAACTCAGGTCGACGAATGATAATTTTCTCCTGATTTGCCGATTGACGATCAGGTTTTGTGAACAATAGCTTGACCGACTTGATATTCTTCCAATCGCCATCAGTGAACATTCGCGAATTCAAGTCGGGCTCTTCATAGACCATTTCGGACACCGGGAAATCGACAATCTGCCAGGATTTTCCGATTTCGAGCGCCCTTTTCCGGCTAATCTCGACACTGGCGCCGTCAACCGTCGACAATCCGGCGTAAACCCGTGATCTACTGCCATTCTCGGTGCGAACTCTAAAGCGCACTGCGCGAACGGTACGACCATCGAGGGTGTCGCGCAAGTCGAATTTCATTCCGACGCCCCATGTGGAATTGGACCACGTCGCGTGAAGCACAATTTCGTTTTCCTTGAGATTAACACCGGCGTCATCGAAGCCCATCCCGAACCCCTTCCAACCTCCGCGGGGATCGGTCCGGTCAAGCAGGATGTTGTCGGCCGGATCCGCACAAACAGCAACCGCCGCAGTTGCGGCGACAAGACAGCTGAACCGAATTAACCGTAGGAGATCCATTAACATTCTACGTATCTGGCGGTGGTTTATGGTAAGTACTACGCGCGAATCAGGCGAAAACTTCAATAGTCCGCAGCAATCAGAAAATAAGTGGTACAGGTACGTTTAACCCTCGGAATTTACAAGAGGCAATCCGAATTTTTAGCAGCGTTGCCGACGAGACGACTTTACGTGTTGCCTATCGCAGGTGGAATTTAATATTGTCTATGTAGATCGTTTGTTCACCGCGCGTATTGAAGTTGATGACAAACGATCCCATCTGGCTTAAATCCAATTGCCCGAACGTCCTCAGCGGCACCGCGACCGTCTGCCACTCCGTCGTAACGCCTTCGGGAAGGAAATCCGTGATCTGACCGGCCTTGAGCGAGTCGCCAATGATCAACCAATTCTTGTCGGCCATGCCGATCTCGAAGTTCTCGCCGCCGGTTTCACCACGGACCTGAAACGAGACGGACTCGTACGCTTCCAGATCGTAGTACATTCCATCGACCTGATTCAATAGCGTGTAATAACCGGACCAGCCCGTAACATCCTGCGTATACTGCAACCGCAGACTGCGTCCCCTGGAGCCAACTCGCGGTTCGGGAACCCGGTCGGTAATACAAAAGGATGGCAACCGCTTGTATGTCGATGTCTTCCTGCCCAGCAGGTTGAGGTCACTGTGATCGAAGTCGTCAAGCAATAGAAAGCCACGCTCTTCGATCTCCCGGTCCCGGTCTACAAGTGTCTTTTTGGTTATACGAAGCTCGTCGATCCAAAACTCCCCGCCACCAACCTCGTTGAACAACAACGCAATAGAGAACGTCCGGGCGAGATCGTTCCCGTAGAAATCGGCGAGCGGAATCTTGACGACCTGCCAGTCTGTCGTGACGCCACCCGGAAGGTATCTGTTGATTGCCCCGACAAATACGGCGTCTTCCCTGATATTCGAAACCGCATCGTTAATTCCGATCTCGAACGACTCTCTGCCTGCGGCACCCTTTACGAGAAACGAAAGCGTTGTAAACTCGGAAAGATCTGCCAGCAGCACGAAATACGCACCGCAAAAATAATCGGGTTTTACTTTTTCATATACAACATTGATCGACTCTGTATCGTCCGTTTCGATCCGATACTCAGAGTCATTGGTAACCGTGTCGCGGACAGGATCGAAAAAGACGGCGTCATCAACCGACGTCGCAGCCTTGTCCGGCCGCAGTTCGAATGCCCCGAGCCGCCCGCGATACGCAAAGTCAAGCATGCGATTGGCGATTTTCGTCCCTTTCGGCAACGGCGGTAGCTCGTCGATCGTCAACATGGCGTCCTCTGGAAAAGCAGCAGCGGCCGTCTGCTGTGTCGCGGCTCCAGCCTGCGCCTTGTCCGCTGTACCATATTCGCCCTCAGACATACCCGTGTTGCCGAGGCCAACCCCGGCGTATCGGGCAATCACTTCCGAAGTCAGTTCTCCGCGAAATTCGAGATACCCGAATTTGGTCGGATCTCCCCAGATGCGGTCGAGGGTAGTCGACATCAACGCCTTCTGCTGTACGTTGACGTCGTCGGTGTCGCTGGCCTCGATACTGATACCGAGTCTGTAGCCTTCGGAGAATGCTTCCGGCACCGGCATATCCTTGCGCTGTACATAACGCACCTTTCTACCTGAGCGCCCGGTGCTAATGGGTTGAATGTCACAGATACTCATCGGTACGGATTCCGGATTGTATAGCAAGGTGCGCGGGAGTCGCACTTCCAGCGTGTAACCCTGGGGAATACGTTTGGCGCCGATCTCGGCCTTCGCCGGCGCCTTCTCTATCGACGGTGTCCAGATACACGTCTCCGCCGATGCATCGGCAAGGTTACCCGGACTCAGGCCGAATTGAAAATCATCGTTTGAATTCACAGCTTCGAGAAAATCTTCGCCAAGGTCTACATCGAGCCAAAGTTCGATATGATCTCCCTGCCACATTTTGCTCCCTCGGCTCTCCTGCCACAGCACGTTGTCGGTCACGGTGAATGCAAAATACAGGTTATCTTCGTCCCACATGCTGTAGGTGTGAAAGCTCAAATCAGAATCGCCGTCCCACGAGCCCTGCCCGTAGACAACATTGTCTTTCCCGCTTACCGTGTACGGCACCGACAACTCCCACTCACTAAGGTCACCGTCTATCTTGAGATCGCGAGTGCGGCGAAACGAAGGAATCCTGAATATGTCGTTTTCCGCCTTCTCCAGGCGCAGCGAATTCTGCGGCGTTGTCCGTCCTTTCTGCATTTTGCGATAGGCGTAGTAGCAGTGCATCGCAAGCCCGCCATAACCGGGGTGGTGGGCGTACGCATCCTTGATCTTCTCAAGCTCCGATTCCATGTACTCCCACCCTTCTTCGAAAAACGTGTTGCGCCGCATGCCCTGGCGCATGGCCACAAGGTCCTGCATTTCGATTCCAATCCAGATCTTCTTGCCGAGCTTCTTGGCCAGGTACAGATGTTCCTCGGCATGTTTGATCATGTCGTCGGCGGAATCGTAATAATCCATGAGTGCGACATAGTCGGAAAGTACCAGGATATCCTCTTCAAAAGTGCCCTCGTCAATGTAAAATACGGGTATGGCGCAGCCGAGTTTGAATTTCTGTTCTGAATAACTGTCGATCATATCGCGTAACTTCTGCAACAGTTCGAGATACTCCACCTTGATCCGTTCCTTGTCGGTCTTCCATTCGTCAGCCAGATACGGCTCTACATCGAACGATACACCGTCAAAACGCAGATGTGGCGGTTGCTGCCGGTTGAATTCAAGAAATGGACGCAACCAGTTGATTGCGGTTTGATGATTCTTCTTGAGCGCCCAGTTGGGATTTCCGGTCAGCAATTCAATCGAGAGACCGTGCTGGTGGCATTCGGCCAGGAATTCCTTCAGCGACTCGGTGTATTGCGGATCACGATGCTGATCGAAGTCGCCGAAAAACAGATAAATCACATCGGTCGCAGCGCGCTTGCATGTGTCAATGATCTCGGCCCGAGCCTTGACATTCACAACCGGATCCACCTTCCATACCCACATACTGCGCGGATGCCACTTGGATCGTTTTGCCTGCGGCATATTGGCAGCCTCGTCCGCTGCAATCTCAAGGTCATATTTGAACAACATGTCGTCAATGTAGATCATGCCTTCGCCACCGTAGCGGCACCAGAAGACCACGTTGGTTACCGACGTCATATCGATGTCCGAGCCGACACGCGACAACGGCACCTTTACCTCCTGCCACTCGCGCGTCACGCCGCCTTCCAGGAATGCGTCCACCGGCCCAGCGTATATCGCGTCCATGCCAAGCGCTTGTCGCTTTCTATCGATCAATCCAATATCGAAACGTTCACCACCAACATCGCCTTTGATCCAGAATGACAGGACATTCAGATTGCTCAAGTCCAGCTCGCCCAAGAGTGTGTACCATCCGCACCAACCACTCTCCTTTTTATAGTGCAGCACGAGAGCCTTGCCGGTATCGCCGCGCCGGTGAATCTCGCTCTTGTCAATGATCGTAAAGCTTGGCCGTTTCGCCCATGTCCCCTGGTATTCACCGAGGGAGTTGCTGCGCTCGTAATACAGCCCGTCGGTCTTGCCTTCATCGAAATTGTCGACGAGGATATCGGGGACGTCGCGGCCTGCAATCGGGCCAGTTCCCTGGGCATGCATGTCCGAACCGACAGTCAGGGCGACCGCGGCCACGAACAGGCAATACGACCTCACGACCCGATCGAATGCTGCAGCGACGCGCCGGCATCGGCCGCACAACATGTGATTGCGATCGGCACCGAAAAAAAATAGCCACAATTGTCGGATGATATCACGCATTGGGATTATGATTTGCTTTTCAACTGAGGTAACTGGGCGCGCGAGTACGGCGTTCAATGCTCTCGTGGATGCTGGATAGTGCAGCAATGTTAAAATAGTTCAGACACCGCGCGCCGGGTGATTGTGCGGCACCACAACGCCCCATGCGTTGGCTCGGCATCAGTCTGCCCGGATGCAAGAACTTCAGGATACATGAGTTCCGAATCTGAAATATTCAATGTGTCATCAGATGAAAAACGGGCGCGCGGAATTGCATTATCATGGATTACGCTCATGTTACGAGTTTGTCGGATCTTATGGTTTCTTATCGCGAATAGGGCCGGATTATCCAGGAGTATCAGAATGAAGGATCACCATTCACTACCAGACGAGGACGCCGCGCTTCTTCTTTGCGGCAGCATTACGCGCCGTGAATTCGTAAAACGATCGCTCGCTGCGGGCGTCGGCATCGCTGTTATCGCTGACATCTGCGCCCCATATTCCACTGCCTTCGCAAACGGTCCGGAACTTGACCTTCTTGAGAGGATCAAACAGGAGGGCGGTGAGCTCTTTGTGCACAACTGGGACGATTACATCCATCCCGACACGATTCCCACATTCGAGCGTGAATTCGGCGTGAAGGTCCGCTACTCCACGTTTCCGGGAAACGAGCAACTCCTGGCTGAATTGGGTAGCGGCGAACAAACCTACGACGTGGTATTTCCATCTCATCATTATGTACCTGTGATGATTGCGCAAAATCTACTTGCGCCAGTGAACCGCGATCACATTCCAAATCTGCGCAAGATCATACCCAAGTTTCTGAATACCGGCTTCGACCCTGGCAACCAATATTCGGTGCCATACTGCTGGGGCATGACCGCGCTGGCTTACAATACGCGTCTCGTGGGCAAAGACCCGAATCTGGGCAGCTGGGCGCTGATGTTTGAGAGCGGTTCAAAAAGCTACAGCGGCAAACTCGGGTTTACCGACGAGCGCGAAGAGGTTATCGCCGCGGCACTCATTTATCTCGGATACTCTGCAAATACACAGAATATCAGCGAAATTCGCGAGGCAGGAAAGCTGCTTACCGGTCTCAAACCGCATGTTCGTGGTTTTTACACCGGAGACGACGAAAAAACAGCCTTTATTAATGAAGAGCTTGCCGTTGGGCACAGCTGGAACGGCGATATCGTAACAGCCCACTGGAAGAATCCGACAATTAGATGGAATTTGCCGAAGGAGGGCGGAACCGGCTGGTTCGACACCATGGTCATACCAAGGAATGCCCCACACAAATTTACGGCAGAGGCATTTATCAACTACATGCACCGCCCGGAGGTTGCCGCAGACATCTCCAATGTCACAGGTTACGCGACCAGCAACGGCGCTGCGGTTGATACATATGTCTTCCGGAAGATCGCCAAGAACCCGGCAATCTATCCAACCGAAAAGGAATTGCAGCGCATCGAATTTCTGGGAACCGTAACCGACAGTGTTCGACCTGTATATGATGAAATCTGGCAGCGCCTGACGGGGTCTTAAAGGCACAACCAACCGGCGGTGAGGCCCCGCAGACGGCAAAGGGGAAGAAAGGCACATACAGCGCCCGTAGATTGTCGCAGAGTTGTGTCCTTCCTCGATCCGACGTTAACACAATAACACCTACTTTTACATATCCATATTGATAAGGTTTTGCTTAATGTGCAAGTTACGAGACACGGTGCGCGGCGCACAGACTATTCTTTATCTGTTCGGCTTCGCTGCAACCACGACGTGGAGCGATCCCGGCGAATCTACAACCCGGCCCGCCGGCCAGGTAGCTGCCGCGACATCGACCGCAATTGAAGGTCAGGATTTCACTGTGCCCGGCGTCGGGATGGCGTTTGTGTGGATCGACGCCCTAAAAAGCTGGGTAGGTAAATACGAAGTCACCAATGGCGAGTACCGTCGTTTCAATGCGGACCACCGGAGTCGGCCGTACGAGGAACGGTTGCTCGATGGCGATCGCCAACCGGTGGTATACGTAACCCACGTGAATGCCATCGCGTTCGCCGATTGGATGACGGCTCAGGCGAAGGCTGCAGGGGGATTGCCCGAGGGTGCCATGTTCCGCCTGTTGACAGGCGATGAATGGACCGCAATAGCGGCGTGTGGCGACGAGCGCAAGTATCCGTGGGGAAACGAGTGGCCGCCGACATTTGGCAACTACGATACCGACACGGAATTCGACAACTATACAATCGAGGGTTACACCGACAACAGTGTTGTGAGCTGCAACGTCGAGGACAGCGGCAGGAATCCATGGGGCCTGTTCGGCGTCGGCGGCAATGCACTGGAATGGACGACAGAAAAGAACGAACATGAAATCGTCGTGCGGGGCGGCTCGTGGTATCACTTCAACCGTTACACACTTGAGTGTACATTTCGATCGAGTTACCACCCGGAAATTCGTTTCGAATCCCTCGGCATGCGGTTGATCCTCGCACGCTAGCAGCCTGTCGGACTTTTGTGGGGGGGATCGTAGCGAGAAAGATGAGAAACCGAGGACATCGTTTCACGAATTGAGGTGAATATTGGATATATTCAACGAAAATTCGGGAGAAGATGCGCCGATTTCGTGTTCCGGCGATCTGCGCGCTACGCTCCGGGTCGAGTAGTGGCGGATTTCCCCCGGAGGGACACGCGCGCCGACAACTCAAGCCTGCCGCCTCCTCTCATGCCGTCCAATTCGCCCGGACTTGTGCGCCTGCTGCCATTTACTCGCCGTTCATTCGCTGAAGAAAGTCGACCAATGCTCGCCAGGACTCTTTCCATAGACATTCGACCGTGGGAAGCAGACAACACATACCGGCTTATCGACATTCTCAATCTTACACGCACGGGAACCTGGCGAAATCGGCATGATGAATCTTCCTGGAATTGGAAACATCGCGAGAATCCATTCGGTGTGTCGTATGGTATATGCGGATGGGAGAAGGAATCCGGCGACATCGTTGGATTCAGGATGTTGATGAGATGGCGTCTCATCGACGCAACTGGCCGTGCCATTGGTGCCGTTCGCGCCGTCGATACAGCGACGCTACCAGCGACACGGCGTGTTTTCCAGTTTGACCACGCGAGGCATTAAGGATCTCACCCAGTCAGGCATTCGTTTTATATTTAACACGCCGAACGAGATCAGTCTCCAGGGGTATTTAAAGTTGGGTTGGAGCGTCGTCTCCAGGTGGCCGATCACCACGAGGAATCTCGATAAGAACCGGGACGGCGAAGACCTGCTGGCAGAGCGTAAACCCATCAGCCAGGACGTGGGTTGGGACGATGTATTTTGCCGGGAAGTAACGCCGTGGAAAACGTTTTTGGAAACCTACTTCACAGAATGTGACGCGTTGATTCGGGGATGGGAGAACAGTCGCACGCGCGTTGGATTCAGGACGCCGCGAGATCTCAATTATTTGGCGTGGCGCTACGGCGGCCATCCATACGTGAAATATGCCGTCTACGCCTCTACCGATGACAAAGGCCTGGCTGGATTCGCGATCTTGAGACCCGAGATCCGGTATCAACCTACCTCGGTCTCGCTCCTCGACATGTTCCTCCGTGAAACTTGCATGGAGCTAGGATCGCATTTCGTAAAGACATTGATGCACGCATTGCGCGCGGATTACCTTGTTTCCTACTTCGCCGAAGGTACGTTTGAGCATACGTTACTGAAACATATGGGTTTCCGGCGATCGACCGGCGCCGGACGTACTTTCGTGGTCCACACGCTGAACAGTACCAGTCTCGATCCGCTGCAGGCGGGGTCGTGGGATCTAACCAGCGGCGACCTCGAGGTTTTCTAGTGTCCTCAACATATGTGCATCATTGGCGACGTGCCTGCGTAGGGATTCGAGGCATATTCTCGCGCAGGCGCCAACCGGGCATTTACTTCTTAATTTACCATAGGGTTACCGGAGATCTCCCCCTTGAACTTGATATTCCTTACGCGCGGTTTCGGAAGCAAGTAGCGTATCTACATCGCACGCATCACGTGATTGCGTACAAGGACGCATTGCATATCCTGCAATCGGAGGAAGAACTTGAGGCGGATAGATTCGTCCTTACCTTTGATGATGGTTATGAGGATTTTTATACCCACGTGTTTCCGCTTCTCACGGCACTTACGATGCCGGCAACGATGTTTGTGACGACTGGATTCGTTGAAGACCGAATACCTTGCGTCCTGAGCACCAAGCACGCCACCAAGGTCGCCCCGGTCACATGGGATATGCTCCGGGAGATGCACGGATCCGGCCTCGTAACGATTGGAGCGCATACGCATACACACGCCGAGTTGCCGAACCTGTCGGAACAGCGTGTCACGGAGGAAATGATGCGCCCGTTGGAGCTTTTTCAGAAAAACGTCGGAATCGATGCCGAACACTTCGCGTATCCGCGCGGACGGTTCGATTCTGCTTGCGAAGCCATTGTTCGGAGACATTACGCGTCTGCAGCGACGGGTGGCTGGACAAATGTCACGTCGGCTGGATTTGATCCCTACCGCATCGCGCGTATTCCGATCGTGCGGCGGGACGGATGGATCTTTTTTGTCGCCAAGACGCGGGGATGGATGGCGAAGGAACAAGAGCTTTTTCGGGAGAAACCATGAAAGACATACTTGTCTACGGCGCCGGCTCGCACGCGAAAGTCGTCATTGACGCTATCGAGAATGAAGGGCAATATGCGATCGTCGGATTGATCGACGACAACAAGCCGATAGGCGAACAGGTGCTTGGTTATGAGATTATTGGCCCCAGGGACATCATGGTTAATCTCGCGAATTCGGGTGTATCCCGCTGTGTCGTTGCGATCGGCGACAATGCAGTCCGTAGATCCGTAGTGGATGTTGTATCTACAGCAGGTATTCGGTTTGCTTCGGTCGTTCATCCATTTACAGCGATCGGAAAAGACGTATCGATTGGCAATGGCACGGTTGTATTTAAGGGAACGGTGATTGATCCCGACGTACGTATAGGCACCGGCGTCATACTCAACAACGGCGTGACCATCGGTCATGAGAACCGGATTGGCGATTACGCTCACCTTTCTGAAGGCGCGCGTTGCGGCGGCAATGTCACCATTGGCAACGGTACGTTCGTAGGCATGGGAGCAATAATCATTTCGGGTCTCACGATTGGCGAGAATGTATTTATCGGCGCCGGCAGCGTCGTGACCAAAGACATTCCCGACGGTGTTACCGCCGTTGGCTCTCCAGCCAGAAAAATCAAGGGAAACTGAGGGCGTGAGTACAAACGGGAAAATTCCGTTGTTTAAGATCCACTGGGACGACGAGGATATTGAATGTGTAGGCAATGCCATCCGCCAGGGTATGAACTGGGCGGCCGGTCCAAACGTCGACTTGTTTGAGAAGCGAATCTCGGAGAAACTCGGGGTCCGGCACGCCGTGGTATTCAATTCCGGCACCTCGGCGTTGCACGCGGTGTTGGCGGCGTACGACATCACGCACCGTGATGAGGTCATAATACCCACATTCACCTTCATTGCGACGGCCAATGCACCGCAATTTGTAGGCGCGACACCGGTCTTTTGCGATATCGAGGAAGATACGTTCGGTCTTGACCCAACGAAGTTGGAAAATACGATTACGGACAACACCAAAGTCATTATCGCGGTTCACTACGGAGGCTGCCCCTGCCAACTCGATGCAATCAGAGAGATTGCGAACCGACGCAAGCTGATCTTGATCGAAGACGCCGCCGGTGCGTTCGGAGCGGAAATGCGAGGAAAAAAAATCGGCGGTCACGGCGACAGCGCCATCTTCAGTTTTTGTCAGAACAAGATCATTACTACCGGCGAGGGCGGCTGCGTCACAACACATTCTACCTGTATCGCGGACAAATTGAAGCGCTTCCGATCGCATGGAGAGAACGTTGCCGATGGCTTGCCGATGGAGTACATATCCCTGGGTTTTAACTTCAGGATGTCGAACATCACGGCGGCGCTGGGTATCTCTCAGCTAAAAAAGATGGAAGCAAACATCGTGCGACGAAAACAGATCGCGGCCTATCTCACGGATCGGCTCCGTCGGATCGACGGGATAACGATGCCGACCGTGCTCGCAAATCATGAGAACATCTTTCAGATGTTTCCTATCACGACAGCAACACATCGGCGAGATGCGTTGATGCATTACCTAAACGGATGCGGCGTCGCAACGAAGGTCTATTTTCGCCCGGTTCACCTTAGTCAATACTACAGAAACCGATTTGGATACAAGGAGGGCGACTTCCCGGTCGCGGAATCCATCGCGCAACGGGTGATTTCACTGCCGATTTACCCGACTCTCGAAGAACGTGAGATGGCGTTTATATGCGACGTGATCAATGATTTTTTCAATAATCAATGAGGTGCGATGAAAGTACTGTTGATCAAATCCTATCCGGTTCTTACTTCAGTCGGGCTCCTGGCGAACGGATTGAAGCAGCGGAACCACGACGTTCATGTCCTGGTACCGTGGGAACATGCAGACTGCGATACGGCGCGAAGCGCCGGCATACCCGTGCATGTCCTTGACTTTACCGGCACGAGTCGCTGCAGATCCGATCGAAGCCGCATTACGTTCTCGGGACTTGCAAGAACCGTACGATTCATAAAGCGGCACCACTTCGACATCGTGCATTGCAATCTGATTTTCGGGCGATTGCTCGGAAGGCTTACATCGGTGTTTGCAGGCGACGCCGTCGTGCTGTCGACAATACGGGGGATGGAGGCCAGGCACGAGAAATGGACCAATTGGCTCGATCGACGTACCGTGGCCGTGTCGTCGACGGTGAAGGCGTTTCTTATCGACCATGGCGTGCCGGCCCGGAAAATTGTCGTGATACCGAATGGCGTGGATCTGACGGCAATGGATGCGATCGAGCAGAACCGCCACTATCTGCATGACGAACTGGGTATCGATCGCAAGGTAAGACTGTTTGGAATGGTCGCCTATTTCCGAGCGCATCCCATGAAGGGTCAAAAGGTCTTTGTCGACGCGGCGAGGCTGGTAAAACAATCATTTCCCGAGGCACAATTTGTTTTTGTCGGCGGCGACCTCGCCAAGACAGGATACAACCGGGCGTACTTCGAGAGGTACGCACAAGAGGTAGGCCTCAATGGAGGCATTCATTTCCTTGGCGAACGCTGGGACATACCGGCCATCATGAGTTCGCTGTATGCCAACGTCCTGCCGTCGATGGCCGAGGGTTGCCCGATGGTGATACTGGAAGCGATGGCAAGGGGCACACCCAACGTCGCATCGCGCATCGACAGCATCGCAGAGATCCTGACGCACAACAAATCCGGCGTGCTGTTCGAACCCGGCGATTCTCATCAACTCGGAGAAGCAATGGTAGCGCTGCTCGGCGACGCGGACCTGGCCGCACGAATCGGACACGCAGGAAGACGAAAACTCGAGGAGAAATTTACCAGCGGCCACATGGTCGACAAGTATGAAACACTCTTTGAATGCCTGATTTAGGAAACAACAATGCCGCCGGAAGTCAGCATACTCATTCCCACATATAACAGAGCGCATGTCCTCAAGAGGGCCATCCGCAGTGTCCTGCAGCAATCATACGAGGATTTTGAACTGATCGTAATTGATGACGGGTCTACAGACGAGACGAAAGCGGTGGTAAGGGCCTTCGAGGACAAGAGATTGAGGTATGTTCGACAGCAGAATAAGGGCGCTGCCGCCGCACTCAATCTCGGCATACGTGAGGCGCGATCCAGATTTATCGCGTTCCTGGATGACGACGACGAATGGCTGCCGGACAAGCTCGAGGTACAGATGGACATGTTCCGTAGCGAGCGGATGAAAACCGGGGTCGTTTACACGGGGAGGTGGCGCGTAGACCCTGGGAGTAACGAAAAGATGTACTACCCGCCCGACACCATCCCGAAGATGAATGGCGACCTTCATACCCTGTTGTTCGCACACGTTACATTCGTGTGTCTCGTCACCGCAGTGATACGAAAGGAATGCTTTGAGAAAGTCGGCGGTTTCGACGAAACGCTGCCTTCGGGGAATGATCGGGATCTCTGGATCAGAATTTCCCGTCATTTCGAATTCCGGTTTATTCCGCGGGCCTTTGTCAATGTTTACCTTACGCCCGACAGCATGTCGCGAACTGAAGCGAATATCATTAAGGCGCATATCATGCTGCTCGACAGATATGATGAAGAATACAGGCGATACGGTAAAGACCGGTATTTGCAACTGGCGTGTCGTGTGGGCACGTCCCTTATGGCCCGGCGCGAGTTTCGCCACGGCTGGCGATACCTGTCAAGAGCGATCCGAACGGCGCGCTTCAATGTTTTTCGCCTTGCGCCGATGATACGGTACGGTATCGGCAGGGCTGTCAAGACGAGATAGGATACAAGCAATATGCAGCCTGAAGTCAGTATTATCGTACGAACCTACAACCGCGTCGACCTGTTGCGCCGGGCAATTTCCAGCACGTTAGCCCAGACGTACGCGAATTTCGAAATTGTGGTCGTAGATGACGGGTCCGACGACGGAACCGGCGAGATGGTCGCGGCCATTGCGGATCGCCGAGTTCGATATGTACGCACGGATCATTGTGGCAGTGCCGCCGCTGCAGCCAATGTCGGTCTCCTGGCGTCGCAGGGACAATTTATCGCGTTTCTGGATGATGATGATGAATGGTTGCCGGACAAGCTGAAAGTCCAGATGTCTGTTTTCGGCAACGCAGGTGAGCAAACCGGTGTAGTATATTCCGGAGCATGGCTCGCAGAAGGCAACAACGGCGCACGCTCGTATTGGCCGCCGGCACGATTCAAGAACACCGCAGGACATATCCACAAAGCGTTGTTTTCGCAAAGCAATTTTATTCCGTGTGTAACCGTGGTGGTCCGGAAAATGTGTTTCGACCATGTCGGCGGCTTCGATGAGTCGCTCCCGGCAGCGGAAGACTACGATATGTGGATCAGAATTTCGCGCGACTACCGGTTCGCATATGTTCCCGAGGCGCTCGCCATTCATCATGTCACCGCCGGCTGCATGACGTCGGACCATCGACGATACGTGGCGGCGCGGCAGCTGCTGCTTCGCAAGTACGATACCGAATTCATGGCATATGGCAGAAAGAAGTCCGCGGATTTTTACTGCAGAATGGGCGGCCTGTTGTTTATCGCGGGCGACAGCCTCGAAGGACGCCAATACATGCTCAGCGCGATCAAACGATACCCCCTTGACTACCATAATACGTTGTCGCTGCTGGTGTCATTCCTCGGCGAGAACGTGTATCGAAAGATCAGAAACATCAAAATATTCGGCAGACGATGTATCGGCTGATACATAAAGTGACCAAAGATGTCGTTCTGCGCACCACATTCCGACCGCTGCCTGCCCTGCTCTACCGGGCTTTGTATGCGCTTTCTTTGAAAATTTGCGTTGCGGTCGTCAAAGGCATACCACAGATACAGGCGATATTCGTACGCAGAGGGTATGCTGCCGCGGCATGGATCCCCGGTTACAGCGATATCGACATCTCCCTGGTCATGCACCCGCTGTCCCCAGCGAGCGAGGTCGCGACGCTGCAGAAAATCTGGCGGCGAATACGGGTCGTCAAGACGATCTTTCCATACATCAGCGATATCCACATCGTGAACGAGGCGGACCTCGCGATGTGGATGAAACTGGGCCCTGTAAGGCGATTCGACACGGTCAACTGGAGGCTTGTTCATGGACAAGATGTCGAACGATCGTGACGTGGCACTCTTGAAGAACAGGCTGGATACATTGGCGGAACTGCTATTCTGCTGCTCGCATCTCTCCAAGGCCCTATTTAAGCCACAGGCCGGCGCCGACAGAACAACATACTATAATTTTTACAAGTTGATCGTGGATGTGGAGCGATATGTCGCCGGCGACTTCACGGAGAATGGTCTGTCCACCGCGTCGCGAGACGCAACGATTCAACGTGTACTGACGGACGAGACATCGTCATTTCACCACGTTTTTTCGTCGTTTGCGCGTTGGCGGCAGCACCATTACGAACCCGCGCTTCTGGAGCCGCAGCTCCTCATCGATGCATGTCACGGCGTATTTCTCAGGATACACGCGTTCAGCGCGATCATTCGAAAAAGCCTGACGATATTCGAAAACGATGAAACGCGCGTCGACACGATAACGCGCGCCGACCATACCGGATTCGATATCGTTCATGCGAGCGAGATGACCACGGCGCCCGCGCACCTCTACCAGGCAATGCTCGGGATCAACGACAATGCGGCCGTGAAATGCGTCTGGCCGTCTTACTATCACTGCTATGTCGTCCTGTCGGACGATTGCGATCTCGGATCGCTCCAATCGGCGATCAACGCCATCAAGGTACTCATAGGCACATACGAAAACGACCTTCCCTACCATTGCGGATTCCACCGGTTTCCAATACTCATTCCGGAAAACACGCTGGCGCCGCTGCTTTATTGCTGCTATCTGAACAAACCATTTAAGTATGATGACTTCATGCACGAACGCATTTATGTGCATAACGCGGCGTTCACGAAGCAGTTGCGCCGTGCGCCGGATGATCTGCAGCAGGCGATGGCGCTGGAGGCCGTGAGCCATTCGTCACTCAAGATCAGAATGGACCCGGGCAACCTTACCAGCTCATACCAGGCCTACAGAATTATTGCCGGAATTCTCAGACTGGAAATATTCTTCAAGACGGGAAAGATTGTCACACCGCTATCTGCAGCAACGGAGATATATGAGGACGTCTTTCCTGCGAAAAGGGCGTGGGCTGCTACCATTCGGAATGCGTGCCTGACGACAAGAATCACCGACAGCCGAGCACTTGAGGAAATCTATTACATGGCGTACCCGACCGTGAAAACTATCCTGGACGACCGTTTGCTATCCTTTACGAGCCGGCAGCCGGTCACGCCATGACATTCACCCCAAAAAAAGCATGCGGCTTATTATTCTGCTTCAACGAGGAACACATCATCGGAGAAAGTATCGATCATTACCTCTCACGGGGTATCGATCTGGTGGTCTTTGATAATGAATCCACTGATTCCAGTCTGGAAATAGTGGAACGTGCACGTAACCGCACGTGCGGCTACACGGGACGGATAATGGATGTCGTTTCGGTTTCCACGAACGGCTTCGAATGGGACAGGATACTGCGAAGCGCCTGCGACTATATGCATCACAACCTGGTTGACTACAAGTGGATCCTGCTAATCGAATCCGATGCGTTTTATCTGTCGCCGGTGAACGACATGTCGCTGCTGGAATTCATGGAGCAGGCGGAGCGCCTCGGTTACACGATCATAAATATGGAAGGCTATGAATTTTATCCCACAGAAAAGGATGATGTCTCGATACCGTCAGCCGTTGAGAGGATGCGCTATTGCAGGTTACGACCCTGGGCCTACGCGCAGCATAAACTGTTCCGCTACCATCCATCGGTCGACTTTCATACGAGGAGAGGTCACATCTGCCTCAGAGACGACGCACGTGTCTTTCCGGTGAGCGCGTGGTTTAATCATTACCCGTGGGTCTCGGTTGACCACGGACTGAAAAAAATCTTCACAGATCGAAATCCCAGGATTATTGCGGCCCAGGGTAATGATCCAAAATGGTCGACACAGTACCTGAATATGGATCCTTCCGGCGACGGTCTGGTCAGGCGTTCCGAGACGTTATGGTATTATGACGAACGCAAACTACGGATGTCGCGATCCTGCTTTTTTCGCATCATGAAGCGTAAGGAACTTCTAACCTGGAAAGCCCTCGAATACGAGTATCCAAAGGCTCCAAAATAATCCCTGATTTTTGGTGACTGCCTACTGGCGTGTTCGTTTCCGGCGAACAACTCCAAGACCAATTAAACCGGTAAGGACTAGCGCGCATGTAGATGCTTCAGGAACAGCTGCTTCATTTGACTGAAATCCAACAGATGCAAAATTTGCCTGGCCAGTGGGCTGACTACCTCCCCCGCCCCAAAGCATAACACTCTGCGCCAAAGACCAGCCGGATACATTACTGAAAACTTCTATGTCGTCCACGAATACGTCAACTGTTGTCGAAAGAGGATCATAGACCATATCAAATTGATGGTAACCAGAAGACAGGGTGAGTAACGGACCAGAGAAGCTCGTAAAAAATGATAAATTTCTACCGGTGCTAGCCTGGACGTATTGGTTGTTGTTTGAATCCAACCCCCAAAGGAAATCATAAGATCTAGTCCCGTTTCTGAAAGACATTAGGAAAGGAGATTTTCCACCAGCAATGCCACTAACCATGCGCATATTAGCGCTCATAGTCCAACCTTCAGTGTTCAATATCGCAAAATCAGCAGCTGTCAATGCCGCGGAATAACCGCTTCCAGCAGTGGTCGTATTGTCATTTATTGACCACGCATCGACGCCGCCGTCATTTACCGGACCAACAACACCGGTGGTTCCACCAACCCATCCTTCGGATGTCGGGTCGCTACTACCCGTGTGATTAAAATTCACAATACCAGCATAAATCGAATTCGTGAAAAATGCAGAAATGATAAATGCTTTGAAAAGTTTCATAAGAATATTCCCTCTCCCTTATTTTTCTAACGACGATTTCCGCCAAACATCCCACAGTTTAGGAACCTATCGCTCGATTTCTACATTTAGGTCCCCGAATCTCAGTCGATGTCGGAAAATCGTTCAAGATGTTAACGTAATCAGAAGGCGTGTCAGTTCAAGCAACTAGCGAACAAGGTGATTTATTACCTTCTCTACCCCGGATCATCCAGTAAAACTGGTTCACTGTACATCGCCCCCCTCTGTCAATGCGGCAATCGTTGAATGAACCGCGAGCCTGAGTCTATCGCGTTCCGTTTCGCCATGCAGATCGGGATAGCCATTCTCCATCTCTTCGGTCAGCAGTTCGCGCAGTCGCGGGAGAGCCGACCGGGCAGCCGGCCCGAGTCTGACGAGCGCCTTTGCTGCCGTAGCCCTCACGTCCCAATCCAGGTCGCTCAACGCAGTCGTCAGCGCCGGCACAATGACCGGTGCTTGATCTGGGTGCCGCGCCAACGTCGAGCACATGGCGCTCCGATTCGCGGCCAATGCATCGTGTCCCAGGGATCGGATGGCGGCCGCGACAAGCCCCTTGCATTCCGGCGCAAGAGCGTCGACAACATATACAACGTCGGTGGCAACGCCGAGATCCGCATGGCCCAACGCGATTCGAATATCGTTCAGATACGGCAGCACTACCGCTCGCTGCGGCCCCAGAGCGAGGCGTCGCAGTCCATCGGCGGCGGCCCGCGCGGCGACAACATTCCGTGCGGTTAATCCGGCCACAAGCACCGGCATCGCGTCCGGACCAATATTGAGCAGCACGGCCACTGCTTTATATGCGTTTGACGCAGAATTGGTCTTAGAAAGCGCCTCGCCAACCGCGTGCAGCGCTGTGTGCGCGTCCGCACGAAATGCCGCAAGAACGTCCAGCGCCCAGTTTAGAAGATCGTCATCGTCGCCGGCAAGCAGGACCTTGAGGTCGTCGACGAACGCACCACCGTGCGCGGGCGCAGCGCGCTCCAGAAAATGGACGGCCTGACAGGCGACCTGATCATAAGGATCAGGCAGACTGGAAACCGCAACCGGAATCGCTTGTTGTGGTGTCGGTCGAATACTCGCAAGCGCCCACATCGCCTGATGCCGCATCTCCCGGGACGCATCCGCCACGCCTTCGATCAATAAAGGAATCACGTGCGGCACAAATCGCAAGAGCTGCTGCGCGCCGGCATGGGCGATCGGGCTGGTCTCGCTGCGCATCGCGTGAAAAATTCCGAGCATCACATCACGGTCCTCCCACGTGATTGCCTGCAGCACCGACTCGGTCTGTTCCCGTGCCTTTTCACCAATAGCCATTCCACCGGCCAGAGCCAGCCACAGGGAGGCCGGCGCCCCGGCGACTACGGGTTCATACTCCGACATGCCCAATTCCGGCGCGTCCGGCACCGTATCGTAAAGCAGGATCATGATACTCTCCCTGACCTGGCGCTGCGGACTGTGCAGTAGCTTGAAGAGCCTCGGGGCCCCGGCGACAAGCGCGGCGTGCAGTGCGGGATCCAGTGAAATGCGGCCACGTAGATGCTGCGTCGCAGCACAGACCGCTTCGACCTCACCCGACTCCATGGTTTCCACGAGCAACGGGACCGCTTCTGGTCCCATTTTCACCAAGGTCCACGTGGCCCTATTAATGTTCCCCGGATGGGCAACAGCCAGGCGCATTGTTGTCAGGGTTGGTCTCGGCTTGTCACTCAGATCCTGGACACACATCAGGACCCAGTACGCGGCCGCGCGTGCATCGTTATCGTAGCCCTCCAGCAACGGCGCGAGAGCTTGGACAATGTGTTCGCCATGGTCATCGTACGTGTGGGCGAGAAACCGTGCGGCCTTGTCGCCCAGCTCACCGCCGGCCGACAATTCCAGGATGGCGAGGTTGATAACCTCCGTTGCCAACGGCTGCAGCCCCGCGAGGATGTCAAGCGCAATTTCTCGTGATGCAACATTGCCGTTGCGCAAGACCTCAACCAGCGACGGCACCGCCTCCGTCCCGAAGCGGACGATCCGCCGCGCCGCCATAGTCGCGACGAGCGTTTGTTCGTCTTCCAGCGCACGAAACAATGCCGCAACCGCGACCGGATCGCTCCAACGAATCGAATCAAGAATCTCCGTGGCGCGCTCCATTTCATGACTATCGTTCGTAAAGGCATATCCGAGCCCCGATCCGATTGCCAGCCAGTGTGTAATGGGCTTGCCGTCGAACAGCGGCTCGGCACTCGCGTTATCTGCTGGAAGTTGCATGCATGTACCGGCGTTTCATGGATTACGGTTGCATATCGGGCAAAACGTTAGTGATTCCACGTCGTCAGGAGGCTAACCCTGTCGGTAAGCGATGATATGATGACTGGATGGTTTCCACTGTCGGCAACAATCATGAGTGGCCCGGTGTGATATGAGATGTCGATGACGATATCGACAATCAATTCGGGCCATCCTCGCTCGAACACGATCTCGTTCGGTTCATCCATGCCGCGAAAATTGAGAATACACAGCCCGGATTGTATCAGTCCACAGCTTTTCCGGTCTTCTGCGCAATGATGAAGAGATGCAATTCGGGATACTGATCATACTCCAGATGTCTGCAAACACATGCGGACTCGGAGAGCAGCTTTAACGTTTCAGGAATGCCGAGCACACTGTAGTACATCGGCGGCCCCATGGCCGAGTCGACTTTTTCCGAAGGCGCATCCAGGCCGCCAG
This sequence comes from Verrucomicrobiota bacterium, assembly GCA_021772615.1. Classification (GTDB taxonomy): domain Bacteria; phylum Verrucomicrobiota; class Lentisphaeria; order JABSQK01; family JAJFLO01; genus JAJFLQ01. Next base: position 5,519 of record JAJFLQ010000167.1, on the reverse strand, counting down.
TCGAAAAAATGCAGACACCGCCCGGCGCCAGGCCGTCCAGAATCTTGCGCAGCACGGGTTCCTGATCAGCCAATGGGAGATGCCAGATGCTGTCCCACGCCGAAATGAAATCGTATTTTCGAGAAAACTCCCAGTCGCGGATATCCGCCTGGTAGAACATAACGTCCGGATGACGTTTCTTGGCCAACGCAATCATGCGCCGCGAAAAATCGAGGCCCTCGACGTCGAAACCATGACTTAGTAAAAGGTCGATGATTCTTCCGCTGCTACCGCAACCGATGTCCAGCGCACCGCCTTTGTCGGCTACGAACGCGACGGCACGCTGATGTTGTTCGACACCGTTGTGCCTCGGAAACGTGTCGCTGTTCCATTGCTCTGCGAGTTCGTCATAGCCTTTGGCAATATCGCCGGGGGTGATCCGCCCGGGATATGTGCGATCATCATCACACAGCTTTTGTTTGCGTCGCGGCATCGCGCTCCATAATGGTTCGAACCGACACAGTCACCTCCGCATCCTCGGAAGCGGCGCGTTTAATGACCATGTTGACGTGATTGACGTGATTGACGTGATTGACGGGGTGACGGGCTTGACAACGATGTCAATAAGGTCAATCATGTCATGCCGCTCATATCGGACGCGTTCCTTTGCAGTCCGGGAACCCCGAGCACCCCCAGAACTCCCCTCGAGCAGAGCTGCGCCGGCGCATGGGCTTGCTGCATTGCGGGCATTCCGGCGACGGCTCCTTCTCCTTTTCCCGGGCCTCGAGGCGTTTGGCAGTGAGTCGTTCGCGGAAGCCGCCGGCTTTCTCAAACGCGCTGCCTTGCGCCTCAATCTGGTTCTTCAGCATGCTCATGGCGCGGCCAATGATAATAAGCATCGCGTTGGCCACCACCACGGCATTGTCCGCATCAAGCCACCGCACGTACTTCTTGCGCTGCTCCAGTGCGTGCTTCGCCGACTCGTGGACCATATCGTCCGTAAACGGCGCCGGATCGAGTGATACGGCGTTCACAGCCTTTGCCTCCGCAGAATGCACCGACCACGGGAGTTCGTTCCGGTCGAGGATCACGATCTCATAATCGCCGCGCAACTCACTCAGGCTCGCACGAGCCACGTCCGTAAGCTTCATTTCGGTATCTTTAGAGGTCGCCGCGCGTTCCGACCCTTCGATAATGTTTTGTCGGCCGCTGCGGGCGGCCTGGGTCATCTGGTCGTACTGACGCTCCTTCGGATCGTAGACCTTCACCTTCCCGTCGCGTACGTTATGCGTGAGAAAACGCCGGCAAAACCGCAACGTCTCGATCTAAACGATCGTGGCCAGCGTAAAGGAGTGCAGCCTGCGAAAACCACCATGTTTATCAAATAATTCAGGCACAGCAACACGCCTCCTGCGGTCCGCGCGCGGACTCCGCCATCCACGACAAACCTGCCACGGCCGATCCACTCGCTTCTGTCAATACGGTCCGCAATGTCAATCCTGTCAACAATGTCATGTCACCGTTCTCGCTATAGTCAGATCGTCCGGCAACGATCTCGCCGCCGCAGCTGTCCTCTTCCTGGTAATATTTTGTCTCATCATAATTCCGGTTTCAATACCTCTCCTGGAGAAACGTCTCAATCTCTGCCGCAGCGTATCAATCTGTGGTTGCCGCGGGAGTGGCGTCTACCATTCCATCTTCCGGCATGGCGTCCGCCTTCAGCACCGACACAACGCCCACTGTCCCGGCGATGATACCGTAGCTCGGTGCCAGAAACCAACCGATCAGCGGTATAGCCAACAGTAACGAAAATCCCAAACCGTGGCCGATCAATCTGCCACGGTTTTTCCAGCAAAACCCCAGTGAACGGCGAACGCTGTAGCGGCGTCTTTCCAGAGCCGGATCCGAAAATCCAACGCCTGCCAGGTACATTTGCGACAGCGGCAGCAGAAACACAGACACCACAGCTCCGACCAACGGCAATAACGAAATTATCCAGCAGAGTCCGAATACAGCAACCGATAAAACAAACGTTAATATGCTGAGCGAAGAGCCCCGTATAGCATCATAGGCAAAGCCGCGACAGCTGAACTCGGGAGACATAGTTCCGCCCAACTGTTTCTCGACAGCTTCCGACATGTAGCCAAGGGCGGGCGAGTAGACAATCATGATTACGGTGCGGTACAACAGAAAACCCGTTACGAATCCTATGATGTAGAGAATTCCCAGAAGCAACGCTGTAACAACCGTCGACCGCATCCATTCCGGCATCACCCGTTCGTTGATGAATATCCCAACCCTGGTCATCGCCACCAGCGTAAACGCCACGACCGCGGGAAAATAGGCTGCGCTGAGTAATCCCGGAAGCATGATCAGCCGCCACATTCGTCGTTTGACGACGAGTCGATGAGCTACGGCCAAGTCCTGTAATCCGGCCTTTATACCGGTAACGTACCTAAGCAATTGATTTACCTGTTCTGGACACGTCTCGAACTGCTGCGACGGCGCGGGTTATGCCCTCACCATCTGCTTCTGAAACCAATGTAGTTCAGGGATTCGGCGCCGCGACGGGAAGCCATGCAGCAGCAGACTCCACATGGCAGCTAACGATTGCATAGCTGGAATCGATGCCCTTCTACATCGTACCCGTCACACAAGACTAAAGCGTCCAGCTCATCGAAAGTTAGAATCTCGTCCATCCGCACCCCTTTTTCCAGCAATTCTGCCCGCTTCGACGCCACATCATCCACGGTGAAGACGATCTTGTGTGGATTCATTGGAGATCCAGTGGGTCGACTGACTTTCTTGTCCTCAATGTATGCCTGATGAAAGGCCAGGTGACAGCTTCCGCCCTCGACCTCGGCCCATTCGTCAGACCATTCGCCGACCGGCCTTAATCCCAGTTTATCACGATAAAACGTCGCACACGCAATGGCGTCAGCGACAAATACAATGACTCTCTTCATTGTCATGGTTTTGTTCTCCCATTGTAGTGGATGAAAAGCTTGTAGACGACAATCATCGGTGCGTTATCAGGAAGCCTGCCGGTGTGGTATAAGCAACACGTCCCCGTCATATTCGCTTACCGCATATTATCAGTCGTATCGTTGTCCGATTACAGCCTTCACAATACCCGTTCGAGAACACCAAGACGATCAAGCCTTTCGCCAAGATATTTTGAATTATTATCGAATGGCGAAACGCCCACGCCGAAGGGATTTTACAAGGGCAAGCTGCACTTGAAGGTACTGAACTGCCATCTGGATGGGGACATATATTCTCGCCAAGTCACCTTGCATGTCGACGGCACCGACCACGCGGTCGAATCCGGCTGTATCAAACAATTTATCGTGCTTCACCTTCGAAGCAAGGGATGCCAACATCGAAGGGATACGGCCGCGCGGCGGCATCATGAGCACCTGTTCCATGACGCACAAAAGCAAGCTCAGGCATATCCCAGCGCGAAATCGGATCAACTGATCAAGCCCGCGATAGTACTTGATGGAACTCGCACGTTGTGCGGACGTCGAAACACACATTGGCTTGATGGTGAGAGGCCGCGGGCCCACGTTGTCGAGATTCCGGCGACGGCCTGAGCATCATTACGATCGACAGGAGCGATTTTACGTGGGCAAGACGGATCCAAAGCAGTTCGATGCAATAGTGATCGGCGGTGGCCCAGCGGGTTCCACAGCTGGCACAATCCTGGCACAACACGGTCGGAACGTCGTGTTATTCGAAAAAGAGAAGATGCCCAGGTACCACATTGGTGAATCAATGCTCCCATTTAACTTTTTCCCCTTACAGCGAGTTGGCGTCATCGACCAGTTGAACGCAGGCCCCTATGTCAAAAAACATAGCGTTCAATTCGTCAGCCAGGACGGCAAGACGTCCCAGCCATTCTATTTTGCCGATCACTTTGACCACGAAGCAGCGGTGACATGGCAGGTTGAACGGACCGAGTTTGACACGATGCTGTTGAACAATGCACGGGAAAAAGGCGTTACAGTGCTGGAACAAACGAGTGTTATTGATGCAGTTGAGGAGGATGGCTGCGTCGTGGGTGCGATAGCGACGGACAGCGACGGCGAAAAGACGGCATATCGCGCCCCCATCACTATTGACTGCAGTGGACGCGCCGGCTTCACAATGACACGAAACAAATGGCGTGTCGCCGATGCAAAACTGAAAAAGATCGCCATCTGGACATACTTCAAGGGCGCCAAGCGCGCGGCCGGACGCGACGAGGGAGCTACCACAATTTCATATCTGCCGGCCAAGGGCTGGTTCTGGTACATACCGCTGGCGAACGATAAGGTGAGCGTCGGCGTTGTGGCCGACAAAGACTATTTGTTCTCGGAAACGCGTGATTACGAAACGATTTTGTGGCGTGAAATTGAAAAAACGCCGTGGATTCAAGACCGCATAAAAGACGGAATACAGACCGGTGGTTATAACGGGACTGCCGACTATTCGTATCACTCACAGTATTGCGCCAAGGACGGCGTCGTCCTCGCAGGCGATGCTTTTTCGTTCCTCGATCCAATATTCTCATCCGGAATATTTCTGGCGTTAGTCAGCGGCGAGATGGCTGCAGACGCCGTGAATACATGCTTTGATACCGGTGACTTCAGCGCGGCTCAGTTCACGGAATTTTCAAGAAAATTTCGTCAGGGCAGCGAAGTTATGCGCAAGTTTGTTTATGCGTTCTACGACGAAGGGTTTAACTTCGGTACGATCGTCAAGAATTATCCCCACCTCAGGGGCGACCTTACCGATTGCCTTATCGGCAATGTATTCAAGAACCTGGATGATCTGTTTACTACAATTGGCAAGTACGTAGAACTTCCGCCGACGATAGATTACGGCGAGCCGTTCATTCGCGAGGCGGTAACCGTCTAATCACCTGAAACACATCTCGTAGATTAACTGGGATAGCAGCAATTGGCGTACGAATTCAAGACTATCGACACGGTCGATTTCAATGAAACGGATATGGCCGGGATCGTGCACTACTCGAACTACTTCCGCTACATGGAGCGGGTCGAGCATGCATTCTTTCGCTCACTGAACCTCTCGGTTCATCCACGCGGCGAGGCGCTCGTCTCGGGATGGCCACGCGTTGATGCACGCTTTTCGTATTTCAGTCCACTGCGGTTTGAAGATCGGTTCGAAGCGCATCTGATCGTCACAAAGAAAACACGCAAGGCCCTTACGTACCACTGCCGCATCACCTGCATGAACGACGGAACACCAATCCTTGCAGCATTCGGTAGACTGACGACGATTTACGTGACGATCAAAACGGACAACGCGGGCGATAATTTGTCGGCAACCGACATGCCTGATATTGTTTTTGATCGCATCGCGTGCGCGCCCGACGCGACCATCGCAGCGCACGAGAATGGTGCCTCGGACCGGCCGCAATCTGAGCCGGACAGGAATCAGACAATTTGAACGGCAACCGAACGTATGCGTAATATGATGAAACCCGACGCTGTCGCCCGGTTGCAGGTCGACAAGCTTAATAGCCTTGTTTC
>JAJFLQ010000166.1 GCA_021772615.1 Verrucomicrobiota bacterium | reverse complement strand
TGCGTCGCTCGAAGCGAAAAAAATACGGGATAAAAAGCCGTTTGACTTCGAAAAGGCATGCTCGACCTGGGCGAAGTCCATGGCAATTCTGACGAAAGTGGATCAGCACAAACGACCTGGGCGAAGGCTAACCATTCGTTTCGAGGATCTGCTGACCGACTTCGCTTCGAACTTTCAGAAGCTGTGCGAATTCGTCGAGATCGAGCCGTTTGCCCCAAGGCCTTACCCAGCCAACACGTCTTTTCCAGACGCAGCTGCGGGGCAGTATGACCGGCGCTGGCAATCGTGGTCGGCGGAGAAGCTCACGGCGTTCCAACAAATCGCTGGCGATCAACTCATTGCGTGGGGCTATAAAGTGGACGACACGGATTGGTGCTGATATCCGTGTGGAATAAATACTGAGCCGCTGAATGATAGGAAGGGAAAGATGGAAGCACGAACGAACGCCAATGGACGCAAAAACTATACGAATAGTAAATGAGAGAATTCAACGAACCGTGTCTCCCCTGGTCGCATGGCAATATGTCGATTCATCACGTGATTGCTTTACCTGATAGCACCTTTACTATAGACTCGGTATGCATTCAAGAATCCGGGACACGTCGGTGGATAGGCGGGCAACATGGCACTATGGTTGTATAGCCGCGCCAAATGTAACGCATATGCCGTGTCCGGTCATAGTCGTTCCAACCATCATTGTGAATTGTCCGTAATTTTTTCATGACGACGCGGCCGGGCTGGCGACGGAGGGAGAAGGTACTGTCATGGATGATCTGTTTTTCGAGAGACCAATTCTCAACTCGCCGTATGTTTATCCGGCCAGGCATTGGGAACTCGACCATAGCGGCCAACCAACACAGAACATTGTCGAGTGGCGGCGGCGCGCGGAGTTCATTACACCGATTCCCAAACCGAAGAAACAAAGATCCTCGGCTAAACAGGGTGAGTTTGTATTCGACGAGGGACACGGTCTGTCGTCAGAAGATCAGCGATACGATCCAACGTCCCTGATCAACGCACTGCGTGGCCATATTGACGAATGGCGTGAGATACCCGACTCAAGCCGGTGGCGTGTTACACCGGAAACCGCGCGCCTGCTGCAATACTGGCGAAATCACCCGTTCCAGGGCATTCGCCCGTTCTTTTGCCAGGTCGAGGCCGTCGAAACGATCATTTGGCTCACCGAGGTCGCACCCACCATCGGCAAAACCGGCAAGGCCTTTCTCAATCATCTCGACAATGCCAATGAGGCGTCGAATCCGGGCTTGGCCCGTCTGGCATTAAAGCTTGCAACCGGCGCTGGAAAAACGACGGTGATGGCCATGATCATTGCCTGGCAAACGATCAACGCCGTGCGTCGTCCCACCAGCCGAAAATTCACCCGCGGCTTCCTGGTGGTAACGCCGGGCATCACCATTCGAGACCGGTTGCGTGTCCTGCAACCCAATGACCCGGACAGCTACTTTAAGACGCGCGAACTCGTCCCCGGCGATCTCATTGCCGAACTGGATCGCAGCAAGATCGTGATCACCAATTATCATTCCTTCAAGCTCCGCGAACGGTTGGCCTTGTCGAAGGGTGGACGATCCCTGTTGCAAGGACGGGGCGACGGCCTCGATACGCTCGAGACCGAGGGGCAGATGCTACAGCGGGTTCTGCCGTCGTTAATGGGTATGAAGCATATTATGGTGCTGAATGATGAGGCCCACCACTGCTACCGCGAAAAACCTGATTCCGACGAAGGCGCGACCTTACGAGGCGACGACAAGAAGGAAGCGCAGAAAAATCGGGAGGCGGCCCGACTCTGGATCAGCGGTCTTGAAATCGTCAATCGCAAGATTGGTCTTAATCGTGTTGCGGATTTGTCGGCCACACCGTTTTTTCTCAAGGGATCAGGCTATGTCGAAGGAACGTTGTTCCCGTGGACCATGAGCGATTTCTCGCTCATGGATGCAATCGAATGCGGCATTGTAAAACTGCCGCGCGTACCGGTCGCGGACAACATTCCCGGCAACGACATGCCGCGATTCCGCAATCTCTGGGAGAATATCCGGAGTCGCATGCCGAAGAAGGGGCGCGGCAAGGCCGCAACGCTGGATCCGCTAAGCCTGCCGCCGGAGTTGCAGACCGCACTGGAGGCCCTGTACGGACATTACGAAAAGACGTTCGAACTCTGGGAATCCGAGGGCATCGACGTACCGCCGTGTTTTATCGTCGTGTGCAACAACACGTCCACGTCGAAACTGGTATATGATTTCATATTCGGATTCTATCGTAAAAACGAAGACGGCACGACAACGCTGATAAACGGCCGACTCCCGTTGTTCCGGAATTTCAACGACCACGGCGACAAAATTCCGTGCCCCCGAACGCTGCTGATCGACAGCGAACAACTTGAGTCGGGCGATTCGCTCGACCGTAAGTTCCGCGAGATGGCGGCCGACGAAATTGAGCGTTTTCGACGGGAAACCGTTGAACGAACGGGCAACGCGGATGCCGGCCGCAACATGACCGATCAGGATCTGCTTCGGGAGGTCATGAATACCGTCGGCAGAAAAGATCGCCTCGGCGGTTCGATCCGCTGCGTGGTGTCCGTATCGATGCTCAGCGAGGGGTGGGACACCAACACGGTCACGCATATTCTGGGCGTCCGCGCATTCGGGACGCAGCTGCTGTGCGAACAGGTGATCGGCCGCGCGCTCCGCCGGCAGTCCTACGACGTCAACGAAGAGGGCCTGTTCAACGTGGAATATGCCGATGTCCTGGGCATTCCCTTCGACTTCAATGCCAAGCCCGTCATCGTAAAGCCGACGCCGCCAAGGATTACCATTCAGGTAAAAGCTGTACGGCCGGACCGCGACGCCCTCGAGATTCGGTTCCCCCGCGTCGAAGGCTACCGGGTCGAGCTGCCCGAGGAACGGTTGACGGCCAACTTCAACGACGATTCCATCCTCGAGCTGACTCCGGACCTGGTTGGCCCATCGATTACCCACAATCGCGGCATCATCGGCGAAGGCGTCGATCTCAGCCTCGAACATCTCAAGGACATGCGCCGGTCGACGCTGATTTTTGAGGTCACGAAACGCCTGCTCTACACGAAGTGGCGCGACCCCGGCGAGGAACCCAGACATAGTCTTTTCGGGCAGCTCAAACGGATTACAAAACAGTGGCTCGACACCTGTTTACGCTGCAAAGGCGCTACCTATCCGGCGCAGTTGCTGTATCAGGAACTGGCGGACATGGCCTGCGAACGAATCACGGCCGGCATCACCCGGTCGCTCGCCGGATCGCGTCCGATCAAGGCGATGCTCGATCCCTACAATCATACCGGTTCGACGGCGCATGTGAATTTCACGACGTCCAAAAAAACGCGATGGGAAACCGATGCGCGCCGCTGCCACGTAAACTGGGTCATCTGCGACAGCGACTGGGAGGCCGAGTTCTGTCGCGTCGCCGAAGCGCACCCGCACGTGATGGCCTACGTCAAAAACCAGGGGCTTGGTTTTGAGGTGCCGTATCGTTACGGATCGGAAACACGGCGCTACCTGCCGGATTTCATCGTCCGGCTTGATGACGGCGGCGATGATGCTCTTAATCTCATCGTCGAGATCAAGGGCTACCGCGGCGAAGACGCGAAGGACAAGAAAAAACACGGTCGAGGCCTACTGGGTGCCGGGCGTGAACAACCTCGGGACCTTCGGCCGGTGGGCGTTCGCAGAATTCACGGATGTCTTCCTGATCGGGTCGGACTTTGCCGAGAAGATCCAGCGCCACTTCGACGACATGATTAACGATGTGGTAGCCGGGAAGGAGAAAACCGCGGATGAACAGGAATAAACGCGAATTCCTGAAATCGTTTTTCATTCGCGTTCATTCGCGCCCTTTCGCGGTTCGATAGAAACATAGAGGACCATATGGCAAAGAAAAAATCTGTGGAAACCATTCGCCACGAGGATGCGAGCCGCAAGAACATCCCGACCGCCGAATACCAGTCGGTGATGCGCAAGGACGAGATGGACCCCGTCCAGGTCGCCTACCAGCGGCGCAACCGCGATCTGGACCCGCAACTGGTGTGGCGCGGCAAGGACGAACAAGACTGGTCGGACCTGGTCGTGTCGGCTCCGCCATTGTATATCCAGGAGAAAGTGCATCCAAAGGTGCTGATCGACGACCTGCGCCGGCACACGGAAACGCAAAAGCCGGCGGAAGCGGAGGCACAGCCTGAACTTGACCTGTTCGCCGATTTCAACGGCATTCCCGATGCAGCGACGAAAACCGAATTCTACCAGCACGACGCGAACTGGACCAATCGCATGATCCTCGGCGACAGCCTCCAGGTAATGGCGTCACTTGCCGAACGCGAAGGGCTGCGCGGCCAGGTCCAATGCATCTATATCGATCCACCGTACGGCATTAAGTTCAACAGCAACTTTCAATGGTCCACTACCAGTCGAGATGTGAAGGACGGCAAGGCCGATCACATCACACGTGAACCGGAGCAGGTCAAGGCATTTCGGGATACGTGGCGGGACGGGATACATTCTTATCTGACATATTTGAGAGATCGGCTGACTGTTGCCAGGGACTTGCTGACGGACTCGGGTTCTATATTTGTGCAGATTGGAGATGAAAATGTTCATCGCATTCGCGCGTTGATCGACGAAGTATTTGGTGAAGATAATTTTTGTTCGATAATTCAAGTTCAAAAGACCGGCAGTCAAGCCGGCAATCTGTTAGCGAACACGGTCGACTTCATCTTATGGTTCGCAAAGTCCAAAAACATTGCAAAATATAGACAAATCTTCGGTAAACGAATCCCGGGACATGTCTCGTCCGACCGATATGATCAAATCGAGCTAATTGACGGAAAGGAGCGACGCTTAAGGCGAGACGAACTTGAGCGCAAAATGCCAATCCCTGAAGGGCGAATTTTTCGACATACTAGCTTGATTAGTTCAGGTCGCTCGTCTTCCGAACACGTCCTGAAATTCGAGGGCAAAGTCTTTAGCCCAAGCGAATCTAGCCACTGGAAGACGACGTTGGATGGCCTCGATAGACTTGGCAAGGCAGGGCGTATGGCATCTGGTCGTTCAACGGTGCGATATAAACGCTATATTGATGATTTCGCAGTGCTGCCCATCAATGACCGGTGGGAATCACTGCAAATCGGAACCGGGTTGATCTACGTTGTCCAAACAGCTTCATCCGTGATTGAGCGATGTGTTCAAATGACAACAGATCCTGGAGACTTGGTCCTCGACCCAACCTGCGGTTCCGGCACAACCGCTTATGTCGCTGAACAATGGGGTCGGCGTTGGATAACGATTGATACCTCCCGCGTCGCCCTGGCATTGGCGCGTGCCCGGATCATGGGGGCACGTTATCCATATTACCTCCTCGCCGACAGCCGCGACGGTCAATTGAAGGAAGCCCAGCTGACACATTCCGCGCCACGCGAGAAGGCCACGCACGGCAACATCCGCCACGGCTTCGTCTACGAACGCGTTCCACATATCACCCTGAAATCCATTGCGAACAATGCCGAGATCGACGTGATTTGGGAGCGGTATCAGGAAATTCTTGAACCGCTCCGCACCAAGCTCAACCGCTTGCTGGACACCGCCTGGGAGGAATGGGAAATCCCGCGCGAGACGGCTGACAACTGGCCCGAGAACGCCCGGCAGGCGCATGCCGACTGGTGGAAGAATCGCATTGCGCGTCAGAAGGAAATCGATGCGTCCATCGCCGCAAAGGCGGACTTCGAGTATCTCTACGACAAGCCGTACGAGGACCGCAAGAAGGTCCGCGTCGCCGGACCGTTCACGGTCGAGAGCCTGTCGCCGCATCGCGTGCTCGGCGTCGATGAAAACGATGAATTGATCGACTCGCTGAATGAGAAAAATGCCGGTTACGGAGACGCGCAATCGTTTCCGCAGATGATCCTGGACAATCTCAGGACCGCGGGTGTGCAGCAGGCGCACAAGGCCGACAGGATCACGTTCAGTTCGATAACCGGCTGGCCGGGACATTTCATCTGTGCCGAAGGGCGGTACGTCGAGGGCGACGGCGCGGTCGAGAAACGTGCCGGCATCTTCATCGGCCCGGAGTTTGGGACCGTCTCCCGTCCCGACCTGGTCGCGGCGGCGCGCGAAGCGGGCGACGCCGATTTCGACGTGCTGATCGCGTGCGCGTTCAACTACGAGGCACACGCCGCCGATTTCAGCAGTCTGGGCCGCATCCCCGTGCTGAAGGCACGGATGAACGCCGATCTGCATATGGCGGACGACCTCAAGAACACCGGCAAGGGCAATCTCTTCGTGATTTTCGGCGAACCGGACATCGACATACTCGATGCCGACGATGGTATGATCCGGATACGGATAAACGGCGTGGACGTCTTTCACCCGAATACCGGCGAGATCCATAGCGACGGCGCCGACGGTATCGCGTGTTGGTTTATCGACACCGACTACAACGAAGAGAGTTTCTTCGTGCGCCAGGCGTATTTCCTGGGCGCAAACGACCCGTACAAAGCGCTCCGTACGACATTGAAGGCTGAGATCAATAAAGAGGCCTGGGAGACCTTGCACAGCGACACGTCGCGCGCCTTCGAAAAACCCGCTTCGGGCCGCATCGCGGTCAAGGTCATCAATCACCTCGGCGACGAGGTCATGAAGGTATTTCGGGTTCAGGCATGACGGAAGCCGAACGATTACGTAAGCTGGATGAATTGCGGGCGCTTCCGCACGAAACCGAATGGGTAGAATTTAAGGAAGCGAAAAACAGTTACGGCTTCGACAAACTCGGCCGCTACTTCTCGGCACTGGCAAACGAGGCCAATCTCGCAAGTCAGCCATGCGGCTGGCTCATTTTCGGGGTTGCCAATAAAGATCACGGCGTTTGCGGCAGCCGCTACCGCATAAATCCGGCAGACCTGGACTGCTTGAAACATGAGATCGCGAAACACGCGATGGGGGTGACGTTTCGCGATATTCATGTAGTCCGCCATCCGGAAGGACGGGTCGTGATGTTCGAGGTTCCGGCGGCGCCGGACGGGATGCCGGTGTCGTTTAAAGGGCATTGGTACGGACGAGACGGTGAATCGCTTGTCGCCCTGAACCTGTATAAGCTGGAGGACATCCGTTCAAAACGCCGGCTGCACGACTGGTCGGCGGAGATCTGCCCCAGCGCGACGATCGATGACCTTGACCCTGCCGCTGTTGAAACAGCCCGCCGCATCTTCCACAAAAAGAGCCGGAACAGGAGCTTTGCGGGCGACATGGATTCGTGGTCGACAGCGGAGTTCCTGGACCGGGCCAGGCTCACGAAAGGCGGCAAGGTCACCCGCGCCTGTTTATTGCTGCTCGGTCGTGAAGAAACTGTATTTCATTTGGAGCCGGCGGTAGCGCAGCTTACCTGGAAGCTTACGGGAGACGAAACGATCTACGAGCATTTTGGCCCGCCGTTCCTGCTGACCACCAATGAATTGTATTCACGAATCCGCAATCCCATCCAGCATATCGACATTCCGGAGCAGCTGATCCCCCTGGAGATTCCAAAGTACGAGAAATGGGTGATTCTGGAAGCATTACACAATGCCATCGCTCACCAGGACTATTCACTGCAATCGCGCATCATCGTCACCGAACATCCGGACAGTCTCACCTTCGGAAGCAATGGAAGTTTTTTCGAAGGGATACTGGACGACTACACAACAGGCGACAAGACACCTCAGCGGTATCGCAACCGGTTCCTCGCCGACGCCATGGTAACGGTGAACATGATCGATACCATGGGCTACGGCATTCGGCGAATGTACCAGGCACAGCGGGATCGCTTTTACCCCTTGCCGGATTACGACCTGTCGAATGCCGAGAAGGTCGTCGTAACCGTGTGCGGGAAGGTTATCGATCCGAACTATACGCTCTTGCTCATGAAGCAGCGGGACCTTCACTTGAGGACGGTTATAATGCTTGATCGTATTCAAAAACAGCAACCGATTTCTAAGGAAGCGGCGACCGTGCTTCGTAGACAGGGATTGGCGGAAGGCCGCTATCCCAATGTCTATGTCGCTGCACACGTGGCATCCGCAACCGGAGATAAAGCGCAATATATCAAGAACCGGGCGTTCGACGATGAGCATTACCGGAAGCTCATACTCAAGTACCTTAAGCAATACGGCCAGGCCACGCGAAAAGAGATAGACGACCTGATCAGTGACAAGTTGTCCGACGTTTTGAATCGCGAGCAAAAACGAAACAAGGTAACCAATCTCATCCAGAGTCTGGCCGCCAAATCGCTCATTCGGAACGAGGGTTCCCGAAAATACCCGAAGTGGAAACCCGTTTTATAAATAAAACCCGGGGGTTAAACGGGAAAAACTCAACGACAATTACGTAATCCATTTTGATTAAACGACATAAAACTATTTAAAACTATAAATAAAACCCGGGTTTTATAAATAAAACGACGAATCTTGTCCCTGTCGGAACGTACGTATCTCGGGGATTCATGATAGCTTTTCGGGCGCGCAATCATACGCCTTCACACGAACGAGGTCTTTAATGGAATTTCGTATCGCCGACACATTCACGGCCAGTCTCGCGAATCTGACCGGAGCAGAACAGAAAGCCGTGAAGACAACGGCCTTTGATCTCCAATTGAATCCGGCGAACCCGGGAATGCAGTTTCATCGGATCGAGAATGTGAAAGATTCGCATTTCTGGTCGGTACGCGTGAACCGTGATATTCGATTGATTGTTCACAAGAGCGATGCAAGTCTGCTTCTATGCTATGTCGACCATCACGATGATGCTTACCATTGGGCGCGACGCAGGAAAATTGAGCGACATCCCCGAACAGGCGCCGCGCAGCTGGTTGAGATTCGGGAAAGAATCAAGGAAATCATCGTACCGAAATACATCGAAACGGCGCCACAACCGGAGAAACGCCTGCTTTTCGCGGAGACGCCGGTCGACTATTTGTCGCGCTGCGGTGTGCCGGACGAATGGATCGGCGACGTCCGGAACGCCACGGAAGATACGCTATTCGACCTCACCGAGCACCTGCCGACTGAAGCCGCCGAGGCGTTGTTGGAATTGGCAACAGGCGGGGTTCCGACGTTGGCTGTGGAGGCCGCTAAGGATGTCGATCCGTTTAGACACCCGGATGCACAACGTCGTTTCCGGGTAATGGCCGATGCGGAGGATCTGCGTCGGGCTCTCGACTATCCCTGGGAAAAATGGACGGTCTTTTTGCATCCGGCGCAGCGCGAACTCGTGGAAAAGGAATTTGGCGGACCGGTGCGCGTTTCCGGATCTGCCGGCACCGGTAAAACCATCGTCGCTCTGCACAGGGCCGTCCACTTAGCCCGGAACAATCCAGACGCACGCATACTCCTCACAACCTTCTCACGGACATTGGCGAATGCGCTCGACAACCAGCTGCGACGGCTAATCGAACATGAACCGCGTCTCGCGGAACGTTTGGAGGTATTCGCGATCGGGGATCTTGGACGGAAACTCTACAAACCCAACTTCGGCGAGCCGCGATTGGCAACGGAAGCTCAGGTGCGCCGGCTTCTCAAGGAAGCCGGTGACGACACCATAGGGCATCGATTCAGCGACCGGTTTATCTACTCGGAATGGTCGGACGTCGTTGATCCCTGGCAGCTGAACGACTGGGAATCGTATCGAGACATTCGGCGACTGGGGCAGAAGAAACGGTTGAACGAGCAGCAGAGGGAGTTGCTTTGGGGAATATTTCGGAAGGTGCGCGCAAATCTTGCCCAGGATGATCTGCTTACACACGCCGGCATGTTTGACCGAATCACCACGCGACTCAGCGAGTACACGCATCCGCCGTTCGACTGTGCGGTCGTGGACGAAGCACAGGATATAGGTGTTCCTGAATTGCGTTTCCTCGCGACCCTCGGGACAAATCGTCCTGACAGCCTGTTTTTCACCGGTGACCTGGGCCAGCGGATTTTCCAACACCCGTTTTCATGGAAAGCACTTGGCATCAATATTCGCGGTAGGTCCAGAGCACTCAAAATCAATTACCGGACGTCGCATCAGATTCGCAGGCATGCGGATCGATTGCTTCCAACCGTATTGTCCGACATCGACGGCAATACGGAAGACCGTAGCGGCGCCATTTCGATCTTCGACGGAACGCCGCCGGAACGCAAGGTGTTTACCGACAATGAATCAGAGAGTGCGTACGTATGCCAATGGATCAAAGACCGGGTACGATCCGGCTATCGACCGGACGAGATCGGCGTCATTATTCGGTCGTCGCACCAGGTCTCACGCGCTGCAACGGCTCTGGATGCCACCGAAATTCCGTGGATCGAATTGGACAGGAAATTGATAACCAGGAGCGGGCATCTGTCGTTGTGCACCATGCACCTTGCAAAGGGCCTGGAGTTTCGGGCGGTGGTCGTCATGGCATGTGACGACGAGGTCATCCCGCTCCAGGAACGTCTTGAGTCTGCCGCAGAAGAATCGGAGCTTGAAGAGATTTATCAAACGGAGCGCCACCTCCTCTACGTGGCATGTACGCGAGCGCGAGATCGCCTGCTCATAACCGCAACCGAACCCGCATCGGAATTTCTCGATGACATCACGGAAACCTGAAAGGAGAATAATCATGTCGTACAACATTAAATTAATGTCCCTGATCATGGCTGTGAACACGATTGTATGGAGCGGACACCTGCATGCCGGACTCTTCAACTTTACGGAAATTGCCAGCTTCAACACGGCGATTCCCGACGGTAACGGGACCTTTGACAATTTCCCCGCATTTCCAACGCTGAATGCGACAACCGTATTATTTCGTGGCCGGGGTCCCGACTCCCAAGAAGGAATCTTCAGCCACGACGGCAATGTCTTAAGCACGATTGCCGACCAGAACACGCCGGTGCCTGATGCGACAGGAAATTTCGTTCTCTTTAGCAGCCCATCCGTGGACAGCGCCGGTAATATCGCTTTCTCCGGCAATCAAAACCAAGGTTCTTCGGGTCAGGTTGGTGTGTATAAAATTGTGAACAACGGACAACTCGAGCGTGTCGTGGATCGTAGTTTTTCGCTCGATGGCGAGGCCTTCCTAAGCGCCGACGACATCCATATCGACAACGGAAACGTCGTATTTCGCGGCAACAACGCTTCCAACCCGATCGTCACCGATATCGGCGGGACGTTGACGATAATTGCCGACAGGAATACGGCGATTCCAGGAGGGAGTTTTGGCAATTTTAATAATTTCATTTTTACCGACATCGAAGATGAAACGATTGTGTTTGGAGCCTCCGGGATCGGCCATGACGGGATATACCAATATAGTGCCGGCGTATTGGACGTTGTTGCCGATACAACAACGGCGGTTCCAGGTGGAAGTTTCGGGAATTTCACAAACCTTTTCGCCCCGGTCATCGACAATGATGAAATTGTGTTCTCAGCTGCAGGCGCCGGTATCGAGGGGATTTACAGATTTCAGAACGGTGTAATCAATCCAATAGTCGACACGAATACACCAATTCCTGGCGGACCGGGTAATTTCGCGGATTTCAACGACATTCGACCGGCTTACGAAAACGGGACATTGGCTTTTCGAGGAATCGGGAATGGCGGGCGGCAAGGCTTATATTTTAACAACGGACATGATACGTTCAAAGTGATAGATGATGCGGACACACTGCTTGGTAAAGAAATCGATGCATTCCTTCTTAGCTCTGATGGATTGCATGGCGATACAATTGCGTTTTCTGTTCTATTCAATGACGGTACTGGTGCAGTGTTTACGGCAGAAGCCAACATCCCTGAACCATCAACATACGCATTGATCGCCACGGGCATATTGGCCTTGCACTTTATCAAGCGAAAACGTCAGAAAGCGATTCAGGCAGCATAAGTCCCGTCCAGATACGTCCAGAACTCCTCCCATAGACCTGCGTTTGAAGGGGATTTTTTTCAAATAGTGTCCAATATTTGTTTCTGTTTTCTTGGGAGCGCGCGCACGCACGCGAGAGGGAGTGTAGTGTGGAGGTAAAAAAGGCCAACCAGTATG
>JAJFLQ010000165.1 GCA_021772615.1 Verrucomicrobiota bacterium | reverse complement strand
GGCCGAGTAACTGTAAAGCGGTCGCCCTACACCCCGAAACCAACGTCGCTTGCAGCTACACGTCAAAAGTCTGTACGCCAAACGCTGGTGGAAGCGGCAGCGTGTAGCCACGTCTCTGTGAGACGTGTCGTACTTTACGTTTCTTCGCGTTGCGTGGCACGGCTCACAGAGCCGTGGCTACATCAATCCGTAACGACATTGAACTCGCGCAGAGACGCAAAGCCGCAAAGAAAAAAGAAAGCATAATTCCCCGGCAAACGTTAACCAGAGTTGGACAGAGCTGTATCGTTGAACGTCCTTTGTCAACACGCCGCGTCCCTGCTAAACGGTGCAAGGATGATGGCATTCAACTTTACAGACGGTTGAGCGTACGCTATCGAGCTCTGGCTCACATTTTGAACGCGCACTCAGCGCATGCAAACGTTGTTGTCGTGCACCTGCCACAAGCTGCGGGCAACCACGTTGCAGTTCTTCTCATGATTCAAGGGCAAGCCGGCTGCTATCTGTAAAGTGGTCGCCTACAGTAGTCGCCACAGCCCGGGAGAAAAAGGACGTTCAAATTGTCGGTTTGAGGCTTTGTGTAAGTGAACTACGGTGGTCGCTACGCTTGCGTGGCGCTGGAAACGCCACAGCTGTAGCTGTGAAGTCCAACGAGATTAACAATTCACCTCCCGCGGAAGATGTCCTGACTCAACTTATTGATAATCGAACCGCTCGAAAACTATTCGGTCTCGGGTCGCTATCAGTCGGCGTAGGTCTTCGTCGTAATATCTGCGATAGTGTTCGTGTTTACTGGGATTGATGAGCGGGTGACGTCTTATTGCGACTTCCAATTTGAAGGGTACGGGGACGATGTTCTTGAGAATCGACAATATGTCCTTCCGTAATCGTTCGAATTTTCCAAGACGTACCGAGGTGAATTCGAATCCGTACATATAAAAGAGATACGCAGTGTAGCCCCCGATTTCACGGTTAAAACGGGAATAATCCATGTTGAAGAATTCCGAGAAATTCATGGCATCGATCGCCAACAGCGTCTCCCTGAAGTTCCTCTTGCCATTGTCGGATATCTCAAGGAAAAAAGGCGTCTTAAGGACCTGTTTCTGGTGGTGATGCCAGGACACATACCAATCGTAGGGATTACGCACAAAACCGAATTTAGGCAAATGATTGTACTCGTCGGGTACCATGCGAATCGACGGATGATCATCGATGGTTCTGATACCCCACGAATCGGGAGCATACCTGGCCAATACGTCACGGAGGAAGTTTCCGCCTGTTTTTGGTAAGTGTATGTATACAAAATGATTGCTGCAAATCACGCTTGTTAGTATCCTTATGGTCGCTTCAATGTGCTGTCTCGGTATGGTACGGCGGCGTATGGACTATTGCTGTTGCCAGACGATGGTCGCATTGCCTTTTTCATTCAACGCCGCCGGGTTGATGGTTAACACCGGTGAGTAGGCATGCCAACCTTCCGGGGACACGTACTTAACAGAAAACGACAGCGGTTCCGGCAAGGTGTATGGACATTGCCCCTGTCGTGGGAACGGCGTGAAATGTCCACTGACGCGTCCGCGTCCCGTCGGTCCGGCATAATAATACTGTCCTTCCTGATACGGACCGAAAGACCAATGCATCGTGCGCGTCCCTGGTTGATACGTGATCGTGACGCTGAGTTCGGCGTTGTCTCTGCCACAATCGACATCGCCGACGACATCGTCGGGATGCATCTTCTCGATGTTGCCATTGGTCAACACATACCCCTGGGCAATGGAACGTCCGGGTTCCTTACACACGCACAAGTCCCGGCACACCAGGGGGCCGCGCCCCGTGCCGAGAACATTCTCGCGCAACCACGCGAGCGAAAAAAAGTACATGGCCGATCCTGCGTCCGTCATCAACATCGTATCATCATCGCCTTTGTAAAGCACGAATTCGCAGATCAGCCGATAGTCGTCCACGACGGTCCGATTTTTCCAGAATGTCGATTGCTCGACCATGCTTTTCTCGAGGATCAAGACGCCGAACACGATGTACACAATGACTTCGCGAACGGGTCGCCACTGGTCGCATTTCATCAACACGACATTCAAGCCCAAACCGACGCCTACGCACAGTACAAATGAAGGTAAAAGCATCATTCTGGGGGATAGTATGGAAATCACCGGAACAATGGGAAGAACAACGACGATCGCTACGGCAAGTACCAGTACAGCCGGGCGAAATGAACGCTGCCGTATGTTGTGATACAGGTAGAAAATGAGCAGCGCCGGCGGCACCAGGAAAATCAACGTCGATTTCCATCCGATCTGCGTGATCAGTTGCGTCGGCAGCGACACCAGATCGCTCAAACTCGTTTTGTGGACATCACCGTAGCCGGCGAGTATATGGTGAATGCCGAGCATATGGCAGCGCCAGAAAACGTAACCTGCCGCCGCCACAACGTAGGGATATAGGCGCAGGATCTTGCGTCTCCAGGGATAGGGCGTCAGGAGCGGTAAAACAATGACCAGGGGTACGAAGACTTCTTTTGCCGACATGGCGAGGGCGTAGAGGATGGCGCCGGCCCACGACCAGATATGTACGTGCTTCCGGAAACTGAGCTGATAACAGAGAATAGCGGCGAGCGTGAACGCAAGTCCTTCGACGTAGTGACGTGTCATGAGTAACTGCACTGACGCCGCACAGGGCGGTGTGAGGATAAAAATACTCAGCACCATACTTGTGAGCAAGGGTGGTAGGGTAGTACGTAAGACGGCATACGCCACTATGATAAGAAGCGTGAAGGACAGAAGGTGGTGATAGTAAAAGCCTGTCGGCGCGAGTCCGTTGATGTGGTAGTCGGCGCCCAGCGACAACACCATCCACGGCATGAGAAGGGAGCTGCTTATCTGACGCCAGACATCCGTGTCGTAAAAGTGCGGCAGAATGTTGAATTCGATCGCTGACCGCAAGATTCTCGGGTCATCGAACATCCAGCTTCCGTCGCTTACGTTTTCATACATTATCCACAATAACCCGATCGGAATGCCGAGCGTCAGTATGTGGACCAGCGTTGTCGATTTGTCCGAATTCTCTTCATGATGACCCCACGCGTGTTGCAACTGGCCGGTGAAAACGATTAGCAACAGGATCGCAAACAGGCCGAAACGATTGGAGGAAAGTAGCGGGAATATTGTCAGGGCTGCGATGATGCCGAGCATTATGGCAGGTACACATCGCTTCATCGGATGTATCCCAGCGATCTCAGATTATTCAAGTCTTGGGTAGATCGTTTCCCTTTTCTCGTTGTGTCAATGGTTGCGGTCCAGTTTGTAAGGGCTCGTTGAAGGTTGTCGAAATGCTCTGGATACGTTTCGCTGACATCCTGCGGTATCGCTGTTTCCATTGGAATGTCATACAGAACCCGGGTATAACCGCCTTCGATTCGGGGGCGCTCGATCAACATGAATCGATCTGTACGTACTGCTCGTGAACGGATTTCCTCTGGCGGCCAAACCTGGCGGTGTGCCGTGAGCGCTGCAAAGACATCGGGATGAACGTGGGCCAGATCCTGTTTTAAGAATGGATCGGCAATATGGTTGTGTAAGGTGAATGGTTTGTTGTTGTCATGGCAGAGCGAATACACGTCGTCGTTCAGGCAGAACAACCCGTCAACGCGGCCCGAATGGATAAAATTGAATTGATGGGGGAGTAACGCGCTGGCGCTTTCAAGATAGACGATGCGGTCAGTCGGATTGCGGTCGGAAGATTGCCCGGAAATTCGGTCGGAAAAATCGATGCCGTCCATCTGTGGCCAGGCCGGCTCGGGGATTCTTATTGTATTCAGAATAAATGGCATAATGTCTTCCAGGCTGGTGACGCTGCGATCGCGATTGGCTGTGACGGATGGCCCGGCAATAATCAGCGGGATTCTTGAACTTGCATCATGCAGGCTTGGACCATGTTCGAAGAACAGCCCGTCTTCGCCCAAATTTTCGCCATGATCCGAGGTGAAAATGACAATCGTATTGCTGAAATCGAGTCTGCTTCGCAGTCCGTCCAATAGTCGTCCGATGTGGAAATCGGTAAAGGCGATCTCGGCGTCATACAACGCGCTGCAGGATGAGACGGCGCGGCCGGCGATGCCGTCATAGTCGCTATAGGCATGGCCGACCTCCCACCGGCCGGTAGTGACATCGTGCAGGAGTTTGTCGCATGCTTCCCCGTCGATATCCTGAGTCCAGGGCATCGGCGGTTTGTAGGGGTTATGTGGATCTTTATAATGAAGCCAGACAAAAACCGACTGGCGTTGTTTCGTTGTATCCAACACCTGCAGGCATTGATCCGTAACGTGTTCCGCGGTGGCATTTTTCTTGACAATAAACTGGTCAAACCCACGTCCCAAATTATACTCCGGACCGGCGACGCGACTGGCACTCACAGCGAGGGTGGTATAACCATGTTGCTGTAAAATCTCCGACAACAGCGGCACATTGTTTACGGCTGTACCGACTTCGCGCGAACCGTGGTTGTGTGGCCGCAGCCCGCTCAACATGGTCGCGAGTGCGGGGGTCGTCCGCGGTAATGGTGTTACGGCGTTGAGAAACACGCTGCCACGCCCGGCAAGCCGATCGATATTTGGTGTGCGTGCGTGCGCGTAGCCGTAACATCCCAAACGATCGGCTCGAAGCGTGTCTACCGTGATGATGATGACATGGGGGCGTTGTTGGGCGGTTCCGGGCGCCTTTGTCAGGTGAAACGTAGCGACGACGATTATTGTCACAGCGGTCAATACGAAGAGGGTCAATAGCGATCGCTTCATGGTTTGTGTCCTTGCGCGTCCTGGTCAGGGTCAGGCTGAATGCGGTAAAGATGAAAAGAGCCGGCGATGTATCCGCAATCTTCACCACGGGTAATCCGTTGCCATTGCGGCTTCCACAATGCACCAATTTGGTCAATTGGCTTGCCGGTCGGGTACGTTTCCAGCGCCGGGATAAATTGTTCTACCTTGATGTTCACAGCGTACCAGCCCGGAACGACGAGATCGGATGGTCCCGTCACGATCGCATCGGGGATATACGCTCTCACAACACGCTGGTCCAGGTTGGGATATACAATATTCAGTGCACGCAGGTCGTGTCGCGTCACATAGTCGGCCAGTTGCCGGAAATTTTGCCTGTATTCCAGATTTCCCGCGGAAAATGCGAAGCGGGTTGGATTTTTTTCTCCGAGCCACCAGGTGTTGGTCATACTCATCCACAGTGGCGACAGGATGATGGTCTCAATGATTAGTACGCTTATCATCGTGGTCGACTTAATTTTCCCGGACGTCATCATCTTAGCCAAAGGCAGGTACAGAAACGGTATGATCGGCATCATATGGCGTACGCCGAGATTATAGTTGGACGTCATGGAAGCTGTCAAATACACCCCGACGGTTACTATGATTGGGAAGTAACGCGAGATTACCGTTGAAAAAGAACGCCATTGGCGCACAAACGCGCGTCTTTGCCACAGGGAAATACCGCACATAAGCAAGATAGCAAGCGGTGTTTTTACCAGCAGAAGAACCGGAAAATACCACCACCGGCCTTGATGACTGATTTTCCCGAATGCATATGAGTTGTATACGCCAATGGCGTTCTGGGCGCAGACGCCGAAAAATCCGGTCAACCACTGGGCCAGTCCTGCATGACGACGTTCGATGGCGAGTAGCGCGCCTTCTTTTCCGTGCAGGAGCCCATTCACGATCAAAGTCCCCTGACCCCGACAGAACTTACGTATGGTATCCCTGCCAATGTCGGAGTCGTAGTTCCAATTTGCGCATGCGTATACAAGTGTTGGGACCGTACATGACGCCATCACGAAGAGCATGACAAGACCGACGGTTCGTTTCAGTGAGATTTTGCGTGTCGCGCCGTAGAATGCGTATAGAATGGTTGGAGCCAGTAAGACCGCCGAAAATTTCACGCTTAGACTAAACCCGAACGCAACCCCCAATAACGCGGCGTTACGATAGCTGTAGCGCGCCCGCAGTTTGTAGACGGCGAAAACGGTTAGTAAATACCCCAGACTGATGGCGACGTCCGTTTGCAGGATCGTGAGATACGGCAAGACACTTAGGGAGAATGCCAACATCGCGAATACAATCACGCCGGTCCTATGATCGCCGAACGATCGCCCGAGGGCATACGCGCATCCGAAAAACGGGATGACGAAGCATAGCAATACCATCACGCGTGCGCCAAGGGTCGCGCGCCACAATTGCGAAAATTCCTGATGCATCACCGGGATGTGAGCCAGGGCGTCCTCCGCTGTTACGACCGGCAAGAGCGGTTTGTCCATCATTGCCGCGGGTATTGCCATCACCAGTTTGGCCAGGGGCGGGTGCTCGAGGTTTACGGAATTCTGGCCATACCGCAGGGCTTGATGACCGGCGAGGAGATGATAGGCGCCATCCCCGCTAAGGGACTGTTCCTTAATCGCCACCCACTGGAACCACAGCGCCGATCCAACCAGCAGGGCAAGGATAATATGTTGACGTCGCGTTGCTATCATCAGATCGATACGGGGATTTCGGTTTTCGGGGGGACCAGAACTCGACAATGCGGTTCAGTTGAACGCTCTGTGTCTTCCGTGTGGTAGCGACTGCTGTAGGCGACCACTCTACAGTGTCGTTGAAATGAGAAAAAAGACTTCGTTCAATCTAGCGAATATAGCCAAGGGATCGTAGCCGTTTATTTTGTTTCTCATCCAACGGCTTGGCGGTTACGCCGCCCGGCTCAAGAATCGACGCGGAGCACCGCATTACGTAGTCGTAGAGTTCGTTGGCGAGCGATGCGTTGGCAGAAGACAGGTCGACGAGCTGAAGCGGATCGTCATCCAGGTTATGAAGCGCCCTCGAACCATCACTTCCGAGCGTGAACCGCATGTGATCTCTCCGCACGCTGATATACGCTGCGCCAATTTTCTCCGTCTCAATCTTCGGATTTAAAGATCTGAGATGCTCCAGATGGGACGGTGTCACACCGGTGTACTCGGCGACCAGCGCACGTGACTTTGGGAAGCCATTCGTTATCGAATTATCATGATGGTCCGTGTCAAGCTTTCCCGGCAAGCCGGCAAGATACAGCGCCATATCATAAACGTCTGCCAACGTCACCGGATCACGGCGTATGCCCCGATTTAAGATGTCTGGCGATCGTATGACCAGGGGTACGGCCAAGAGTGTTTCGTAAATGCAAAACTGGTGTTCGATAAGATTGTGTTCACCGAGGTTCTCACCATGATCGGAGGTGACGATGATGGAGGAATTGTCATAGTAGCCGTCCTGACGCAGGAGCTGTATGATCTCTCCCAGTAACTGGTCCGCTGTATGAACATCTCCGCCGTACAGGCGGCGAATACGTCGCCAGTCCACGTTGTCGCTCGCATGCAAGCCGGCGTTGAACTCATGGCCCCATTTTACCGAGATTACGTCGCTTCCAGGCAAATCACTTAGAACGTGACCGCGATAATCCGGCGGTGGATCGTAAGGAAGATGCGGCTCGAGGATGTTGACGAACATGAAGAAGGGCTTGTCTTTACGTCTCTTCGCCATCCATTTGTGGATATTGGCCAGGGTTTTGAATCCGCCCTGATCGCCGATCTCCATGACGTTCGGCATGTCACGATTGAATCCCGGAACTTTTTGTTCGAATCCTCGCAGCAGACCAGTCACCTGGTCATCCAATAGCGGATTTCCATAGAACGACACCGTTTCATATCCTGCATGGGAAAACGCTTCGGCCAGGGTTGGTCGTTCCGCCTCCAGCCGTAACGTGCGACTGGTACAGCCGTGAACGGAAGGAAGAACCCCAGTGAAAAGGGATGCGTGGGAAGGAACGGTCCAGGGCGCGTTCGTATAGGCATTTACAAAGGCAGTGCCGTCGGCTGCCAATTGATCCAGATGAGGTGTAAAGCTTCCCAACCCATGGTTGTTTCTCGCCAACCCGGTATAGTCGCGACGGACGGTATCGAGAACGATCACAACGACATTGGGTTGTGCGGGTGGGCGGGAACGCGAACAGGAACTTGAAAATAGTAAAGAACAGAAAACTATTAGCAGCAGAATCAATCGGGCACGTTGCATAGTCGTCCAGGTTTACGTTTTGCTAATCATCAATGTCGTGTCTTTGGGAAAAGGCCTTAACTCAACAGCATTGTGCTAATAATCTGAAGTCGGTTAGAGTATACTTGAACGCTGGGCGGTGGACAAGTCGAACGCGTCATTCACCATGCCATTGTGCGTTCGTATTTTTGGCGATGCGTCGCAGGGGGGCGCAAACCATAAACAAGCAGAGTGGACTTATGCATACACTTGTTGTCGAACCTTTCCTGCATATTTACGAGGACCATTTTTTTAACCCGATCCGAAATACAACGCTACGTGCAAAAGATCCGGCGTTCCGTAGCCTTAAGAGCGTCATTGCGCAGCCCTGGAAGATACGTGCCCTTCTGGAAAAGAAACGAGCGGCATTGGTCGAGGATGGCTGGCTTGTACGCGATCAACCTGATCTGGCAACGCGATTTTATCTCCGGTACGTGTCTCTGGAAGCGCATTCAAGGTGCAACCAGGGCTGCTATTTTTGTCCGGTATCCACCGATCCCCGGGATAGTGAATCCATGCCCATGGAGCTCTACGGCTCCATTGCGCAACAACTCGCTGAATACAGGCATACCATCGAAGCAGTATTTATGCATAACTATAACGAGCCGACCATTGACAAGCGTCTCGTCGAACAAGTCTCGGTATTGAAATCCCATTCCTTACCGATCGCGATCAATACCAATGCTTCGGGCCTTTCCCCCAAACGTGTCGATCAAATACTCGAACTGGGCGGTATCGATTATATGTCGGTAAACTTTTCGACCATGGATGCGGAACGGTATCAGCGCGACCGGCAATCGAATCAATTGGACATTATTATACGTAATCTTGATTATCTGAAGGCCCTTCCGCTGGCGACGATAATGGATATGGCAGTACTGGGCAGAGGCGATGCGACGCACCGTCGGGATTTCGAAGAAATATCTGCGTATTTCAAAGATTCCCGATTCAATGTCCGCTATTTCGTCACGAACGATCGATCTGGAAATCTTGACAATGGCCTGAAAACGAAGACTGTTGCCGATAATCTCTGTGGTTGCGACCATATGGGATCGCGTCCGATACAACACATCCACATCACCGCGCGAGGGCTGTGCGTGTTATGCTGCCAGGATTACTTCGAAAAACATGTGATTGGCGACCTGGCTCAAGAACGCCTCGAAGACGTATTGACCGGCGACAAAATTTCGGAATTACGGCGTTGGATTTACGGTCTCGACGAGGCGCCGGTCGATTTCATTTGCCGCCGGTGCACCTTCGCCAAAACCAGCTAGCAGCCTGTCTATAGGGATAATTCAAACCACAACCAGAATGCCTCACTCTTGGGAATCCGCCATTTTAAGACTTTTCGAGAATGTAGCTTGCAAGCCTCGATGTTTTTTTTTACGTCCTCTTCATTATATCCGATCGACCATTCTGTCAAAAATTCTTCCTCATCGAGCTCCTCGTTCTCCCCGGACAGGAGGTTGAAAATAACCTTTCCCCCCTGCGTCAATACCCTGTGAAAATCATTCAGATAGGCCAGCGTAAACTCCCGGGGAATATGCTGGAAAACGGTAAAGCAATAAATGAAATCTACAGAATTATCGTTTATACACGCCGGCAACCCATTGCCATCGCAGGTAAGAAACGAGACATTTTCTGCCGCCTTAAAGCGTTTCCTGGCCAGCGCAACTGCGGTTTCGGATATGTCGATGCCCACAACCGATGTAAAACGATTTTGCATCCAGTCGATACTGCGACCGAATCCGCAACCAAGGTCAAGCGCTACGCCCGCGGACGGCAGGTCGAAGAATCGCGGAAGCCAAAAGTGTTCATAGCGTTTGATCGTCTTTTCAAGTTCATTTGAGTAGCAAACCGGAAACGTTATGTCCAGGCTGTCGAAATCAATTGCGGCGAAAAAAGCCTCAGCCTGTATCTGGCTTGCGGAAGGCCGATTGATATCGGATGTAATATGGTTAGCTTCCGTAAACCAATCGGTATAATGCGGATGGCGACAAAAATATCCGTCGCGTTGCATGGCCTCCCACATCGCCTTGAATTTTTCTCGTTGCATCGTTGGTAGTGTTTTCGGATTTGTTCGCGAACATTGGCGAACGCTGACATTCAACCATGCGTCTGGCGCCCATGGTTAATTCGATCGAACGGCATGTCCATGTTCCAGAATATGCATTTCGTATCGATTTGCAATAATTGAAGCCATGAAAATTACCTACATACTCGACCGGCCGGACCTCGGTGGCGGCGTAAAAGTCGTATTCCAACATGCGGAGTTACTACGGCAGTTGGGACATGAGGTTTGCGTGATGGCCAGGGGCGAGAAACCACGATGGGCACATTTTCGTGGCCGGTATCGAAATACCCTTCGCGACCATAGTTACTCACCTCAGGATTTGCTGATCGCCACCTATTGGACAACCATTCCCGTAGCG
>JAJFLQ010000164.1 GCA_021772615.1 Verrucomicrobiota bacterium | reverse complement strand
CCCAACATTTCCAATTCCGTGCATGATTGGAATCACAGGGCATTAGGTTTGGCGTTTTAGCCATTGTCGTTTAGGGATTTATTTGCGATTTGAGTATTGAAATTTAGTGTTTTCCCAGTTCGAAGCTTTTCGAACTGGGTCGTATTAATACCTTAATCCTTGTGAATCGTGATGGTCAAAATGCGTGGCCGATACTCAAATGGATCTTCCAGCGGTCCTCGATCTCGCCGTCCGGATCTTGTGTAAGGCCAAAATCGCTCCGGATCGGGGGGTTCAGTTTATAGCCGTAGTCAAATCGCAGCGGTCCCACAACCGTGTTGAATCGCAGCCCCATGCCGGCGGTAAATCGAAGCTCATCCAGGTGTGCACTGAAGGCATCCTCTGATACCTCGCCGCCATCCACAAATACGGTGCCGGAGAACGCGCGATAGAGCGGAAATCTCAACTCGATATTACCCGTTATGGCGGTGAGGCCGCCGAGCGGTTTTCCGCTTTCATCGACGGGACCGAGTCGCTGAAAGCCGTAGCCGCGAACGGTACTGCTTCCGCCCAGGAACAACCGCCGGAAGATGGGAATCGTATCCGTATCTTCCGTCGGGGAGATGGTCTTGGCGTTGAAACGGGTGGCCAGGACCATCCGTTTTCCCAGTGGTTGGTACCGTACGATCGTGAGGGCAGGTTGGGAAAAGTCGAGTTCCGAACCGAGAAAAGAGGACGCGTGTTGCACCGTCACAGCTATTTCCGAACCGCTGCGCGGATTGATCTCGTCATCGGCGGTCGACCGTTCCAGCCCCGTTTCCACCGCCGAAATCAGAAATGCATTGTCGCGAACAAAGTTATTGACTTCTTCCGGATCAATCAGTTCGAGATCGCGGATTCTGTTGATCTCCAGACCATACCCCAGCGTCCATTGCCAGAATCGTCTGAATGTGCGTTTCAGCGTGACATCGCTGAATGATCGCTCGGTTCGGTGAGATTCGAGTGTTTCCTGCTCTGTTCCAAGTCGCGTTCGCAGATTTGTGTGCCGGTTGATGATATACGGTTGGCGATAATCCGCATACGCCCCTTGTTTGAGATCGGACCGTTCGGCCTTGAGCCGAAATTTTCCGCCTCTCCCAGCGACATTGCGATAGGTCCAGGAGCCATCGATCCGAATGCCGTCTTCACTGCCGTATCCCAGCCCAAGTTGCACATTGCGACGTTTTTTTAACTTATACTCGAAGGTTATGGGTACACTGTTGCCGGCCGATTCCCCTCGGTCCGGAATGAGCAGTGAGCGATCGAAAATATCGAGGTCGGCGAGGTTTCTTCGTGATTCCGCTATTGCGACGGCAGAATACGCGTCGCCGGGTTGGAAGGTCAGCGCACGACCAATCAGGTTTTCCTGAACGTCGCCGGTACCGGTTATCAGCACGTCGCCGAATACGCACTGCGGGCCGGGGTCAATCGTGATGGTGATGCCTGCTGTTCGGCGCGTTCGGTCAACTTCAACATCGAACGTCACGGCTGCACGGGCGTAACCCGCGTTTTGCAGCAGGTTGCCGAGAATGTCTTTGCTCGATTTATAATCGAGGCGGGTAAATACTCGTCCGCGTTTCAGCGGCAGCCGATCAAGAACCTTTGTTTTCAGGGCGCCGTTGGGATCGTTGCGTATGTCGATGTTGATGCCGGCAATTTCGGTGGGTTCGCCTGCGTCAATAGTAAACGTTACGTGCACAGCCGCCAGGCCGGCATGATCGCGGTCGAAGCCGTCACGTTGCTGCGCCCTGCCGGTTATCCAGCGGCGCAGGCGCAACCTTGGTGTTGCCGGGGCGATGTCGTAGCTGATTGTCGTATTGTAATAGCCGTGGTTTTGAAACACCTGCTTCAGGAGCATCACATCATCTTCGACGGCTTCGGGGCCGGAGCGGGTCAACGGCGACCAGATGCGCCACGTCGGCGCCGGCATCTCCGAAAGCCCTGCGCGCAACGATTTTTCCGGCACCGGTATGGCGCCGGAAAAGGACACCGAGTAGACGTAAAAGTCCGTCGATTCCGTCGACACGGCGGCGGCGTTTCCACCGACCACCAACAGGATCATCGCGCTCAATAGCCGCAGCGGTAGACGGCGTCGGCACGACGGATGCAGGTCGAGCCTGCGACGGCTGTTAATGTTCCACATCCAGCTGGAATTTCTTTGCGCCCAATATCAGGATCGGACTCAGCAGAAGGGTCAGTGCAATCACGGCGATCGTCGTCTGGTAGGCGAATGCGTTGATGATCTTCAACTGCACGCCGACGGCGGCGAAAACAAAGCTGAACTCACCGATCTGTGACAGCAGGATGCCCGAATAGATGCTTCGTCGCCAGCCCAGGCCAAGACAGCGCAGAATGCAGGAATTGATGACCAGATTAGTAAGATAAGCGGCTACAACCAACTGTGTGATCATTACGATGTGTTCGCGCACAAACGCCAGATCTACCAGCATGCCGATCGACACGAAGAAGCAGGCAACAAACACCACATGAAACGGTTCCAGGCTGTGGTGAATCCAGTCGGTTTCGCGTATGGACGCTATCAGTATCCCGCCGCAAAACGCACCCAGCGCAGGCGGCAGGTGAATGAATGTTGCGCACAACGCCAGGCCGAAACACAGCGCGGCGGCAAC
Organism: Verrucomicrobiota bacterium; assembly: GCA_021772615.1. Taxonomy (GTDB): domain Bacteria; phylum Verrucomicrobiota; class Lentisphaeria; order JABSQK01; family JAJFLO01; genus JAJFLQ01. Next base: position 7,552 of record JAJFLQ010000164.1, on the reverse strand, counting down.
ATAAATCTGCAGTTCATGGTCATGGCGTATCGCGTCGCCAAATGGCAGGTGGAATTTTTCTGACTGGTTTGTTATCCAGATGAGACCGCGTAGGATTGCCAGGCCGCCGATGACCTGGATCACGATCTCTGCGACATTCAGCTGTCCACCACCTCCGAAGAAGCCGAGCATGATCAGCATTGGAATGATTGCCAGGTCCTGTACCAGGAGAATCCCGATCACATCGCGGCCGACCTCTGTTTCATGCTCATTCCAGTCGCGAAGCATCTTGATGATGACAGACGTGCTGCTCAGGCTTATCACAAAGCCGATAAGCAGGATGCGCGATGCCGGCCAATCGCGCAGCACCCCGATCACCGCTACACAGCCTACGCTGGCCAGGATCTGCAGCAATGTACCGATCACCGAGATACGCCAGTTTGCGATTATGTCGACCGGCGATATCTCCATGCCTACAAAAAACAACAGCAGCAGTACCCCGATGGCGCCCAGCCTCGTGAGGAAATCCTGATCGCTCACGATGCGCAAACAATGTGGTCCAAGAAAAACGCCGGCCAGGATGTACGCGACTACGAACGGCTGTTTGAGTCGGCGCATGATCAAGCCGATAACGATGATGCCGATAAGACACGCCGTAAGAACCGGCATTATGGGGTCGGTATGCATGATATATTGGACGTACTGATTGAAAGCTGCTGTGAATCACACACCGCGCGAGATCGGGATACGCGTTTGATGCATGATGTTCATGAGATGTCAGAAAGCTCCGCGTTGCACTACCCGCTTCAATGTCGTTACATCAAGACCTTTTCGCAAGACATGAAAATGCAACCCGCGTCGGAGCTGTTCACTAGCTATCGTGGGTTTCAGGTTGCATCGACCAGGTCGCATGGCGGAGCGCAAGCACGCTAAAGCGCGAACGCCAACGGAAATCTTTCGATTTCCAAGATTGTTAACCTACCACGCCATTCACTTTCTTGTGGCAATTGTGCCTTTATGCGGCCAACAATTCGCGTTGTGCAACCGCCAGACCAAATTTCAACGCCCGTGCGAACCGTTATCGCCACCGGCAATACCCACAAAGCATGACTTGCGGATGGCCGCAAAGAGGCGAAAAGACGAAAAAGAGGTTGGCGTAAAGACACCCAGTGTCGGCGAAATGAGGATGTTCCACATCACGCGTTGTACGCACCGTGTTGTTCTCGGCGTTATGGCGCCGACAAGGCGCAGATATAGGGGACATTAAGATGTGGAATTTATCATCGAAATCTTGTGCGTGCAAAGTCCACGCAGCAAAGGATAGCCAACCAGCCGGAAGCGCGTCTTCCATTGTCGTCGGCAATGACATTGGCCACGTCATGGACTGATATTACACCGATATCACATCGGCTTGCGCGATACCATGTACGGTTTGAATTTCGTCTCGTTTCGTGTATATTGACTGCTATGTAATTGTGTAGTATATGGGCGACCCGCTGTTTGCCTGCTTCGAGTCCCGCCCCAAGCGTTACCAACGCCCCACACAGTTTGCGATCTTGTTCGATGGTGTTTCATCCGATCAAGGGCGTCCACAACAAAAGGTACAATACTGTTATGCAGACATTTTCCAATCTTACCGCGTATCGCCATTTCCCCTGCCTTTTGCTGTGCTTAGTGGTCACGCTGGCGGCGTGGGTCACACCGGCTGTCACCGCTGGGCCGGTGGTGCTGGACGGCATTATCAATGTCGGTGAATACGACGTCCTTCTTGCAGATCCCAACGAGGCAAGTGTAGCGGACAACCTTGATATCAGCCGCGGCGCTATTGCCGGCGGCAACCAGTTGTCGATTGGCTGGGATGTGTTCAGCAAACCGTATGATGTTGACGGTGAAGATGACAATGACGAGAATTTTGTTCGTCTGGCGATTGATCTCAATAATGACGGCGTCACGGATTATCGCGTTCGCATCGACGGCAGCGCCGCAATTGGAAATGTTTACCGCGGCAGCACCGGACTGGCAAACAGCGCCGGCACGTTTTCCTCGCTGATCCTCCAGGACACGCCCGAAGCGCAGGTGCCGTGGTCGTTGTTTACACCGTCGAACGGTGCGCCCAGCGTCTTCATACCGGGAGCCGATTACGCGTTCCGTGTGCGCTGGCATATCAACGGCGGCGGCGATAGTGCCGATGATACCGCGCCGGGGGGGACCGGCTGGCATAATGTGGTGTTGACCGCGACCGATGCCGCTGTGCCGGAGCCGACCACGGCTGGCCTCGCCGGGCTGGGGGTATTGGCATTGATGGCGCGAAGGTGCACGACGGGATGGGTCCGATCGAATCGAAATAGAGCGTAGGCGGGGGATGCATTTTTGATAAATTTCCAAACGATCGCGGTATTTCTTGCAACGTTTTTTTGCGCGTCTTCGCTGATGTCCGCTCCGACAGTAAATGGTGTTGTTGGTGCTAGTGAATACGATTTGAAATTTGATGACCCCGACGACAGTATCAACGAAGTCCCGGCTCCGTTTGACTTGATCAAGGTTCATATTAGTGGGGGCCCCCTGCTATACATTGCCTGGGAGATGAAGGCGGCATATGACGTCGATGGCGAAGACGATGAAGGTGATAATTTTCTGCGCCTGGCCGTGGACTGGAACAACGACAACGTTACGGACTTTCGCGTTCGATTCGAAGATAACGATGGATTTGCGACCGTATTCCGCGGGGCGTCCGGGTTCGCCGACAGTGCCGGGACATCCACCGCCGTGGCTGCAACGCCAAGCCCGGAAGTTGCCGTGCCGTGGGAGTTTTTTAACACAATGGCCGGCCTGGATCCGGTGTTTAATGAAGGACCGAACACCTTTCAGGTGCGATGGCGTGTCGACGGCGGCGGCGACAGTGCAGACGATTCTTTTCCATCATCGACCGGTTGGCAAAGCATCACGGTCAACCGAGGTGCGCCAATGGAGCAAGTGCCGACCCTGAATGAATGGGGAATTATCATCCTCACCGGCGCGTTGGCATTCGCTGCCTTTCTGCGAATACGGCGGATCTCGCCGTCAGCTTCTGCGGCGTAGGCTCTTGTTCGCACTGGACGCAACATTGTCGTTCTTCGGCTTGATCGCACATTCGGGTCGCCGGGCAAATTCCTTTCATTCCTTCCGCGTACAAGTCTCCCAATCCACTAGAAATCAGTAGATTGAGGCAAACTCCCAAAATCCACAATTCCAGTCCGTGGTAGCAACTGTAAGCTTTGGCGTCTACTTTAACGCTGTGTACCCGCTGGGTCACGACCCAGTGGCACCAGTATGTCTGCGCACGACAGGCTGCCAGCCTGACGGCGTTCAAAAAGGTCGTAGAGTTCCAGGCTTCATGGCATCAAAGTAGCTTAGACATTCCTGCCTGAGTAAGAGCCGTCCCGGTTGCACAGACAAGAATGTCTATGCTACAGACCTTTCCGGACTGGGTCTAGCCTGGATCATTCACACAACCTCGTCGCGAGGCTGCCTGGCATCCTTCGGACCAATGAGTTACAGAGGGCTTGAGCTGGCTTTCCAGTCCCGCGCCTGCGAGACTGTGTTCGCTGCAATGGCAAGGCTCCGGAAATCCCACATCTAAAGCTGTGGGTAACCTCAAACGAGGGTCGCATTTTCGTGTCGTGCGACAAGCGGTCCTAATTCAACGACATTGATAACCTAGCAGGAAAAGCATGCATCCTGAACACGCAACATTGCCGTACAGGATCAGGCAGAATATTCGCAAGAACCTGATATCCGGTATCCTTGTCTCGGTGCCCGCCGGCATCACATTCCTGATTCTCCGATTCTTCTATGGCTTGCTTACTGTCAATCTGAATCCGGTGATTCGTCTGATCTTCGGCGCGCTGCCGGAACCGCTGCTGGCTCTGATCTCGCTCGTCATATTTCTCATTCTCATATACCTTGTCGGGCTGACAGCTGCGCATGTTATGGGGAAGCAGTTGATTATCCGTGCGGAGGACGTGCTGTCCTACATTCCATTCGTGAAAGATATCTATCACACGTCCAAGCAGGTAATCGCTACACTTTCCAGTTCGTCGGACGATTCCTTCAAGTCGGTGGTTCTCATCGAATACCCGCGACCCGGAATAAAATCCATTGGATTCAAGACAGGCAGCATGACGACCGCCGACGGAACCCGGTATATCAAGGTGATGGTGCCTACATCGCCCAACCCGACATCCGGATTTTTGGTGATGGTACCTGCCGATCAGGTCGAGGAAACGACATTGACACTGGACCAGGGAATGAAAGCCGTCATCTCCGGCGGCATCCTCATGCCGGACTCAATCGACGACCGGCCCTCGTGAAAAAGATGCGGCACAGTTCGCAGCGGCCCGTCACAAGCGATCGGCAGTGAGGTCGTTGTTGCGAGGGACGAGATTATGAACGATGTGGTGAAGCTGAACAAGGCGGCAGCCCTGTTGATGATTTTCGGGCTATCACAGATAGTCGGCAATCTATGTGGGCTGCCGTGGTTGCAGGCAATTGGCGCCGCATCCGCCGTGGCGCCATTCCCCAAAGTTTTCTCGGACGTGGATGGTATCGAGACGTTTGCTTCCCGTTTCGAACTGGACTATGCAGACGCTTCCGGCGCGTCTCACACACTGGAGATCACCCCGGAGGTGTATTCCCGAATCACCGGGCCGTACAACCGCAGGAACGTTTACGGTGCAGCTTTGTCATACGGTCCGACGCCGCGATTCCCGCGACCGCTGTTCCGGCAGGTGTTTCGCTACGGCCTGATCGATCCCGGTCCGCTGCGAACTGAGTTCGGCCTGCCCGACAACATCACTGCGCTACGGCTGCGTGTTACAACCAGAACGCGCGGCCGTAACGACAAATGGCTGCTGACGGAGGACATGCCGTGATACCCTGGTCCGCAGAAAAACGCATCTCTCCGTACCAGTTTGCTGTGTTCCGAATCGCTTTCGGTGTGTATCTCACTGTGCATTTCGCGCACCTCATTCCATACGGCGGCGAGCTATTCGGACGCAATGGTGTGATTGGCGATCCGGCACTCAATCCGTTATCGGGAATTTTTCCCAACCCGCTGGTGTGGTTCGGCAGCGACGGATTCGTGACGGCCTGGTTGATACTTGCCGTCGTCCTGTCATTGCTGCTGGGGTGCGGCATTCGGCGCCGCACTGTTGCCGTGATATTATGGTTCATCTGGGCCAGTCTTTATAACCGCAATAACCTGATCAGTAACCCAGGTATTCCGTATGTGGGGCTGGTGTTGCTCCTTTGCGCGTTCATTTCGTCTGGCGATCGATTGGCCCTGGGATCCCGAGGCTGCCAGCCCGCCACACCGCCGTGGCGGTTTCCGGCTATGGTGTATTGGACCGCCTGGTGGCTCCTCGCAATCGGTTATACCTTCAGCGGCCTGGCAAAGCTTGGCAGCCCGAGCTGGGTCAATGGCGAGGCCATTCGTTTGTTGCTTGATAACCCGCTGGCGCGACCCGGTATCGTCCGCGACATACATCTGGGCCTGCCCGAAAGTGCCTTGCGGTGCCTCACTTGGGGCGCGCTGGCAATGGAGATTCTGTTCCTGCCTCTGAGCCTCCATCGACATACGCGCTTTTTTGCCTGGGCGTCGCTGCTGGCCATGCACCTTGGCATCGTTCTGGTTGTTGACTTCGCCGATCTCACATTCGGCATGATCATGGTTCACTGGTTTGTACTGGATCCGGACTGGTTTCCCGCCTCTAAACGAGAAGGGGAGGGGCGGAACATCGTATTCTTCGACGGCGTGTGTGTGATGTGCAACGGCGTCGTGCGCTTTCTTTCAGGGGAAGATCACGACCGGCGTCTGTGGTACGCGCCGTTGCAGGGCGAGACCTATGGTCGGATCAGCAACGCTCCGACCGAGGCCGGGGTGCTGAAGACCATGGTATTTGCCGAAGGGGTGGACAGCGATAACACGGCACAGCGGATTTCAACGCGATCTACCGCAGCAATACGCATTCTATGGCAGCTGGGTGGATTCTGGAAGCTCGTTGGCGGTCTTTTATGGTTGATACCGAAGCCTTTCCGACGTATCGGCTACGATCTGGTCGCTACCCATCGTTACCGCTGGTTTGGAAAGAAAAATGACGGCGCAGCGTGCGAACTCCCGACGCCGCAGCAACGCGAACGCCTGCTGCCCTGAATACCCTTTGTGGCAGCCAATCTGAGATAGTACTGGTCGGGCGTGCGAAGCGAGGAATCGAAGGAAATATTATGCGAAAACCAGACGTATTCTTGCGTTTTTCGTTGGAGTTCACAGCTTTAGATGTGACCGTATCGATGCCGCACGCAGTACGGCAAACGCTACGTCACAGGACGGCAGAGGCCTACAATCCTTCAATACATCTTGTCCGCGAATCAGGAGGCCAGGTCGACTGCGGGCCAAGACATTCAGCATTGAGAGGTCATAGATGCCATACATTGTAATCCTGCTGGCCGTCGCGGTCGCGATGATAATCGTCGAGCGATTCTGGCCGGCCAACGAGCTGCCGAAGGTACGGAACTGGTGGGCGCGCGTTGTCCTCGTAAATCTCACACAGATCGTCATCGTGGTCATCGCCGGCCTCACCTGGGATCGTTGGTTTCAGGGGGCATCGCTGCTGGCGTTGCGTGACCATTTCGGTACCGGGGCATCGGCGTTACTGAATTACCTGATGGTCACCTTTATTTATTACTGGTGGCATCGATTCCGTCACGAGTCCCAATTTTTCTGGTTGCTCTGCCACCAACTGCATCATTCCCCGAAGCGTATCGAAATCGTTACCTCGTTTTACAAACACCCGGTCGAGATTACCATCAATTCATTGCTGAGCAGCGCCATTGCCTACCCGTTGATGGGTTGTAGTATCGAAGCCGCCGGGTTGACCACTCTCATCACCGGCGTGGCGGAATTTGTGTATCACTGGAACATCCGCACGCCCTTTGGAGTGGGTTATGTCTTCCAGCGGCCGGAATCGCATCGTATCCATCACAAGTACAGGCATCACACCCAGAACTTCGCCGATCTGCCGATATGGGACATGCTCTTCGGTACGTTCAGTAACCCGGCGAAGCCGGTACCGCGTTGCGGCTTCGATCCCGAGCAGGAGGACCGCTTCGAGGACATGCTTGCGTTCCGCGATATCCACAAGAAAGATGTCCTGGCGCAGGCGCCCCTGCATTTTCTGCCGACGTGCATCGGCTGCTCGAAACGCTGGGCCTGCGAGATGGCGACGCGACAAGACAAAGAATAAGCCTTGTCGAAAAGAAAAAGGCATAATCCCCCAGCAAACGATAACCAGAGTTCAGTTTATGTTGCGCGCAACATAAACTGAACTCTGGTGAGCACGTCGTTATCGCTCAGGCAATGAAGCGAAACGTAAACCTTTTCGAACACGGTTTAGCCTGGATAATTCACACAACCTCGTCGCGAGGCTGCTTAGCGTGCTTCAGGTCAATGAGTTACGGAGGTTTTGAGGTTGAAAGGGTAATGGATTACCTTGATATCTCAAGTTCTCCGTAACTCTTTTAGATGAGGTGCGATATG
>JAJFLQ010000163.1 GCA_021772615.1 Verrucomicrobiota bacterium | reverse complement strand
TGAATGATGAGTGATGAGTGATGAGTGATGAGTGATGAGTGATGAGTGATGAGTGATGAGTGATGACTTGCGGGCGCGACAGATCGGTTGTCATCAGCGCGGCGCTGTCCTGTAGGTGTTCGGTGGGTTGTCGGGAAAGTCAATGACAATTATCAGTGGCACGTTGATAGTGGATTATTCGAGGAATGGCGAGGCGAGGACGTTATTATCCTGAGTACGTTTCGGTCGGTGAACGGCGGAAGAAGGCGGCGAAGAAGATTGAGCAACTGCGCAAGAAGGATCCGAGTATCAGGCCGGTTGTGATTGAAGGGCGCGCCCTGGCGCGGACCTGGTGGGGCAAGTCGTGGAACGAAAACCTCGAACGATACGCCGACTACAGCAATCGCATCGGCCGCGGGCGCAGTTACGTGCGCCACGGCGCAGTTCTCGACCTGCAACTCGATGCCAATCGTATCACGGCCACAGTGCAGGGCAGCCGGGCACGGCCCTACAATGTGGTCATCAAGGTCGGCAAGCTCAGTGACCACAACTGGGCTGAGATCCGCAACGCCAGTGAGGGTTGTTTCGATTCACTTGGTGAGCTGCTCGCCGGCAAATTTCCCCAGGCCATGAAGGATCTGTTTTTCCGCAAGGGCGCCGGGCTTTTTCCAACACCTGATGAAATTCATTTTGATTGCAGTTGCCCGGACTGGGCGTCGATGTGCAAGCATGTGGCCGCAGTATTGTACGGTGTCGGCGCCCGGTTGGATGATGAGCCGGCACTGTTCTTTGTGCTTCGCGACGTCAACCTTGACGACCTCATTTCGCACACCGTTGCGGACGCCGCCGACACATTGCTGGATAAGGCGAAAAACAAGAGCGACAGGATCCTTGCCGATGTGGATCTCGGTGATGTGTTTGGGATACAGATGAATGATATGACGGCGCCGTTTGCAACACCCCCGCCCGCGGCTACAGAGAAAGCCGTTTCCGGGAAGAAAAAGTCCGCTCGACAGGTGGCGCGCACGCCAAGAAAGCAAACGCAAAACACGGCCGCTCCTGCACGTGGGAACCCCGGCGGCAGCATGCTGGATGCGTTGCTTCAGGCACTGGGCGCAACACGAAAAGGCAAGACCGTCGAGTCGCTTCAGACCACATTGGGCTGGACAAAAACCCAAATTCGCAACGCGATTTCGCGGGCAAACGCCAAGGGACTGGTCGAAGCTGTCAGACCCGGCGCTTATCGCCAAAAACGCTGATCTTTCCGGTGACCCTCGCCGCAATGCAATATCTGCTATTTCCATGCTCATACCGCCGGCCGTGACCAACACTGAATTGTCCGTCGTCCTGTCGTCGGACCGATTGCTGCTGGAATGGACCGACGTCGGCCGGCCCATCGACGAGAGAACGTCCCAATTCCAGCAAGAGCTGCACCGCCTGTACCACACCGATGCAGATGCCTGGATGTTGGTTCTGGGCCTGTCTGACCCGGTTCTCGAATTGTCGCCGTCACTGGCGTACTGGCGCGACGTCGCGAGTCAATTTGTCGAGACCCTGGCGCATGTGCCGGATCTCGAAGACCGGCGGCATAAGGTTACAATCGATGTCGAAGACGATGAGGTTCGCCGACTGGTCGCGACGGCGCCATTGTGCGCCGGCATGGAGCATCTCGATGCGGATCGATTGCGCAAACAGTGGGCGACGCTGAACACAGCCTTTTGTCGGCTCATAAAATCACACGACGGCTCCGTCGAATCGTTTATCCACCAATACCGCCCCAATCTGCAACTGGCGGGGCGAATCTTTTTTCATCTGGTTGAGAACAACAAAGGCGACGCGCCGTTCGCTTTCCTGGCGACGTATTCAACGCATGTCGGTGGGGACGGGGCCTCGCGGCATCTACCACTGAAGTTTGCTCTGCAGGAATATGGCAATGATCGCGCCAAACTCCTGGAATTGCTCGGTACGGTATATCGTGCAGCTCGCGAAAGTGAGATTCTCCCGGCAATGCTCGAAACCGGGGAGATTTTCCATCCGTTAGGGTGGAAACCACCCGAGGCATACACCTTTCTCCAGGAGGTGCCGCTGTATGAGAAATGCGGCATTCTGTGTCGCATCCCCAACTGGTGGAGCGCGAAAACCGCCGGCGCTCGTCTGAGCGTCACGGTAGGTAGCGATCGTCCCGCAATGGTTGGCATGGACGCTATTCTTACCTGCATACCAAGCCTCGTCGTGAACGGCGTTGCGATTACGCGAACAGAAGCCCGGCGGCTGCTTGATCAGAGTGAAGGTCTGGTGCTGATCAAGAACAAATGGGTCGTCGTCGATACGGACAAGCTGCAGGCAACGCTAGATGCCTACGACGCCGTGCGCGCACAGATGGAATCGGGCGGAATGACCTTGCGCGAGGCGATCGCGCTGCAACTCGCGCCGGAGAATGTGATCGAGCGCGTGAGCGCGGGTGTTGATGTGGGGGTGTCGTACGGCGAATGGTTTACTGAGGTCACTCAGAAATTGCGCGATCCGCGGCACATCCGGACGACCGCCGTTGGCGAAGGATTCCAGGGAACATTGCGGCCATACCAACAGGACGGGCTTAATTGGCTTGGATTTCTGGATTCGCTGGGGTTCGGTGCATGTCTCGCGGACGATATGGGGCTTGGAAAAACGATTCAGCTCGTCGCTTTCTTAAGCACCCGAAAAGTCGACAATATTACAAGTCTGCTGGTCGTACCCGCCTCGCTGCTCGCAAACTGGCAACGGGAGATCGAGACGTTTTATGATCGCCTGACGTGGTTTATGGCGCATCCCAGTCGAAGCGGCGCAGCCGATACGGCGGCAGCGGGCGACACTGATTTCGCGCATTACGATCTTGTTATCACGACGTACGGGATGGTGCAGCGTCTGGAGCCTTTACGGCGTTTCCAGTGGGATTACGTCATACTCGACGAGGCACAGGCGATTAAGAATCCGGGCACGAAGCAGACAAAGGCGGTTAAGGCGCTGCAAGCTGCGAACCGTATGATTCTAACCGGTACGCCGGTCGAGAATCGGCTGGCGGATCTGTGGTCGCTCTTTGATTTCCTCAATCCGGGCCTGCTCGGCAACCTGAAAGAATTTCGCTCGTTCTCCGCCGAACTCAAGAACGATCCGTCGGGGTACGGCCGGCTTCGTCAGGTAATCAGTCCGTTTATCCTGCGGCGTCTGAAAACCGATACCTCCATCATTGGCGATCTGCCCGACAAGGTGGAAATGAAAGTATTCGCTTCATTGTCGAAGAAGCAAACCGTTCTCTACCGCGGGCTGGTCGACGAGATCAAAGCGATTCTCGAAGACAGTGAAGGCATCCAGCGCAAGGGCGTCATACTGTCGTCATTAATGAAGTTCAAACAGCTATGCAACCATCCCGACCAATTCCTTGGCGCCGGTGAGTACGAAGAGCAGCACAGCGGAAAATTCACGCGCCTGCGTGAGATTTGCGAAACCATAGCGGAGAAACGCGAAAAAATGCTGATTTTCACGCAGTTCAAGGAGCTTACGGCGGGATTGCATGCGTTTCTCGCCGACGTGTTCGGACGCGACGGTTTGGTGCTGCACGGTGGCGTACCGGTAAAGAAGCGCCAGGAGATCGTCGATGCATTTCAGCGTGGGGACACCTACATTCCGTTCATGGTGTTATCGCTGAAAGCAGGAGGTGTCGGGCTGAATCTTACCGCAGCCAATCACATCGTTCACTTTGATCGGTGGTGGAATCCGGCGGTCGAAAATCAGGCGACCGACCGTGCCTTCCGCATCGGCCAAAAGAAGAACGTGGTCGTTCACAAATTCATCACCCAGAGCACGATCGAGGAGAAAATCGACGAGATGCTCGAGGTAAAAATGAAATTATCGAACGAGGTCGTCGCGTCGGGAGGCGAGGGTTGGATCACGGAACTGGATAACGACCAGCTCATGGAGCTGTTTCGTCTGGGGTTGTCTTAGGTCGTCAGGTGAACGTCGGTACAATGTTGTTGAATTAAGATCTTTTTCGCGAGACGTGAAAATACGTTCCTCGTTGGAGTTTACAGCCTTAGCGTGCTTGCGGCATAACCTGCGAATCGCTCCGCTCGACATGACGTGGAACCACACTGAAGTGTGAACAGCTCCAACGAAGTGCGTACAACACGTGGCGTGGAAGAACCGCGAATGGACGCCAATGGACGCGAATCCATAATTCCATTAGCGTTTATTCGCGGCTCCCCAGAGTTCGGTAGTTTGAGGTAAATTCCCATGACGTTGGACGCCCATATTGCGTGCCGACAAGGCGCTGGAGTTGTGCGTTGGAGTTCGCGATTTATCGTGGGTTTCACGCCACGCCCGGCAATTACGCACGGCATGGCGCAAGCACGATAAATCGTGAACAACTCCAGCGAAGGGCGTCACTCCAGGACTGATCGCCGGGCGCGTCGCATTTCAGTTACCTTTCAGTCGTACTGGCGTTGTTCTCGACCATCTTCACGAGTTTCACATCCGCGGGAGCCCATGTCACCGACCACAGGTCGGTGCGAGGCAGCCAGCGAATCGCGTCGTGGACGGTAAGACTGTACGCGCCACGCAGGTGTACGACGTGGAATGCCAGCAGTTTGACGATTTTCGTGTCATAGTCGTAGATGCTGTTACCAATGAAGTCGCGTACCTCCACCTCAATGCCGAACTCCTCGTTGAGTTCTCGTTTGAGGCAGTCCCGCGGATTCTCGCCGTCTTCAGGTTTGCCGCCCGGGAATTCCCAGTACCCGGAAAGGTGGCCGCTGCTTCGTCGCGCCGCGAAAATAAGCCCATTGCGTTCGATCACTGCAGCCGTGACTGTAATGGGGTCAGTGGTCTTGCAGGTGTGCATACCGATGCCGTTCAGAATAGCGACCATAACTCATTAGCCTGAGGTAAAAGCACTATAAAGTTGGACGTGCATTTCTGGTGGGTAGGGCACGAATTCGACGATGCGGGCGACGACTTAATAGTTCCTACTAAATAGCCATCCGAAAAACGGTTGATCAGACCTCGGAGTAATGCACCCAAGCAGTGCAACGAAACAAAGTGGCAAAGTGCCATTTACCAGTATCCCCTAAAGTTCTAAAATTACAACTCGTCGCTATATCGTTCGATCTGCCGCAAATTTCTTGCGTCATTGCGCACTTGAAGTAATGTATCATAAATATAAATCGCATCCTGAAAGCGTGCCAAAACAATTTTAATAAAAATTGTCAATATTTCATGAATATGGCCTATATACAGTTAATGGTGAGCTATCTGTTTGTAATTACAGGAACGTTCTTAAGCATAATCTTGTGCATACTTTTGGGATGCCTTTTTTTGCGAGTAATCAAGGTTCATGTCGACATTACTCTTATGTATATATCAAGTGTTATTTGGGTTGGATATACCATATTTATTTCAATTTTAATGTTCATCAATTTGTTTTGCCCCGTAAATGAAATAACACTGGTTATTATTTTTTCTCTCTGTGCGATATCACTTGTGTATAACTATAAGTTATTCGCTGTATTCATAGTCAGAAATTCCACCCATCTATCTCGTGCTAAAAAACTTATATATCCAGTCGTATTAGGTGTCGCATCAATTCTGTTTTTGAAGTCGAATTTCAATTTGGGAAATTATGCCTTTGATACCTATAATTACCATTTCAGCCTGCTCCGCTTGACCAATGACTATCCTGCCATAAAAGGCGTTGTCAATATTTTTCCCTGGTTGGGTAACATATACTCTGTAGTATTCCATGCGAGCTTCCTCAGATTGTTCACGCATGTTGACTTCCTGCATGGATATCTTTTTCTTACAGTATCAAATACATTGATTTTCGCATTATTCATTACGCTGATAGCACAAGTCGACAATATTATTAAGAAAAGGCTATGGAGATCGGATGAATTTTGCGACAGATTCTATTATTCGTTTGTTGTGTTAGGCGGAGTTTTGTTTCTTGCTATTCCATTTGACAACCATATAAAATTTGGTATATACTCAAGTGGATTTATTCGGCATATACCCGACCTGAATTTTTATGTCATCACTTTTTCATTGGTCCTCTATGTCGTGTTTTTTATCTATGAAAAAAGTGATATAAACCTGCTCACCATTTTTTCTCTTTCATTGATGGCAATATTGAACAAATTGTCATCTGTATTCGTCGTATGTTCGATCGTGATCATGGCCAGCATGATATGGATACGAAGCCGAAATGAACTAAAAAAATACTGTTTAGTTTTAATAGTCACCGTTGTACTGTTTTTGCCGTATGTTGGACAAAATGTTGTCAAAAATGGAGCCTTGTTATTCCCGGCAGCGTCGACAAACCTTGGTCTGAAATGGAGTAATGTTTCTGCATTAAAAGGATATACGCAAGGAGCGATCAGCTGGGCGAGAGATAGACACCATAGCAATTCTCGGAAGTATTCAGATTTTAGATGGTTGCCGTATTGGTGCACGGTTCATGCTAAGTTTCTTTCGGTTAATTTGGCTGCTTATGGTATAGGTGGGGGAGTTTTGATAGCATTTCTCGTCTTAAAAAGGAAATTCTTAAAAGTCAGTGTGGTTTTTCTGATTACAAGTATTACGGCTTGGTGTATATGTTTTTGTTTTTGGTTTTTTACTGCACCTGATATACGATTTTCGGGCCTACTTTTTCTGTTCCCGATCATGATGCTCATGAGTCTGATAAATACTCAGTATAATGTATTTGATAAAGTATCCCTATCGAAATTCCTGATGATTCTGATATTCTACTTGATCGTAATAGCCGATATTTCGGTCAAAGATAGTTTTATCCTCGTAATATTTTTTGTTATTTTCGTATCTTTTTTTGCTGGTGAAAAAGGCTTTAGTAAATATGAACGTGCAATCAAAAACGTATCAGTTCCTACAGTCTTATTACTACTTTTTATTGGCGCATTTTTTTCTGCGATTGATACAGTAAAGCTGAAACAACCGATCACGATTTCTAATAACGATTCTAAGTTCAACGTTCAAATCTATGATGGCGTCAAGATCTACACGCGGAGTTGGGACGATGTTCCGTCATATACATCATTACACCCGAACACGACACGTATTGACAAAGACTACGTTTTTATTGACGCTGAATGTTGGTGGAAAGGGATGGTAAAGCGAGATGTTGTAGGTCGTCGGAAACGATGAAACGTAGGGCTTACGGCAACCCTTCATCACGCAGATAGACGTTGCTACCACTTGTAGCCGCCGTTCTAAGGGCTTCCTCACGGTTGTTACTTCTGGTACATGTTCGAAATGTGGCCACAGTTGATGTGGCACACAGCCATTTTGGCTGTAGTCGTCGCGTACCACACAGGCAGGATGGCTATGGCTACGTTGCTTGCCGATCGCGCGCTTGCGGTACAGCGGTCACATTTCGAACACGCACTCCTTACTTCGCCGTGCTGAAGACGCGTTGGAGCAGCTCGCTGGTGCGCGCTGCAGGGTCCTCGCGGATCTTGCGCTCTTCGTCGGCGAGCATCGTGAAAAGGCCGTCGAGCGTCTTGTCGGCAACGTAGTCCTCGATACTCAGTGACGGCTTGGAAAGGTAGGGGATTGCGGCGTATTTGTCCGCCAGATTTCGGTAGGCGGCGATCGCGCCGACTTCGTCGAGCGATTTCGTTACCACCGGCATGAAGGCGTCGCGCAACGGACCGGATGTGCGCTCCCTGAAATAATCCGTAGCGGCTGTGTCGCCGCCACTGAGAATGCTGCGTGCGTCATCGAAGGACATGGTTTGAACCGCGGTCCCGAAAATCGGTGCGGCTTTGGCTGCAGCGTCTTCCGCGGCGGCATTCATTTTTTCCTCGAACTGGTCGACCACAGAACCGAAGCCGAGCGTGCGCAGCCCACCTGCAAGCTTTTCCATCGATTCCGGTGTTTTGATCGCGACCCGGCTATTCGCAGAAAACCCTCCGGCACTGGACGCCTTGTCGACCGCGTTTGCCGTGCCTACCTGGAGGGCTTCGCGGAGGCCGGCTATGATTGTGCCGGCCGACAATTCATCTGACGTTGCCAGCGAGTCGAGTATCGACTGGGTGATGGTCGTGGTTTCGCAGGACGTCGTTGCCGCCAGCAATATGATCGTGAAAAAGCCGGTAGACAGGGTGGATTTGATTGCTGTGCGCTTGGACGTCGCCGTCGCTGTATGATAACTGGTCATTTTTCTCTCCTATTGTGTTGTCATTGGTGGAACGTAGAATTCCGGGGCCGCAGACGAATCAGTGAACGCCGATGTAGACCTTCAATATTGCGCCCCGTGTGGCGGCTGTCGCAACCCCCTTTCCGGGGGGGCAACCTTAAAGCCGGGTCCACTGGACCCAGATTCTCTACTGATACACTCCTACCAGAATTCCTGGTTCAACGACATTGATTGTGAACGTCGAAGCCGTGATTGTCATTCGGATGGGATCAACTCTCGAATTCGATCTGACTGTGATTCAACGAAATCCCACAGGCGTTTCGCCATTCCTCCCATGTCTGCGAGTCGGTCGGAGTGGACGTGATCCGCATCGCCGTAACGCCTCAGAAATGCCGTGTAGATTGTTTGCGAATTATATTCGTCGAGCGACTTCATGATCGAACCGCCAAGCGGCAAATACTCGGTGAGGTTGCGCATTGCGGCGATATCAATACGATGATCGCTGTCATAGTCAAGGTAAAACTGTGGTGTGTCTGTGATGCCGGCGACCGCTATACCAATATTGATGCCTATGTCTTGGTCGCCGAGCGAGATCGTCTTCTTGATATGATAGATAGTGAACTCACGGGTGAACGGGCCATATCGATTCAGGTGCATCAGCGTCACGTCCTGTTCCAGTACATAGATGCCGTCGGCGATTGCAGCGGGATCAAGTGCGTCTTTGTCCAGCACAATAGGGATACGGTTCGCCGCCATCACCAGACCGCCTACGGCGTCCACGGATGCAGTGAGCGTATCGATCCGCGCCGTTAGGCCGGCGAGGTCGCTGCCGATAACCGCTAGCTCTGTTCGCATGCCGGCGACGTCGGACCGCAGCTGGATCTGGTCCTCGCGAAGGTCGGAAATTTGTCCGTTGACACGAGAGATCTGGATGCTGACACCAATGAACGCGCAAATAATAATCACGCTGAGTGCAGCGAGTATTAGAATATTTTGTGGCGATGATTCCTGCATGCCATCGTCCTCGGGTGAAGCTAACCTGGTGTATTCATGTTAACCTGATGTGTCGTATAATCTAGTGATGAGAAAAAATCCGTTCGGGCGCATGGATCAGGGCGACGCCAATACTGTTGGCGTGCTGGATCACGTCTGCGTCCTTCAGCGAGCCTGCCGGCGAGATGATGGCGGTGACGCCGGCCTTCGCGGCGATATCCACCGCATCATAGAAGGGGAAGAAGCCGTCGCTCGCCATCACGGCGCCGTCGATCGTTTCGGTTCCGGTGTACTTGTTTCGGTACTTCCAGACTGCCTGTTCGACCGCGCCAACCCGATCCTGTTCGCCCGTGCCGACCGCAAGGGACACTCCGTTCTTCACCAGTACCACACCATTGGACCTCACATTGATATTGATATACCAGCCAGTGAGAAGGTCTTCCAGTTGCGCCGGTGTCGCCTGGATCTCCGAGCGCACATTCCCAAGCGCTTTGCTGCTCGCCGTCGCCGGCTTGAGGTCGGCGACGCTGCGCAAAGCGGTCAAAATGGGATCGGCGACGACGAGTGAGCCGTCAGCGAGAACTTTCACCGTGCGGTACGCCGTGACGTCGTCACCGACGAAGCGGGGCAGGGCGGAGATGTCGCCGCAGCGGAGCACCCGAATGTGCCGGTTACGCTTAAAATTTTCATAATCGTTAAATACGCGCAAGGCATCATCCGTCACGGATGGTGCGACAACACACTCGACAAACGTCGACATGATTTCCGCGGCAGTGGCCTCGTCAACTTCGATATTAAAGCCGACGACGCTTCCGAAAGCCGCGCGCGGATCACAGTCGCGCGCCCTGATATACACATCCTTGACCGCTTCGTTTTTCATGGCGACCGCGACGCCGCTGGGATTGACATGTTTCATGCATGCGCAGCATGGCTGGTCGAAATACTTGCAGATGTTCAGGGTGTATGAAATGTCCTCAAGATTTGTCTGTGACAGACCGCTCTTTCCGGTCTTGAGTACCGCCATGTCGCCGAGTGGCGCGCGCGTGTTCGCGGGCTTGTACAACGCTGCTGTCTGGTGAGGATTGGTACCATATCGCAGGTCGTCGACCTTCGTGTATGTACGGCCAAGGACGTCGGTTTCGTCGGGGTAGTCGCCGAGATTCTTGGTGAGATAGTCTTTTCTGGAAAATGTTTTCGCGGTCATCGGTGGATTCCTGTTTCGGTTAATGGCATTTCGGTTGGGACATTTACAGCTTCAACTTCTCGGCATGGACGTAAATCGCATCTGCCTGGTGGAGTACGCCGTTGGCGTCGCAGCGCGGCTTGTACAGGTTGTATAATACAAAACCGCAGCTGCGCAGGTATTGATCTATATCGCTGAATAACGCACCGCCGTCGTACATGGCATTGAACAACACTTCCGTGTATACCAGAAGTGTTGAGCGCTGCAGCGTCTTCTCGGCGCCCTGAAGGGCCGCCAGCTCGCCGCCTTGTATGTCGAGTTTCATCACTTCAATCGGCGGCGTCCCGATCGTATCCAGCCATTCGTCCAGACGGACAATGTCGATCTGGACCGTTTCTGTTACCTGCGACGCGTCCGGATGCGATTCGCGAAAGCGCTCGGACGGCTGGTACAAGGACGACGACCCGATATTTTCCGTGACAAAGAGCGGGGTGGAATCGCTGTGGTTGGCGAGTCCATTGAAATGTGGCGAAAATCGGGTGTTCTCGCGGGCAAGCGCCTCGAGCTCGTCACGATACCGAGGATTCGGCTCGAACGCGTACGCCGTCGCATCCGGGAATGCATCAAGGAGTTTCAATGCGATTCTGCCGTTGCTCGCGCCGGCGTCAAGTATGCCGGAGATGCGGTTGTTGCCGAGCAGTCGTTTTGTGGTTTCGTACCAGTCGTCGAGGGACACGAGGTTGCTGTCCTTTTTGAAGACGGTGCGGCGGATCATTGTCTTGAATAATTTGGCCATGGCAGATCGGGCTACGGCGCCGGCTGCAGGTTGTTGGCGCACGGCATGTCGAGGAGTGGCGAGTTGGCAGTCTCGGGTCCGTCGCAGGTGCGGTCGCGAACATGTTTGTAGGCGCAGGATTTTAGAATCATGATCAAGAAATTGACAGGATGTAGAGATTCGCACGGTGGGTGGTTGAGATCTACGAATAAGATTGTGAAGCCGGGGTGGGATTGCAAGCGGGAAACGTGTGACGTTTACATAGATCAACAAGAATATGTGCCGAACCTGGTGAGTCGTCGATGATTTCAAGGTCAATGAGAAGGATTGAAATCTTGACCGGAGGTGCGATATGTGACCGTAGCAGAGGCTGTATGCATTATTCAGGTTAGGTAACGATGCCGGAAAAATCCGAAAATCGCAACGTCGCGTCCATGTGAAACATGTTCATTCCGAGCAGGTTCGGAATATGTGGCCTGATTTATAAAAAACATGCGGCGGCCATAGAGCGACCAGTGACAGTCCAGTTGCAATGGCTATGAAATATCTTTCGATGTATGTAGATTGTAGAGTCGTCACGGTCGTTGCGGAAGAACAGAAACCTGATTCAAGGGGCGTTTGTAAACGTTTCTTCCAAGTCGTTTGATCCAGCGTCTGAGTGGCGTCTCGCCCTCCAGACATACGCAACGGTCTGGCGCTGGGGGGCGAGACGCAGTCGAGCGATGACGATGACGCTGTCGCCTAACGGCTCTACAAGCCGTAGGCGTCCTACTTTGTCACGATACCGTGCACAATAGTTGCGGCATCGTTCCACACAGGGCGCGCAAACCCTGACAGGAAGTCGTTGCACGCTCATGTATTTGATTCTTTTCATTATCGTCGGACTCGTCGGCGGTTACGGTTTCCACCGTGCAAGAACACACGCAGCTCTGATTCGCGAGCTTTCGGCAGCGGACCGGGGATTTCTGCAGTCTCATGTGTTGTTTTACTCCCATCTGGAGGAATTGGACAAGCGTCGATTTGAAAAGGACATAGTCCGATTTCTGAATACGACCACCATTACTGGGGTTCGCACAGATGTGACGATGGAGGATAAACTGCTGGTCGCGAGCAGTGCCGCCATCCCGATATTCGGATTTCCCGGTTGGGAATACAACTATCTTGATCAAGTTCTGTTGTATCCTGGCCCATTCGATCGACATTACAGCATCGACGAGCCCGAAGAGCTGATCACCGGGATGGTCGGCTCCGGCCATATGGAAGGGATCATGATCCTTTCGAAGCCGGCGCTACACGCCGGTTTCGAAGTCGATAACGACCGTCGCAATGTCGGGGTGCACGAGTTCGTACATCTGTTTGACAAAGAGGATGGCCGTATCGACGGGCTCCCGGACGCATTCACGGCGGACGGATTCACCGCGCCGTGGGTCGAGTTGATTCGGGAGAAAACGCGCGATATTCAACGGGATCGGTCGGACATTGACTCGTACGGAGCCACCGCGCCGCAGGAATTTTTCGCGGTGGCTGCCGAGTACTTTTTCGAACGACCTCACTTGCTGGCAAGCAGGCACCCGGCATTGTATGCCACACTCGCCGAAGTGTTTCGGCAGGATCCCAAACGGTATTTCCCGCGCAACCGCCGTCACCGTAGAGAAATCGGCAAGAACAGCCCGTGCCCGTGTGGCAGCGGCGAAAAGTTTAAGCGCTGTTGTATGGCGCGTACGTAATAAACAAGAGAGAGATGCCCCGATGCCTGCTTATGTTCTTGATTCGCTGATGCTGCTCTTGACCAGCGTGCTCGTACTATTGAATGGTTTTTTTGTCGCCGCCGAGTTTGCACTTGTGAAGGTTCGACCCGTCCGTATCGAAGATGCGGTTGCAGAAGGCCGGCTGTTCGCAAAGACCGCGAAATGGCTTATGGACAGGATGGAAGCCTCGCTGTCAGTTTGTCAGCTGGGCATTACAGCGGCGTCGCTGGGGTTGGGGTGGATCGGGGAACCGGCGCTGGCACATCTCATGGAGCCGGTTTTTTCCGGAATCGGTATCGAATCGGAGACTCTTCGGCACACATTTGCGTTTATCATTGCTTTTTCCATCATTACCGCGCTGCATATCGTCATTGGCGAACAGGTTCCAAAGATTTACGGTATTAAGCGACCCGAACGTGTGTTTCTCTGGTGCGCCGTCCCCTTAAAGGGATTTTATCTCATGTCGTACCCGTTCATGGTCCTGCTCAATCATTCCGCGAATTATATTCTCCGATTATTGGGAATCGAAACAGGCGGCCACCACGACGCGTCGCACACGGAAGATGAATTACGCAATCTGCTAAAACAGGCGCATGGAAAAGGTGAGTTGTCGCGCAGTGAGTTTCGACTGCTGAATGCGGTTTTTGAATTTGATGACATGATTGGCAGACGCATTATGACGCCGTATCCAGATGTCGAATTCATCGATATCGAGCAACCGTTGGATGCCATTCTTGACAAAGTTCGCAAGTCGAATCATACCCGATTTCCACTGTGCCGACAGACTCTCGAAAATATTATCGGTATCGTCCACATCAAGGACATCTTTGCCACTGCTCCGAATACTGCGGGCGACCTTGAGTTGCTTGCCCGACCGCCGGAATTTATTCCGGAAACCGCGCCGATATCGAAACTGTTGCAACTTTTCCAGAAGTCTCGTCAACACATGGCTATGGTGGTCGACGAATACGGTGTCGTATCGGGCGTCATTACACTGGAAAATGTCGTCGAGCAGATTGTCGGGTCGATACAGGACGAGTTCGATGCGGAAGATCCTGAGATCACAGAGGAGAAGCCGGGTCAATTTCTGGTGTCCGGCCGCACGCAATTGTCTACGTTGAATACCAGACTGAAATTGAATTTGCACTCCGAACGCGTCGATACCATATCCGGCTATATCGCCGAGTTTACGCAACGCGTGCTCAAGACCGATGACAAATTGGATATGGACCGTATCGCCGTGGAGATCGTTGAGGCCGACAGCGCACGTATCAACGTGTTGCGCCTCAAGGTCTCACAGTCTCCGGACCCGGCGAGTCCGCCGACGTGAGCGCGCGCGGCCAATAGCTTCTGATGCATCGGTATACTATGGATATCGGAACAATATGTGGGGAAAAACCGGCCAATCTGGATGACGAGCTGTTCGAATCGTTGTTTGCAGATAGTCGCGTCACGATCGAACGCATCGTGTCCAGGGGCCACATTTCTCCGAAAACCGGGTGGCATGACCAGGCGTGGCACGAATGGGTTATGGTGGTAAAGGGCAGGGCGGTGCTGTCATTTCCGGATCGTGACGATGTCGTCTTGACCCCCGGAGATTATGTAAACCTGCCGCCACATTGCAGGCACCGCGTCTCGTGGACTGATCCCGACAACGACACGATCTGGCTCGCCGTGCATTGTCGGGGCAGCAATGACGTGTAAGGATCATCCGTATTGTCGGGGCGCAACTGGCGTGTGAACAACGGAACAGACTTGCGCGGGCTGTTGGAGTTCGCGCTTTAGCGTGCTTGCGCTACACCATGCGTATTTCTCTACGGGGCGTGAAACCCAGGATAAATCGTGAACTCCAACGTGCGGTCGCATGCCGACACGACGGTCCGTATATCCCTTCACGTTACCCCAATCCGTGAAAAATTGCGGCGTATCAACACAGTCATCCGACAGAATCGCATTGGTTGCGTGTTCAGGCTAAACCGCGCTGATATACGGCAGCATTATGGTAAACGCCGCGCCACGCCCGTGCTCCCAATCCACATTCTGGACGAACATACGGCCATTGTGTTTCTCTACGATCTTTTTTGCATTCGAGAGGCCGAGCCCGGTACCATTCTCCTTGCCGTGCGTAAAGAATATATCAAAGATCCGAGAGCGAACAGATGCCGGTATGCCGCCCCCGTTGTCGACAAACTGTACGGCGGCGAGCCCCTGATCCTCCACTTTGACCGTCACCCGGATATGATCGACGGCTTCGATTTCCAACGCATTCGTTATGAGATTATTCAGCACACGCGAAAAGTCATTGATCGACAGTCCAAGTGTGCAGTCTACGCCGACGCCCAGCGTCATGTCGACTGATCTCTCCGATAACGGCTGTTGCCACAATTGCTCCCATTCGAGAAAGAAACTCTGCAGATCGACGGCCGAACGTTCCTTTGGCGCGTGGGGATTTTGTTCCTTATAGGCAACAAGCAGTTCAGTAGCCATTTCATTCAGCCGGCCCGTCTGATTAATAATTATCTCGCAGAATTCCTTGGCCGTCTGTTCGCCGATGTAGTCCTTCAGCAATTCTGCGGATCCTCGTATACCGTGTATGGGATTGCGTATGTCATGAACCATCTGGCTCATGAACTCTCCCAGTTTCATGAGGTCTCGTCGCCTGGCTGTTTTCGCGTTGAAATAGGCGACCGCTTCGTTGATGTTCGCCAGCAGTTGTTTTCCGTCCCACGGTTTGTTGAGATACTTGAATATATTTCCTTCATTGACCGCCGCCTTCGCTGCCTCGATATCGGAGTACCCCGTGAGGACGATTCGTACGCTGTCACTGTCGATCGCCAGGGCTTTACGAAGAAAGGTGATGCCGTCCATAATCGGCATCCTCATATCTGTTACGATCACAGCGAAACCCTCGCGTTCGACCAGATCCAACGCTTCGTCCGGGTTTGTGCAAAAGCGGGTATCGAATGATTCCGAACGGCACAGTCGTTTCAGTGACCGCAGTATGTTCTCCTCATCGTCCAAAAATAGCACTTTATTTATCACCCTGAATACCCGTCGTCGTCTCGTTACGGCAGTTGATGTGTGCCGATATTGTGCGCGCCGCCAATCGCGTTAGATACAACTATACTCCGAAACCGGCCGACACGGCCACAATTGCTGCGACTGCGATGCAATAATAACCGAAATTTCGAAACGTCTTATGCTCAAGTGTCCGAATCAGGAGTTTGAGCGAAAAATAACCGACGGCGAACGCCACAAAGAAGCCCACGGTCATCGTTAGGATTCCACACGAATGGGCAGCGGTTGCACCGTGGTCCTGCGACAGGCTGATGATATTGAGAACGTTTGCTCCGGCAATGGCGGGTATGCTCAAAAAAAACGAATATCTGGCCGCCGCTGTCGGCGACACGCCCAGACGCGTCGCGACCGATATCGTCGAGCCGCTTCGCGACACGCCGGGTACGATCGCGACACACTGTGCGAGCCCGATAATGAGAGCGTCTTTCCACGTCATCTCGTTCACGGATCGCGTCCCGGTTCGGCGGCTATGCACCAGCAACAGAAATATGGCGGTTACCGTAAGGCCGGCGGCGACCATTCCCAGTGACGAAAACAATGTTTCGATGTACGGTTTGGCGACCAGGCCGACGAATACAACTGGCAGCGTACCCAGGATGATCAAACCGACAACGCGGTGGTTCGCAGGGCGACACAACTGCAGCAATTGCGGATAGTAATAAGCCAGAATCGACATCAGTGTCCCGCCATGAAGCACGATCGCAACAGTCACATTCTCGCCCTCAAAACCGAGGAGTTTCTGGAATAATACCAGATGACCGGAAGAGCTGACGGGGAGGAACTCGGTTACACCCTGGAGAACCGCGAGAAAAATGATCGCGCCGATGTGGCCTTGGGGAGGATCCATGCAAATGCTTTCTCGTATTTCTCGCTATGACAACCGCCAACGTCCGACACTGTCGTCGCCGTGGCTTGTGGGTATGTATAAACGGCATTCGCCAACGGACACGTACTGCGATCTGCCTGAGGCTGATAACTCAGACGGATAAAAGATATGTTTCTAGCGACTGCGTCCAATTAGCTCTCTTCATCGACAATGCACCATCCAGTGCGGAGCAGTCGAATCTCGAATTCAACGGCCGTCTGGCGGCCGTTACGAAGTCGCTTGAACGACATGGGGCGACGGTTGCATGTATCTCTAAGAAATCAACAATGAACGCCGCCGTTTCAAAACGGCTGGCGTATCCGGCAGCGGCGAAATGATACGTACCACCGAGCCGCTCATCGATGACCGTTGCAATCGTGTCGGCGACATCGCCAGTCCAGGTTGGCGTGCCAATCTGATCTGACACGACACGAATCGTCGAACGCTCCGTTGCCGCCTTACGGATCTTGCTGATGAAATGCATGCCTGTGGCGCCATAGGTCCATTCGATCCGCAAAATACAGTGGCGGCACCCGCTTTCGGCAAGTAATGCTTCGCCGCGTAGCTTACTGGCGCCGTACACGTTTATAGGATTTGTCGCGTCGGTCTCCGAGTATGGTCCGTCCTTGGCGCCGTCGAACACGAAATCGGTACTCATGTGGACCACGTATGCACCGGATGCCGCGGCCAAGCGGCCAAGACTGCCTACTGCCTCTGCATTGACCGCATACGCCTGATCGCGGTTTGTTTCCGCTCCGTCTACGTTGGTATAAGCAGCGCAATTTACGATCACTGACGCTGATGTAGCCGCTTTGAGATCGGCCTCCGATGTTATGTCGAAATCCGGGCGCTGCAGCGAAATGATCTCGTTTCCACGTGCGGCGAGTCTGCGCACGACAGCGTTACCGAGCATCCCGTGCGACCCCAGTACCGCTACTTTTTCAGCTACCATTCAACCTCGCTCCAGAACCTCACGCCGCGATACCCGTTATTCGCACGGCTTTGTTGTTTTACGGATCGTAAAAAGTATCACGTAGCGGGATATTCTACGCATCAGTGTGCTTTGACGTTCACGCATGCGACACGGTTTCAGACGGCGGCAGGCTTTGGTCTGTAGCAAGAAGGATCTGCCGGTGCGGATACGGGATCTTTATACCGGCATCCAGGATCGCTTTGAAAACGTCGCGGTTAATCGCGAAGCGAATCTGATGGTACTTACTTGTAGGCACCCAGTAGCGGAATCCAATCGAAATCGACGAGTCCGCGAAGGCATCAATTCCGATTTGAGGCTCAGGTGATGCAGGCACGGACTCGTGTCGTGATAATACGTCCCGGATAACCTTGATGGCAATGTCCGGGGCGTCGCCGTAGTCGATCCCAATAGATGCTTCGACAATCTTATAGTCGAACGAATTGGTCAGAATCTCTCCGACGACATGGCGATTCGGAATTGTGATCTCCTCTCCGTCCTCGGTCTCCAAGATCGTGGCGCCGAGCCGAATCTCCTTTACGATGCCGGTTTCGCCCCTCACCGTGAGCGTATTCGAAACCACAAACGGCCGCGTAACAATGATTGCAATACCAGCGCCATAGTTGGACAGTAATCCCTGAATTGCCAGGCCCGCGCCAAATGTCAATGCGCCGACAGCCGCGACGAACGGCGTAATGGTGATCCCCAGCTTGCCCAAGCTCATTATGATCGCGAATCCCAGGATCGCCAAATTGACGACGTGGCCAACGAATGTTCGCAACGTGATGTCAATGTTCCGATTTTCACATACTCTGACGACGAAACCGGACATCCACTTCGCGGCGATAAATCCGGCCACAAAGATCACAACCGCGCCGAATGCCTGAAAGCTGTAATTTACGGCAAACTCTAAAATAACGGCGTAAAGCCGTTCCAACTGGGATATATCCTGAAGCATGTGCGTTGCTGCGGAGACTTACTCCATCACCAATTCGGGGTTGCGCACCCGGATGATGTCGCTGTCGATCTCGCCGGATTCCGGTTTCATGAAGATCAACTTCACCAGGTTGACGGATGTCCAGTCTTTACTCCCGAACTTGGGCGAGTTCTTCTCCGGCTTGTCCGGCCGCATCTCGGCCACAGGGAACGTGACCGTTCGCCAGGTGTTGGTGATCTTCTCAGCCAGGCGGGCGTTCTGCGCGATATGAGCGTTGTTCTCCGATGCCAGACCGCCGATAACCTTGGTCATGCTTCCTTCTACGGTGCGTATCTCGACCTTGATCGCCTTTACTTTCTTGCCATTAATCGACGGCTTCAATGCGTACAGTAAACCCACACCCCATGTCGCATTGCTCCAGATCACATCAATCTGTATCTCCTTCAGATCCATGTCGGCGGTGCCGTCGGCGTAGCCGGTGCCGATGCCGCGCCATCCGCCCAGTGGCGTATTCTCATTCAAGAGTGACGTTCCTGCGTTAACGGTGGCGGCCATTGTGACGGCAACGAACGATGACACGATAAATGTTAATATTTGCTTCATATTTTCGATCCTCTCATTTTAGGCGTGAATGAACGACGATGTTGCTTGTGCCCGAGCATAGGCTTCAGGGCATTGGCGAGCTGACCGCAGAGTTGACCGGCGCGAGCAGCTACGCCCTGGCGACCGCAACCACAGCCGTTAGTGGGCGCATGTCGTACCGTACGCGATTCTCGCAGATTGTTCAGGTTCATGGGTTTCGAATCGGTGGATTCCATACGTGTATTGCGCAATACGCTGCGCGAATTTGCATACTTCCAGTTAATGGCCTCCTTTCCGGTGGCATACCGATTGAATGCCGGGTCTAATTGGCTTATGATATGATGGTCATAACAAATGCCCCTGGACACGCTTCGATCGTCCACAATTCTATCGCCATGACGGTTGGAATGCAAGGTATATTCGGGCAACCTTCGTGAGAGTTCCGATTCGTCTAAGATACGGCTGTGTGATGCAGCAGTCCCACTTGGGAAAAGTCCCACTTGGGAAAAAACAATTCGTCGTACCGGCTTCACCATGATCCATCACATATTAATCATTGATGACGAAACGTGGTTTCGCACATTGCTGTCAACCATGCTTGAGCGTCAGGGATACCGTACAACGGCGCTCGACAGCGGAGAGGCAGCGTTGACTTGGCTCGAGCGCGACACACCCGACATTATCCTTCTGGATGTCGTCCTGGCAACGATGGACGGCTTTGCTGTATGTCGTGAGATTCGCAAGATTGATGCGCTTAAATGTGTGCCCGTTATCTTCGTTACCGGAACACACGATCAGGAGACGATATGTGAGTGTTACCAGAGCGGTGGTGACGACTACCTCGGCAAGCCGATCCGGGATTACGAATTACTTGCAAAAATCACACTGCAGACGCGGATGCAGAAGCAGTCGCAGGTCATTCATGAGATTGAAGACGAGAACATGTCATTGGGGCGCTACCTCCTATACGGTGAATCCGCAGCCGCAGAATACTTCCGCGCGATCATAACCGTCGATGCGAAAATGCACCAGATCTTCAAGTACATCGATTCAATCTCGCGGTCGTCGCGGCCAGTACTTGTCACAGGCGAGACCGGAGTCGGAAAGGAATCCATTGCGGCCGCGATTCATAATCGCAGCGGGCGAAAGGGACGTCTGGTCACGATTAACGTCGCTGGACTCGACGACAACCTCTTCTCCGACACGTTGTTCGGTCATGAAAAGGGAGCCTACACCGGCGCAGATAACGCGCGTATGGGATTGATAGAGAAAGCGGCCGGCGGCACGTTATTCCTGGACGAGATCGGTGATTTGCGTCCGGAATCGCAGGTCAAGCTGCTGCGTTTGCTGCAGGAAGGCGAGTACTACCCGCTTGGAGCGGATCGGCGCAAACTGTCCGATGCCCGAATCGTGGTCGCCACAAATCGTGATTTGGACGGCATGATGGGGGAAGGCAAGTTCCGGGAAGATCTTGTGTACCGTTTGCGTACGCATCGGATTCATGTGCCGCCGTTGCGTGAACGCAAGAACGACCTGCATCTGCTCGTGAATCACTTCGTCGCCGCGGCGTCGAAAGAATTGAAGTGTTCGCAGCCGAAAGTATCGGATGCGCTTGTTCCGGTGTTGAGCCGTTATAATTTTCCCGGCAACATAAGAGAATTGGAGTCGATCATTTTCGATTCCGTGAGTCGATCCGGCGGTAAAATGTTGACCCCTGACATGTTCCCCGAATGTTCGACGGGCGACCCACCTCTGCCGGAAGCACAGGAGGTTCCCGAGGCAAGTGATCTGCAATTGGAAACGCTTTTCGATAATCGTTTTCCTACCCTGAAAGAAGCCAATGACTATGTCATTCAGGCTGCACTGACGCGCGCAAATGGTAACCAGACCGTCGCTGCGAGCATTCTTGGCATGACGCGGCAGGCGTTGCATCGACGCCTCACACGGCGCAAGGAACGCGAATGAATTCTGCCGCCATCGAGAGCCAGCTCAGGCAGCTGACCGCCGAAATTGACAAAGATGTTCCCCGTGTCGCGATGATTCTTGCCGCCGGGCACGGCAATCGGATTCGGTCCGAGAAGTCCAAAATGTTGCACAAGATTTGGGGTGTGCCAACAGTGATTCGAGTCGCCGATGCCAGTCGCAACGGATTGGGCACGGACAATCAGGTTATCGTTCTCGGCATTAAGGCGCTAGGGGTCGCCGAAGTCCTCGGCGCGCGGTCGCATCGCTCTTTCACGTTTCAGCAGAGACAACGGGGTACAGGCGATGCGGTCAAGGTTGGCATGAGCGTTTTGACCGAGCAGGAATTCAAAGGTGACGTATTTGTTTTCCCCGGTGATCTAGGGTTACTCGATACCAATGTTGTCGGCGCCTTTCAACGTGATTTCAGCGATTCCGATTGTGACATGCTCGTCTTAACCGCAGAGTACAGTGGTGACCCCGCCGAAAACTATTACGGTCGTATCTTGAGGGTGCCGGAATTCGATTGCAATGGCCAGCCATCCGGTGACGATCGCGGGAAGGTCATTGAGATCCGCGAGCACAAAGATATCCTTGCCATGACCTCCGACCAGCGTTATGAGGCATCAGTCAACGGACGATGTTACACATTCTCTCGTGATGACTTGATGGCGTTAAATGAATTTAATACCGGAATCTACGCCTTTCGATCTGAGCCGCTGCGCAGATTAATTGATGAGATCGCGCCAGACAATGTGCAGGGCGAGTTTTATGTCACTGACCTGATCTCGATATTCAACCGTAACGGTTGCGTTGTGAAGACCTCCCCGGCGAGAAATGCAGCGGCGGTACTGGGGTTTAACAACAAAACGGTGTTGAAGGAGATGGAGCAAATCGCCCGCGTCCAGGCATATGACCGACTAAAGAACATCATCACGATACAGGATCCGGATGATTTCTTTATGGCAGAGACGGTGATAGACCAGGTTATCGCTATGGATCGCGCGCATGGACCCCTGGACATAAAGATAGGTAAAGGTGTTTATATTTCCGATGGCGTGACGTTGAGCCGAGGCGTCGTAGCTCGGAATCGGGCTGTGTTGAGGGGAAACATTACCCTGGGTGCCCACGTTACCCTTCATGAAAACGTGATTGTAAGCACGTACCCCGGCCAGAAGCTGGAGATTGGCGACAACACAGAGGTTCTCCACGGCAACATTATCAAGGGAAATCTGCGAATCGGCACCGGATGTCGGGTCGAATCCGGCGTGCGCGCCACAGGTTCAGATGCGCATCCTACGAGAATCGGTAATGGCGTGCTGATTAAGGGCACAACCTACATTTACGGGTCTGTTATTGAAGACGGTATAGAGATTGAACACTCGGTGTTGAAATGTAAGAAGATCGTTCGCACAGTCCGCTGCGACGGTGCCATTCAGCCGGTTCGTTGGGTATTGCCGCTGCCCGAAGGTCTGGATTCAATTATGCCGCTGGATGCCAATATAGCGTGAAGCCATCGACGGCGTTGGGCCGGACTGGCGGCTCTCACCCTACGGGCGGCGTGGTGATACGCTCTCTCAGAAGCGACACCGCCGCAGCCGTGTTGTCGCCGAGAATTGCGGAGATCGGGCATATGGTCAGATCCGTGCGCGCCCGTAGATCCGTGAGGCAGGCCGCGGCGCCGGCTTCGTCCATTTTATTTGCAAGTATCACACTGCGGCGTGTCGGCAAATCTGCGTTGTAGCAGGCCAATTCGTCGCGCAGGCACTGTAGTTGCGCCCAGGGCGGCCGTTCGTCCAGGCTGCTCATGTCCAGCACATACGCCAGAAGCTTGGTTCTCTCAATGTGTCGCAGGAAGTCGTGGCCCAGTCCGATGTCTTCATGGGCACCGTCGATCAACCCGGGAATGTCTGCGATTGTCATCCGCGACATATCGTCGAATTCAATAGTTCCGATGTGGGGCGCCAGGGTTGTAAACGGATACGCCGCTGTCTTCGGTCGTGCATTGGTTACCGCACCGAGAAACGTTGACTTGCCGGCATTCGGGTATCCCACCAGTCCGACATCGGCAATGATCTTCAGTTCCAGTTCGAAATGGCGTTCCTCGCCGGGTGTGCCGGGATCGCATCGTCGCGGCGAACGGTTTGTGCTGGAGGCAAAACGACGATTCCCGCGCCCGCCGTTGCCGCCCCGTGCGCCGATAAATTCGTCGCCGGGATCGTCCAGATCCGCCACTTCCACAGTACGTTCTCCCAACTCACGCACAATCGTACCGGGCGGCACATCTATATAGATATCATCGCCGTTTTTTCCGTGCTTACTGTTTCCGGAACCCTGTCCGCCACTTGGCGCCTCATAATGGTTCATGTACTTCAACGCGACCAGGCTGCCCACATTCGGGTCTACGCGAAGAACAATTTTGCCGCCGTTGCCGCCGTCGCCGCCGTCGGGTCCGCCCCGGGGAATAAATCGTTCGCGGCGGAAACTGGCACAGCCGTTGCCGCCCTTTCCTCCCTGCAGTTTTATCCGAACCTTATCGATGAACATCTTATCAACCTGTTGCGCCTCGTTACTTTGGTAAAATCGTTTCTATGGGTTCAATCGGGGCTTCGTCGATGTCATCCTGCCTGTTGAAGTCTACGCCGTTTACAGCCACGCGGCCGCCGGCGACCATGATTCGGCCGACATCCGGATCGCTCAGCAGCCGCGGAACGGTTTGTGTGATCATATAGACATTGCGTATTTTTAGCTTGCCATTGTGATCGAACACCCAGTAGTTGAAAAGGCGTGGAGCGGTCTGGAGCAGGAGATGAATTCGGCTCAACGCATCGATATCGCAATGGGGTTTAACGCCATGCACTTTCGGACCAAGCCGATAAACCGAGTACACGAATCCGTCATCTTCGATCTGAAGGTAATAAATATCGCCGCTGCCAACGTGAAAGAGCCTTAATGTGCACTTGCGGCTTCGGATCGAATCATCCAGCGAGTCGCCGGGCAGCCCGACATAATTCTCCCACACAATAACTCCTGTCTGCACATGGAACGTCACCGGCGACGAAATGTAATCGCTGGGCAGACGGCGGTGACCGATACGGGCAGTCAACTCATAATCTTCGGTCGCATTGACTTCAAAAAAATCTGTCAATAGTATGGTGAGTGTCTTTGAAACACCTGGCCCCAGTATCAAATTCTCGACAGGGTTTAACGTTGTGTCAGCTCTTCTCGCGGCGATACCGCGAAAGTTCTGGACGTGAAACGCCAGAAAACCGCCGTTATCCTGCGAGTCTGAGAAATTCAGCAGATGACCACTGTTGTTTTTCAGGGTCACGGTCGCCCTGATCGGCTCGTAATCGATGTAATTGCTGCGATCCGTGGTCACCGAAACGGTAATCTGGCCGGACACGACTGCCGTGGTAATCACCAATATCACTGCAGCCAGAAAATGATGCTGTCGAATGCTCATTGAATTTTGGATTGAATCCTTGTGGCTATGTAGTTGCTGACCGCGTCGGCGTCGATGACATCGTTCAGACATAATTGACGTTCGAGCGGGCAAATCCTCTGAAAGCAGGGCGCGCACGGCACCTCGGTACGAAACACTTTATGCTGCGCGCCATAAGGACCGGTTCTTTCCGGATCTGTTGGCCCAAACAAGGCGACTGTTGGGATATTAAGTGCGGCTGCCAAGTGCATCGGGCCGGTGTCGTTAGTGAGCATCAGGTCGCTGTGGCGGATCATGTCAATCATGACCAACGGCGTCGTTGATCCCATGAGATTTGACACCTTCTGGCTCTGACACGCGTTCACGATACTTGTTCCGACGGGTCGTTCATCTGCCGTACCAACGAGCCAGATTGCAGGCGGGGGATCGAGTGCGCGGACTATACGGCTGATGACGTCAGAAAAAAAAAACCGGGCCATGCCTTGCTGGGCCACCGTGCCGTCGGGGCGACGGCAATAGTAATTGCCTCCGGCGTGATGGCGTGTGCCTCGCGCAGTTCGTTCGCTGTGGCAGCGGCATCGGCGTCAATGCGAAGCGCAGGTTGCCGGAAGGACTCAGAAATGCCCAAAGCCTGGTTGACCAGGTAGATATTCTTGTCCACTGCGTGACGCAGAGTGTCTGGGTGGTCGACCTTCAGATCATAGAATATCGGTGCGCCTTCTCTGGCGTGCCTGAATCCGACCTTATTCGCACTCCTTGCAAAAAATGTGAACGCACCACTACGAAACAGTCCTTGCAAATCGAATACATAATCATAACGCTCTCGTGACAAACGATAGAGGAATCTGCACAGCTTGTCAATATTGGAGAAGTGGCCCCATTCGCGCCTGTTGAAGGGGATGACGTGGTCGATGTCGGCGAAGGCGTCCAGAAATCGGCGAAAGCGCTCGAAAACGATCCAGGATATTTTGGAATCGGGGAAGCAATGCTTGATGTTACGAATCGCCGGCAGGGCATGGATAATATCGCCCAGACTGCTCGGCTTGATCACCAGGATGTTCATGCACCTTTTTCCAAACGAAGAGCAAGTCGTTCGGGGAGTCCGGCCTTTATGATCTTTTCCTGGGCGGCTTTGATCTCGTAAGGAATCCTGTGAAGCGTCACGAGATTCTTGTCGGTGTCGTAAATGACGAAAGCAGAGCGCCAATCACCGTCACGCGGTTGACCGACACTGCCGACGTTGATGAGATACTTGTGACCTGCCTGAATCTTGATCTCACTGTATTTTCCGCCTTGTATTGTACCGAATTTTTCAAAGGCAAGCGGCACGTGAGAGTGGCCGCAAAAGCATATTTGCGAGAACTGGTAGCTGAAACTCGCGCCGGCCGAGAGCTTGTCGAAAATATACCCCCATCGTTTGGGAGAATCGAGCGAGGCATGTACGATCGTGATCTTGCCGATCTGCATCGTCAGCCGCAGTTTTTTCAACCAGTTTCGCTGATCGTCTGTGAGATTGTTCCGCGTCCACTCTATGGCCATAGCGGCCTGAGCATTGAATCCCGCAAGATCCGAGTCTTCAGACGCCTGTTCGTCGTGATTGCCCATAACCACGCCTGCCAGTGGCAATGACTTGATTTTTTCCAGGCAATCGCTGGGATCTGCGTTGTAACCGACGAGATCACCGATGCAAAGGTAGCTGTCGACTCCGATTTTCTCACATTCCGCAAGTACGGCCGTCAGCGCCTCCCAGTTCGCATGTACATCACCAAATACGGCGTATCTCATTTATATCTTCCTATCCTGATTTATCATTTTGTTCCGGGCCCGGTTGTGAATACTATCGCAATCCGGCCGCGAGTAGTCCGTGTCGTCACCGGACATGCGTGACTGTTGCGCCGCCGCTGACCGTATGCCGCCGCGTACGACTGCTCGCAGTTGTGCAAGACTTTTTCCCCCAGTTCTCAGCCCAGCTCAATGCCATCAAAGATACAGACGATGTAATGGACAATAATAGCATTTTCCGATATTTCCATTCCGATTTTGAAAAAACATCATTATTTCCAATGATGTCCACAGCGGGGTTGGAGGAGGTCGCAATGTGTTTGTCGACAGGCGGTTATGTCTTATGTTGGCATTAGATAAAGCGGCGGATGATGTCACTGTACGTTTGCATGGGCCGCAGGACGCGGGCCAGGATGCCGTGGCGGTCTGCCGGTCGCCATGTTCTGTCGTTCAAGTCTGGCTGCCAACTCAAGCAGGCCAAGTTGAGCGCACGCGTTGGGGACAACGTCGCGACCGCGGCTGCACGGGATAAACAAGAGATGTTCAGCTTCGCGGAAGCGGCGATTTTCCTGCAATTTCGGTACC
>JAJFLQ010000162.1 GCA_021772615.1 Verrucomicrobiota bacterium | reverse complement strand
GCTCTGTGAGCCGTGCCACGCAACGCGAAGCAACGTAAAGTACGACACGTCTCACAGAGACGTGGCTACACGCTGCCGCTTCCACCAGCGTTTGGCGTACAGACTTTTGACGTGTAGCTGCAAGCGACGCTGGTTTCGGGGCGTAGGGCGACCGGGTAACCTCAAAATCTGCGCGAACTGTAAAGCGGTCGCCTACACCCCGGACGCGGCATGTTTAAAAAATGGGCGTTCAACCTTACAACTCTGTCGAACTCTGGGGAAAATTCCAGAATTGCCAATTTCGGCAATTTGAGATTTTGGTTTGTTTGTCATTTGATGCTTGTGATGTGGAATTTCTTGATCGAGGGCTCAAGCTACAACGAAGATAGCCGTGCCACTCATTCGTACCACAGCTATACCGAACTCTGGTCAACGCGCGCTCCCCACCAATCCGGTCCTCCGATCGCGAGCCGTGTTATCCGCCGATCTGGTACATTTCGACTTTTTCGGGGACGACTTCGCCGTTGCGGCGTATGGCAGTGCGAAGCTCCGAGTAGCGATCCGCCCTGCCGTTCCATGTGGCGGCAATGAGGCGGCGAATGTCCGTGTCGGTACTACCGTCTCTCAGCGGTGTGCGGAGGTCCAGCCCGCCGGCAGCAAAGAGACAGGTGACAAATTGCCCCGCAGACGTCAACCTGCCGCGGTCGCAGCCGCCGCAGAAGGGACGCGAAATCGACGAGATGAATCCGATCTCGCCAGAGCCGTCTGCGTAGCGATATCGTTCGGCCACCTGGTTTCGCACCGGGCCGATCGGAGTCAGCGGGTAGTGCGAATCGATCCGGCGAACAAGGTCGCGCGTCGGCACAACGTCTTCCGGTCGCCAGTGGTTGCGATTGCCCACGTCCATGAATTCGATGAACCGGAGCACCACGCCGGTACGCCGGAACTCCCGAACCATGTCCATGACACCTTGGTCGTTGACGCCCCGCTTGACAACCATATTGACCTTGACCGGGTCGAGACCGGCGCGTTTCGCCGCGGCAATCCCGGTCAGTACACGCGCAACGCCGGCGCCGACGCCGTTCATCCGGCCGAAAACAGTGTCGTCCATGGCGTCCAGGCTCACATTTACCCGCATCAGCCCTGCATCCTTCAGCGGCTGCGCAAATCGCTCCAGCAGATAGCCGTTGGTGGTTAACGCCAGATCGCCGATCTCCGGGATCTCGCGCAGATCTGAAATCAGGGGTGCCAATTCCTTGTACAATAACGGTTCCCCGCCGGTGAGCCGAATCTTGCGGACGCCGAGCCTGGTGAAAATTCGGATCAGTCGTACATGCTCATCCCGTGTCAATTTCCCGGCAGCTGGTGCGCGATGAAGCTCGTGCCGCGACAGCTCGGCAGGCAGGCAATATGAGCAGCGGAAGTTGCAGTGATCGGTGAGCGACACGCGGAGGTCGTGCAACGGTCTCTGTAATGTGTCACGAAGCATAAGGCATCGGATACTATGTAACGTAAAGTTTAAGTTCGAATCAGGTTATGTACTTGCAGCGAGACAAGACCACCGGTGCACAGGAACAATCGCGCCGGCAGGAAAGTCATCGATCGTCTCGCTCAGCTCGATGCAACCCTGACAATGAGCCATGGCGCCAAAATTACCGGACCCGCCGGTTTCGACGGTTTCGGCGGTGATCTGGCCCTGTGCCGAACATCGCAACCGTGCTGGCATGAAACGGGTGAATGCCTTCCTGAATGTTATGCCGGCCGCCAATACGGCGACCTCGGCCGGTATCATGGTCATGCCGGTATGTCGGTGCAGCCACGGCTTGACATAGCGGTAGAAACAGACGATGGCCGAAACGGGGTTGCCGGGTAACGCGAATACCACTGTGCCGTCACGTCCCGAACCAAACCAGAACGGTTTTCCCGGTCGCTGCCGAACCTTGTGAAAATGAACGGCGATGCCACGTTCGTCCAATACCTCCGGTACAAAATCATATTTTCCCATGGACACGCCGCCCGTAATGATAAGGACGCGCGATTGTTCCAGTGCCAAATCAAGCGACCTGCTCAGGTCCTCCTTATCGTCCCGGCAATGAACCGTCTTTACGGAGCCAAGTCCAAGCGCCCTTAGAGCAGCTACGATCCCATAACTGTTCGACGGTCTGATCTGATAGGGTTTCAGCGAGGAATCAAGGTCAACCAATTCGTCCCCCGTTGAAATCACGGTGATGGCGGGTTGCCGGTTCACCATGACCGTGGCCTTTCCCACTGCTGCAAGAATCGCAATATCAGGTGGCGCCAAGATGTGTCCGGGCGTCAGCAGTTGGTCGTTTGTATGAAAATCGCTACCCTGCCGGTGCACATTCTGGTGCCGGACGATCGTGACCGAAGCGGAAATCCGCATCGTCCGGTTCTCGATCGTCGTGTCCTCGTAGCGCACCACACAGTCACACCCCTGCGGCAACACCGCGCCAGTCATAATCTCAATGCACTGGCCGGGATCATCCAGTGTCGCTGCCGGCGCGCCGGCTTTCTGAATCGCGGCCACGGCAAATGATCGCAGGCCGCCGGCCCACGCGTCGAATGCGAATGCGTAGCCATCCATTGCCACTCGGTCGAATGGCGGTTGGTCACGATCGGTACAGATCGGCTCACGCAGGACACGTCCGATCGCGTCGCCAATCGATATCGTCTCCGATTGGGCGACTTCGGCGTGGTCAAGTACAATACGTTCGGCTTCGGCAACAGAAATCACATGGCGCCTCATGGCCTTCTGACGTGGCGCGGAGCTGTCGTCCCGGCACGGTCGCGAGGTTGTTTGGATTAACTCAACTCAGGATTGGGCGCCCAGTCCCTGCAATTTGGTTTCAACGTCGGTTGCCTTCGGGCTGCGCACCGATCCGAGCTCGATCGGAATCGCCACACGAATCAATACCGTGAGTACGAATAATCCCATGGCCCAAATACCAAGTGTAACGACCATCTCGATCCACGTCGGCGTGTACTCGACGATCTCGCCAAGCGGCGACGGTATGAAGCCCGGGATCACCAGACCGAAGCCCTTTTCTATCCAGATTGCGACGAAGAGCATGAGGCACGCCGGCCGCAACCAGAATCGGCTGTTCCTGAGTCGGTGGAGTGTGAGGATACCGGTGGCCGTGATATTTAGTATGATCGCAGTCCAAATCCATGGACGCAAGGCGTGATGTCCATCTAATCCAAAGAAAAGATAGTAGGCGCTCTGGCTGTGATGGGTGTGGCGATAGAATTCCTTGAACAACTCCGAACCCAGCATGATCAGATTGATCTGCGCGGCAACGGTCGTGATCATCGCCAGCTTGGCAATCGTTTCATCGCGTATGGCATACGGCGAATTCGCACGAATGAACTGCAATAGCAGGATCATGAATGCCGGCCCCGCCGCGAAGGCAGATGCCAGAAACCGCGGCCCCAGCAGCGATGAGTTCCAGAATGGACGCGCCGGCAGCCCCGCGAGCAGAAAGGCTGTTACCATATGAATGCCGACCGCCCAGAAGACGGAGAGATAGACGAACGGCACGTACAATCGCTTTCTGGGCAACCTATTGCAGTAGCGCGAGAACAAAATGTAAAACGGGATACACAAGTTCAACACCAGGTAGCCGTTCAGGACAATGACGTCCCACGCCAACAGGGAGCTTGGAAAGTTGAAAAATCCGATCCCGGGAATGAGATGCCAGAATCGATGCGGACTGCCGAGATCAACCACAACGAACGCCAGGCACATTACCAGAGCGGACACAGCAACGCCTTCACCGATCAATACCGCCTGCGAAAAATCCACGTCTTTCAACACATATGCCGGCAGCACGATCATAACCGCGGCGGCGGCAAGACCAACGAGGAATGTGAAATTCGAGATATACAATCCCCAGCTTACGTGATCGCTCATCCCGGTTACAGCAAGGCCGTCGCGTAACTGCACGGAATACCCGTAGAGTCCGGCCAGCATGAGTAACGTTAACGTGCCCATCCAGAGATGGTACCGGCGGCCGCCGCCGGTCGCGGTTACCAGGGCGTCGCGCATGAAGTAGTAGAGATTCATTGTCTGTGGAGTTAGTCCATGAAGTACCAGAATTTGGGCTCGCACCCCAATTCCTCTTTTAGTCGGAACACCTGTTTGTGCTCCAGCACATAGCGGATCTCGCTATCCGGGTCGAGGAGATTTCCAAATACCCGGGCGCCGGTCGGGCAGGCCTCTGCGCATGCCGGCAGGCGGCCCTCGCGCGTGCGCTGAACACAGAATGTGCATTTTTCGACTACGCCCTTTTTTCGCTGTCGGTTACCGAGATAGTGTTGATTTGCGTTGACCTCGCCGGCCGGCACCTCGGGCTCGCTCCAGTTGAAGCGTCGTGCCCAGTAGGGACATGCGGCTTCGCAGTAGCGGCAGCCAATGCACCAGTCGTAATCTACGACTACGATGCCGTCGGGCTCCTGCCACGTGGCGCCGACCGGGCAAACCTCGACGCACGGCGGATTGGCGCATTGAAAACACTGCGTGCCCATGTAGAAATGACCCTCGGCGGGAACCGGATGGTCATACTCCGCATTGCCGGATTCGATATCCATTTTACCGTTCTCCATTTCGAAGATGCGGATGTACTGCATACCGCTTTTTCGGTCGAGATTGTTTTCCTTGATACACGCGTCGACACAGCTTCGATACCCCTTGCACTTGGAGATATTAAATGCATAACCAAAAAGAACGCCCGGTTTGGCTCCGGTCGCCTTTATCTTCACGTCCGTCGCGTGATCGAGATAGGCGAGCCGTTCCAGCCGCTGTATGGTTTCAGCCTTCTCTCTGTCGCTCATCAACCGAAAATTGTCTTTGAAATACTCCTGCCACTTCAATAGCGTCTTTTCCCGTTCTTCGTCACTGGTTTTCGGTGACAGACTCGATGCAGCGAATGCCGTGGTTGCAAGCGCGCCACCGACCATCGCGCCAATGGCCTGTCGCCGGGTCACCGGTTTCGCAGTCAGCGAACTGCCTCCGGGCGGATTGCCGCCACCATTGCAGGCGCCGCCGCCGCTACAGGAACACGATGCGCCGGTTTGAGGCCGAGGGTTGCCGCATCCTCCTTGGGTGTCGCCTTGTCTGGCGGTGTGCGTTTTTTCCGAAGCCGTTGCGAATCCGCAACGGACCATGAGATCGCCAAAGGTGAATCTGGTTTTTTCTGTGTTCACGGGATCTCCGGTTTTTGTACCGGCCAGTGACTGCCAAGGGCGGGCGCATGGGGATTGTGACAATCGGCACAATTCATTACAACGCGTTTACCCTGCCAGCCGGCGAGGCGCTTGCCGTGCGCACCGCCCGCCCAGTCCTGCGCCTGCTCGAAGTGACACTGGCTACAGAGCCGATAGCTCGCATCAAAGGGGATAATGTCGCCGCCCAGCAATCGCAGACCGCTCAAATCGGCGTAATTATGGCACGTGGCACAGGACATCGTCGCGCTATCGGCATGATGCAGATCGATATCCACATGCATCCCACGATTTACGACCTCGGCCGGAGCCGGCGCGGTCAGCGGCGTCTCATGGCAGACCGCACAGGGAAACTGAGTTATCTTTGCTGTTCGTCGCGTGACAAAGAACGGCTTGCTCTGGACGTGATCAAAACCGACGACCGGGTCGTGCGGTGTCGTCTTGAGCGCGTTGCGCTCCGCCGGATCGACTTCAAATGATACCGGCGGATCGGCGGTCGCGGTAGGACCAGACGTATCCTTCCTGCAGGCAGTGAGGCATACCGCACCGGGCACAACAATCATCAGAATGCTCAAGCGTATCACGTTCATTTCTGTTACTTGACCCTGTTCGAAAAAATTTGTAGCATAGATGGTTTCTTGCGTTCTACGTTGGCGTTCATCCCGCTTGCGCTATCCGTTGGAGTTCGCACTTTAGTGTGCTTGCGCTATGCCGCGCGCAGTCCTCGCCGGACCGTGAAACCCACAGATAAATCTGTGAACTCCAACGTAGAACGCCAATACGGCACGTCTTCGGGGGCATTATCTAACCCCCTTCCAGGACAATCCTAAAGCCGGAGCCTCTGAGCCTGGCGTCTTTACTCGGACGCGGACGCGCGGTCGAAAAGCGTTTGTGTTGCTTTCGGCACGTGGCATTGTCGACAGTTCTCGCGTTCCGGATGACTGGTTCGAATTTTCGGCGGCGCAGCCGGACCTGCGTGGCAGGCCAGGCAATTATCGCGCAACTGCAGCCCGTGCGGGATCGGCGGCGGACTGCCCGGCAACGCGGACCGCTGGATGGCCGGCGCCGGAACGCTGGTCCAATCGGTGTCGACGAAGCGTGTTTCTTCGGTCACAGCGACATGGCACTGGAGGCAGTTTGTATACTGTGGATGCGGCGTGATCGGCGTGTAGGCATTGAATTTAGGCGCGAACCCGCCCCGCTCGTGGCATACATTGCATCTCTGGCTGCGATTCATATAGGAATCGACAGGATGGGGAATGGCGGGCGGTGCGCCGGCGTATGCGCGGCGCTCGTAATACTGATTCAGTGATCGACTGTGGCTGCCTTTTCGGCTCGTGCCTGGGACCATGGCGGCCGCGAAAACAGGCATGCCGCCACGGGATTCCGCATGCCGGAGATCGGTTACCGGCTTACGTGTCGACGTTGGCGACGGATACCTGCCCTGCTCGTCATGATCGCTGCGACTGCTGCGCAATGTCTCGCCGACGATCATGACCGCGGCGGCCATCACGCAGACCGTCACTACGATCACCATGATTCTTGCTGGTAGCGGCATTATAGCGGGTTACACCTTTTCAACGCGCACGGCGCATTTCTTGTAATCCGGCTGTTTCGAGATCGGGCAATAGGCGTCGAGCGTCAGCTCATTAATCAGCTTCGATTCATCGAAAAACGGTACGAACACCTGGCCGACTGTCGGCTGACCGCGACCGTCCAGCACAGCGGCGACGATGATCTCGCCGCGGCGCGAGACCAGGCGCACGCTTTCGCCGTTCCGAATTCCCAATCGCTCCGCATCATGGGGATGGATCTCGACGTACGCAGCCGGCGCCGCGCGGTGCAAGGTAGGTATGCGCCGGGTCATCGAGCCGGTGTGCCAGTGCTCGACTACCCGCCCGGTATTCAACCAGAAAGGATAGGCCGCGTCGGGTATTTCGGGTGGTGGCTCGTATGGGCGCAGCCATATCCATGCGCGATGATCGGGTTTGCCATAGAAGTCGAAGTCGCTGCCTGGCGATGCGGCTGGATCGTACGCGGCGTTGTACCGCCACTTGGTCGAGCGTCCGTTTACAAACGGCCATATCGCTCCCGGCGCCTGCCGCAACACCTCGTATGGCGCCATCGCGTGCTTCGGGCTGTCGTGAAACCTGCCGTACTCGCGCCAGATTTCGCGGATATGGTCGTCATAGCTCCAGGGAAACAGATCACCATACCCCATCCGCCGGGCAACCTCTATCAATTGCCAGGTGTCGCTCATGGCATCGCCGGGCGGCGCAACCAGCTGGTTGAAATGCTGTGTGCGACGTTCGGAATTGCCAAACATCCCCTCACGTTCGAACCACATCGCCGAGGGCAGAATCACGTCCGCGATATCAGTTGTTGGTGTCGGGTAAACATCGGATACGACGATGAATCGGCCTTCTTTTTTTGCGCCGTCGCGGTAGCGCTTCAGCTTCGGCATTGTCACCATCGGATTCGTGACCTGAATCCACATGAACCGTATGTCGCCGCGATCCAGTGCCCGGAACATGGATACTGTGTGATGTGTCGGCTTGGCCGGAATCCGTTCGAACGGAACCTTCCAGATCTCTGCGGCCATACGGCGGTCGTCCTCATTCATCACGACGCCATGCGGCAGCTTGTGCGTCAACGTGCCGACCTCACGAACGGTGCCGCACGCACTTGGTTGCCCGGTCAGCGAAAACGGTCCATTGCCTGGTTGTGAAATTTTGCCGACCAGGAGATGGATGTTATAAACGAGATTATTAATCCATGTACCACGGGTATGTTGATTCATCCCCATGCACCAGTACGAGACAACCTTGCGAGCGGGGTCGCCGTACAGCGCGGCCAGATAACGGATGTCGTCGGCCGACACGCCGGAGTAGGCAGCCACCTTTTCCGGCGTGTAGTCCGCAAGGAACGCCTGAAAATCTTGCAAATCGACGGCACGCGCTTCATCCTTGAACGTAAAGTCGTCTTCCAGGCCGTAGCCGATATCGGTCTTACCGGCTTTGAACGACACATGCTGCTGCACGAAACTGTGATTCACCCAGTTGTTTTCAACGAGTACCTGGCAGATGGCGTTGGCGATGGCGAGGTCGGTCTGCGGTTTGAACAATATCGATTTATCGGCAGCGTGACTGGTTCGCGTCGTTCGCGTAGCAAGGTCGATGATGACCACGCCCTTTTTCTTCCGGCGTCGGTCCAGGAGACGAGAAAATAATACCGGGTGCATCTCTGCCATATTGTTGCCCCAGAGAACGAAAACATCTGCGTGGTCGATGTCTTCGTAACACCCCATCGGTTCGTCGAGGCCGAAGGACGTGAGAAATCCGGTCACGGCGCTGGCCATGCACAGCCGCGCGTTCGCTTCGAGATTGTTCGTGCCGATGCCGCCCTTTAGAAATTTCGATGCGACATAGCCATCCGGAATCGTCCATTGTCCGGATCCGTACACCGACACAGCATCTTTCCCGTGCTCTTTGATGGTCGACGCCATCGTGTTTGCGACAAGATCGAGTGCTTCCGCAATCGGCGTTTCCACGAGCGTACCGTTTTTCCGCACCAGAGCCTTCTTCAGGCGGTCCTTGCCGTACAGCGCCTGGACCGAATGATAGCCCTTTACGCAGCACAGCCCTTTATTCACCGGGGAATCTGGGTCTCCCTTCACCGCCACGGCACGTCCGCCGGCTATGCCCACCAGCAGGCCACAGCCCACGCCGCAGAATCGGCACGGCGTCTTGTTCCACTGCACATCCGACGAGTCATGATCCGAATGGACCCACTCCCCGAATACAATTCCCGGAAACAGCGTTGTTGCGGCTGCGGACGCCGCGCTTACAGCCGCCATCCGAAGAAATGTCCGACGTGATACTCCGCTCATCTTTATGCTCTCCGTTTATCGTACAACCTTGCCGCAACACTCACATTGATGCGTGTGCGGTTATTGGAATTATCGTTTCCTGCAGGCTGTTAGCGCAGGTTAAATATCACCAAATGTCAGAGCCAGGCATTGGATCTCCGGGATCTGCTTCAGGGCTTGTTGAACAGCCGTTTCATGACTGTCCGAATTCGTATCCGTCACGAGTATCATGACGTCGTTGTTTTCTGCGGGCATCACGTCACATCCGGCAATGCCGGTGAGCTTACTACGCAAGGCATCGCGGCTTCCCGGTTGCGGATAGACGATGTAGCTGCATATAGCCATAGGTCGTGGTCACTGTTGCGATTATTACCTGTTGAAATGCCCGCTGCCGGTCGGCTTCTGACGTAGTCGTACGAAACGTGCAGACGTCGAAGATGCATAAACACGGCGTGTCAAAAGGGCGCACGCCATGACGTGCAGGAACAGTGATATAGCATTTCCTCATCCAATCGCACGATTTCCGATATCAAGTCATTGATTCAGAAACCGATACATCATATCTACAGTGTCAGGAGCGATTGACGATATATCCGATTTCGGACGGATCGAGGGGGGAGCGCGCGAGCGGCTCGAGAGGCCTCTCGCCCTCCAGCCGGTCTGTCCGGACGGACGACGGGTTGGCATCTTGGAGGCCGCCGGTAGCGAAACGTAGTCTACCGAAACGGGACGACGGTCGAGAGGCCGCCGTCGACAACGAGCGACTGACCGACGATGCAGGAC
Source organism: Verrucomicrobiota bacterium (assembly GCA_021772615.1). GTDB lineage: Bacteria > Verrucomicrobiota > Lentisphaeria > JABSQK01 > JAJFLO01 > JAJFLQ01. The sequence continues at coordinate 24,306 of JAJFLQ010000162.1, read as the reverse complement.
GCGTCATCCGAGCAGAGGAAAGACACGACGCGCGCGACCGATCGGCGGAAAGACGGGCGGACACTGAGGACATGGTCCCTCCACGAGTCCGGCCTTCATCGCACCTGACCGGCTTGCCGATCTTTGGCGTGCGCAGGGTTGCCGACGGCCGTATCGCAAGCTCGGCTGACTGCGCTTTCGAATTCGCCGGTGGCGATCATTGACGCTGCGATGGCAAGGCTTTCTTGATTACCAATGCGTTCTTGTGGTCGGACGAGATCTCCGACCTCGATACCCAGTGATTTTCGGATATCTGCCGGAATTACAACTTAGCCTTTCATCAACATTTCTGTCCTCAACGCCGCCAGTTTTACGAATCAGCTGTAAGGATTCATCACTGGGTGGCTATTCCCGAATAGCGCGCTGGAATCACGAACCTGAATTGCTCACGCGATTCAACTCATCAATGACAGCCATCACATTCGGGAGGTACCAGAATGAGTACGCACCACTATGTAATTCCGTTCAAGATTGCGGACAAGATCAGTAGATCTTACACATCAAATGTATTGAATTCGGTAATCTACGTTCTCGTTATGCTGTGCTCCGGCATGTCCCCTTTCGCGATAGCCAAGAGCGAGACGCCCGCGTATACCATCGGTAACCGCGAAACGGTTATCTCAACAGCAACAGACGCCATGTGTACCGGCGACAACGCGCTCAAGCTCGATGTCGAGGAGAATCGATTGACGCTCTGTGCCAGAAATGTACCAATCGGTGACATCGTCGATCGCGTGTCTGCCGCTGCCGGTGTTGATTTTGATCTGGTACAGGATCTGGATCGAACGATATCAATAGAGCTTTATGATGTGACTATCACTGAAGCGATTGAGCGCATCATAGAGACAGCTGATCCGTTTACGAAGTACGCATTCCATCATGTCGTGGACGACACAAAGGGAACACGCATGTTGATGCGCGTCGAGACCATGGACCGCAACGCCGACGGCCGTTCACATGAAGAAACTCGGTCCAACGCCTCGGACGCCCGGACTGACACAAATGAACACCCGGATGAACGACCCGTTGGACGCCGTCCTGCAACCGTTGGCCACACGGGGGTCAGTCCCGCCTGGTTTCAGACCGTAAACGCGTCGACGGCGGACACGTCCAAGGCGACAAAGCAGCGTGTCTCGTCATCCGGCAACACCGACACCATCGCTGGTCAATCTACTCAGACCGTTCCCAATCAATGGATCGTCCAGCTGCGCGACTCGGCGCTAAGTGCGGCGCCAACGCCGGCCGATACAGCCGGCGTGATCAATCAGGACGAGTCATTTTCCCGTGTGCTCAAAGGCCTCGGGCGTACGGGGCTGGTATTGATCGAGACGGAAACAGAATCGAGTTCCGCAACGATCGAATCGTTTCTGGCAACCAATGATCAGGTCGAATATTTCGAACCCAATATTATCTACACACTCGACAACATCCCGAACGATGCGCGGTTCGGGGAACTGTGGGCATTGAACAATACGGGTCAGGCCAGCGGTACCGTCGATGCAGATATAGACGCGCCGGAAGCATGGGATATTACCACCGGACGTGCCGATGTCGTGATTGCAGTCATCGATACAGGAGTGGATTACAATCACCCCGATCTCGCAGCAAATATGTGGACGAATCCCGGCGAAATCCCCGACAACGGAATCGACGATGATGCCAATGGCTTCGTTGATGACATTCACGGCTATAATTTTCGTCATGACAATGGTAACCCACTGGACGACCACGGACACGGGACCCACGTTGCAGGTACAATTGCCGCGGTTGGCGATAATGCAGTTGGCGTAACCGGTGTGTCGTGGAATAACAACGTTATGGCACTCAAGATCTTCAGTTCCGGAGGTGCCATGTTCACTGCAGACGCAATCAGTGCGTTGAATTATGCGACCATGATGCGAGCGGATTTTGGGATTGAAATACGTGCTACAAGTAATAGCTGGGGCGGCGACAGCTTCACCCAGGGACTGTTCGATGCAATTGAACGGTCCGGTGAAGCCGGAACATTGTTCGTTGCCGCCGCAGGCAACAGAAACCGGGACAACGACGAAATCCCGCACTATCCATCGAGTTATGATATCGATACGATCATCTCTGTGGCAGCTTCAGACCGAACGGACGAATTGGCGGTCTTTAGTAACGTCGGAGTAGAATCGGTGGACCTTGCCGCGCCTGGCGTCGATATTCTAAGCACACTCCCAGACAACACTTATGACGTGCGCAGCGGAACCAGCATGGCAACACCGCACGTCAGCGGCGTTGTCGGTCTGCTGGCCGCAGCAGCACCTGAAATCTCGGCGCTCGAGCTCAAAAATGCGATCATGAACGGTGTTGATCAATTGGAACAACTACAGGGTACCTGCGTTACCGGTGGACGCCTAAACGCAAGGACGGTGTTGGAACAAAGCGGATTTATAGTGACAACAAGTTCGCCCGCGAACAGCGATGTTTTGGATGTGGCGCCGACCGAGTTCGTCGTATCGTTCTCCGCAGAGATAGACCCGCAAACAGTCAGCCCGTCGGATCTCATGGTGAATGGCATCGGTGCTGATTCCATCAACGTTTCTGGTAGCCGAACGATGATATTTCAATACGATGGTTCGCCAGTGCACGAACAGGGAGTGCAGAACGTTCGAATTGAGGCAGGGGCCATCCGTTCAGCCGACGGCTTATTAATAAGAGAATGGGAATCCGAATTCTATTACGATCTGCATCCTATGCAGATTTCGCATACACTGCCCCAGCCCGATGCCGTCGTTCACCAGCCTCCTCAATACCTGTTTGTCCAAACCGATGAAGACGTTGATCCGGCGTCAATCGAGCCGTCTGGCATCTCAATCGAGAACGGCGCCGTGACGAACGGGGCCGCGATCACTTCCCGAACCGTGCGTTTTCGGCTCGCCGACCTTCCTTACGAAGGCGATTTTCGGTACACGATATCCGGCGATGCGTTCACGGACATTCATGGGAATCCTGTAGCGGCATTCACTGGGTCGTTCCAGGTCGAGAATCCGTTTGCCGTAACAAGGACGATCACAGCCTCACACCTACCGCAGGATATCCGTGACCACCAGACAACATCCTCAGAAATGTCCATTGACGACGGCGCCAACGTTATCGACGTGAATGTGCAAGCGGACATTGATCACACGTTCGTCCGCGATCTGCAGGCTACTCTGGCTCAGCCAAACGGTTCAGACATCATACTCTTTAATCGGGTAGGCGGCAACGGTGACAACTTCGAAGACACGGTACTAGATGACGAAGCCGCCACGCCAATCACACTCGGTGCAGCGCCTTTCGACGGCACATACCGTCCGCAAGAATCGCTATCGATTGCGGACGGCCAGTCGTCCGAAGGCACATGGACGCTGACAGTTGAGGATCATGCAGATGCAGACGTTGGTACGCTCAACGCCTGGTCGCTTATCCTTACTGAGGACCGTAGTCCAGAACCACATTTTAACGTCAACGTCGATGCGACGAACGACGTGTACACGTTGGTGGTCGAGTCTGCGACGATAGATGGTCAGCCCCTGGAGCCAGGCGATGAAATCGCCGTCTACGATCTTGACGGTGCGCGAGCCGACGAAACTTTCGGCCAGTTACGCGTCGCGACGGCGCCTTGGCGTGAAAATCAGGCGCTTCACGCTGTCATTGGTGGATTCACGACACCGGGCGCTCTGCCGTTCAACCCGATCGTCTTCCGGATCTGGGACGCCGACCGCGGACAAGAACTGGAGGCGGTCGCGACGTTTCCAAACGGCATCTCAGAGTTTCGCCGCAACGGACTCGTCACCGGAATTACGCTGCAAGCCGGGACGGATGTGGCGTTGCAGAGTGAAATCGATTGGCTGATCCAAATGATTACACCCAATGCTATCGTGCCGAATCCAAGGGGCGACCGCAGCGGTCTGATCATCAGTTACGTGGTTCCGGATGGGGATGACGCGTGGCCGATTCGGAACCGCAGCTGGATCTATGACAATGCATTGGCAGTGATTCAGCTGACGCTTGCCGGCCGCACTGATGCCGCGATCCGGATCCTCGACGCGGTCCAAGGCTTGGTCGAAGCCGAAAACGGCAGACTGGCGTTCTGGTACGACACAGCGACATCGCTGAAGGCCCTGTTGTCGCCGTCGGGAACCATCGCGTCTATGGCTCACGCGTTCTGCGTATTCCAGAACGAAACCGGCGACAACCGCTATCAACCGGCGATCGAAACGTTGGCCGTGTATCTGGAAAGCCTGCTCGATCCGGAACTCGGTCTAATACATTTCAGCCCCGCAGCGCCTCACGCCACCTGGTATTCGACCGAACACAATATCAACGCCTACTTCTTTTTCCGTCGCCTCGGCGAGATGCTGGATAGCAACGTGCATATGGAGACCGCACGCACGATTCGCGACGGCCTGGAGCAGCACACGTGGAACGAGCAGGAAGGCCGCTTTCGCCAGGGACACAACGACAACGTCCACGCCCTGGACGCGAACTCGCTAGGCGCGCTGTTCTGGACCAGTCTTCACGAGCACGATCGTGCGGCGCGCGTACTCGACTACATCGAAGCAACGTTTCCAATCACCGTTGATTGTCCGACCGCCGATGCAACCGCCCGCGGCTACAAACCCTATCCGCACAGAGAGACGTTGTGGGTAGAGGGCACGTTGCAGGTCGCACTGGCCTACGAGCGTCTGGGCGATATTTCCCGCAGAAACGAAATCATTGCGGAAATGGACAGGCTGCGCGTACCGGATGGCTGCTTTCTTTACGCGTGTCCGGAAATCGTAGACTTCGAAGACCTCGAATCCGTTGCGGCCACAGCCTGGTACCTGCAGAACACGTTCGAGAATCGGGAGCGGTTCTGGCCGACCGAGCGAATTGACCTCGTGGCATCCAGCGAGTCCGATATCGTGGCCCTTGGCGAAACGTTCATGGTTACCGTCGACGCAAGGATTGGAATGTTGTCGGCCGGCGGCGGCGCTGTCTATCTGAATTTCGATCCGGACGTATTCCAGGTGGTGGGCGATCTCGTCCCAGGAAGCGCGTTTTCCAATGTCGTCACCAGCGGTGTTGACAATGTCGACGGCCATATCGATTTCGCTGTCGGCAACCTGAACGCAGACCCGACAACAGGAAACGTCGAGCTGGTCTCGATCCCATTCACTGCAGTGGATTGTACCGCGACTTCCGCAGTCATCTCATTCAATCGCGAGGGCGGTCGTTTTAGCGATGTCACCTCTCTTGGCTTTTCGGTGCTGGAACACGTGCGACACACGCAGGTCCATGTAAACGGAGCACCGGAAATCGAGCCGATTGACGACATTATCGCGGACCAGGGTGAACCGGTCATTGTTACAACATCGTTTCTCGACTGCAACCCGAATGACGCCCATTGCGGCAGCATCGATTTTGGTGACGGCACGATGCACGACGACTGTCAGATAACCAGTCCATGGGAAGTCAGCCATTCCTATGCAAGTGAGGGGGTTTACGAAGTCACGGTTACGATCGAAGACCAGGACGGCGCTGAGAACATCGAGACCTTTACCGTCACGGTGTCGAACGTGCCGCCAATCTGCACACTATCCGTCGACTCAGCCGTTGATGAGGGCGGCACGACACACGTCGCAGTGACTGTAACCGATCCCGGCGACAACCTCTTCGACGTGATATGCGACTTCGATGACGGAATCACGGAAGTGAGGACAGGGGTATCCAGCCCGATCCAGTTCGACCACATTTATCGTGACGACGGTGTCTACCATATTACGGTTTCAGTGGACGACGGCCCCGATGTCGCCACCTGTAGTACAGACATCACAGTTGTCAACGTCGCGCCGTCCGTAACCGATTGCTCGAGCAACTCGCCCGTGTTCGCCGGCGAGGCGCTGACCGTTTCCGGACAGGTCCTGGATCCCGGCGTTCTCGATACGCATGAAGTGACTGTGGATTGGTGCGGTTTGGCGATCGACATCGTTCCCGTAGATCCAGTGACGGGATTCGATGCACAACGTGTCATCGATGAGCCCATGGAGCAATGCGAAGTCACGATTACGCCCCGTGACAACACCGGCAATGCCGGCGATCCGTGTGTTGTACTTGTAGAAGTCATTCCACTGCCGTTCGTGACCATCTTTGGACAAGTAGCGCGTCAGGGCCGTCCGCCGGCGCCCGATAGCCGGTTGATTAACGACCTTACACTGTGTCTGACTCCGGCGAATGGGGACACCCAAACAGCGCGATCTATCGCGGTCGTCACCGACGACACGGGGGAATTTCGCGTTGACGAAGAAGCGCAGATACTGCCCGGCGCCCATACCACCTGCATTCGCGATGGAAACACTCTGGTAAACTGCGTTGATGTAACGCTGGTCGAAGGTGAAAACCACGTCGACTTTGACGTCCTGCGCGACGGCGACGCCAATGGCGACAATCGCGTATCGATCCAGGATTTTTCAGTCCTGCGTAACGCGTTCGGGCACTGTGCAGGCGAGCCGGAATTCGACCTCCGAGCCGACTTCAACGGTGATGGCTGCGTCACGCTCCTGGATTTCTCCTTGTTGGCCCTGAACTTCAACGATACAGGTGGCGAAAGCCCGTGTTTCACAGACGCTGTTGAAGCGGTTCAGAGCCTTCAGTCAAGTGCGAACGACCAAGGCACACTTGAAGCTGAGAATCCATCTTTGTCGATTGTAGTCCCGGATGAAGCGCTGTTCGCGGGCGACATCTTCGAGATCGACATCGAGCTGTCTGCCGGCATTGAATCCGTCGAGGGTGTGTCCGTACCGATCGACTTCGATCCGACAGTTCTAGCCGTATCCGAAATCGTTGCAGGTCCGGATCTACCCGCGATCCTGACCCATACGTTCGACAACGAAGATGGCACGATCGACTTTGCCGCCGGTGCGCTTGCTCCCCTCGACGCGCCCTTAACGGTATGCACAGTCGTCTTTACAACACTGTCCAATGCACCCAACGGCAGCGAGATTCGATTTGGCGATGCGGGTACGCGTATTCCAGAAGTTATCACAAACGGCGACACCGTTCCGGTTGACCTCGGCAATGCAACGGTCATCATCCATGAAGATCCCGACAACTGGTCGTTCGTGATTGACGTGGAAGGTGCACCGATATCAGAACTCACCATCGCCACTCACATCGATGGACTATCCGAGTTGGATCCGCTTGATCTGTTGCTGCCGCCTTCACCTCCCGACAGCTTCAGTGCCGCTTACCTGGAATCGAGCGACGTACATCGCCTTAGCCGTGATGTGCGCGAACCCGGCGACTCCGTGTCATGGACATTGCAGGTCCTGGCCGACGACGAAGACCCGGTGACACTGCAATGGTTTCGCCAGACGCTTCCGCCAGATCGTTTCCTGTTCATCGAGCAAGTCGCCGGCAACCAGCAAGTCGCCCCCATCCTCGACAATCGCATGGATATGTCGATTGGCGGGAGCATCGATGTGGCCGGCGACGCGACGTTTCAGATCACGCTCAGCAGCACGACGGTTTTCACCCTTGATCTGTCAACCGGCTGGTCATTAATTTCCATGCCGCTCGTACCCGAATCGGATGAAGTCCGGGAGGTATTTCCCGCGGATGTTCTCGGTGTCTGGCAATGGATCAACGACGGCGGGAATGCGCATTACGATGAACCGGAACGCATCGTTCCCGGCGTAGGCTACTGGGTATACGCAGAGTCGTCCGTGTCATTCGACATCGTCGGAGTTACGGGAAACACTGACAACATTCCGCTGTTCACGGGTTGGAATATCATCGGTGTAGCAGAAGCCGCATCGATCCCTGCCGACACCGAAATCCTGCGGCCGATCTGGGCGTTTCGAAGCAGTTCATACGAGGCCGCGGAGCGCCTCGAACCCGGCCTGGGCTACTGGATCTACTCGCTCAGCGACCACATCCTCGATCTCGAATGACGACCACCGCACCGATGTAATCGCAACCACGCGGGCGTCCCGGGCAACCGGGGCGCCCGCTTTCGCTTTCCTGATCTTCTTGGAGGGACGACGGCCTCGGCGCCCGCATTCGTAGCGCACATAAACGCGGTTGACTGATCAATCAAACGACTAAACACGCCAAAAAGCGCGAAAGTCTCAGCAACATATTCCATAAAATGCTACCGTCAGTTTTCCCGTCTCTACTTTCGCGAATTTCGCGTGTTTCGTAGTTCCTATCTGCCCGTCCCTTTCCGCTCTGCCCCGATCTACAATCTACATTACGTTGATTCTAAACCGCCATCACGAACACAGGTCCACATACAGCGGTAAGAACCGGATGCGCCCCTTGTCATCACTACCGACATTTCCCGAATTCACCACCCACCCCATCGGCACGTCCGGACGCTCATCCAAAAACAGATGCAAACTCCGCAGCCGGCCGCTCGGTCCCTTCTTGACTTCGATCGGAACGATTGCGCTATTGCGCACGGCTACATAATCGACTTCGGCACTAAGAGATCCTTCTCGGCCAGCACCGTGTTCGGCGACACACCGGATATGTGCTGGAGCAATCCAATATCAAGGAAGATCAGCTTGAACACCTTATGGTTCGAATTGGCGCCGAGTGGAAGACCATGCGCAGCCGTGGACTGTACCCGGTGTACAAGCATGACCTTCTCGATCACGTCGAGACTGCGCCGAATGCGGTAATGCGAAAGGCCCTCACTCAATCGCCGGTATTTCGTCTGATGCCCGATCTGTAGCGGGATACGTTCGAGGATCTCACGGACAGCGCCCGTTCCTCGTAGAAGTATCGTAACGCAGTCAGCGCGCGTGGACAGGCCTGGATCTCATCAAAGAAAACCAGCGTCTTGCCATCCCTTATTTTCTTCCTGGTCTCGACTTCCAGTTGCAGGACGATGAGATCGATATCGAGATTCCCGTCGAACGCCGCGCGAATCCGCGTGTTCTTCTCGAAATCGACAAAGACGACGTTCTCGAAATATTCACGTCCGAACTCGGTCACACTGAATGTCTTGCCAACCTGGCGCGCACCACGCACGATCAACGGCTTACGCCGTGTCGCATCCTTCCAGCCAACCAAGTCATCAGCGATCAGTCGTTTCATTAAACAAGTCAACCCAATAGATTTATCCCAAATCCGCGAAAAATTGTGAGCGTAGCGATGTAATGCTATGGTGTAGAAAGCGTTGCAGGAAAATGTATTATATAGAAATTATTTTATTAATACGAGGTTATTTCGACAAATCGTATGGTTGTCCCGAATCGATATTCACTCTAAGAATTCGCATTGCACGATCTTCAGGAAGGGACGACGGCGTCGGTGTCCACAGAGGCGCCCATCAGAATCCGCCACAGAGCAACACCACAACGCCCGGACTCGCCTTGGCAACGGCGGCCTACTCATTGTCGCAATTCGAACCGAAGCAGGTCAATTCTTTCGAGGAAAATTTTTATTGAAATCTCGGAGTTGAATTCCGATATTTCACAACTATTCATAGGGTATGATTCCACGAGTGCAGTTCATGGACGAGCTGGAAACGGCGATGCGACGGTCCCCGGCAGTCGCACTGCTGGGCCCTCGTCAATCCGGTAAGACAACGCTGGCTCAACAATACGTGGAGCGGCATGGCGGAACCATCTTTGACCTGGAGAACCCCGAAGATATCGCCCGCCTGGGCAATCCTATGCTCGCCTTGAAGCGGATTACGGGCCTTATCGTTATTGACGAGATTCAAAGACAGCCGGAGCTGTTTGCGGTATTGCGAGTACTATGTGATCGTGTCGAACAACCCGCAACGTTCCTGCTCCTGGGTAGTGCGTCACCCGCGATTGTGGCAGGAGTTTCAGAGACGCTTGCGGGCCGCATCGAGTTTATCAATCTTGGCGGTTTCGACGTATGGGAGGTCGGAGTCGAGAAATTGGATGACCTTTGGCTCCGTGGTGGGTTTCCAAGGTCTTTCCTGGCAGCCTCAAAGGATGACAGTGTTCATTGGCGCCGAAACTTCATTCAGACGTTTCTTGAAAGGGACGTGCCACAGCTCGGTTATCAGTTGAACGCCGTCGCGATGCGTCGATTCTGGACGATGCTGGCACATTATCATGGACAAACCGTAAATTTCTCTGAATTATCCAGGTCGTTTGGCGTCTCGGACAAGTCGGTTAAGCGCTACATCGATATTCTCTGTGGAACGTTCTGCGTCACGCAATTACAGCCGTGGCACGAGAACGTAAAGAAACGTCAGGTGAAAGCGCCAAAGATTTATGTGCGCGATTCAGGATTGTTCCATACGCTAATGGCGATCACCGATCACCACGAATTGATGGCTCACCCTAAACTTGGCGCCTCGTGGGAAGGCTTCATGTTGCACCACGTTCTGCGGCTGCTTCGACCCCGTGATGCATATTTCTGGGCAACGCATAGCGGCGCTGAACTTGATTTACTGCTGTTTCGAGCCGGCAAACGTTTCGGTATAGAATTCAAGTGGGCGGATGCACCGAAGCTCACACGTTCCATGACGACCGCCATGAATGATCTGGGCCTACACCATCTCTGGGTGATTTACCCGGGCATAAAGGCATATCCATTACAGGATGACGTTACGGTTGTTCCCGCATCGATGATGGCGGACTACCTCGCAACAGAATGATTGCTCATGAAAAAATTACCGAAACACGCGAAGAGATGTCAATCCAAACCTTTACTCTCTGCTACTCTCCGCGAGACCTACTCCCCTTTTTCACGTACGGCGGTGTGCTCTCCCGGATCTCATCGACCCGTTCCTCCGGCGGGATTGGAAAGTCAAACACCTTATCCAACTCGACTGCCAGCCCGTTGAAACGCGGGCTGATCAGCGTGTCCTTCTTCCCGTACACCCCGGCTACGCGATACGACTCGCCGTCCAGCGAAAACACCTCGGCAAGATGCGGGTACGGCGTAACAATCCAATACTCTTTAACACCAAACTTTTCATAAAGTCGCATCTTCGTCATGCGATCATGTCCAACGCTCGATGGCGATAGGATCTCGACCACAAGCGCCGGTGGACCCTCGATATGTGTTGCCTTGATTTGATTCGGATCACAAACAACAAACAGGTCGGGCTGTACCATGTCATGTTCCGATAACCGAACATCCAATGGCGACAACATCACTTCGCAATCCGCCGCTCCAAACGATCTTCGGAGCTGTGAATAGAGCTGACCGACAATCCGCTGATGCCGGTACGTCGGGCTGGGCGACATCGAGTACGCATCGCCACCGACAATCTCCCAACGTCCGTCGTCATCCCACGACCGGTAATCGTCCCACGTATATTCTTGATTTCGTGCTGGTTCTGCCATTACTTCCTATCCGCATGATTTTTCCGTTACGATAACTTCGAATCGTCTTTCGGGCCACTTACCCGTGTTTCATTCTATTTTCGCGCTTTTCGCGTGTTTCGAAGTTCCCAACCTTTACTCTCTGCGTCCCTGCGCGAGACCTACTCCCCCTTCTTCCCATACGGCGGCGTGCTCTCCCGGATCTCATCGATCCGTTCCTCCGGAGGGATTGGAAAATCAAACACCTTATCCAACTCCACTGTCAGCCCGTCGAAGCGCGGGCTCGCCAGTGTGTCCTTCTTCCCGTACACCCCGGCTACGCGATACGAGTCGCCATCCAGCGAAAACACCTCGGCAAGATGCGGATACGGCGTAACAATCCAGTATTCCTTGACGCCAAACCTGGCATACAACCGCATCTTCGTAATTCGATCATGTCCAACACTCGATGGCGAAAGGATCTCGACCACAAGCGTCGGCGGACCTTCGATATGCGTTGCCTTGATTTGATTCGGATCGCAGACAACGAGGATATCGGGTTGTACGATGTCCGCAGATGACAATTTCACATCCATGGGGGCGTGAAGCAGTTCGCACCTGTGCTCATCGGCACAGAAATACGGCGCCAGTTCAGTAAGCAACGTGGTGGAAACCTTTTGATGTCGGTACATGGGGCTCGGCGACATCCCGAACACCTCACCACCGACAATCTCACAGCGCTCGTCATCATCCCACGACCGGTAATCGTCCCATGTATATTGTTGATTTCGTGCCGGCTCTGCCATTACTAGCCTCTCCCTATGGTGTAACGTCTACCCAGATCCGTGAAAAATTGTGATTGTAGCGGCGTAATACTATGGTGTAGAAAGCGTTGCAAGATTTGGCAGGCATACCCGCAGGTATATCGATGAATCTTGCAATATCTTTATACCCATATGGTTGCGTTGATTCACCGCAATCTTTCATGGATTTGGGGTCTGTTGAAACACGTTTAAGATAATCCAGAATCTCGATATCGACCACTTCAAATGTCGCATACGCCTTTTTCGTTAATTTGGATCGTTGCCCTGTAAGGTTTCGCCTGTATGATGCTACTCCTGTATATGACATCGCGTTCGACCATGTATGTGACACGATAGATTGCGCATTTTCATGCTTTAACCTGATTAATTCCAAAATACAATTGTCGACACCGTTCAATACAAAACGAAAACTTCTTCTGGCAGAATATCATCCCAGCCAATACCGTAATGCCCAAATTGTCGCGCCGAGCACATAGAATACCGGAGAAGGAGGAGGTGTCGGATTACCGGCGACAAGTCGGCGCGCACATCCGCAGCCTGCGAGAACGACGCGGTTATTCACTGCGCGGCGTGGCAGAGAGCATCGGAATCTCGTCGTCGTATCTGTCACTACTCGAACGTGGAATCCGTCCGCTCACAATCGACCATCTCTACCAACTCGCATTCAGCCTTGGGATCAATGTTCGCGACTGCATTCCCGACTAATGACCACCAGCTCTTAAGGCTGGTGACGTAACTGTAATTTTAGCAGCATGGAAAGAAATTAGTGACCGACAAGCCCCGCAAAACCCAGCCGTTACCCGACTCCGAGGCCCGGCAATCGCTGGAGAAGAATCTTCAGGCGCCGTCGCATCCCGATATGATCGGGCGATTTCACGTCAAGCGTCGACTTGGTGAAGGCGGCATGGGTATTGTATATCTTGCGGATGATCCCGATCTTCACCGCACCGTTATCATTAAGGTCATCCGCGATGAGCGCGCACACGACGACCATTTTCACAAGCTGTTCAGACGTGAGGCAGAGCTGGCCGCCAATATTGACCATCCGAATGTCGTCAAGATCCACGAATTCGATGCCGATAACCTCGTGCTGGTCATGGAATACGTATCCGGCGGCAACTTGAAACAACTGCTGTCCACACGCGGAGCATTGGATACCGACAAAGCACTTCATATCGTTGCCGGCATCGCGCGCGCTCTCGATGCTGCGTACGAGCACAACATCGTCCATCGCGACATCAAGCCCAGCAACATCCTGCTGACTCGAGACGGCGAACCCAAACTCGCCGACCTCGGAATCGCAAAACGCATCCGCCAACCGGGGACGCAATCAACGCTCACAGGCGATTCTCCCGGTACTCCCGGAGATTCAGGTCGCGAACGCCAGCGATATCAATGGTAACGTGATGGACGTTGCCGAAGCGATCTTCGCCGTCAAGACCGACTGCCCGGTATCAACTGGCGCTGACGTCGTGGACGTCGAGGTCAATGATCCATTCCAGTACGCGGAGGATGACGTCAACCAGTGGGTGACGGAGGTTTTTGACGACGTCACAGTTCGTGAAAGCACCAACGCCTCTTCACAAGCAGTGTGGACACCGGATCTTGATCGTTCCGGCCTGTATCGCGTCAGCGTGTTGCGGGCGAGCAGCAGTAATCCCGACGACACGTCTGTCTACACAACTCGGGCGCGATATACGATTCACCATGAAGACGGGCAACGCTCCATTCTTGTAAATCAGAACGACAGCATCAACGGGCAAAATGTCCTCGGCGTCTTCCCGTTTCGCTGCGGAACGGAAGGCTCGGTGATCTTAACCAATAGCGGCCAAAATACCTTGCAGGCAGCAGCGCTCCGCTTCGAGTGGTTGCCGGAGTCACTTGATGAATTCGCTTTTCTGTTTGTGCGGCCGGAACAGCTCGAAAAGAACATTGCTTCCGACGAAACGTATCGGTTCGAATGGTATATCACTCCTCGGTCGCCGGAATTCGAGTTCGACCTCCATGTAACTGAGGACGCCGAGTCGGTTCGCGATATCTACGACGGTAATAGCATGAGCCTTCAAGAAGTAGCGGTTCGTCTAAACCCGTTTGTGTTGCAAAATCGCGTCGAAGATCATCGGGCATCGTATTTACACACAACCGGATTCCCGGTGGTATCAAACAGTGGCACTGCGGATCTGATCCCCGTCGTTCGGATAAGGGATCCGATGCTTTCCGACACGCTGTATTTCGGAGACGATCCACTACCGGTTCAAAGCAAAAAAGACATAATGATCGACCTTGAACCACCGGAGAATATTCAATTCGGCCAGGCATTTGACTTCCAGGCTTTTGTGAACGTTACAGACGACGGTTCGCCGGTCGGTAATCTGCGCTCCCAACTTATTATCAGCGGACCGGCAGGATTTGAGAGAATCATTGAGCCGATCTTTGTCATAGACGGCGTAGTTCGAATTCCCACTGTCGTATACGAAACCGGTGATCCGGGTACGTGGTTGGCTACCTTGCAGACATCGGCAGAGAGTCCACAATTCGCCCCTGCTTCTCGATCGGTCGGGTTTACCCTGAGCGAAGCAGGCTCACGCCTTCGACTGTTTGGTCTTGGTGCGAGACATCTACTCGGCGAGGACCTGGTATTCGCCGGACGACTGGAATTGCTGAACGGCAACCCCGGCGATATCGATCTATCAGGCCTCGACATCGACATATTGTTAATGACGCCCGACGGAGATCCCGTTGCGTTACCCCAGGCAGCCGTTAATACTGATCGGAACGGTGAATTCACGGTCACGGTTGCGTTCGACGAAGGCATTCTGGATGAAGAAGGCCGGTGGACGTTGCAAGCACGGTATGATGGCGGTCATCCTGGTATTACCGGCAGTGAAAGTGAGGAATTTTCTGTTCCGGTTGGCGCGAAACAGGGCTATGCGATTCTGGTATTGGGAGGTATCGACGGCGGTGAAGGGATTGACGATCACCGTCGCACGTTGGAATACGTCAAAGACGTGATGGTCGGTGACGAAGCGCGCGGATTTGTTGACGACACAACTGCGCCAAACTCCGAAACCGACGATATCTTTGAGATTTACGTTGATGATCAGTCCAGCCTTGGCGGCAGAACGCCCGAGGAGCAACTGGAGCACGCGATCACAGTATGGGCGGAGCAAAAGATGCTCGCGGCGCCGGCGCCGTTGTACATTGTATTGATCAATCACGGAGACGAAAACGCTTTCCACATAGACTTTCCCGTAGGAAGCAGCCTGGATTCGGATCAAAGCACTCTCGATCCGGGAGAACTGGATGCTGCAATTGCGACCTTGGAAAGCTCGCTTGACGGAGCGTCGAACCCGCTGGCAGGCGACTCCGAGATCATCGTGGTACTTGGTATGTGCTACAGCGGCAGTTTCATGGAAGAACTCGCCGCACCAAATCGCATCATCCTGAGCGCTTCGGCGCAGGACGAGCGTTCGATACGGGGTCCCGGCGCCGACACCGACCGCCATGGCGAATATTTCGTTTATCTTCTGTTCAGAGAATTGAGCAATGGCGCGTCGCTCCTGGACGGTTTTGCGGCCACCCGCGATCTGATACGTCAGGTTTCGTCCACATTCGATCTGGATACGAATGACTCGGGCTCTCCTGATCCCTTCTTTCCGGGGCAAAGAGGACAGCATCCGCTATTGGAAGATGACGGAATGCCGCCGTTCGGCAGCTTCCGACCCGGTAACGGAAACGAGCTGCCGCTTTTGTTCGCAGAGGTCAACGCGCGTCCGGATGAAAATAAGGTGCACAGCATATTTCTTGACGTAAAGCGGCCGGCCGCGGCACAAATTTTCGGCACCGAATCGATGCAGGCCGATCTCGACTTGGTCGAGCAGCCCATGGAGCAGGATCAGACCGTCGTGACCAACCGTGTGCACTGGACCTGGACCGGCACCGACAGCGAACAGGACAGCGAACTCTTCAGTGGTTTCGGTGAATATCAGGTATTGTATTACGCCGTCCAGAACGTGGTGGTTGAAGAATCGGATCCGATAGAATTCAGACCGGGTCAACACTCGAAACCATTGATCAGCTACGTGTATCGCGCCTCAGGGACCGCTACGCCGCAAGCCTTCGGCTTACTGACTCCCGACCCCAATGCAACCGATATCCCTGTGGTCGATTTTTTCGTCGCAGAAGATGACATCGGCAATGAAGCGTTCACGTGGGAACCCAGTGCCTCGACCGCCGGGCATGTCAATTACATCGTTCGCTTTTGGCTGGATGAAAACCGGGAAGAACTGGCATTCGAGACACGGTCCCGAAGGCACAGCCACTATGTGCTGGAACGGGACCTGGTGTTTGACAGGGTAAACGATCCCCTGATGCCGGATTACTGGTGGGACGTGGTCGCCGTCGATATCGAGGGAAACGCCGTTGAGAGCACTGAACTCGGCCGGATTCGTGTACTGAGATCCAATAATTTCCAAGGGCAGCTGGCTGTGGAGGTAAGTGATCTCCGGACCGGCGGCAGGATAACGGATATCGCCGTGGGATTTGAAGACGATGACCAGGAATTGCTGCCGATTTCCACGGTCAAGAGTGCTAACGAGAATGTTTACACAGCCTGGCTTACAAATAGAACCTATGTCGTAACCGTAACCGCAAGCGGATACGATCCCGTCGTTGTTAACGACGTGACGATCAACGCCGATTTTCCGACGTTACAAGTCTTGTTGCACAACGACCCGCCGGAGGTGTCGCAGTCGATCGGAGACGTTGTCGACCTGGATACTCAGGGACAACGAAGCATTGACTTGTTCACTGTATTCGAGGATATGCAGGACGCCGATTCGGATCTCGTGTTCGAGATCGTGGTTAACACAAACGCCCTACTCTTTGAACAATCTGCCATAGTCGCATCCGACGAATCCGCACGGCTTGTACTCGACTACAAGCTGAATGCCCCAGGAAACTCCGATATTACCATTCGGGCGACGGATCGAGGCGGGCTAAGTATTGACCACCAGTTTGTGGTCACGGTCGAAAATGACAACGACCCGCCGATTGCTGTGCCGGACCAGTTCTCCGTGATACAGGGAGGACGTCTTGTTGCAGACGACGCCGTTGGCAGTTCCGGCACGGCGACAGATGATGGCGTTCTGGTAAACGATTTGGATGTTGATGGCGATCCGCTGACCGCGGTTCTTGTAGCCGGTCCGAATAATCACTGCCCAGGTACATTCACCCTTAACGACGACGGCACATTCGTGTTTGACCACGACGGCGTGGATACGGAGACAGTGAGTTTTACATATGCGGTTTCCGACGGACAAACGGATGAGCCGTTGCCGCAAGCAACGGTTATGATCACCATCGTGCCCGACAGCGGTTTTCGGAATCCAGCGATCACAACGTGCCCGGAAGCGACGATGGTCCCTGCCGATTCGTTGTGTCGTTCCATGATTCCCGACCTGACCGAACATGTCACAGCCACCGACAAGTGCCACAGCGTCGAGATGGTATCTGTGACACAGGACCCCATAGCCGGAACGGTAATGGTAGGTCCACAGGATGCCGTGGTTCTCATCACGGCTGCCAACAGCTCAGGAAATTCGACTACATGCACGGTGACGGTTTCGGTCGGCGATTTTGTTCCTCCCGAGATTGTCAACTGTCCCGCAGACCGAACGCTTACAGCAGAAGGTAATTGCGAAGCAGTGATACCGGATCTGATGACGGACGTAGTCGCATCAGACAGCTGTGACTCGCTGATCGCCGGCGTGATGCAGATGCCCGAGCCGGGAACGCGCGTTGTGGTCAGTGTCGGCCAAACGGTGCTGCTCACGGTACGCGATGCCGCCGGGAATTCGTCGACATGTTCGGTGGCGTTGAGGGTGCGGGCGAGTGACAATGGATGGCAACCGGTAGGCGATTCGTATGCTGTGGATGAAGGCGGGGCTCTGGTAGCGGATGATGCCGAGGGTGCGGGAACGTTCGGGGATCCAACCGACGACAGTGTTCTTGTGAATGATCTCGATCGCGACGGCGCGTCGACAGTCGTCCTGATCGATGGACCATTGCATCATGACGGATCGGAGTTTCTCCTGAATCCTGATGGTACATTCACTTACCGGCACGACGGTAGCGAGACGACGTCGGATGGGTTCACCTACGCGATCACGGACGCCGTGCATGGATGCCGAACGGCGTCGGTCACGATTGTCGTCGGCGCAGAAAACGATCCTCCGGAAGGGGCCGCGGATAGTTATGTGGTCGTCAGAGGTGAAGGGGTCGACGCGAGCGACGCGGAAGGAATAGACGGCAATTCCGAGAATGACGGCGTTCTGGTCAACGACATTGATCCCGACAGCGAACAGTTGACAGCAAATCTCGTGTCGCCGCCGCAGCATCATTCCGGGCAGTTTATGCTCGATCCGAATGGCACCTTCGACTACGATCACAACGGCAGCAGCGCACGGTTTGACCAGTTTACGTATCGCGCTTTTGACGGCATCGACGTCGGCGACGAGACCACGGTGACGATAACGATCCACGACCCTGTGCCGCCCGAAATCACAGAGTGTGCGTCAGACCAGACGCTGGCGCCAGACGTAAACTGTGAGGTGTTCCTTCCGGATCTTACCGATGACGCGACTGCTTCGGACAATCTCGACACCATCCTGGTCGTAACACAGCTGCCGGCGCCGGGAACGGTTCTTCCGGTCGGCGAGACCACAGCGGTGCAGATCACGGTTGCCGACAGCAGCGACAATACAGATACATGTATGGCGACGGTCTTCGTTGACGGATGGATTTGTCAGTATGGATTTCGAAGAGGCTGGAATCTGCTTTCGTTTCCGGGACCTCCTGGTCAACCGGATTTCGTTGACAACGTTGTCGGCGGCGTGTTCACGTGGGATGGGGCGACGATGTTGGACGCCGTAGAGACTGAGCTTGAGGCAAACCAAGGCTATTTTATGTACATTGGAAGCCGGCTCGGAATGGTGACTGTTTGCGGCGAATCGGCGGTATCCTCACAAACACTCCTGGTCGGCTGGAACCTTGTTGGGGTTCCACGTGAGGTTGATCTGGTCGACTATCCCGCAGTCATGAGGCCGGCATGGCGATGGAACGGGACTGAGTTTGTAGCTGAGTTCGGAAGGCTGGAGCCATGTGTGGCGTATTGGGTATTGTTGCAGGAAGAGACGACGTTTCCATGATTTCTGTCACTGAACAATGTAACGAGGTTAAGGTTTACGGAAGTGTGTTTGGTCGGAGTCGGGAAACGGGTTGGAGATGGTTCACAGCTTTAGATGTGCCTTCAGCTTTTGGAAATGGTGCGGGAAAAGCCACATCTAAAGCTGTGAACTCCAACGCAGAGCGGTATGTGAAGCACATATTATGTGAAATCATCAGAACGGTCACCGACGTCAATTATCCCGCGGCCATAAGGTTAATCAATTGATCAAGGCGCAGTCGCTATGCTGACAACAAGGCTCTACCGGCATTGTGTCATTCCCGGTTTGTTGGCAATGACAATTGCTGCCCACGGTCAGGTTCCAGCGTCACTTGAGATTGCGAACCCTAATCCCGTCGGCTCTGGCGCCCGAGCGCTGGGACAGGCCAACGCGTTTATCGCGATAACCGACGATGCGACCGCTGCAACCTGGAATCCGGGAGGATTGACCGAACTTCAGATACCGGAAGTGTCAATGGCAGTGGAGGCCGTTAACCAGCGTACCAAAACTGCCGGTAACCGCGATCGTGTTGCATTGGAGGACTATAATTTTTTCAGTATGGTTTATCCCCTCCCGCTGAATCACCACGTTGTGGTCTCGTTGAACTATCTGAAACTGTTTCGATTCGACCGTGATTTTCAGCTTCCGTTCAGCAATACCCGTGTCTTGTCGGATGGTCGCATGCTGGAGACCTTTGGCGCTTACGGCTTCGATCAGGAAGGTGAGTTTTCTGTGGTTTCGCCTGCGATCGCCTTGCAATTGACTCCGAAGTTATCTCTAGGACTGTCGCTGAATGTCTGGAATCATTCGATTACACAGTCAAGCTCCTTTTCGACGCGCGAGTTGACGCGATCGAGTCAGAATCTCGACGGCTCAGTTACAACCTTTGACCCGTTTATCCAGGAAAATCGATTTCGTGTGGAGGAAGGGTATTCGCTGGCTATCGGAAGCTTGTACCGCCTTAACGGCGACTGGGCTTTCGGAGCCGTTATCAAACCAGCCTATGAACTGGAGCTCGATCACGAGCAAACGTTCAGCGTATTTCAGGGCGGCACGCCGGTGTTCCGGTCGGACCTCAGCAGGGAGGCTGACGCCGAACTCGAATTTCCGTGGATCATCGGACTCGGAGCAGCGTGGCAGCCTGTCGACGAGTGGACAGTGTCGACGGATTTCACCTGGACGCAATGGTCGGAATACCGTTTTTATGAGAACGGTCGTGATCAGAATCCTGTGGATGCAGGTAATGATGATTTAGACGACACATTTACGATGAGAGTCGGTGCTGAATATTTATGGATTCGCTCCGGCACGCATCATTTTGCGTTGAGATGTGGACTCGGTTACGATCCGGCACCCGGTGTTGGCCAAGCGGATGATTACTATACGGTAAACGCGGGTGTGGGGTGGCACTATGCCCGGCGGTTCAGCCTCGATTTGGGATACGAATACCGCTGGGGGAACGACATAAATGCTGACTCGCTCGCACCGTTCAACACATCGCAGGACAGTCAACGACACCGCGTTCTTGTGTCTCTGATCTGCTATTTTGACAAGGAAAATTAGGAGACGATAATAATCATGTAAGGATTCGCCCCTGCACCGCTATTCCCTTCTGAACGCACGACGAGTGCTAACCCAAACGGTTCAGGAGGGAAAAAATGAACAAGCGTTTTGCGACGAGTTATCGTGTGGTGAATTGCCGGGTGGTGGCAATGTGTGTGATCGTATGGCTGCTGCAACTGGCGGTGTATTGTTCGGCAGCGGAAGGCAACGACAGTTGGGCAGATGCGATCGCGGCTATGAATCGGATCAATGCAGAGGTGCGAACCGCGGAGGCAGGAAAAATCCGCACAGTCTCGGGACGAAGCGTAAATCTGGCCGAAGTGGCCTGGGACAGTGCATTCATAGTGCCGGTCGAGACCGATGTGCGCAGTGGCGCGGTACGGGTTGTTTTCGAAGAAAACAACGGCAAAGCAGCAGTAGGGGGGATAGCGAATAACGACGTGAATCGGATTAGGCCAATCAGTAACACGGCGTTCGTTTCCGACACGATATCGTCGCCCAATCGTGCGGCGACGGGCCCACCAATCGACGCCAAACGCGAATCGGCCGATGACGTCAGTGAAGCCAGCGCCGAAATTGATGACGATGTAGCGGTAATTGCGAGGCTCAAGGCTGTCGAGAAAGATTAGATGGAGGGACGACGGCCTCGGCGTCCGCACTTGAAGTTCATGTCGACGCGGTTGACTAGAATTGAATTACGAAACACGCCAAAAGCGCGAAAAACTAAACAACATATTCCGTGTAACGTTACCTTTGCTTTTCCCGTCTCATTTTTCGCGAATTTCGCGTGTTTCGTGGTTCCCAAGAAGACGCCCGTAAAAGAGGCTTTTTCTAACGGGATTGTCCTCGCGCAAAGTCGCAAAGCCGCAAAAATTTTTCTTGGAGGGACGATGTCCTCAGCGTCCGAACATGTGACGTCCATCAGAGTCCGCCACAAAATAACGCCGTGGCGTCAACGTCAACGAGGGCGACCCGGAATTCCGGACCGTCCCGATACGCAGCCGGGAGCCTGCCGGGCTGCGCCCGACATCCTCATGGTGACAGGTGAATGCACGGCAACGGTGCTCGCCTCCGGCGAATTCGAAAGCGGCGCCGAGTCGCCGCACTCCAAAGCCCGGCAAGGCCGGGCGAATTGAACCACGATGAACACTTAAGCATGAATTGAAGATCACGCGAGGCGTGGGCTTTGCAGTGGACGCGAGTCACAAGAAATTGGTCGCGTCGGGACCGCTCCCGGCGACATCTGACGATGTCTCATGCACCGCGATCACGATGCAGTCGTAAGTCTTCCAACGTCTTTCGGAGTGGCGCCCAGTAACGTCGGTCGGCTTCGCGTTCGCGTTGTTCCTCGTTGTCCAGCGCCAATGCCAGCGGCTGCCGTTCGCCCGCGATCGCGTGCTCCAACAACGGTCGTGACGGCAGCAATACGCCGGCTCTTACCGCGGACAGCGCAGACGCCTCAAGAAGCAAATCCGGGTCGCGCAATTCGAGTAACCAAAAGTCCATATTCTCCTGAGGCGCTGAATCGCGGTGACGAAAATAGTCTACTTCGACCAGCCGCTTGATCATCGGCCAATCTTTCGGTCGTTGCGTTTTCTTCGTTGTAATGAGGTCAGGAACGCTCAATGCGGATACAATAAGGCCGTCCGCCAACTCAAACTCGTTCCGTCGAGCCCAGAGCTCGTCGAACGCGTCCACACCACGCATATGACTCATAATGTCGATTCGGAATCCGGCAACCTCCTCTGCCCCGCACCTGAAATGTACGGCCAACCCGATTTCAAGCCATCGCCGTTCGAAGGGCGGAACGGCGATAACCTGCGCCTGTAGTTCTGTTAATGCCGACCGTATCGCATCAAGATTGTTGTCTTCGAGGAGAACGGCAAAATCTACGTCCTTGCTGAACTCGGCGCCGCCGTAAAGGATGCAGGCCTGTCCGCCCATCAGGAGACATCGGCAACGATGGTCCCGGAACGTTCGCAGGATACGCTGAATCGGATCCGTTGCACTCACGCGCTTTCCCCTGAAGGTCGTTTCCGCACCTGAAATTGTGACGGACCGGAGCAAGCGAATCGACGGCAGTCATCACGCGACCAGAATGGGGACTGTGGGTCAGGATCGGGCTCCAATGAACCGCCGATATCGAGATAATGCCGAAGTAACGGCCGCGAGGCCTGCCATCGCTCCAGGGGCGACAGCTGCATCCAATCGAGCCACTCCGGTTCCATATGCGTTTCCGGAGATATCCAGGTCTTGTCAGAATATGTCATTGTGATTCGGCAACTTCGCCTAATCCGAACTGTAGATAAGCAAATGAGGTTTGTTTGAGAAAGTAACTGCACGCGGTCGTTTGTCCAATGGCAGCCCTATCACTACCGCTATCGGATCCAAAGCAGTCGTTGCAGTGGGAACACGTTTCTTGATAACACGGACAGTCCGTGAATTTCTCTATTTCCTCGTTCCGGCGCCAAAGTCCGACAGGCTCCTAGCGTTTCAAATGCATTTGACATCAAGACATCAACCAGCTAATGTTTTGATGTATGAGGACGACATTGACAATCGATGACGATATTTCCGTTCAGCTCCAGGAGCTTCGCAAAACGCGGGGTGCGAGTCTAAAAACGTTGATCAATGCAGCGTTGCGAGCAGGATTAAAACAGCTAACCGAGCCGAACCGGCCTACGAAGCCCTACGCCACAAAGTCTGTTTCGTTGGGCAAGTGTCTTATCTCTAATGTCGACGACATCAGTGAATCACTTGCGGTCGGTGAGAATGACGATTTCCGATGAGACTGGTTGATGCAAACCTGCTCGTCTATGCACATGTAACGACCTTTGCTCAGCATAAAGCTGCAAAGAACTGGTTGGATGAACGACTGAATGATACGACTCGAATTGGTTTACCGTGGTCAAGTCTCTTGGCGTTCGTCAGACTGGTGTCGAATCCCCGAATTTTCGAGCATCCGGAATCTGTCACCAATGCCTGGAGCCAGGTTGAAGAATGGCTCGATTGCCGTGCTGCCTGGATTCCCCAGCCGACCGCCAAGCACCGAGAGATACTCGGCGCGTTGATGAACGATTCCGTTTCCCGCGCCAATCTTGTACCGGATGCGCATTTGGCGGCGCTGGCTATTGAACACGGTTTGATGGTATCGTCAACTGATGGCGACTTCGGTAGATTCAGGAATTTGAGATGGGAAAATCCACTGGCCAGACCACGGTCTGAATAGCGTGTTGGCGGCATCACTAAATGGTCCCATTATCGTCACAAAAGGTGGCCCCGGCAGGATTTGATGCTTCGCTACGGGAAGGAGGCGTGGGCATAGCGTGGTGAATCCACGTTTTTATCGGAATGTTATTGATTCTCGATGCG
>JAJFLQ010000161.1 GCA_021772615.1 Verrucomicrobiota bacterium | reverse complement strand
TGTAACTCCTCTGCGCAAGGTGCACATGCTCGAAACTCAAGGGTTCGCGATGCAACTTTGCCGCCTTGTCTTCGCCCTGGTATTCCCAGGCAGCGACATAGGAAAAGTTTTCATCATCCCGACGCGCTTCATTGTTTTCCGTCTGATGTTCTTCACGAAAATGTCCTCCGCAGGATTCGCTTCGATTCAGGGCATCACGAACCATTAACTCAGCCAGCTCGAAATAATCGCCGACGCGCCCTGCCCGCTCCAGCGTCTGATTAAGATCCGCGCCTGAGCCGGGAACGCTGACATTTTTCCGGAATTCCTCGCGCAGCGCCGGAATCGTTTTCAGGGCCTCGTTCAGCCCCGCCTCGCTCCGCGACATGCCGCACTTGTCCCACATGATCCGACCGAGTTCGCAATGAAAATCCGCAACCGATTTCTTGCCCTTTACGGCAAGCAGCTGATCGGTCTGCTGTTTCACGGCATTCTCTGCATCTTTGAACGAGCTGCTCGATGCGTCCGGCGCGGGCGCGCCAAGCAACGGCGCCAGATAGCCGCCTATCGTATACGGGATAACAAAATACCCGTCAGCCAGCCCCTGCATCAACGCGCTGGCGCCAAGGCGATTCGAACCGTGATCGGAAAAATTGGCCTCGCCCAATACAAAGAGACCGGGGATCGTACTCATAAGGTTGTAATCGACCCACAGCCCGCCCATGGCGTAGTGGGGCGCCGGATAGATGCGCATCGGCACCTTGTAAGGGTCGTCGTCGGTGATTCGGTGATACATCTGGAACAGGTTGCCGTATTTTCCCCGCACCGTGCTGTCACCGTCGCGTTTGATCGCATCAGCGAAATCGAGATATACCGACGTCCCGGTCGGCCCAACGCCAAATCCGGCGTCGCACCGCTCTTTCGCCGCGCGCGATGCGACGTCCCGCGGCACGAGATTCCCGAATGCAGGATAGCGGCGTTCGAGATAATAATCGCGATCGCTTTCGGGGATGGTATTCGGCTTTCGCGTGTCGCCGGCCTTCTTCGGCACCCATACTCTACCGTCGTTGCGCAGCGATTCACTCATGAGCGTGAGCTTCGACTGGTGATCGCCGCTAACCGGCAGGCACGTGGGATGAATTTGTGTGAAACACGGATTCGCGAATGCAGCACCTTTGCGATGTGCCCGCCATGAGGCGGTTACGTTGCAACCTGTACCGTTGGTGGATAAGTAAAAAACGTTCACATAACCGCCGGTGCACAGCACCACGGCATGCGCGGCATGCGACCGGATTTCCCCGCTCACGAGGTTGCGGGTGACAATTCCCTTTGCAACACCGTCGTCCGTCACCAATTCCAGCATCTCGTGTCGCGGATACATGGCAACCTTACCCAGGGCGATCTGACGCGATAAGGCGCTGTACGCGCCGATAAGGAGTTGCTGGCCGGTCTGGCCACGGGCGTAAAACGTGCGCGAGACCTGGGCGCCGCCGAACGAGCGATTGTCCAGTAGACCGCCGTATTCGCGGGCAAACGGCACGCCCTGGGCGACACATTGATCGATGATATTCACGCTCACCTGCGACAGACGGTAAACATTGGCCTCACGCGACCGGAAATCGCCGCCCTTTACGGTATCGTAAAATAACCGCCATACGCTGTCGCCGTCGTTCTGATAGTTCTTGGCGGCGTTGATGCCGCCCTGGGCGGCGATGCTGTGTGCGCGCCGGGGACTGTCCTGGATACAGAAACACTTAACATTGTAACCGAGTTCCGCGAGCGACGCCGCCGAAGATGCACCGGCCAGGCCGGTGCCTACCACGATAATGTCGAACTTGCGTTTATTCGCAGGGTTCACCAGTTGTATGTCAAACTTGTGCTTGTCCCACTTCTTTTCGATCGGGCCTTCAGGTATGTGTGAATGCAATTCCATGTGACAGCTGGGTGCTATTTTATGAATCCGAAATAGATCGGGAATATGCTGAATCCAACGGCGAAACCGACCGCCAGAACATAGGATATTCGCCGGATGTGGCCGAGATATAACGGGTGGCTAATCCCGAACGTGCGACATGAACTCTGAATGGCATGACTCAGATGCAGACCGAGAACAGCCATACAGAGAATATAGAAAATGGAGTATATCGGACTCTGAAACCGTGTAACGACGAGTGCATACAGATTGCGGACACCGTCCTCGGACGGCGGCGCCACATCGGTTCCGAATTTGAACGTCCACAGGTGAACGACAAGAAACACCAGTATAAGTCCACCGCTGATGATCATAGTCGAAGACGCCAGTGACCGTTCGCCGAGTGAATTGCTGACTGCGTAGGATTTAGGGCGAGCCGAACGGTTCTTCAGCGTCACAATGATGCCAAGCACAATGTGATAGCCAAACAACAATAACAGCCCCGCCTCGGCAACGTAAATCAGAGGGTTCGACACCAACTTGTGGGAATACTCGTTGTACATGTCCGGCCCGGCAAACATCAAACAGTTTGCTGCGAGATGCGAGATGAGGAATCCGATCAACAGAACCCCTGTCGCGGCCATAACAACTTTTTTAATTATGGATGACGAAGGCAACATGAAAACAAATACCCTACCCTTATATCTATGCCGTAAGCGCAAGATTGTAATCGAAACTCAAACGGGCACTCGCATGCTAACCGCGAGGACACACTGTGTTCCGTTTAATTTGTGTCGCATCTAGAGCGTTTAGCGCTATTGTGTACACCAACGAGGTTCAGCGGTGATGCGACGCCAATGCTTCCTTATGTAAACCTAGCGCACCGGCAATGATTTGCAAATTTTGGTTCAGGGAAATCGATACTGCTGTCGCAGCAGCCGGTTAAGCGTAAATAGTTGGCTGATCACCCGCTCGTGAACCCGCCCGACCAACCAGCGGTCGATCACCGGAATTTGAAGAAGCGTTTCGTACTGAACAGCTGCTCGACTTCGGCAACGGAATTCGGGTCGGTCAGGATAACGACCTGATCCCCGATCATAACGCGCTCATCCCCCACGGCACAAACCAGTGTGTTTCCGCGGATGATCAGAGCAAATACCATCTTGGCAGGGATCTCGATATCCCGAATCAACTTACCTGCGACGGGAGAGTCGGCGGCGACCGTCATCTCAAGCAGGTCTGCATTCGTGCGCTTGAGCATCGCCACCGTCTGCCGATTTTCGTTGCGAATATTGCGAATAAGATTATTCACCGCGGATACCAGTGGACTGAAGCAGCAATCGATCATATTAATCCCGGCGAGAATACGAATGTAATCGGGATTGTTCGTCACACCAACCACTTTGGGCACACCGTAATTTTTCGCCAGCAGACAACTCAAGATATTCACCTCGTCGTCGTCGTGAGCCGAGATGAACGCGTGGCAGTTCTCGATGCCCGCCTCCTCAAGTACGCCCTTGTGCGTGGTTTCGCCCTGAATGATCAATGCGGCATTGCCCACAAGTTCAGCAACGCGTTCCGCATCTTCCTCGTTCGGCTCGATCAGACACACGGGAAAGTCGGCAGTGATAAGCATGGATGCCAAAATCGCACCCAGCCGCGTCCCTCCCGATATAATCACTTTTCCCACGCTTCTCTCGCCGGGGTCGGCCCAACTGATCAGGTCATCGATAGCGCCCTGATCGCCGGCGACGTAAATCTCGTCGAACGCAAGAAAACTGCTGCTGCCGTCCGGGATAATGAGTTCGCCGAATCGCAGAATCGCGCAGACACGGACCTGATTGATTAGCGCCGGATTTGGAAACGCGGCCAGAGTGGCGCCAATCATCCCTGATCCCGGTTTGATCTGAAAATTTACCATCTGGGCGCCGGGATGACTGAACTTGACCGTTTCTTTGATCGCCGGCCGAATCAAGGCTTCGAGTATATCGGTTGCGCACTCGTATTCCGGAATTATCGGCGTGTCCACACCAAAATGTTCGTGGTCGAGGCCATTGTTGAAATCGAAAAATTCGTTGGTGTGGATGCGCGCGATCTTCCGTTCTACATGATAATGCTTGGCTATACTGCAGGCGAGCAGGTTCGCTTCACTGCTGCTGGTCACGGCAAATACGATGTCGGCTTTGTCGATACCTGCCTTCGCCAGGCAGCGCGCAGCTGCGCCGTTACCTGTGATCGTCATGATGTCGAGCTGGTCCTTTAGCTCCGCAAGCACCGTAGCGTCGGTGTCTACGACGACCACGTCGTTTTGCCGAAAACACAGGACACGTGCAAGCTGTTTGCCGACCTCGCCGGCACCGATTATTACAACGCGCATCGTGCTCTCACTCCAGCGATAAATGCGGTTCCCGTGCGGCATCAACGACGCCAGTCGCGCCGGGTCGTGCGATAATACACAGTGGATAAGGTGACGCACTAATTTTCAGCACGTTGCCATAGTGAAACGGTATCCGCAGATGCGGACCGTCTACATAGATAATGCCCTCGCGCATCCCGGACCTCACTTCGACGTGGCGCGCTGCGTCGATGACGCCGCCGGTGAGCCTATATCCGGCAGTTCCGGCGGCAAAAAGCTCACGCGGAAGGTATTGTATTTTTTTGGATCCCAGAGGGATGCGTCGACCGCCGGCGGCAAGAATTGCGCCGCTGGACCCGGCTGCAGTGCTGATCCACAGCCCGGAGCCGCGTTGATGTTCAAACACATCGCCAATCTGTAGCGTATACCGGCTCATGGCAGCCGGATATTGATGGGAAATGAGCAGGTCATTTAACAGATTCACGCTCTGCATGGTGTCGTTGAGGACGATATTCAGTCGGTTCGCTTTCCGAATTCGTGCGGAGCCATCTGTGATCGTGTCGATATAGTCCGCTACATTGCCCTCATCCGCGGCGCAAAAATTTCCGTAACTTCGTTCAGGATCGGAATTCACGCCCAGGATGCGCTGCGTGGTCATGCGCCGCGCCGCTTCAATAAAAGTACCGTCGCCGCCAACCGAAATCACGTGATCATACTGCGAATAATCAATTTGTCGGGCGCGATATATCTCTCGAAACCTTATTCCGCGTTCCGTGAGCGCGTTGCGTACAGCGTCCAGAGCGCGTTGATGATTTTCGTGTGCCTTTTTGAGCCGGGCCACATCGTCATCCGAAAACCGGTCATGTTCGGACAGTTGATATTGCCGCTCAATGAAATAGATTCGGTAGATACTTTTCTTGTAGATTAACAGGACGTGGTTCACGGTGCGTTCGCCATTACCCTATCGAGATCGCTGCAATGCGTCAGCGCGATCAGCGCATCGGCGAGCAGCTCGATGTCGTCGGCCGCAATGGATTCCGCGGGGCTGTGGTTACCCCGAGACGCAATCAGGAGAGCCAGAACCGGGCATGGCAGGCCGACCATCGGGAACGCGCGAGCGTCGGTGCTGCTATAGTTATAGACCTCGGTCTGCACGGGTATCTTCTGGGCGGCGAAAAAGGACAGCAGCCGATCGCGTACATCACAGCTCAGGATAACAGACGCATCGCTCAACGTGATCACCGGACCACCACCCAATTGCACATGCTGTTCCGGATTCTCGTAGGTCGCATCAAGGCATATCACATAATCCGGCTGTACGGCCGCGGCAAGGACGGGCGCACCGATACAACCCACTTCTTCGCAGGACGTAGCACCCAACACGACGTCATACGCGTAATCTCCCGATGCAAGGTGCTCCGCAAGTCGGCACAGCATGTAACAACCTATTCGGTTGTCGAGAAACGGGGACTCGACCACGCCATCTGCGATTCTGCGACGCGATGCGGAGAAACACGCCCGATCACCGTGGCGTACGGGGGTGTCGCAATGGCAGAAGAACGTTTCGCGACCGGCACTGTCCTCGCCCTGGAAAAGCCGCACCGGCACCAGCGCGCTCCCGGTTTTGAGCACAGCATCGGCTTCATTCAGCGGCATTCTTGGACTGCCCAATTTCACCAGTTTGCAGTCTCTGCCATCGACACTCTCGACCGTATACCCGGGAGAATCCATGTGCGCGCACACCAGCAGGCGCTTTTTCCCCGCATTGCGTGGCAGGACAGCAGACAATGCGTAGGCGCCGTGGTGCGAGACGCTCCACCCGAGGTCGAGCAGACGGCGGCAGAGCTGTATGCGGACCTCGCCCTCGTCGCCGGGCGTGCTATGACAATTGAGCAAGTCCAGCAACAAGCCGTAGTCGGAATTCGGCACTACGCCGTGACGTTGAGAAGGCACGCTATAAACCCGGAATTATTCATAAACAACGGACAGTTCGCCGAGAAATGAAGTAAACTCGTCGATAAGCGGTCCCAGAGCAGCATCGTCATGGTTTACAGCACCCGCTTCGATTCTGCGGCCAAGATCCGTGAGCTGCTCAAAGCCGTATGCGCCACCGCTCCCGCGCATGCGGTGGCCGTGAATACGAATCGTCTCGTAGTCCTTTTGGGCCAGTGCCTTGCGATACACCTCCACCTCTTCGTTCATATCCGAAAGGTATGGTCCTACTATATCTTCCAGCTCGCTGGAGACACGCACGGTATGTGGTCCGCTGCCAGGATCCGCCATCTCCTCTGCGTCTGGCGCCGCCTTATTGCTTGCTCTTCCGGCGTACTTCGAGATGATATCGACAATCTGCGCCTTCCTTACCGGCTTGGTGAGGGTTTCGGTACAGCCGGCATCAAGCGTCGCGCGCACCTCGTCGCGCAATGCCACGGCCGTCAGACCGATTATGGGTTTCGGCGCGAGCCCGTTCTCTATTTCCCATTTACGTATCTCTGCCGTCGCCGTGTAACCGTCCATGACCGGCATCTGCATGTCCATGAAGACCAGATCAAACGTACTTTCCTTTATCGCAGTCAACGCCAATTCACCGTTCTCGACCGGAACAATCTCATGTTTCGACGTCTTCAGGTAATGCTGAATGACGATGCGATTGTGTTCGGAATCGTCTACCAGCAGAATGCGTAATCGGGGGATACAGGTCACGCGCGAATCCAGCAAGCGCGCAGCGTCCGGATCTCTTGTCGTCGGCACGAGTAATTCCGGATCCGGTGTTTCCGGTATCTCAAGGGAAATTTCGAATTGAAAGCTGCTGCCGGCGCCGATCGTGCTGTCTACCCAGATTCGACCGGCCATCATGAAAATGAGACGTTCGCAAATCGACAAACCAAGACCCGTACCGCCGTACTTCCGCGATACCGAGGAATCCACCTGGGAGAACGATTCGAATATGTGTTTACAGCGATCCTCTGGGATCCCGATTCCAGTGTCGACGACTGCGAAATGAAGGAGAATCGCATCGGCCTCGCGTGTGATCGGCGCGACTTCCAGGCGGATCTCGCCCGCGTCGGTGAACTTCACCGCATTGCCGACGAGATTGATCAGCACCTGCCGGATGCGCGTGGGGTCGCCGATGACAATGCGGGGGACGGCGCTGTCGACCGCCAGCGTGAGCACCAGGCCCTTTTCACTGCAACGAATCGACATCATGTCGATGACCTTCTCGAGCATATCAATCAGATTGAACTGAAAATTCTCAAGCTCGAGTCGACCTGCTTCGATCTTCGAAAGATCGAGTATATCGTTGATCAGCGCCAGCAATGCCTCCGAGGCAGAGTCGAGGATCGATACGTACCGCGACTGACTCTCATCCAGGTCGGTTTCGTTGAGCAGATCGGTCATGCCGACAATTGCGTTGAGCGGCGTCCGTATCTCGTGGCTCATGCTGGCGAGGAAAACGCTCTTCGCCTTGCTCTCTTCTTTCGCCGCTTCTTTCTCATCCTGCAGGCGGAGATTATCCCGGCTTTGGCGTACATGCTGCAATGACTTATCGATGGTAAATTCGAGTTCGTGGACGTCGAGCGGTTTCGTGAGAAAATCGAAGGCGCCGCGATTCATCGCTCGCCTCACATTGTCCATATCACCGTATGCCGTGATGATCACCGGCTTGAGCATGAGATTTAAGTCTCTGAGTTGCGCGATAAAGGTGAGACCGTCCATCTCCGGCATGTTGATGTCTGTCAATACCAGATCGATACCGGGATCGTTCCTTACGGTCTCCAACGCTTCCACGCCGTTGGACGCAAATACAAACTCGAATTCCTGCTGCCGAATTTTCTTGCGGAAGATCTGGCGAATGAGCAGTTCGACATCCGTTTCATCGTCGACAACGAGAATCTTCGCTGACATTCTCTTTTCCCTTCAAGGCAAAGTGGCTCGGCACGGTAGGCAGCGGATTGATGCTCAATCCGCGGCTTCCGACAGGCCAAGTTGGTTCAGTGTGTAGACAACCTTATCCCGGGTAATGGGCTTGATGATGTACGCGTCGCATTGGGTCCGAAGCGATTCCATAATACCATCGAAATCGTCGCGGGCGGAGACCATCACAACGCGGCAACGGGCCGGGACACCATCGTCGCCATCGTGCGACGCAGCGGCTTCGCATTCGATAGCGCGAATTTCGCTGAGTACCTCATGACCATTCATTCCCGGCATCATGATGTCCAGCGATATAAGATCATAGGGTGCGCCGTCCGCAAGTGCCTGTCGCACGCGATCGAACGCGGCATTGCCGCCATCTGCCAAATCACATTGCCCAAATCGCGACATGAACTTCGCCAATAATTCCCGCATACTGGCGTCGTCGTCGACAATGAGAATCTTCATAATTCGATCTACCCCAAGGTTGCAATCCTCGCCGCAGCGAGGTAGGTTCTGACCCATTCCGGCAACGATAAGAAATGCATCAGGGCGGTAGCTGGTTTCCGGGACCCGCGGGGGGGCGTGCAGAAGCATTTATACGCCGGCATAATCCCCCATCCCCCGGCAATTGTACGATCGATTTTAACCTAATAGCGATGGGATATTTAACAAGTGAAGGATTCATATTAATGCATGACGGGCTGATCAATGAAGTGAACGAGATTCTGACGGGTGCCAACACGTTGCTCGGACAGTCGAATGCCCTACCCCCGATGCCGGTACCGGTATATTTTATGGAGAACGGCAATGTCCTGTGTTTGCCGCGCTCGCAGGGCGACAGTCGCTATGTATATGGCGACAACGGATTTAACTTCTGGCTGCACGCATCCGGTTACATGTACGCCAATATCGGATTGTTCTCGTTATTCACCCGCCGCAAGGAGGGCGAAGAGCCCGTCATCGCCTTCTTTGCCGGAGTTCGCGAGGACGAAGAAAGCTTTCGGCGAATTTCGCTCTTGCCCGTTCCGGTGTGCGAAGACGGCGAAGCGCTTGTGGTGCGCCGTTTCACAGTGCTGAACAACGTCGCCGGCTATTTTATTACCGAAACGAAACGATTTACGTCCTGCGTTCGCGTGACCGTTGACGAGTCGAATAATATTGTTTTCTCCGTCTATCTGCGGAACGACAGCCCATCGACCGTTGATCTCATGCTGTCCAGCTATTTCCGTCCATTTTGTCGTCACCAGTTGCATGAGAGCGACGAAGACCGTTGGTTCAGTGAAATGACCTACGAACCGGACGTGGATAGCCTTGGTAATTTTGCTGCTGCCGCACTGGAGATCGCAGAGGACACCGACCGGTTTCATTCCGAGACGTATTATGCGGCTTTACGCGGACGGCGAACCGCGATTGACAGCGCTTCGTTTGCCGGTCGGTCAACGACGACGTCGCGGGTGGGATATACCGGTGATATCAAGCGCAATCTGGCATCCGCCCTGTCCCTTCGTCGCGGTTCGTTCGCGTCACAAAAATCGATCACGACATTCAACGATATCACCGTCGCGGGTGACCTCAATACGGTGCGTATCGACGCGGGCGGCGCGGTTCGATTTGACTATATGTTTCAGCGCGTACCGACGCGCGACGGTCTCGCGCGAATTACGGCGACGCCGCTGGCCACGAAAGCGATTGATCAGGTCATCAACAAGGCGCGAAAAATGAATGGCGCCATTTCCGCGTCGCTCAAGGCTGAGGTCGGAAATTTCGAAGACAACCAGACGATTTCGGCGCAACAATTCAATCCGTTCGTGGAACATCTGAAACACCAGGTATCGGTTTGCGGCCTCCTGAAAGGGTATATGCAGCTGGCGCCAAATTCCCTGATCGGGATTCGCGATGTCTTCCAGGCACTCGAAGGGCTGCTGTATTACCGCCCGGTCGAGAGTCGGGCGAAAATGATCGAAGCATTGGGCTTTACCACACCAACCGGGCGCTGTCTGCGGCAATACTCCCTGCCTCCGGTCGGCGCCAAGGCAGGTCGCGCCGACCTCAGGCCGTTTATCGATCAAGGCGTGTGGATTGTCAATGCCGTCTACACCTACCTTTGTCATTCGGGCGACTATGCATTCCTCGAACAGGAGGCAGGCTACCACATCATCGCGGACGAGTCGGCCGGCGTTATCCTGCCCGGCGATGAACGGGATTCGGTGTTGCTACACCTGTTTCGAATCATGGATTATCTGAACAGCCACCGCGACCACCAGACCACGAAGCTGCTTTGCGCGCTTTACGGTGATTGGAACGATGCCCTTGACGGACTCGGGATATCACTCAATCCTGATAAACTGTTTGGTACCGGTGTGAGTGTCATGGCCAGTCTGCAACTGTTCCAGAATTGCCATGAGATGATAGAATTGCTGGAGGCCGTCTATCCCGGGGAACACAAGGATCGCGTCGAGACCTACGGGCGGATGGCCGACGAACTGGCTGAAAATCTGATCGCTCATGCGGTAATCTCGGACAAGGCCGGTAATCGCCGTATCGTTCATGGCTGGGGCGATCAGAAGTCGTATCTCGTCGGCAGTTATGAGGATCCTGACGGCGCGTCCCGTGACGGATTGACAGGGAACGCATTCTGGGTAATCTCGGGGATGCTTCGGTCCTCACCGGACCTGGAGTCGACGGTGATCAATTCATTTCAGCGTCTCGATGCAAAATACGGGTTGCTGACATTTAATCCCGCATTCCCGAAAGACACGAAGGGGGTCGGGCGTATTCCCAAACTGCCGCCGGGCACAGCGGAGAACGGCGCCACGTATATACACGCCACGCTGTTCGGGATCTGGGCATACTTTCTTATGGGTAAGCCCAGAGACGCATGGCAACAGATTGAGAAGATACTGCCGTTTACGCCGATCCACGAGCACTACACCCACTCGCCATTTGTCATGCCGAATTCATATGTCCACAATCCGGAACTCGGGCTCGACGGCGAATCGATGAACGACTGGCAGACAGGTAGTTCGAATGTCTTACTCAAGGTACTTTTGTGGTTTGTTTTCGGTTATCGACCAACGTTCGAGGGCATCCGAGTGCAGGTGGCCAACTGGACGCCCGTCGACACGTTTTCGTTTTCGATCACGGTGCCGCGGCACGATGGCATGACGCTGTCGTTCCGATATCGCAAAGAGAAGAACCTTGATGTCAACCGGGTATTCTACGTCAACGGCAAAGGTCCGTTGTCCGGAACGTTCGATCCACACCTCAAGTGCGAAGTGTATTTTCTGCCCTACACCGATTTCACCGCGGATACCGAAGTGGAGATTGTCGACCGTATTCCGTCCTGACCGGCATCGGTGATGGGCCGGCATCACCCATCCCGACTGCCCCTGATCCGCTCAAGCGTGTATGTTGCTGCTGCGAGCTCGAAGCGATTCGAATACCTTGTCGCATGCGGTGCTGTACCGCGACCACAATCGGTCGGCATCATTTTTTCTGGCCACCGGTCCCAGTGTTTTCCACCGCGCCTGACATTTTTTCACCTTGGCGACCACCGTCTTGGGGTCGTCCGCAGCCGCGAACGTCTCCACCTGTGTGCAGATCTCCTCTTTGGCAACAAGATTCGCCGCCATCTCGGCGGGCGAGACATCCTTTCGCGAGCGTTTCGTTGTCGAAGGGCGTCGTGCGAAAAATCCGTCTAATGCGCGCTTGAACCGGTCTTCCAGTGCGAGGTCGCGGTGATTGGATTGTGCATCCAGCGACGTCCATTCGTCCTGAATCTTTTTCGCCTCGTCGTGGGCTGACTGCCAGTTGAACTTCTCACTATATGGCGCTGTCATTGTCGAGGATGCGAAGTTCGACTCGATCGCAAGTTTAAGTTGATCCGACAACGATAAGGCGATATTCGCGTCTGCGTTTGCAGATTGATTGCCGCCCGCGAGCAATTCCAACCGCGTACACAGCGTCTCCTTTTTCTTCAGGATTTCCTCGCGATCTGCCTCCATATCGCCGCTGTGGTATCGACGACGATTGCGGAAACGGTCCTGTGCAATCTGATACCTTGCCTTGAGTTCCTTGTCCTTACCGCCGGGCAATGCTCCAAGACATGTCCACTGCTCGTCCAGTTTCTTAAACCCGGCTTCTGCATCATCCCAGTCCGTGGATTCCGCCAGTGTTTCGGCGTTAAATACAAGCTCTTCCTTCTGCGCGAGGCATTGCTCACGTTCGTGGCTCAGTTCCTTGAAAAACGATCGCCGGAACTGAAAAAAGGCGTCGCCGGCCTTGTGATACCGCTGCCACGTGTCGCGCTCGGATTCACGCGGCACAGGGCCGACTGCCTTAAACACAGCCTGCAACGCGCTGAATGACTTGGCCGCATCCGTTACGTGTGCAAGATCCAGTTCCTGCCCCTTCTGCTTCAGGTCGCCGACAAGCGTCTCAATATCGGAAATGATCCGTTTTTTTTCTGAAAGGTTTGCCGGCCGCTCGTCATCGAGCCGCTTAAAAAATCGGTCGCAACTGCCACGGAATCGCAACCAAAGTGCTTTTTCCCGCTCACGATTCGCCGGCCCGATCGTTTTCCACTCCGCCTGCAACTGCTTTATTTCGGCGATTGCCGAAAACCAGTCGGCTTCTTTTTCGAGCAGATCCAGCCGATCGCAGAGCGCCTCCTTGGCTTCCCCGGCCTCACGACGTTGCACGCGCTGTGCTTTCAGATAGTCGCGGCGCTTATTGAAAAATGCATCCGCTGCGGCGCGATAACGTTTGAAAACTGCATCTTCTTTCTCACGCGGCGCTTTACCGATCTTTTGCCACTTCGCCTGTAGCTCCTTCACCTCACGCGTGGCGTCGTTCCAGTTTTTGCCGTCCTCCGTCAGCTGCGTGATCCTGGTGCAGATTTCGTCCTTGATGCGAAGATTTTCAATGCGCTTCTGTTCGAGTTCGGCAAAGAATGTCTTGCACCGCTTGTGTGCACGGTCACAGGCGGTTCGAAAATGCTCCCATGTTTCTTTCGAACGATTCTTCGGCGTGGCGCCGATCGTCTTCCAGGTCTTCTGCGCCTGCTTCAACTCACGCGACACCTTGAAAATATCGCTCTCCTGCGACAAACGTTCGACGGCATGGCAAAGCTCTTCTTTGATCATTAGATTCGACCAGCGCTCCCACTCTTGCTCTTCCCGAAACGCGTGCTGGGCGTCGAAGAATGTGTCGCAAATTTTCCTGAATCGTCGATTCAGAGCAATCTTGCTGTCGTCACGGATGACACTCTCGGCCGCACCCTCATGCCATTCACGTACGATCTCTTTTACGCGCCGCTCGGCCTGGTAGCGGTCGGTCTCCTGATTTAGGCGGACGACTTCGTCGCAGAGCGCCTCGAGCCGGCGCAGCTCGTTGTCGATCCGCTGCCTCGCGGATTCCTTCTGCGATTTCTGCCTTGCGGCCAGGCGATCGGAGGCAGCGAGAAACCGCGCCTGAAATTCCTCGAATCCCGGCTTAGGGTCCGTCATCCAGGATGGCCACGTCCGCTTTAACTCCGCGAGGTCTTTCTTCGCTTGCGCGAAGTCGTCACGCTCCGCGCACGCCTCGGCGCTCTCGCACAATGCTGTGACTTCCGCCATACGCGCCACGTGCTCCCGATGCTCAAGCCGTCGTCTCGCGGTGGTTTGGCGAAAGGTATCGCAGACCGTTGCAAACCGGTCGCTCCGTTCCTCGAAATCCTCATCATCCTCGGGAATATCGATGTCCTGCCAACGACCGCATGCCGTCGCGAATGCGGCATCTGTCTCGGTGTCGACTTCGGACGGCGGGTCAAGCGACTCGATCAGGGAACACACAGCATCACATTCGTCCAATAGCCCTTGACGTAACGATGCCTTACGCTCTACCTCCGCGTGGCTCAATTGAAAATCGCGGTAACGTTCCTGAAGCCGATTGTAGTAGCCGGCGAATGTTCGCCGTTTATCATCCGCATCGCCAGGTGCCCCATCTGGCCAGGAGGCCTCCAGATCCTGAAGCCGACCGATCGCGAAGTCCCAATTCCACGATTCGGACAATCCCCGGGCTTCGGAAAGGATGGACTCGATCGCCTGGTCCGCAAGCTGCTCCGGCGTTGGCTTGTTCGCCTGAGCAGTCATGCGAACCACTTTGCCATCCGCATGCATGCGGACTTTCTTGTTCGCCGCGTGTGTGGCGATGTCTCGTAAATGCTGGATGTCATTCAATCGTTCGACGATAGCGATGCCGACCGTTCTTCCACAGTTCTTTTTCGTGATCCGAACCAAGCGATCGGCATCCTCTATGCGTTCCACGGCAGCGAGACGAACAGCATCGTCCTCGACGGTCACCGCAATCTCGCCGAGCTTCTGAGGATCGGTCACATAGGGCAGGTTTGCGGTCGCGCTACCGACTTCACAACCAGCAAGAATGAGATCATAGGCGATCGCGGCCATACGCTGTTGTAAGTCGGTCTGCACGGCGGAATCAGATTCACAGGCGGCGAGGCGGGCGAGATCATCAAGGCGCTCAATACGTGCGATAGCAACCAGGCGGACGGAAGCATCGACGTCGCCCGCGGCAAGATTCATGAGCACCGGGTAGTCGGCAGCCACATCGAGCTTCTCCACAGCTGCGCGGCGAATCTGCGGGTCGCTATGTTTCCAGTCGGGTTGAAAAAAGTCGCTGATATTCATGGCGTCAACAATCAGCTTGATATCGCTTCGTCAACCAGGCGACAGAAATCGCCGACTTGCGACTCTATGGCGTAGCGCTCGATAATCTTGGCCCTATCCGAATCGCTCTTCTTGCGCTTGCCGCCCACAATAGCCCCGAGGATACCA
Organism: Verrucomicrobiota bacterium; assembly: GCA_021772615.1. Classification (GTDB taxonomy): domain Bacteria; phylum Verrucomicrobiota; class Lentisphaeria; order JABSQK01; family JAJFLO01; genus JAJFLQ01. Next base: position 1,311 of record JAJFLQ010000161.1, on the reverse strand, counting down.
TCCGCAATCTTTGCCGGCTCGTCGCTGACCACCTTCACAGTCCGACACCCACGGGTTATTTCTTCCAATGCATTACCCTTGGTGATCACAGCTGGTTTGCCAATCGCAAGAGCCTGCACGATGCTGCTGCCGAATGGCTCGTTCTCGGCTACGGATACAGCCGCTTTGCACTCGTCGAGAATAGGCATGTAGTTAGTGGCGTATTCCATAATAGCGATGTTTCCGAGAATGCCAAGCTTACGCGCCTGGTCCTCAAGGCTGTCGATATACGCGTAGTCTTCCCGATCGAATGCCTTCCCGATGATCAGGCCGAACAACGCGGGATTCTTCCGCCACGCAAGGGCGAATGCCTCCAGAAACAATGCGTGGCGTTTCCACGGCAGCATGTCCGCGATACATGCAATCAGCGTGTGGTCGCAATTGTGCAGATAAATATCACGGTAAGAAAATTTCTTGCGGAGGATCTCTTCGGTTTCGAAACTGAAGCCGTCATAGACGGTGGTCAGTTTCTTCGCCACACCTGCAGACAGACCGTCACGGCACCGGTCGGCAACGAAGTCCGATATGGCAAGTGTTTTGTACGATCGACGAATGATGTGGCCGGTTGTCGGGCTGCGTGCGTGGTGTTCTCTAAGGCAAAACACGAATGGCACTTTCTTCGGCAATGTCAGCGCGGTGAGGAGGCCGGCGTAACTGGTATTGGCGCACACCACGCTGATATCGAAGTCATCCAGCAATTTGAGCAAGGATTGCTTGAATCGTGACAGATCTACAAACAGGTTGAGTATGCTGCGTGCCCGATGCGATTGTTCGCGTAATTTTACAATCCGTGTCGGTATATCCTTGTTTCGCTTCAACTGAGCGAACAGGCCGGTCTCGGAAATATCACTGCTCAGTACAAAAGGCTGGTACCGCGATTTATCCAGGTGATTGACAAGCGTGAAAAGATTGCGAGGCGCCTCTCCGAAGTACGGTGACGTGTCGACAAACAATATGCCGTGAATCTTGCCTGTCATCAACGGTCGATGGCCTTTTTTGCGATGTCGTTGCGGTAAAATGCGCCCGGCCAGTGGATTTTATGAACGGCGTGGTAGGCCGCTTCTGCAGCCTCACAGACGGTATTCCGGCGCGCTGTAACGCCCAGCACCCGCCCGCCCGCGGTCAGGAGCTTTCCGTCCACACACTTCGTGCCGGCATGATAAACGTCGGCCGCGGCCGATGCCTCGATGATTCCGGATATTTCCAGCCCCTTGTCGTAGGCGCCCGGATAGCCGCCTGATGCCATAACCACACAGACGGCACTATCATCGG
>JAJFLQ010000017.1 GCA_021772615.1 Verrucomicrobiota bacterium | reverse complement strand
TTTTCCCTTGAGCTTTTGATTTACGGTATAAGTCTTTCCGGTCTTTTCGTTATAGGCTGTAATCCGTTCGTATATGTAAATGTCGCCGTTCGGGCGTCTTTCGCGCCTCTCTCCGACGTGAGTTTTTCCAGTTATTGGTTTAGGCATTGCTCATACTCCTTTTTTAACGTGTGCGTATAAGCTAGATGCGCACACGTTAAAAACAAGAAAAAAAGCACGATTTTGATGGAAAATCGTGCTTGTGAACCTGTTTTCAGGTTAAAGTGTACGCTTTATTCGACTTTCAGAATGAAATGGACAAACGTATGGTTCCGGCGGCTGCCGCCGAATTCTGCACACTCCGATCGGAAAATACTGGAAGATTCCATTACGCATGCCCTGGCCAACGGTTACAACGTCGTAGTATGCCGCTGGACCGGCAGCTTTGTCGAACTTGCCGCGTTTCAACATCCCCATACGACATTGATATCCATCCACCCGGCACGAGAAGGCGGCCTCGCCTTGCTGGTCATGCATCGCGCCGGAACTGCATCTAACCACCAGGAATAGGGCAACACGACCGCCTGCGCACACGCACGGTAGATAGATTCGCCGCATGAGTCAGGGAAGAAATTTCACCTCCCACAGCGCATGGCGCCCGCCTCCTGCGGGTAGACAAGCCGTGAGCCGTGGATAACATCTGCGCGTCGACCCCTCCCCAGATCCCTACCATGCCGCGCAGGGAAACGCGACGTGGATATTCTGGTCGACTCGATACGGTTGCCCTGCGCCCCTAATGCGACTGTTTCCCGTGGCTTTTCGCGACGAGGACGCTCGTCGTTCTGGAGAAAACCACCTGTGATCCAGAGTGATTGACAACGCGGAAAAATCGTGGACCAGCCAAAACACCATGTGCCGTCGCAGAGTTATCCAGCGTGAGGCATGAGAAAATATTTGACTAAAGATAGAAATAGAATGGTAATCGATATATGGTCAGCATAATGGTGGTCACGCCGTCTCCAGTTGGCGCCGTGACCTAATGTTGTAGACCACAAACGTTGAGCGGCTCCCGGACTCTTGCGACCTGGGCATGTGCTCTCGGGGCAGAGCCCCGTCATCCTCCACGAGCAAGACCTTATGAGCGACCAACACGACGTGTTTCGTATTCTCCTTGTAGAAGACCGGCAGGAAGACATAAACATTGTCAAATCCAAACTAGACGATGCAATCGTCAACTTCGAGCTTGCCTGCGCCGATTCGATGCGAGGCGCTATCGCTTTGCTCGAAAAATCAGAATTCGATGTTGTGTTGCTTGACCTTACGCTGCCGGATGCCGACGGCATGCAAACTGTCACACACGTCTATCAATCGGCGCCGAATACGCCGATCGTGGTTCTAACTGGACTCTGCGACGACATCATGGCGATGAGGGCCATTCGCGAAGGCGTGCAGGACTACTTGGTCAAAGACAACATAAACAGCGAAATTTTGTCGCGAACGATTCGGCACTCCATCGAACGCAAGCGCGCAGAGCATGAATTGGCACTGGAGAAGGAACGACTGGCGATAACGCTAGGGTCGATCGGTGAAGCCGTGATTGCGGTCGATGAGGGCGCGCGCGTTGTTCTCATCAACGATATCGCTGAGGCGATGACCGGATACACGGAAAATACGGCGATCGGCCAACGGGCAGCTGATGTTGTGCAGCTCCGTCACATCGAAGGTAAACCGGAAAATTTCGATCCGTTTGCCGAGGTCCGGCATTGCAACGAGCGTATAACAATCCTCGATGACGTCGAAATCGTCTCCCAAGATGGATCAACCACGCTGGTCATTGGCAGTTGCTCTCCGATTTACGAAAATGATTCTCTCCAGGGCATGGTGCTTGTGCTCAATGATGTGACGGCAAAACGTCGCATGGAACACGAGATGATCAAGAACCAGCGGCTCGAATCGGTCGGCGTTCTGGCGGGAGGTATCGCCCACGACTTCAATAATCTCCTCACTGGAATTATCGGCAATGTATCCATGGCGCGAATCAGGCTGCAGCACAGTGACGAGAAAAACGAAAAGGTCAGAGATATTTTGGCGCGCGCCGAATTAGCGGCCGAGCGGGCGGCCGATATCACCAATCAATTGCTTACCTTCGCGAGTGGAGGCTTGCCGGTGAAAGAGACCGTAGCCCTACACAGCTTGATGGCTGAAATCGTGCAATTCGCGTTACATGGTTCACGGACAAGACACGCTCTCACAATACCGGATGACCTCTATCCAATAGATATTGATCGCACCCAATTCGGCCAGGTCATTCAGAATCTTGTCATCAACGCAGATCAGGCGATGCCCGACAGCGGTACGATTTCCGTTGCTGCAGAGAACGTCACAATGGGTCCCGAAAATCCGGCTATGCTCGACGTTGGCGACTACGTAAAAATCTCGATCAGCGATCAGGGTATCGGCATCCCGGCAGGCCAGATCAAGAAAATCTTCGATCCGTTCTTTACCACCAAAGCCAAAGGTCGGGGCCTGGGATTGGCCACGGCGCACTCGATCATGTCGGGACATTCGGGCGCTATCCGCGTGGATTCCACAGACGGATCCGGCACCACATTCAGCATATTCTTCCCCAGAAGCGAGGCTGCCGTCGACGTCTCGCACGGCCGTGCCGACGTCTTAAATCCCGGTTTACAGAATATCAGGATCCTGTTGATGGACGATGACGCAATAATCTGCGACACAGCAAAAGAAATGCTTGAGTCTATTGGGTATTCCGTTGCTATTGCGAACGAAGGCAGTGAAGCGATCGATCTCGTACGTATCGCAGTCGCCGCCGGGCAACCATTCGATATCGTTCTCCTCGACCTGACAATACCAGGCGGAATGGGGGGACAGGAAACCATCAAGATCATCCGTTCAATCACGCCTGCTGTAAAGGCTCTCGTATGCAGCGGCTATTCGCATGCACCGGTGCTGTCTAACTATGAAGAATTCGGTTTTGACGGCGCTATAAAAAAGCCGTTTAAGTTTGAGGTTCTGCACGAACTCCTGCAACGCACTGTGTGCCAAAGTGGCGACCAATCTTCCTGATCTCGACCGTCACAACCATACCATTGGGCGTCCGCAAACGCGCCAGAACTCACATTGTGCGGCTCGGATAGCGTGGATGGGTGACAGCGGAAGCGACATGTAGGTATTGCGACCGTTCAACACTCAAACCGATGACAAGTTAAACGCAAGCACCTCAGTCTCGAAAATCGTCGTTGTCCGCGAACCGACACAATTCGAGTGAAGATCGAGGACGACGAGGACGACGAGGACGACAATCCAGACCAATTTTCTGCCACCAAAATCGGTCGCGAAATGCGGGCAACGAACGTGTCTGCGCCGGTGAGGTCTGGTAGGTATTGCCACCGCGCTGTCGTCTGGCGCAGCAATGCGACGTTACGAGCGACTATCATGCCGAAAAATGATCCTATCAGCGAAAAATGGCCCTGGAACGGCGAGTTCCTTCGCCTCTTTCTCATCCTGCCGTCCACCATCGGCGTTGTCGCCACCGTCGCCACTCTGCCATTTACGGGCATCCACGCCTGCTGGTTTCTCACCGGGATTCCGGTTGGCGCATTGCTGTATGCCATATACAACGCCGTAGGTCGAAAGGTTGTTGCACTGGCGCATTCCGTGACACCGGAGGAAGGCGAGTGTGCACAGGCATTGGTCGTTCACGGGAAAATACAGTCACCAGGCATTGCCGTTCTTGGTCACGGCAACCTCAGGTTACACATGATCACCGGACACCGGATCGAAGTCGGGCTCAAGGATATCGCGGACATTCACGAAGGACGCTGGCTACCTGGAAAATACCTCTGGGGCAAACGGGCGTTTTCGATCAAAACCCAAACTGGTGATCGTCTCGCATTTGCGGTACCGGAATCTATCGGCGCTATATGGTCCAGTGCCATTCACGACGTCCGATAACACCGCAAATCGTCGGTATCGCAACTGTCGTGGAACGCCGCGATCGTCGATCTGTCGATAGCATTCCAACCCGTTCGACGCGGACTCGCAGCGCGTTCGGCCGGGTCAGGGGCGATTCTCGACGCGCCGGGGCAACCGAGTTCGAATCGTCAGCAGGCCGAAACTTGTTAATCCGATCGCATACGCAGCGATGAAGAATCCGAACAGGTACTTGGAGGACTGCAGATACACCAGCAAGGTTGCCATACAGTAGACTCCAGCGATTATTTCAACATAGCCTAAGGTGTGATTGGCCGCCGGCCGGTACCGCCCGCGACGGCTGCGATGATCGGTGCTGCCGGATTTCGGGGTGCGAATGAACGCGGACTTCACACCGAACAGCGCCTCCAGAACAGCTTGCGCGTTGTTGATACAAAGGCCGGTGCCAACGACGAGCATGGCGGGGAAATGAGCGAAGGACGGCCAGCCGCGTTTGAGTGCCCAACCACTCCCGGTGTACATCACGCATGGCGCCAGAGCGGATACGATTACAATTGTCCAAAGCACGGTGAGAAGCCACCCGGTCTTCGGCATTGGAGTCCATAATAGCATCGGCAGGGTGAGGCAAAACAGCAGACTCATCAACACCGCCACGACATAGTGTGTGAGGTGGAGAAAGGCCTCCAGCTTCTGGATCGGCGAGAGACATGTCGATGCAAAAATACGCGGTAGCAATTTCCTGGCGGTCTCGATCGACCCCTTCGCCCAGCGCTTCTGCTGACTCTTCAACGCTATGACGTTGTTCGGGATTTCTGCAGGACATTCAAGATCGAAGTCGTATTTTATTTTGTATCCGGCAAGTTGGGCGCGGTAGGAAAGATCCAGGTCCTCTGTCAGCGTGTCACCTTGCCAACCGCCGGCAGCCTCAATTGCAGAACGCCGCCAAGTACCTGCCGTACCATTGAAATTCATGCACAGACTGCAGTAACTGCGCGCACCTTGTTCGGCCGTAAAATGGCCGTCGATTCCGATGCTCTGCGCGCGCGTGAGCCAATTCTCGTCGCGGTTGGTATGCCCCCATCGGCTTTGCACGCACGCGAGTGCCGGATCGCTGTCGATAATGGCGACGGTGCGTTTGAGAAACTGCGACGGCACAACAAAGTCGGAGTCGAATATCGCAATGTACTGCGCATCGGTGAGCTCCATACCATTGGCCAGAGCACCTGCCTTGAAATTGTCTCGGTTGTCCCTGCGTACGGCGGTGATGCGAATACCTTTTCTGCGGAGGTCGGCCACGGTGCGATCGATGATATCACGCGTTTCATCCGTACTGTCGTCAAGCACCTGAATATCAAATCTGTCGACGGCATAATCCACATTTGCAGCACTCCACAGCAACCGTTCCGCAACGTCAGCCTCGTTATAGATCGGCAGCTGGATGGTGACACGAGGATAATCGGAATGCCGCCGCGCAGTGTGGAAGCGTGCCACCGTTTCGTGGATTTGCGTACGTGACAACCGCTGGCGACGAAGAAAGAGAAATATCATGACGTAGCAGTGCAGACCATAGATCATTAAACCCACCGTGCATACCACATACGCCCCCACTACCAGAGTCTGAAGCCATGTCACCATCATCGGAGTTGACTGGCACAAACGGAAAATCTGATGAAGAGGACCGTCGTGGTCATAGTGTACGGCGTCGGCTGCATGACGGCCTAGCGCTCGCTGCAGGATGCGCCGTACGCAAAGCACGAATAACAGCGATGGTGTCCGAGCATCACGCGCGCAGCCATGCTCTCCTTCAGGGTGGCGCCGAGATCGTAATCCGCGTCGTCATCGACAAGCGTACAGGCGTACACACCGGGCTTGCCGTTTTTCTTCACCACCATCTTGCTGTAGTTGCACATGAATGCATTGCGTTGCGCTTCGCCGAGATAGGTTTTCATACAGTGTTCGGTAATCTGCGGCACATCGGCCACGGAGCCAGGCGGGAAGAAATCCGGAAAGGCTACGATCCGGATATTGTCCGGAAGGCCGACCGACCGAAAATGTACGTGATATGCCGCCGTTACAGCCGGTGTATCTTCGCCTTCCTGAATTAATCTGGCGATCGACACGCCGAAGCCGATTTTGTGAAGACGACCGAGGGTCTTGAGCGACTTGCGGAAATTGCCGCGGCCGCGACCGGCGTCGTGCTTCGTTTCGTCAGGATGGTCCAGACTCACACGAAAGTTCAACGGGTTTGATTTTTGCAAAAGCGGAACGACTTCATGCAGCCGGTTCATCAGCGGCTCGGTGGCGTTCGACAGTACCAGACACGGACGACGATCCAGCGCGTAATCCAGGATTCGAACCATGTCCGGATTAAGAAACGGCTCACCGCCGGTAAATGAATATTTTTCCACCCCCAACGCCAGAGCTTCATCCATTAGCGGTTGCACATCATCGAATGTGAGGAAGCTGATTCGGTTATCCCCCGGTTTCGACCCCTCAAGGCAAAATGGACATTGAAGATTGCAGTTGGTTCCCGTATGAAACCATAACTCCGTGAGCGCCTGCGGCTGGATATATCCCCGAGGTTGCCCGTCGGCTGTTTGTACCCAGCTTTCTTTATCAAGGTGCAGCATGAAAAAATACCTCCCGATGGATGCGAACGAAATCAACGTCCATTGCCTCAAGTTTCTCCGTAACCTCGTCAATCATCGCATCGAGCCCACAGAGGTAAAAATGCGTTTCTGGCTCAATCGGAATGCGAGACAGCAGATCTGTTACGCGGCCGCAGTGGTGCGAGTGCCCGTTCTCCCGCGAGACCGCCAGCTGCAATGGACATGCATGCAGGAGGAGGTCGAGGTCGAAGGCGTCGGCCATCTCGCGCACACCAAACAGACACATGACCGGCGGTCTTTCCGGATACGTCCTGAAATAGGATAGAAACGGTGCGATTCCCGTACCGGTAGCGATAAACACCATCGGATCTCCGTTAAGGTTACGGCCGGGATGAAACCAACCGAAAGGGTCGCTGAGGGTGACAATGTCGCCGGGACGCCGTTGCGACAGGTACGTACTGACCTCACCGCCCGGCAATGTCTGGATGATGAAACGCAACACCGATTCATCTGCACCGGAGGTGAGGCTGTAAGGACGCGACTCCGATTCATCCTGCGAAAAAATGGAGATCGAATCACCCGGAGTAAAGTCGATACCATTGCGCTCAACAACGAGTTCGAAGACCCGGGATGTCCTGGGCAGATTGTCGATGACGACCGCTTTCATACTCGGTCCCGTAAAGTCAGATGAATACACATAGCGAATCGCCGAGAGCGGTGCGGTGCTAACAACAGGACGCGCTGCCGCAGTCGGCCGACCCTTCTGGGAATGACGCAGCGCCCGAACCACAATCAAACAAACCATGATGGGTAGAGCGGTCACCGATAATCTGAAAATGCTTGGCGTATCGCGTGTTTTGTATCATGGACGCGGTATTTCCGCAAACCAGCATGGGTTGGCCGGTCTTGAACACGTGGTGATCATCGAGCGTAAATTGGTGGGGCGAATCTTTAACCGTGCCTTTGTAGATCCCGACTTGCCCGTAATCCTCGCAGCGGTCCTCAAGATCGTCGAGCTTGAATGCGCGAATGGTCATCGAATAGAAGTCGATCATTCCTGCAAGGTGTTCCATTTCATCGTTCTTCATCTCGATACGATTCGTGGCACACACCCGAAAATCCGGGCATCCGAGATCGAGCAGCAATCTGCGAAAGTCCTCGATGTACATGGCTCCCCCCAGGCATTCACCGTACAACACGGGATTCTTCCTGAGTTCAACGGGTATGCGGCACCCGGTGAACACGTCGGAAAAATATAGCTCGCCACCGGGTTTGAGCACTCGGAAGATCTCGCGAAATACGCGGTCTTTGTCGGGCGACAGGTTGATAACGCAATTGGAAATCACGACGTCGATTGCGTTATCCGCGATATCGACCGTAGCCAGATCCTCAATGTAGCCTTTACGAAACGCCACGTTCTCACGCTGGTAGCCGAATGTCTTCATCTGATTCTGGACGTGATCTCGCGCAACGCGCAATTGCTCGTCGGTCATGTCAACACCATATACGAACCCATTCTCGCCAACAAGATATGATGCCATGAACACATCACGCCCCGTGCCGCAGCCGAGGTCGAGCACCACCCGGTTCTCAAGCTCCGGGGGCAGCGGCGAACCGCACCCGTAAAATCGATTCAGTATCTCATCATCGATCAGTTCCAGGATGCGTCGATGCGAGGCGGGTATCGATTCATAGGAGCAACAAGCGTTGGTCTTGAGGTCGCCGTTGCTCTTCAGAGTCTTGCCGTAATAGTCCTTTACGGTCTCGAGCGTTGATACGGAGTTATTCATAGAGTCGTTCCTTGGAAGAGGTCATTATACGGCGACGATTCGCCGGTGCGTAAGGGCGTAATCTAGCGTCGTTTCGTCATAGTGTAAATCGTTCCGGTAATATATCACGCTCGCCGGCTTCACCAACCATTCTGCCGTGCAGCGACGACCGCCCGGCTCCATGGCGCCGCGAAGGCGGCTGCATCAGGAAAAGAGATCAAGGATATCCGCCGGCGGATGGGGCCCCGCCACGTAGATTCGATAATTGTCAATCTCGTGGGTGACCGAGTAGAGTTTTCCTCCGCCCTTCGGCAACCCGATGCGATCTCCCAGCACGTCCGTTCGCCTATCGCAGACAAAGGCCGAAATCGGTTCGCCACAACACGAGAAATACAACTGCGCAACCGCACTACCGTCGACAACATGGAAGCGGACCCCCAACAGACGAATGGCATGATGGCCACCCGGCACTGGTGGAGACAGCTTTACATGGAGATTGTTCGCAATCAAACTGCCGCGCACCTTATCGTAGTCGCCCGGGATCTCCGCGTCTCGTGAAAACTCGTGCAAATCGGTGCTGAACGCCAATGAGATGGGCGGCGCGTCCCGACTGTCGCCGACGGACCGAATCATCCACATCCCGGCACAACCGGCGATGACTGCGATACATGCTGCAACCTGCCGCCAATGCGCGCGTAACACCACTAGAAACCAGCCACGTCGGTTGGACTGTGTCGAAAGATGCGTGCAAATCTCGTCCCAAAGCGCATCGGGGCATCGAACGTCACCAAGGTTTGCCACAAGTGCAGCTTCGAACTGTTTATCCTGTTCGATCTCCCTGCCTGCATTCGGGTCGAGTGATTCCTCAAAGTCCGTAATTTCGCTCAGAGAAAGTTGGTTGTCCATGTAGGCCTGGCGCAACAATATATGGTTATCGTCACTCATTATCGCACCTTTCGCGCCTGTGCTGCGGACGAGATATTGTTTCTGACGATGCCCTGTTCTGCTGCATATTCACATAAAATACGGCGCAACCGCACGCGACCGCGCGACAGATGCGTCATCACCGTACCGACCGGTATATCGAGAATCTCCGCGATCTCCTTGTACGAATACCGCTCGAATGCCAGGAGAAGCAGACAGGAACGCTGCGCCGTACTCAGCTGCCGAAACGCACGCTGTACTTCGTCACCGCAAAGGTCCAGAAATGCTTCGGGATTCTCGAACGCATGTTGCTGAACACCCGTGTTGGCGGAAAGTGCGGATTCATCAAGTGAATCGATATCGATTGACAACCGGCGGGTCTCACGATTGGCGACGAAGCATTTATTCGTCAGTATCTTAAACATCCACGCCCGAAAATTGGTGCCGTCCCGGAACTTATCCAGCCCCTTGAACGCGGCATACACTGCCGACGAGAACACATCATCGGCGACGTCGGCATTCCACACGTTGCGCAATACATAGCGATAGAATTCGTTGCGGTGCGCCTCAATGTGTTTGACGAACTCGGTTCCCGTCATGGAAGATACCAAACCTTTCGCTGGAATGTCCGGCGGTACAGACTCACCCGGCTGTCACCATCGGTTTTGGAACGAGCAGCTCAATACTTGCTCAACTGATCGGACAAGGCCTGTATCACTGCCTGCATTCCATCGCGCTTCTGTTCATTCTCTTCGTTTCGCGGCGGCTTGCTTTTCAACCAGTCGTTCAGTTCGTTCTTTGCGCCGTGCAGATCATCGACCAGGGCCAGATATGCCTTGGCATCCTCTGGATCCATGTCCTTTGACAGCACACTGGATTCGATCTTGTCAATTGCGATGGATAACCGCGTCAATTCGTCATGGTACCCGGTGTACTTTGATACGTTGGCGGCGCTCGAATCGGGCCGCGTCTTAAGCCACGCTTCAAGCTCCTCCTCAACCGTTCGTTGCTCCGCGATCAAATTTCGATACCGTGACGCTTCCTCGGGCTCCAGGTTCGCCGTGAAATCCGCCACGCCGACAGCGGAATGGCGGATGGCGAATTCGACTTCCTTGATAAAGGAGTCCGCACTCTTGTTACGCCCGGCACCGAGTCGTGCAATTTCGGTCTCGCCGTCCGAATCAAGTATCACATATGTGGGAAAACCGCTCACTTTGAATCGCTGCTGCAACCCGCGATTTCTCTGGCGAATGTCCTGCGGCAATTTCTTGCCTTTGGGAAAATCGACTTTGATAAGCGACAATTTATCCTTGGCGAACGCCGACCAGGAAGGCTCGCTGAATACCTTACGATCCATCAGCTTACACCAACCACACCAATCTGATCCGGTAAAATCAAGGAATATTGCCAGGTTGTTTTCCTTGGCCAGATTGGCACCTGCGTCGTAATCCATCGTCCATGCGCCGATCTCGGCACCTTCCATCTTTACTTCGGCGGCATGCGCTGGGGCGATGGCCGAGAAAACCGTCATCGCCGCCGCCAGAATCGTTGCCTTATTGCGTGTTTGAAACATCGTATATTCCTCAGCGGTTAGTATTATATTCAGTAGTGACAGGATTTATGTCACCGGGTCAGGAATGTGCCTGATCGTACGCACGGATTCGATCGACACAATCGAACAAGGTCGCAATAATAGCGACCCGCATCCACATACCGTTCCGTTCCTGGCGCCAATACACAACCCTGCTGTCGTCGCAATAATCCACCTCAACCTCGATCTCGTCGCGCTTGGGCAGCGGATGCAGCAGATAGGCATTAGGCTTCATCAATTTCAGATGGTCCCGGTGGAACACGAAGTTGCTGTTTGCCGGCGGATGCGAATCGTGCTTTACCGTGTCCCATTCGTCTTGAATACGCGTCATATAAACGGCATCGACGTCCGCGAGTCCCTCTGTGATGGAACGTAATTTTTCGTAGGGTATGTTATGCTCGTCGAGGAACGAAAGAATGTCCTCGTTCATCTGATACTCCTCCGGCGCAGCGAAATACAACTGAACGCCGTCGTAGTTTTTCATCAGATAACTCAGCGACCGCACAGTACGCCCACGCTTGAGGTCGCCCACGAGCATGATCTTTTTCCCATCTATTCCACCGCGGTCTTCAAAGCTCTTGCTGAGCGTGTAGATGTCGAGCAGCGCCTGGGTGGGATGCTGGCGCGTGCCGGAACCGCCCGAGACAATGGGCACGGGCTGCTCCTGCCCGCCTATGGCCACCCGTCGATGCGCCTTGCCCGCTACCCAGAATGCCGTTGCCGCTGCGTGGTTGTCGAAATGCCGCATTACCACCAGGTCGACATAGGAAATAAAGGTTCGAATGGAATCCTCGAGCGATTCACCCTTCGATATCGACGAAATATTCATGTCGCGCAGCGACATTCGCTTCATGCCGAGGATGGCCTGCGCGGCACTGAATGACAGAAATGTACGGGAACTCGGCTGGACGAAGAAGTTGAGGCAAATACGATGGGGCAGAAGCCTGCCGAGAAAGTCGGCGCCGGCCGGCGATTTGAATATCTTGCGGCACGTATCGGCTAATTCATTGAATTCATCCAGATCCGTTCGGCTGAATTGTTGCGCATACAGGATCGCTTTGGTTCCGACATACGGCAACTTGTCCGAAACGCTCAATTCAAGGAATTCCGGAAGTGACAGGTCCAACATGTTTTAACCTCGATTATTTATGCTATGGTGCCGCATGCCGGTTTGGCAGTCTTGGCTATATTGGAATCAGGCTTTGCCGTACGGGTTCCCGTTTGGCTGAAAAATTCACAAGTCACGAGTATTCTGAGTACGGGCCTCAAGCACGTGAACGAAAACGGTTTGTTATTTGCTGCGCATCACCTCGCTGCAGGAATCCAGGTATATACATGAACAACGACGTCGATGACTTCTCATGCGGAATCGTACCAATCCATCGTTCCCGGGCGGTCGTGAAATATTTGATCATCCAGCATAACGACGGGCATTGGGGCTTTCCCAAAGGGCACCCCGAGGCCGGTGAGACCGAACAAGAGACCGCGTGTCGCGAGTTTACCGAAGAAACAGGGATTTCGGAGTTTACCATTATCGGCAGCGACGCGATTTCGGAAAACTATAGTTTTTCCCGAAAAAATCAACGGGTGCACAAGACGGTTCAGTATTACCCGGCTACGGTTGTGGATCCCACTGTGAGGATTCAGCAGAAAGAGGTGCTGGATTATCGATGGCTCGAGATAGATGAAGCGCTTTCGATCCTCACCTTTGAAGAAAGCCGACACATTCTACGCCAGGTGGCAGCGTTGGAGACCGGTTCATCGCGCCACGCCAATTGAATCAGCTCGCCGCAGTGTGCGGACAATCGGGACAATTTGCGACGTCACTTTCTGGTGCTGTCACCAGCGGGCAGCCAGGCCATTATTGAATCAGCTGTCCTGCGGCGTAATGCGGTCGAAACCAGTCAATGCCCGGAGCACCTCCGGCACGACCACCGATCCGTCGGACTGCTGCCCATTTTCGAGAATCGCGCAGACCACGCGGTCGGTGACAGCCGTAGCCGATATGGTATGTACAAACCCCTTGCGTCCGTCTGCACTACTGAAACGAATGCCGAGCCGACGGGCCTGGAAATCAATCAGATTGGTGTTTGAGCACACTTCTCGGTAGCCTCCGAATCCGGGAAAGTGTGCCTCGACGTCATACTTCTTAAAACCCGGCGCACCGAGATCGCCGATACATACATTGACGACACGATAGGGAATGCCGAGCTGCTGCAGCAATCGTTCCTCGACATCAAGGCAGAAGCGATGGTGTTCATCGGATTCATCCGGATCGCAGAATATAATCTGCTCTACCTTGTGAAATTGATGCACCCGGAAAATTCCGCGTGTTTCTTTGCCATAGCTGCCGGCTTCGGTTCGGAAACACGGTGAATACGCCGCGTATTTCAGTGGTAATGCATCGTGTGACAGCGTTTCGCCACCGTGGTATCCGACAAGCGTTTGCTCGGATGTTCCGATCAACGCAAGATCCTGGCCGCTCAATTGATACGTCTGATCCGCAAAGAACGGCAGATATCCTGTGCCGAATAACGTCTCTTCCTTCGCCGCACACGGGGTGATAAAAAGTGTGAATCCCATTTGCGTCAACTGCTGCTGCGTCCAGAAAAACATGGCGGATGCGAGTTGCGCACCCGCGCCCTTCCAATAGTAAAAACCGGACTGCGCCACCTTGGCGCCCCGTTGGGTATCGATAATGCCCAGGTGCTCGCCGATCGCCTGGTGGTCCAACGCATGCTCCAATTCCAGTACATCGCCGCACCTGCGCAGCTCGACATTGTCCTCATCACCGTGACCGTCAGGCACGTCGTCGCCAAGCAGATTCGGCATCCATGCCAGCGCGTCGTCAAGACGGCGTTTCAGGTCGCTGACGCACTGCTCCTTGTCGGCAATCTCCTGCTTCAGCGATCGCACAGCGTCACGCGCATCCGGATCATGCTTGCACGCCTTGCTCAGCATATTGCGCCGCGCACGCAGTTCCTGGACGTCTGTTAGCAGCGATCGCCATTCCGCATCCATCACGACGATACCATCGACATCGACATCATCCGCACCGCGTCGGCGGCAGTTCTCTTTTATCGCGGCGGGATCGGCACGCAGTAAATTCAGATCGATCATAATAATAGTCCTTTCTTCGCTGAAACACGCTCTTTAGTCGCGATCGCTACGGGCGACGCATACTGTCACATTGATCGGATCATTATCAAACCGGTACAACACATAATTGCCTGATCTAAATTTTTTGATTATCAATGCATGACAACGTATAGTACGCGGTTTGTGAAGCATGTACACTTCTCGGGTGCCGGTCTTTACGCTTCGTAACATCCTTCCTCTACGCAGTTTCGTGACAGAAGAAACAGGACATCGATGAACGAAATCCCCGGAAACGGAAAGCTGCAACTGACGAATGACGGTAAATTGGAGTTGCTCTTCATTGGGGTTGGCTCGGCCTTCGCCAAGACCCTCTTCCAAACCAATTTTATCGCCGTCAAAGGCGATCATCACGTGCTCGTCGATTTCGGTACGACGGGACCGCAGGCGCTACGAGCAACAACCGGCCTGGAACCCGTGGATATCGGCGTGATGCTCCCTACCCACAGCCATTCGGATCACGTCGGCGGCATGGAATGCCTCGGGCTCACGAGCCGCTACGTCGGTGTTCGATTTCAGAACCGGCCAAAGTTACGGGTTATCATCAATGAGGAATACCAACGTCTACTGTGGGACATGACCTTGAAGGGCGGTCTGGCATGGAATGAAGTCGATCAGAGCGGCGCCCCCCTTGAATTCGATGACTACTTCGACGTCGTCCGCCCCACACTGAAATCGTCAGGATTACGGGAGATCTGGGAGGTGGATATCGGAGATATCCACCTCGAAATGTTTCGCACCAAGCATATTCCGGAACAGGCGGAGTCATGGAAGACTTCGTTCATATCATATGGTTTGTTCATCGATAACCGCGTCTTTTGTTCAGTTGATACGCGATTCGACCGCGCACTCATCGACCACTACGCCGAACGTTCCGAAGTCATGTTCCACGACGTACAGTTCTTCCCGGGATCTGTCCATGCGCCACTCTCCGAATTGAAAACGCTGCCGGCGTGGATCCGGCAGAAGATGATGCTGATCCACTACTCGGACGACTGGGCTCAACATGACATTTCTGATTTCGCCGGATATGCGATTCAAGGCCATCGGTACGTCTTTGAATGATCGCTCAGATGGTTCAATACATTCGTTGATAACGGGAGGATTATGTCCGATTTCTGGCTGCATCGATACATCTTCGCCTTCCTCACATCCATGGGCGTATCCACTGTTTTGACAGCGATTTCCGTTGTTCTCTTCAAAAAACTCCGTATCCTTGACATCCCCAACGAACGCAAGATTCACACACAACCGATCCCGCGCATGGGCGGCGTGGCAATCTTCGTGGCTTTCGTCACGCCGATGCTGCTTATCATGTACTTCTCGACACCGCAGAAAGGTGTCATGATCGGTGCGGGTATTACGCTGATTGTCGGCGCTCTCGACGACCTCTTTCAGATTTCCGCAGTCATCAAACTCGCGTGCCTGTTCAGCCTTACTCTGCTGCTTGGACACTATGACATCGTCGTGAATTTTCCGCTTCCGCACTGGGCCAACATCATGATCACCATGCTGTGGATTACCGGCGTGACCAGTGCGATGAACGCGCTCGACCATATGGACGGCCTCGCCGGCGGCGTTTCCGCAATCGCCGCCACGATGTATCTGCTGGTTTCGATTCAAACGAATCAATACTTCTGGGGATTGCTTTCCATCAGTCTCATCGGCAGCCTCATCGGTTATCTTGTTTTTAACCGGCATCCGGCGAAAATATTCATGGGTGACAGCGGAAGCTTTTTTCTGGGTTTTACGCTCGCCACAATCGGCGTGATGGGAGGATGGTCGGAGAATCCGATAAAGGCGGCGATCGTACCAATCGCTGTGCTGAGCCTGCCGATTTTCGATCTCGTATTCGTTATTGCAACACGGAGATTTGACGGCACCACGGAATCTATCAAAGACGCGATCGTGTACTGCGGCAAGGATCATATCGGACATCGCCTGGTGGGATTGGGCTTCACGATTCGGCAAAGTGTGCGCTTCATCTATCTCATTGCAGCCAGCATCGCATTTGCAGCTCTGGCCTTGCGGCACGCGAGCACCATTGAGGCAGGATTAATTTTCACGCAAATGGTGTTCATCTATATTATTATTATCGTGTTTATGTCAAAACGACAACCGGCGCAACACTGAGCATTTCCCGCGCCGCGCCAGTTGTTGCCATTGACTCTGGTGTGGTTTTGACGTATATTGACCGATGAACACGCTTGGTTGAGCCTTCGCTCACCAGTGACATTATTTCCCAAATCACTGACAAGCCGGCGCCGCAACGGCTGCGTATCGTGTCGGAGAGCGCCAAACCGTCCCAGCGGACCGCACGCACGGTCCTGCAACATCTTCTCCGAAAGGTTAGCTTACGCGTGAATCCGGATTTTTTACTATTCAACGACGGACAGCAGCAGGGCGAAAAGGGCGTACGCACTGAGATTCTCGATACCTCGAAGCAGATGTATTTTCGTCTGGTGAAGGCCTACAACAGTGTTTGCGATCAACTTCGACAGCAAAATGAAGTGGACTGCAGTCCGATGTTGCAACACGTCGAGCGAACCGTCGATATATTGAAACACGACGAGCGGATCCTCATGGGAATGGCGCAGGCGCCGCTGTCCTACATCGAGCGTATGGCGGAAAAAATCGACTATCCAGAGGTGGTGTACTACGGCATCAACACCATGATCTACGCGTTGCAGATCGCAAACAGCCTGGGCTTCCCAGTCGATAAAATCAACTATCTGGGTATGGCCGCCCTCCTGCAGAACGTCGGATTGCTGGGAAATGATGCTACAGAAACGGGTGCCAGGTTCAACGATGTGATTGAAAAACTGAAATCGAGCACGGAACAGTCGGGAGAGTTTCTGCAGCGGATACGTATTGAAGGATTCCACCATGAATCACTGGAAGCCATCATCGATATTATTAAGTCACGAGAGACTGTACTCGATCAGACGAGTCTGCACGATACGCTTCAGCAGTACGCGATGGTCATTCACATCTGCAACGTGTTCGTCTATCTCACGCATGAACGCAACAGCGACCGGGTCGTGTCGCCGACCGACGCCATGAAAATTATGCGCAGCGAAATGAAAGATTTCTTTCATCCCGATGTGATCAAGCTTTTTTTCAACAAACTGTCGATATATCCTATTGGGACATTTGTGAAGCTAAGCTCGTCGGAGACGGCGAAAATCGTAGACATCAACGAAAACTACCTCATGCGTCCAATTGTTCTCGTCGTCCTCGGCGGCGACAAGGAAGTAAAATTGAATAAACAACGCATTGATTTACGTAAGAACCCGAATATCTACATTAAAAAATCGATTGTCGACGATGAGTTGACAGAGCGCTTTATCGATTATTTCTAAAAAGTCAACCTATGAAATCTCAAACAAACAAAGTTTTGGTCATTGACGATAGCCCGGAGATCCAGGAATCTCTCAAGCTGTTCATCGAAGAACTCGGGTGTGAGGTGTACACGACAGCGAACGGCGAAGAAGGTATGGCGCTTGCTCGTACCAATGCGTTCAAACTGATCCTTCTTGATATCTGCATGCCGGTGATGGACGGCAAGGAGGTACTGGAAAAGATGAAAGAAATTTTTCCGGACACACCGATTATCATGATTACCGGCCACAAGAACGAAGACACGGCCAAGAAGTGCATGGAGATGGGCGCCTACGATTTCATCAGCAAGCCCTTCGACTTCGACTATCTCCAGACCAGTGTGCTATCGACACTGCTCTGCTCCTGACCCCCAGACGGCGGTATGCTACCGATCGGAATCAACCCCGGACGCGACTTTGCCTCGCTTCAGCCTGAGGTTTTCGGGCACGCATCCTCCTCCACTACCGTCGCTTCCACATCGATAACGTCACCACGTTGATCCGGCGATTTTTTCTCTACATCATCGACCGTCCCCGACATCCAGTACATCGTCAACGCCGCCAGAAGAAAATCCTCAATCCAACCCGCAACCGGTATGAAATCGGGAATCAGATCCATCGGCCACAGTATGTACCCCAATGCCAGCAACGCCATACATTTCGCGCCAAGCGGCACCTCACGTCGGACAAAAAACAGTCGTATTATTTTGAAAATTCTAGTCACTCGTTGCCTCATTCGTTAACATGACAGCCCTGGTCGGTAGGCAAAATAATGATCATGGTGACCGTGCCGACCTGGACGATATCGCCGTTCTTAAGGAAACGTTCGCCCGACATACGCGTTCCATTTACATAGACACCGTTGGCCGAGTCAAGATCCATAATCCGCCATAAATCATTGGTTTCGACCAGGCGACAGTGGTGTGCCGAAACATAATCACAGCTCAGCTGAAGTCCGTTTGCCGCATCGGCGCCGATCGACAGGCTGTCCTGCAACGCCAGCCAGTAACCGCTTGCCCGTTCCTTCACCAACAGTCTCACAGCAGCTCCGGGCGGCGGTGGAAAGCGGATAAGAGCCTTGCGCACCGTATCCAGCCGGTCGCGAAATGTCGCCGGCGCGCGCGACATCAGCGTGGTTCGTGAATCGTATGCCTGCCGTAGTTCATCCTGAATGCCCGTTTTCATCTCAGCTCCCGATCTCATCTAGTAGCAACTCAAGTTCCTTCTTCAACATTTTCGTGACCCGGTTCTTGTGTTGGTAGATCGCATTGGCGTTTAAGCCCAACTCCGCGGCGACGACGCAAATCGGACGTTCCTCCAGCACATACATCTGGAAAGATCGGTATGTTTGCGGATGAACCATTTCACGGACGTTGTCGAGTGCACGTAAGAGCAGGTTCTGTCGCCACAACTGGTCCCATTGCCGGCCCGGCTCTTCAACGCGCGAATCCTCAAGACATTCGATCAACTGTCGATGCTCCGTCTCTGAGCCGGCAAGATTGATGCGGCGATTACGACGATACGCATCGGTGATCCTCGAATCCACGACCTTGAATAGAAAGGAATGGAATCGACCCACCCTCGGGTTATACTGAAAATCAGGCATGATCCGCATCAGGCACACCATCGTTTCCTGCAGAACATCGTAGGCCATCGCCTGCGAGCATTTGCGCCGCAGCGAAAAGCTGATGACCAGAGGCGAATACAAATCGTAAAATCGGTCCCAGGCCGACTTGTCATCCATATCCTTCAAACGCATCAATAAAGTGTTGGATGTGGTTACACTCATATGTCATCCGTAGCCATGGCTGTTAGAAATAAACGATTACCGACGCCAGGACGCGATGCCGCCGGATATCTTCGGTGAAACCCAGATCACGTAATATAGCTGCGTTTACATCCGAACCCCATCGATATTCATAGGCGACGTCGATATTGATCCTTTCTTTCAATTGAATACCTGCTCCGCAGCTGACGGTGTAGTAGTCGTCATCTTCTCCAACACCCGGCGCCGGGTCGTACCCTATGCCGCAGCGAATCGGTACGAGTGCATCATCAAGGACAATGACGTATTCTGCGCCGATGCGCACGGTCCGCGTATCGTCAAGCTCAACCGATGTACCGGTCAACGGATTGGTCGAGATCCCGTTCTCCCGGATGGCATACCGCGACCACTGGGTCCAGGTGATGTCCGTCGACACGGTCCACGAATTATCCGGTCTCCATGCGCCGCCGAGCCCGATGATCAAGGGCTGCCGCAGCACCGCGTCGCCTTTCGTTGGTCCCTGCGTGACCGTGGTGGTTCCGGACGTATTGATGGTGAATGTGCTGTGATCCAGATCCATGTCAAATGCCGGCTTGAGCACGGCGCCGACGGTCCATGCCTTGCTCATGCGATATACCGCGCCGATCACCCAGGAATACCCTTCCTCGACCTCGAAGGATTCGAATGTCGATGTATCAAACGGTATGACCGTCCCGCCGCCGCTGTCGAACACAAAGTCGCCGGACGTCGTTGTCACCTTATCGTAACGGCTTGAGTCTGTGATGCTGTGGTTCCAGATATTTAGTGTGACGCCGAGGGCCAGCTTTGGCGTTATGTCAATACCAAAGGCGGGAGCCAGCACCGAGAACGTGCCCCGTTGGCGGAATGCGACGTTCGCGTCTGCGGTGAAGATCCCCTCTTGTGTGACAAGGGGAAACTGCAGGTCCTTGTCGAATTGGTAAAGCTGCAGGTAGCTCAAGGAGAAAACCATGTTGCGGTGGTAGAAGTACGGGACAACAGTGCTGAAGAAATTGATATTCTGAAAATCGACGGCGGCAGTCCCACTGGACTCCGGATGGCGATCGCCGGGGTTCAAGCCGTCGCGCTGAGACACGGCTTCTACGGCGAATGAAATCTCCGGACGCTCGAGTTGCGACAGACCGCCCGGATTCCACGACGCCGCGGTCGCGTCGTCCGCGATAGCGATAAATGCATTCCCCTGCCCCATTGCACGAGCGCCTGAACCTACCGGATTCGGAGACGATCCGATAAACACCTCCAGCCCCTGGCCGCAGGTGGGAAGCGCGATCATGGTCGTTACAAACAGGACCAGAGACGCCGCAGCACGGTTCACGAAAGCATGGATTGTCAATGTCATATATAAACCAATTCGATCGTGATCCGCCGTTCTTACGCGGCAGCCCGCACTATTCAGGACAGTTTCGACGTATCAATAGCATGCCCATAAAGCTGCTCGACGCACACAGGACAAATACCATGCGTAAAGTCGGCGTCGGTGTGGTCGCGGATATATGATTCGAACCCGTCCCAAAGTCCGTCTTCGTTGCGTATTTGCTTGCAGGAAGCGCAAATAGGAATAAGTCCGCGGAGAATTTTCACTTCTTCGATAGCCTTCTCGCGATCCCTGATCGCCGCTTCGTGCGCCCGCATGAGGCGGTGGCGGCGCAGGCCCATGCCGGCGGCGACGCAGATAACGAACAGCGCGAGTACCCGATTCAGGACCGCCTGCCACAACACCGGTCCCGGCGGCGACCAGAATGCGCCCACCACGGTCAAAGCGCAGCACATGAGCGCAATCGCGACGACGTAGCGGGGCCGCTCCGTCCACAACGCCAGCAACACAACGGCAACGTACGGAACGCCGCCGGCGACGCCAATGGGCAGCCTGGCGTCAGCGACGAGAATCCCTGCGGCAATTGCGATGCAAAGCGTGATGAGACGCCGGGGATATCGCGAGTATTTTGTCAATTGCTCCGACCGGTGGGATGACATTGAATTGTGAAACCTGCAAGGTCAATTTGTCCGACAACACATCATGTGAGACTTGCGCTGTCGGAAATATACCGTCGTGGCGACCATGTCGCAAGATGGTTCATCCGTGAGATTTTGTTTGAGGTCATCAACCCGTAGGATTTCTTCCGGCGAGCCGCTAGCCTGAATATCGAAACTCTACGAGCGGCGCATAAGTAGCACATGCTTCCAGCCTGCAGCTTGCCGTCACTCCGAATCGAATAAACACATTAAATTTCGAATCCGAATGCCCTCGATTCTTCATATTTCTCGCACGATTTCCAAAGTCCGACCGGCTGCTAGTTCGCGCCAAGCGTGATGGTCTTCGCAGATTTAAGATAGACCCAGTAACCCGTGCCGGCTGCGAGTTTCCCGCCCGCAGGAATCGGCACATAACGCTCGACGACGTGGTCCCAAAACCAGACCTTCCCGACAATGCCGCTGTCGGTGAAGACGATCTCATTCGTTCCCTTCAAACCGATCAGATTCCAGCCGGCGTGACAATCTCTAGTCAAGACCTCGGGCGGCTCACCGTCCTCAATCGGAAAGCTGTCTTCGACGTCGCTCAGGAACCAGTATCCAAAGCCGCTGGTCAAGGACAAGGATGATTCGAATTGATGTTGTGTCCACATCCACGCGGTATCCTCCGTGGCACCGGAAAAAATCTCCTCGACGGCCGACTTTTCCGGCTCGATCGGCGTCGCAATCAGATTCCAACCCGTTGTCAACGGAATGGCAACACTGGTGTCTCCGGTCAATGTGAAATTCTGCTCGGTAGCCTCGCCGGCGATGATCTGGATGCTGCTCTTTGATCCAGGGAAAAAACCGCCGACTACCGCCTCGGCATCGTAGCTACTTTCATTGACGGCGGTAGCGTAGAATCCATTCGCCAGATCCACCCGTGCGACCTCCATCTCGCCGGATGTCACGATCACGGTCCCTACGGCCAGCAGTTCGCCGGTCGATTGATCCTCGACTTTGCCGAAAAGGAAACCGGGAACCTCCGGGTTCGTGTAAAGGATATTCACCTTCCGCTTGCTTTGACTGACCCTGAAATTCCCGGAATCGTCTACAGCCACTACATCCCACCAAAATTGTCCACTCGGCAGGTCAGACGGGAGGAAGAACACGGCATTCGCGAGTTGCGGGTTCGATTCCAACTGCAGCTCGCTCTCCCCGGGGCTGCGCCACAGACGAAAAATATACGACACAGTGGCGTCGTCCTGTGCTTCGCTTTCGTCCCAAGTGAACAACGCATGATTGTTGAGAAATTCGATGTTGGCATTATCTCCCGGACCCAGCAGGTTGAATGGTGATGGTTTCACGCCGCCTTCAGGAGCACGATAGACACGCACGATTCCGGGTTCGGACGTCTGCGCGTCGCCGGCTCCGACCACCGCATTCGCCCCGAGCGCATGGAGCAGCACCGTGTGCAAACCCGGAGCGTCGAACAGTCTCTCGGCAGGCATGTCATCCTCCGCGAAGCGGAAATCTGCATTACCGGTGCGAGCGAGGACAACGCTGCGGAGGTTCAATGCCGCCTGCATGGAGGCGGTGCCCGTGACATTTGCGATATTGGACGTTGGTTCGCGAACCTCCATCAGCATCTGAACAATATTCGGGTCATCGACAGCGGCGAACAATATCTTTTCGCCCGTCATCACGTCGCCATGTTCCAGCAGTATACTCGGCTTCGCAGGCGCCACCTCCGGCACCTCGACCGTCGCTTCTGCCACCAGAAAAACTCTGTTTGCCAGGCGACCGTCGCCGGTAAAACCGGTGGTTGCGACGCTGCCGACATGGTCGCCGTTGTCATCAAGTAGTGGGTGCTGGCCGTCCTCACCGGGAAAAGGGTCCGGGACGCCTTGGAGCTTCAGGTCGAATCCGTCGGTTAGCTCGCGAATGAAACGCGTGCTGCGGCGAAAGCTGCGGAGCAATGATCGGCCGCGACTGAGTTCGCGATACAACAGGTAGACAAAGTATTCGCCCTGACGATCTTCAGCCGTGCCGGGCCCGCGGACCGAGCGCTCGGCCGCTGTCGCGGACGCAATCACGATACGCCCGTCCGGCTTGGACAGCGCGCCAATGAAGCTGCCGCTGTAACACATACCGAGCGTGATAATGATCGGCCGTTGCTCGAATACAGTCGCGTTTGCCGCCGGCGCCGGCAGCGACGATTCGAGGTTGGTGATCATCGCGTTAAGTTCGTCTGATGTCAGGAGATCCGGGTGCATGTGGAAGTCGCCCGTAACATTGTTTTCGCCCACCACATCGACGTCACCGTGGTTGACAAGAACAATATTGAGCGGCGCAGGTGCAGCCAACATTCGCTGCTGCGCCCATACCTCGATTGCGTTTTTGAGGTCCGCCTTCGGCGTCGCGTTCGTCTCGTCGATCCACAAAATGTCATCCTGCGCCAAACCGGCTGCAAGCAGCACGTCCTCGACATACTCGAGCGTCCGCCGGTGTTCGTCGATGCCTTCGAGGTCGTCGGTCGAACCGAGCACGAGAATGGCGTAACCTCGGGAATCCCGCACCTGTAGTTCCAGCAGAGCCGACTGGCTCGGGGCCAGGCTGGCGTTGCCGGCAAAATCGGCACGCAGCTGCCACACGCCGGACTCATCGAACAGCTCGCCTGTCAGCGCCGCCGGCAGCTCGAAGCGATGAATCCGTTTCGAGAAAAGGTCGGACGTCGTAAAGTCCTGAGCCACGGTCGTCGTCACGCACGGAGCAGTCCCGCCGTTTCCGTCGCTGCAGTCTCGCTCGCTGCCGTCCGGGCCGACAATCGTGATATCGATCCCAAGGCCGGACAGGTCGACGTCCGCGGGCGTAGCGTTGCGCAGCTCGATGGTGCCCGAAATCGTTGGTTGATCGCCGAATTTCAATGTAAACCCGGGGTGATTCACTTTCAGTACCGTCGCACTTGGCGCGACGCTGAATGCCCGGGTTGCCCTGGTCTGTAGGTAATCGGCGAGTTCCACTGCATCGTCCGGCGGCCAGATCACTTCAATCGACCACTCGCCGCCCTCCGTTGCGACGAAACGATTGAACAATTCAAGACTGCCGTTGCTGGTGGGCCTGTTGAAGGTTTTTACATTCGAGCCATCGGGGTTGTGAAACACGATGGCACCCGGTCCGGAAAGATTCTGGCCGGCTTCTGTCTGGACTGTTGCTGTGACATTAACACTCTCGCCAACGTGAATCACGCCGTCGCCGTTCGGTGGATCGATGGCAACGGTTACAATCTCGCGCCCGATCACCGTAAGTGTTTCCGACGCAAAAAGGATCGTGTCGGTATACACGCCGCTCCGTACAAAGACAAAGATCGACCACGTCGTTCGGCCCGAGACGAAGTCGAATGGAAATCCGGTGAGGTGATTGTACATCGTCCGCTCGTCGGGTCCGCGATTATGGAGACTCGATGCAGTAAGCTTAATCACGTCGCCGCTTGTTACGCCCGACGTAATATCGGCTTCGGTGCGGACTTCTGATGGAGCCAACTCGGTGACATAGAGATCAAACGCAAACTCATCTGCGTGTTCGGCAATTGTCCATTCGAATCGGAAGGGATCGTTCTCCCCGATCGGCGGCTCGTGCGGAGCCGGACGTGAAAACACAAATGTCAGTGGCGCCAACTCCTTGAATGACGCAGTTATCACGACATCGGAGTTGGCAAAAACCGTGGCCGTCGGCGACGATACATTGTCGAATATCACCGGCACCGATGATGTCCAGCCATTGAATGCGAACCCCGGATTCGGGGTCGCTGTAACCATGAACTCCGCCAGATTGCCGGCGACATCGACGAGCACGGCGCC